>JANNVJ010000032.1:0-216009 GCA_031414375.1 Haliea sp.
TCGTTGAGATCCGCCTCGGTCTTGATGTTCTTGGCAGCTGCCTGAGCAATTGCCTGCAGTTCTTTCTTGTTCATACTCTACCTATCCTTACCCATAGCCTGGGTTAATAATAGGCAATTACACAGATTTAATTACAGTCCCCTCCGCGCTAGACCGGTCCCGCTATTCCCAATCAGATTTGCGGCGCCCTCGCTTCAGGCGTCGATCGTTTTCCCTGGCAAACGCGTGTAGATCGCTTCTCAACCCCCGAGGACCTCGGCGGTCGTCATCTTCCTCACGTCGATCTTCATGGTGAGCATAGACGCAGGTACACTTCGTCGCATCGCAATTCGGTACGGGAAGTTGCGGTATATCATTGTCTTCCACAAGAAATCGCTTGTTTGCAAACGCCTGTACGGCCGAGCAAGAATTATCGCCACATACTATGGAGGTTGCTCTATAACGATCCTTAATCAGGGGTTTGGGTTTATCTAGGGGGCGTGATCTGGTCGGGCTGGTGACACCCTTTTTGTCGGTTGCCTGACGGTTTGAGCGGAGCATCAGAACAACAGCAATGATGGCGACAACACCAATAAGCAGAACTACAATAGTTGAGGTGTTCATAAAAGCCCTGTGGCACGCTACTGCCGCGAATAATCTGCATGTTGTCTCTGGATAGTAAATTAGCCCTTGCTGCCACACAACGTCCGCTTTTTGCGATCTACTACCCCCAATCCTTGACAAAATCCCGTTTTGGGATTATTTTCCCAACTATGACAGACAATTTACATGACTCTCTGAGCGCTGCACTGCTGCGACTACTGCGCCCACTGGCCAGGTTTATGTTGAAACACGGTATGGCCTATGGCACTTTCGCGGAACTGGCGCGCAAAGCGTTTGTGGATGAAGGATTTGAGCATTTACAGCGTTCCGGTAAACGGCCCACAGTCTCCAATGTCTCTGCACTGACAGGAATGACACGCAAGGAGACCAAGCTCCTGCGGGAAAGCTCCCCCATTGGCAACGAAAAATCGGCACAGCGCTACAGTCGCGCCATCCGCGTGATCAGCGGCTGGGTGAGCGACAGCCAGTTCCATGATGAACAGGGTGATCCCGCTGCCCTGCCGTTTGAAGGTGGGGATTTAAGCTTCAGTTCACTTGTAAAAAAATACAGTGGTGACATACCGCCAGTGGCGATGTTGTCTGTGCTGGAAACCAGCCAGAGTGTGATTGCAGAAGACGGCAAGATCATACTGAAAGGGCGTGCTTATATTCCTATGGCGACCCCGGTCGACAAGATACATATTCTGGGCACCGATGTCGCGGAGCTGATTGACACCATTGGCCACAATCTGGAGGCAGAGCCAGCGCACTGCTTTTTCCAGCGGAAGGTTTCCAATACAGCGGTGCGGCCCGATGCGATGGAAAAATTCCGCGAATTGTCTAACCGCAAGTCCCAGGAACTACTGGAAGAATATCATGCATGGCTGTCTGTGAATGAAGTTGACCTGGACAGCAATGATGCAGATCAAATCGGCTATGTCGCCGTAGGAATATATTACACAGAGCAATTGCGCTCAAAGGAGCCCGCGATGGGGCCCCGCAAATACTAGTGTCCCGGCTTAGGCGCTTTGAGTACCAGTGACATGAGGTAATCCGTCCATGCAATGCCCAGGGCAGAGAGAATGAACACAATATGAATGATGGTCTGCCACATAACGCCGGTTTCAGTGAAATTGGAAGCCTCCATACCAAGACCCCCGATCGCGATAAATGTCTTTAGCAGGTGAATCGAGCTGATTCCGATAATGGCCATGGCCAGCTTGACCTTCAGCACAGTCGCATTAACGTGATTCAGCCATTCTGGTTGGTCAGGATGGCCTTGTAACTTCAGTCGGGACACGAAAGTCTCATAGCCGCCAACAATGACCATCACCAACAAATTTGAAATCATCACCACGTCGATCAGTCCCAGAACAGCCAGCATAATCAGTTGCTCGCTGAGGCTGGTGGCACCTGCAATCAAATGCCACAGCTCTTTGACAAAAAGAATGACGTAGACGCCCTGGGCAACGATTAAGCCAAGGTATAAAGGAAGCTGCATCCAGCGCGAGCCGAAAATGATGGCAGAAAGTGGAGACATTTTTTTTGGAGTAGCACTGCTCATAAGTCATCCTGGATTTGATCGCAGCCGCAAGGTAACCGCAGCTAAGAAACGCGTTGCATAGTAATGCAGTCCAGAATTCCGGTCAAAGCCTTCACTTGGCAACTGGATTCAATGATCGCCAGGCCCACACCGCAAATGCCGGAGGAGTGATGAGTAAGGTGGGCAGTGTGGAGTACAGCGGTTCGGGCGTCCCCTTGAGACTGTGCATCAGATACGTTAAGCCGACTGCCACAGCAGACGGGACCAGAATAGCCAGAGGCCAGGCGACGACCATGGGCCTTATCCCATTGATGATATTTTCACACAGCCTCACAATAAATCCAGACACCAGCAGAGTATAAAATGCCTGTTTAAGAGCAGCGGGTAGCGCTGCGAGGGCGCCGTGAGAAAAGTTAATGGCATAAACAACCATGCCGAGAAACAACGCTGCTTTCCAGGCCGTGCTCACATCTATGTATTTGAGGAAAAATGCTTGCATCGGCCAAGCCAGGGCTTATGCAGCGCCTGTAGGTAATCCCGGAGGTATCATCTTGGTGGTACCGTGTCCATCAACTGTTGCGCGCCTTCCCAAATCATGGATCCTGCAATATAAAACACAACGACTAGTCCAATGTACGCAATCCAGTGATATCGCTTGAGCAAATCTGCTATAAAAGTCGATGCCCATGCCATCAGGGCGACCGATAGTGTCAGCCCCACTACCAAGACCCATGTATGGTGCCTGGCCGCCCCGGCGACGGCTAACACGTTATCCAGAGACATGGAAACATCGGCCAAAACAATTTGAAATATCGCCCCGCGAAATGTTTTTGGTTCAGGAATAGCGTTATCAGCAGGACAATTGCCGTGCATATTTTTTCGCGACTGCAGTATCTCACGCCACAACTTCCATCCCACCCACAGCAACAACAGGCCGCCAGCAAATATTAATCCCGTAATTTCAAGTAACTGCAGCGCTACAAACGAGAATAAAATGCGTAATATCGTTGCTGCCAAAATACCGAATAAAATGACCTTTTTTCGATATTCCAGCGGCACCGAAGCTGCCACCAAACCGACCACTATTGCGTTGTCTCCGGCCAGCACGAGATCCACGATAATCACCTGGAACAAGGCATGTAACTCAGAGGAAATAGGCAAAAATTCCATTCTTTAACTCACTTCAAACACGTTATTGGCGCGCGCGTCCCAGGATGCCGCCCAGTGACTCCTGAATATCTGCCGGTAGCACAATGGTTTTGGCATTTTCCGATTCGGCCAGTTTGCCCATTGCCGCCAGATAGCGCTCGCCCAGCATGTACCTCATCGGTGCATCCTCATTGCCGATCGCTACGGCGACTCGCCGTATCGCTTCAGCGCTGGCTTCTGCAAGGGTGACCTGGGCTTCGGCATCGCGGCGAGCAGCTTCCAGGCGTGCTTCGGCTTGCAGTATGGTGGACTGCTTGGTTCCTTCGGCCATAGTGACCATGGCTTTGCGCTCGCGCTCAGCGGAGGCTTGTGCCTCCATCGCCTTGATCATCGAAGGCGACGGTTTGATATCCTGTATCTCCACTGACTTGACGGTTAACCCCCAGTCAATGGCTTCATCGGCGATACTGTCGCGCAGACGCGCCTTGATGCTATCGCGGCTGGTTAGTGCTTGATCAAGATCCATATCGCCAGTGATTGAGCGCAAGGTGGTCATGATCATGTTGCGGATCGCCTCGGAAAAGTCCGTTACGCCGTACACTGCCTTGATAGGATCGGTGATTTTGATAAAGGCGATGGCATTGATCAGGATTACCGCATTGTCGCGCGTGATAACCTCCTGCTCCTGCACATCGAGGATGATGTCCTTGGTTATCAGTTTATAGACGACCTGGTCGATGTACGGAATGATGATGTTGAGACCGGGGTGCAAGGTGGCGCTGTACTTTCCCAATCGCTCCACAATCCATTCTGTGCCCTGCGGAACAATGCGTACGCCCTTAGCCAGGGTGACAACCGCAAAAATAATTAACGCAATGACAAAAATAATTCCAGCATCCATAGCGGACTCCATCAGATTTTTCCAACTTTCAAAAAGCTACCTTCAATAGCAAGTACCTTGACGCGCGCACCAGCCGGGATAGTTTCATCGGCCATGCAGGGCCAGATGTCCGAGCCCAGCATCGGTTTCTGGAAGCGTACCTCGCCGTTCTGGAAAGGCGCCACTTCGTGCGTCAGCAGTCCGATCTCGCCGATCAAGTTGTAATCCGACATACCAACGCGAGTTTTATGGATATTTGGCTTGAAGATCTTGAACCAGAGCCCGACCAGCGCGATCGACACTACCAGCCACACTGACAATTGAGCCGTAATACTGCTCTGCGGCAGAATAGCCACGACCAGTGCCACTACCAGCGCGCCCAATCCAAACCAGATGAGCACGAAGACCGGCACGGCCAGCTCGGCCAGGACCAGAACAATGCCGGCAACTGCCCAGTGCCACCATGCTATGTCCATTAAGTCGATTCCTCTATCTATGGTTCGAATTGACCCTACACAGCCAACTAGACAGGACAATATCAGTATTTATGGGGAAAGTCTGTGTGACGGCACTCACATGTTGCCGGCCCGTGCTGCCGCTATGTGCAACGTCACAGGGCTGCTATTGGACGTCTGCCATCAGGCGTTTGAATTCGCTGTTATCTCTCAAAACCTGGCGGCCGGCTGCAATTAAGTGATCAACTGCCTCATCGGTGAGCACGAAAGACGTTGGCAATGCTTTCAAATAGTTACGTTCTTTAGGATCCTCAATTTCACTGAAGTTAACCTCGACGAAGTGAAAAGCCACGCCCTTGCATTCACCATTACTGACTGAATTGCCTACTGAATTACCGACTGAGCGCTTTCCCTTAACGTTAGCGGCATCACTCTGGGGGCCACACCTGGCCGCATAGGACTGTTGCTCCCAATCTTTTAGTCGGTCCTTGAGCAGGGCAACCGTTTCGAAACTGTAGCGCTGCAGTGGCACTGACGTGGCCGCGCCCAGGGAAGCGGCAAAACTTGGCGTCTGCATCTTGCGGCTGGACTCGACATCCAATGCGGTTTCCGCGTTGACCAGTATGACGACCACGCGACGCGTGTCTTTCATGCCCATTGCATCCAGTGTTTCCACAATACCATCGTGGCGTAAGACGCCATCCAGTATGGTGCGCAGACCGAGGTTATCAGCCAGTCCGCCATCGAACAAATGCAAGTAGGGGTGGTCTTCACGGTCATTCAGCGCCATCATGCTGGACGCGAGATTGTAAAGTCGACTGGTGCGGTCTGGACTACTCAACGCTTGCTCGGCCCACAGCGGAGCCTGCCAACCACATTCCCCGGCACGGTTCGTTATGGTGAGCGGGCTGAACAGGAGGGGCACGGCAGAGGACGCGGTGACTGCCCTTGCTACCGGCATGGGCGTCAAGTCGGTGCAAATGATATCGGCGTAACTCTGTGTGAACTGAAAGCGGGTGCCAGTCGTCATTTCCGTGGCATTGATAATGACAAACGGCCCGTTGGCCTGATTAAGGTCGGCAAAGGTCGCGTGGTTAAAAATAGTGTCATCATACAATTGGGTGGCCATATCAGCCCGGGTATAGTATGGCGACAGCAAGCGAGACCAGTTCAATGGATTCAGTACCTGGCTGGTGAGCTCACCCTGCACGTCACGGCGCAGAAATACCTGCTCGTAGTCCTCGAAAATGCGATCACCATAAAGACCATAATAGGCCGCCGTAAAACTGCCTCCTGAGACGGCAGAAATAACATCGATCTCCTTCGACAAGGCGCGTTTTTGATCGTCTTCACCGATGTACGTTTCTGACAACTCCTTCAAAACACCATAGGAGAACGCAGCGGCCCGGGTGCCGCCGCCTGAAAATGCCATCAGCACGAGGGCTTGACTGTGATTGTCAGCTGTATCATCCCTATTTTGGATATTGTAGCCTTGAGCCCTATCGATCTGCGCCAGCGGCGGATTTACCGGATAAGTAGCAGTGCATCCTGAGAGGAACAGCAGAGCGACGGTCAAGGCAAGCGGTCGGCTATCGGAAATAAAACGAACTTCCCCTCTGCCATTGCAAAACAACCTGTCTAGATACGTCATTTGTTCTCTTCCTCGCATTAACGTCCAACAGATCTGTTTTGTTCAAAAAAGGCCCCGGAAGCCAAACGGAGCTACTCGGCGGCGGCCATATTGGTGCCGACCAATTGATCGAAGTCGAGAGCGAGGGTCTCCTGAGCACGCTCCAGCCAGTCTGGGCGCAGCAATCCGCTGAGAGGTTGTGGGACGAGGCCGAGGTCATCCAGCGCGTGACGTAGCTGATCGCACACGTTGGCGACGGCAAGCGGCGCTGTGTGGGACGCCGCACCGCGGCAACTCGGTGCTCCGCACCGGCAATCGAAACCCTCGCTGGGGCTCATATAGAGTGTCGCGTAGTCATTGGTGAGTTGTTCGCCAACGTCGATATCGCGTAGGGCTATCTCAAACCAAAACTCACTGCCGCCGCAGTTGGGCTCGCAGGAGTGATTCATATAGCGTCCAAGATCCCAGCACAGCACGCGCCACCCGCGCCCATCGTGAAACGTCCAGCGGTCGATCAAGTCGTCGTAGCTGGCGGGTAGGGCATTCATTTGCGCGCCATTAAAGGTGCGGTCCAGGTCATCAAGGACCCACGTAATGGTTCCGCGTGGTATCCGTTTAGTGGCGATGACCCCGCTACCCACGACCCCATCAATAGTGACAAGTCGCGTATCGGGATGGATCATCGAGTGCGATGCCCAGCGGCGACGCGCAATTCAGGAGGTGTTTCGACGATGTGGAAGTCGCGTGCCGAGGGTACCAATGCGGCCCGGCCCGCCTGCAGCGCTTCCACCAATGGGAGATCACGTGTGCCCAGCTTGGCGTAAGGCAAAAGCGGTTGCGCGACGGTGTGGGAGAGGGCAAATGCGCTCGATGTCTGCTCATCCCACAGCTCGAAGTAGTGCTCGGAGTCATCGCGACGAATGGTGCCGCGGCAGCTGGGAGCGCCGCAGTAGCAGGTCATCGGCTCGAACAGGTTCAGCGTGCCGTATTCGCAGGTGAGCTCCTCACCCGGCGCGATATCGCGGATAGCCACCTCGAATGCATCGCCCACTCCGCGGCTGGTGGGCTCGCAGCTGTGGTTCATGTAGCGGCCGAAATCCCAGCAAAATACGAAGTTCCCATCGGCCGCCTGGTACGCATATCGGTCGACGACGGCACGCAGCATAGGCTGCAATGCGCCCACTTCACTCGCGGTGAGAATACGATCGAAATGGTCGAGGACCCACAGGATGGTGCCGCGTGGGATGTGTTCTTTGGCGAAGACCCCGTAACCCACTTCCGGTGAGATAAAACGCAATTCACTGCCTGAATGGATCACTCTTGCATGCCCCCGAAATGTCCGGCCTTGCGGCTCTGTTATAGGTTGATTCGGGCGAAGTATATGCATTATTAAAGGGCTATTGCAAAAGAAAAACAGTGTGCATCCTACCGTTCTAAATCGGGGCGAAAGCCGAGTCTGTTCAGCCGGCTTTCGGATATGGGGGGCTCTGGAAAGTGAACTGTGCATCCGGCTCGAATAGTGTTGTTTTAGCGGGAATCTGAATAGGTCAAAAAATAAACAACTCTCCCTGTGTCGGTCTCTGGATGATAGGTGAAAGTGGTTGCCTACGGCCAGCGTCCGTCATCTAATTGGGGGGCATAAAGATTTGAAGACCTATGTTCAAGCGTGCATTGGGTTCGTGGGAGAGGGAAGGAGAGATGATATCCGTTTTCGGAATTCTGGTTCTAACCCTGTCGATGGTACTTTCCTCTGCTTGTGACTCTAACTCACACTCTTCAAGCAATAACGACAGAACGGATAGCGTCACGCCACAGCTAACAGGAACCATTGGTGTTCAGGCCCAACCCTTCAGACTGCAATTAAACACCGGCGGAAAAGTCCTGGTGCAACAGTGCGGCCCCATTCGACTAAGTCGATCGGATGGTAGTATCGATGAGCTGCTTGCGTTGGTGTCTCAGCGCGAAGAACAAGATAGAACCATCTATGAAGTCAATACACAGTTTGGAGAGACTGTGACGCTTGCTGTATCTACAACAAATGATTCGAGTTTTAGAATGTCACTTGCAAGCCCAAAAATGACAGCTGTCTCAGTGGGGCTGTGTCTGGAATCGGGCGAGCTGATTTACGGCCTGACTGAGCGACTAAGAGATTCTGCTGTTCTGAGCCCGCAGCTTCATGGCCCTCTGCTGGAAGACTTCAATCCTGATCCTGACTCTTCACTGGATCGCCGTGGTGAGATTGTGGAAATGTTTGTGCGGCCAACGATCTCGCTGTACGCGCCTTTCTATCATTCCTCAAGAGGATATGGCCTATGGGTTGAAGGCAGCAATCCGGGTGTTTTCGATATCGGCGCAACGAATGGCGATGAGCTGCTGTTTCGTATGGAGACAACCCCGGGGCAAGGGCTGACGTTCAACCTGTTTTTAGGGCCGCAGTACCAGCAAATCTTAAAACGCTATTACGAGAAAGTGGGCTATCCCATCCGAGTTCCCGATTGGGCCTTTGCGCACTGGCTGTGGCGAGATGAGTTGTCAACGGGAATCACCAGTGCGCTCGATGGTTATGACGTAAATGCACAGATAGCAGACGATGTATTAATGTATGAACGGTTTTCTATTCCGTCCGGCGTTTATCTGTTTGACAGGCCATATCTGGTTGGAGCGGAAGATCCTGACTCCGAGGGTTTTCATCTTTTTGAGTGGGACGCGAAGCGGCTTCCAAATATCAACGCTACACTGGACTCATTGCGCGCGCGTGGTTTCAGGCTTGCCGTTTGGAGCGCTGCCTGGGCGCGCAACAACGGTGAGGGTAGCAATGGGGCTGTAGCCGCTGAACGGGGTTACCTTGCGCCTGGCAATAGCCGCGTCATAGACTTAACCAACCCTGATGCGTATCAGTGGTGGCAGCAAGAACTGGAAACATTTCTCAGTGAATACCGTATCAGTGCCATCAAACTGGATCGCGGGGAGGAGTATGTTCCGAGTGCTGTAGCAGATATCTATAGCGATGGACGAAGCGGGAGAGAAGTTCACAACGACTATCCCGTACTGCAAGCCAAAGTTCATCATGACGCACTAAAAAGCTCTACGAATAATGATTTTGTCGTGTTGGCTCGCGCCGGATACAGCGGCTCCCAGCAGTGGGCCGCAAGTTGGGGCGGGGATGATCTAGGCACCGAACTCGGTCTGCGCAGCGCCATCGTCAAACTCCAACGCGCCGGATTTATTGGCTTCCCCACCTGGGGTTCGGATACTGGCGGTTACTACCCTTTTGAAAATCGGGAAGTGTTTGCGCGCTGGCTCCAGTTCAGCGCCCTGACGCCAATCATGGAAATTGGCGGCATAGGTTCCCACGCGCCCTGGAATATGCCCACCGAACCCAAATTTGATACTGAACTAATAGACATCTATGCGCGCTATGTCAAGCTGCACCACGCCCTGATTCCTTACACCGCCGCCCAGGCCGATCTGGTCAACTCAACGGGACTTCCCATCGCTCGCGCCATGATGTTTGATTTTCCCAACGATGCCAGATTCGCCGATAGCTGGGACCAATACATGTACGGCCCCGATCTGCTGGTAGCGCCCATCTGGCAAAGTGGTTCCCGAGAACGACAAGTCCTGATTCCCACAGGAATTTGGAAGCTCTACTGGGACCCATCGCAATCCTGGGCAGGCCCCACCACGATCACCATCGCTGCGCCACTGGACATGCTCCCTCTTTTCATACGAGAGGGAGCCACTGTGATCCACTAAACGGGTGGTCGCCGCTCAACCCTAATTGAAAGTGTTGACCAGGCTGCATCATTAAACACATAACGGAGAACCCGCCATGAATAACAACGATGCAGAGGTGATCAGGAAACACCAGCGCCCCGCAGAGCAGCCCATCACCGAGAGTGATGCGTTTATCGAGCGCGCCCTGCAGCACGCTGGGGTTCCGGCGCTCATGATGTCGATGATACATATGACGGGTGATGCCAGCCTGCTCGATGGACCGATTCATCCCAAGTCCGCCATCCTGGGTGAGCTGCAGGGTTTCCTGCCGCTGGAGCAACAGCAGGAGGTGCGGCGCCAGGCCCTTCAGGTCATCAGGCAGTTTCGCGATAATCAATGTCGACTGCCGACGCTGCCTGATGCTGCAACCATTCGCCGCATGATGAGCTTTATGGTTGGAGAACAGGTGCCCGAAGAGTACGTACCGATGATGTTGGAGGAGATGAACCTCAGCGGACAGGACAGTCGCGCACTGCACTGGTCGGATGCGATAACGCCTGAACAGCGACAGCAGTTCCCAGTGGTGGTGATCGGCGCGGGGGTCGGTGGCATTCTGGCAGGCATACGACTGCGGGAAGAGAACATTCCGTTTTGCGTAGTGGAGAAGAATGCGGATGTCGGAGGCACCTGGTTTGAGAACACCTATCCTGGCGCCCGCGTCGATACCCCGAACTACTTCTACTGCTACTCCTTCGAGCCCAATCATGACTGGAGCCAGTACTACTCCAGACAACCGGAGCTACAAGCCTATCTGAGACGTTGCTGCGATGAGTATAAGGTCAGCGAGCAGCTGCAGTTCAATACCACAGTCACCGCTGTTATTTTTGATGAAGCAGAGCAATTGTGGCGAGTGCATGTACGACGTCCGGACGGCTCTACCGATGTTATTCCCGCAAAAGCCGTCATAAGCGCCGTTGGTCAGCTGAACCAGCCGAAGATACCGGATTTTATGGGTCGCCAGGATTTCAAGGGGCCACAATTTCATTCTGCCCACTTTGAGCACCAGCATGACCTGCGCGGTAAACGGGTGGCCGTAATTGGCACCGGCGCCAGTGCCTTTCAATTGGTACCGGCGATCGCAGAGCAAGTGGCACAGATAAAAGTGTTTCAGCGGTCCCCGGTCTGGATGTTTCCTAACCCGGAGTACCACACTGTGGTGCCTGATGAGGTCAAGTGGCTACTCAAACACCTGCCCTACTATGCCCGCTGGTATCGGTTTTTGCTGTTCTGGCCAGCCAGCGATGGCCTGCTGCCCTCGCTGGTTATCGATCCCAACTGGCCGCACCAGGATCGTTCTGTATGTCAACTCAATGATTTTGCCCGGCAGCACATGACCGCCTGGATCGACAGTCAAGTATCGAATAACCCGCAGCTGCGTGAGAAGGTTGTGCCCACCTATCCGCCGTTTGTCAAACGCATGCTGCAGGATAATGGCAGCTGGCTGCGAGCGTTGCAGCGGGACAACGCAGAACTGATTACCGATCACATCAGCCACTTCGAGCAGCGCGGGATCGTGTGCGGCGAAACCCTGCACGAAGTCGATATTATTATTTACGCCACCGGGTTTGATAACCATCGCTGGCTATATCCGATGAATGTCGTGGGGCGAGAGGGCAAGGTACTGGCCGAAGAATGGGGTGATGACCCACAAGCTAACCTCGGTATCACAGTGCCGGGATATCCGAACCTGTTCTTTATCTACGGGCCGGCCACCAACCTGGCGCACGCCGGTAGCCTCGTATTCAACTCTGAATGTCAGGTGCGTTACATCATGGGCTGTATCGGGGCGGTGCTGGAGAATCAGTGCGAGCTAATAGAATGCACGGAAGAAGCCAACACCGACTATAACGAGCGCTTGCAGGCGTGGGTCAAACAACTGGTGTGGGCACATGACAGCACCAGTAACTGGTATAAGAACAGTCAGGGCAAGGTGACTGCCAACCTGCCCTGGCGCCTGGTAGATTATTGGGAATGGACGCGCCAACCGGACTTGAGCCAGTACACACTGTATTGAGTGCGTGCCTGGCTTTGCTACAGTCGACTCGCTCAAGCGCTATTTACCGGGCATAGCGTTGCGTTACTTTACACGATGGAGCGCGCAAACTTTATTCCCGGACGGATCGCGTAGATACGCAAGATAGAGCTTACCCGTGGTGCCTGTACGCACGCCCGGAGGATCTTCGCACGCGGTTCCGCCATTGGCGAGGCCAGCCGCATGCCAGGCATCGGCTGCCGCTGGATTTGCGGCTGCAAAGCCGACGGTACTGCCATTGCCATGTGAAGCAGGCTCACCATCAATGGGTTTGCTGATTGAGAAGATGCCACTCTTGTTGAAGTAAAAGCAACGGCCCTTGTCATCGATCACACCCGGATCGTAGCCCAATGCACCCAGAATGGCATCGTAAAAAACCTTTGATTTTTGAACATCGTTAGCGCCAACCATGATATGACTAAACATTGCAGTTCTCCTCGTGAGTGGGATCGAACAGCAGTAGTGTAGCTGCTGCTCGCCTGGACATAAATGGGTTCATTCAATCGGTTCATTCATTCGATACAGTGAATCTGGTTTAGACACTCACGCGAACCACGACTTTACCTTCTACCTTGCGTGCTGCGATGTGCTCGATGGCCTTGCCACCCTCTTCAAAACTGAACGTCCGATTGCCGACAATTTTGAGTTGTCCGCGTTCCCAGTGCGCTATCAGTTGATTGTGGATGTTGAGCATGAATTGTGGCGAGTAGCCCACCGGCATAGCACCAACCAGAGAGATATTTTTCGGCAGCGTTTCAGGCAGGCTGATTCGTGGCCACTCACCGCTGGCATAGCCGATGACGACGAAGCGACCCTCGAATGCCGTGGCCTTGAATCCGGCTCGCCCGGCCTTTCCTCCGACCGGGTCGTAGACGATGGAAACGCCTTTCCCAGCAGTGAGTTCCAGTGTGGCCTTGGTAATGTCCTGGCTGTGATGATCGATTACCGCGTCAGCTCCCAGCCCCTGGCAGAAAGCCGCTTTGGCCGGACCTCCCGCCACCGCGATAACATAAGCTCCTCTGGCTTTGGCCAGTTGCACGGCGGCACTGCCAGAGCTGCCTGACGCCCCGAGGACCAGAACGGAATCCCCCGCGGTAAGTTGGGCGCGATGCACGAGGCCAATCCAGGCCGTTTGATAGGGAATAAACAAACCGGCCGCTTCCTCGCCACTCATGGTGTCGGGGATTGGTAACGCCATTTGTGACATCATCAGGCACTCTTCGGCCAGCCCACCGCGCCCAATCTGGAACAGGGTTGGACCGAGTACGCGTCTGCCCAGCATTGCAGCGTCGACACCTGCACCGACAGCAACAATTTCGCCGACCGCCTCCTGTGATGGGGTGAAGGGAAGGGGAGGGACCAGGGGGTAGTTATTCCTGCACATCAACACATCAGGCAAACCCAGACCAGCGACTTCTACCATTAGCTTGACCTGCTGCGGGCCCGGTTCCAAGGCCTCGGCATCGTTGTGCAGTGTCAGTACGTCAGAGGGTTCGCCAAATTCACTGACTATCCAAGCGCGCATACAATACTCCTGTTGTTACGGTGTGAGTGGCCACCACGGCGAAGTGAAGCAGGAGACCTTGCGAGGGTGGCGCTATGGCTCCGCGTTAATCTTGTACAGTAAATAAGCGTCGGATACGGGCAATGACCTGGCTTTGGCGACACAGACATAGGTTTGCTGCTCGTGAATTTCAAGCTGCTCTTCCCTTGCCATCCGCAGATTGCGCAGGATGCTGCTCTCGTAATTGTAATCGATCGGTACGGGCGTCTCCCTGCACACGCGCCGATACTCTGTTCTGGCCGGTGTGTTACTTCTCTGGCAGGTTTCAAGCTCGGCGCCGGTCACTCCCGAGCAGTCCGCAGCGGTGGCGGGAACTACAACAGGGAGTACCTGACAATACTCATAGAGACGATAGCCTGTCGTCAGCAGCTCTTCCTTCGCCCAAATTTCATTGTTGAGGTTTGTCAGTGTCGACCTCCTCTGGCGAGAGGCGCTGGTTGCACTGCACACTTTATCAGCCCTCTCGTCAGGGCTCATGGCCTGGAAGTCCTCTATTGTGGTGCAGGCACTGGTGCATAGTAGGGGAACAAGGAAGCACCATTTGTTCATATCAACACCGTCGGCGCACCGCGCTCGGATCAGGAGCGTGCCTGCGAAACACGAGAGTTTAAGTTGCGTCCAGCATCAAGCCAACAGGGATTGAATTGCTGGCGAAGGAAAGATTTTCTGTTTTACACGCCGAGAGTTTGGCCGTACCCGGCCCATACGCATAAATAAACTGGCCACTCTTGAGCGTATCGATAATCGGCTTGGCTACCTCGGTGCGCACTGCGGGACAACCCCAGGAGCGGCCCAGATGACCCAATGCCGATACGGCGTCCGGATTCACATAAGGTGCCCCGTGCATAACGATGAGGCGGCGCATGGCGGATTCATTGAGACCTCTGCTCAATCCATGTAGCTTCAATGAGTAGCCATTGCCGCCTTCGTAGGTGGCGTCGGTCAGGTATAGACCCAAACTGGATTGATGGCTGCCATCGCGGTCAGAAAATGCATTGGGAATATCGCCGCCGGAACCTTGTCCATGGGCAACATATTCTTCAAACAATAATTTCTGGTTTTCTAAATCGATCACCCATAAGCGTGGCGTACGAGAGGGCAGGGTGTAATCGATAATGGCTAAGCGGTCTGCTAACCTGCCAACGCCGTTGTGTTGGGCGCATTTCATCGCCGAGACGGCTTCAGCAATGACAGCGGGCTTTAGATCCGGGGCCAAGCGGCTGATGAGGTTTACTTCATCGGCTTTTGCCTGGGTGCACAGGAGTAGGCTCAGGGCCACTGCGGGCAACAATCGCATTCATTTTCCCTTGGTCAAACAGTTGTCATTGTTCTTTTAAGGTAGGCAAACCTGACCACCTCTAACTCTAAAAGCAAAACTGAATTAATTCAAGAAGATAAGTCTGAAACTTAGATTTATTTCTGCGTTTAATCGGCTTCCAGAGTGACTATTTTCGGGATATCCGATAGCCCCAAGTGATAGCGACCCTGCGTCCACCGTATTCTGCGAGCATGGCTCCAACTCTTTTCGTCGGCGGGCGTGACATCCCCGCTGGGTGGGCCGTATATCTGGTAGAGGTTTGCTTTGACAGGGGCGTGCAGTCCGCCATACACAAATACGATGCGGCTCAGAGGGGCCGAGTCTGCGGGAGCCTCCAGACTGATGCGCAAGATCGGCTGTGAGGCAATGGTTAGACCCGTCGCCTGCGCATCCTTGGAGGCGCATGCCCCGTCCTTGTCTCGGCTACTGCAAGGGGCGTACTCGCACTGCGCTCTTGTGCCGCCTTCCTGCGTCCCGGTCGGCGTGGTCTGGCAGTTGCCACCCAGTGCGCTGGCTTTCTCCAGGGCTGCGGAAAAAATAAGGTCAGTGTGAAAGCCGTTGATCTCGTAGGGTGACGCGGCGAACGTGCTCGTCGCCAACAGGGCAAGCGCGGCTGCAACCTGAATGGTGAATAAACGCATATCTCCTCCTCTTGGTTGTTTTGGATGCCGATTGTGCGCAGGAGTATAGCGCTACCATGCGTTGTCAACTTTGCAGATCAAAATCCCACAATAACAATTACACTAGCACACTGCTCGTTCTGCAAGGCAATACTATTGAAACCGCAGCGCTCATCTCCTGCATACATTCGACTGATCAACGAGGTTGGCAAGGTACTGAAGCGCGCCCATTTTGTCAGGCCCCGGTTGTGCGCCGATCGCTTGATCCGTCGAGCGCAACGCAGAACGGGTTTGCACGAGTGGGGTGATGAAACGTTCAGGCTTGGTCTGGAACAACTCACAGCGGCGCTGCGGCAGCAAGCCCAGCTGTCACAGGTGGGTCGCTTCGCCGCCTATTTCAACCTACTGGATCACCTCAGCGTTCGTTTGCGACTGCTTGACTACCGGGCTAGGCGGCCTGAGGTAGCTGCCCAGCAGATAAGGCAACCGTTGTTTATACTGGGTCTGCCACGCACCGGGACCACCATTCTGCACGAGTTGATCGCTCAGGATCCGGCTTTTCGCTCGCCGGCCAGTTGGGAGGTGTCACGGCCGTTGCCGCCGCCCACCGCGCAGACTTACGAGAATGACAAAAGAATCAGGTCGGTCGACAGGATGCTCGCGCTGTTGGAGAAGCTGACGCCTGGCTTTCGCGCCATCCACGCCATCGGCGCGCGGTTGCCACAGGAGTGTGTGTACCTCCTGGCATCCGGATTCATCAGCGAACAGTTTGGCTATATGTACAACATTCCCGCCTATCGGGACTGGGCACTGCAGCAGGACATGACCGCGTCGTACCGCTGGCATGCCAATTTTCTGCAGCACTTGCAGGTGGATCTTAGCCGGGAGCGCTGGGTACTGAAAACCCCCGGCCACCTGGCCTACCTGAAGTTTTTGTTGGCACAGTATCCGGATGCAACCATCGTCTGGACCCATCGGCGACCGCTGGACGCGATGGCTTCTTTCTCCAGTCTCACCCACACGTTGCGCAGCGGCTTTAGCCAGAATGTCGATTTGTTAACGACCGGCGACTACGAATTTCGCCATTTCGCAGAGGTTATGGCCAGAGGGATGGAAGACCGTCAGTCGTTGGATAAAGGCCAGTTTATCGATGTGAGTTTCAATGCGATATGCGCCGACCCGATGTCTGTTATACACCGTATTTACGCTGGCCTTGCGATGGACTTGAGCAGCACCGCGCAAGCTCGCATGCGCCATTACCTGCGGCGTCGCCCGCGCGATCTTTACGGTGAACACCACTACTGTGCCGCTGCCTTTGGCTTGGACGCCGTCCAGGAGCAGCAACTGTACGGTAATTATCTGGCGCAGTATGGGCAGTGGTTGTAAGGAGGTGGGGTTAAGCATAATTTCGCCCTAGTACATTCGCCCTAGTACAAAGGGAGACCCCCGGCTTTGCGGGGGAGGCACTCAGGGTTTGATAGTGTCGGAAGTCCCCTAGTAACTCCTGCGGGTACGCTGTGAACTGTTTGATTCACACTCGATATCTATTGGTAGTGTGGCACGCGTGAACCGTCCCTCTGGGGATAAGGCCTGATCGCTCAGAGGGCTGGGATATTCGCTCTTCAGGCCTTATCCCCACAGGGACTCTGGCGCAGTGAACTCGACGATTGTGATGTACGAGCGATTCCAGGCGAGTGGCAGTGGGCATGCTCCGCGGCGAATATCTCAGCACTTTGAGCACGCGGGGCATGCCCACTGCCACTCGCCGCAACGAAGCCTCCCATCGTGATCCATCAACGGCTAGCGCAGTTGTCACTGGTTTGAATGAAACGCCCCCGGCTTTGCCCGGGGGATAGTTACTCAGCGTCAGCTTTTTTTACAATCCAGCATGCACCCTCTACCGCATTCCCAAATTTTTGTAAATACAACAATAGTTTAGGTGATCGCGGTATGAATCTTGCCCTCAGATTTGGTAGAGCACAAACGTAGACCGAGAATTGGTGCATAGAGACTGGTCGACGGCACTGGCTGCAGCCCTATAGTGCCTGCCGCAGCGCACCAGCATGTAAAGGATAGTTTTGTATATGAAAAACAAGGGGCCGTTTGCAAATACCGTGTTTGAGCACTTCAGATTTTGTGTTATCTTTTGGTCTAAACTTTGGTTTACGTGGAGTCATTCGCTACGTTCGCGCGCACCGATTGCTGACTCCATCCGACAATAAAAGAAGGTATCAACCTATGTACACCTCCCACGCCACAGCCCGTTCCATTACACAAAAGATGCGCTTCGTAGCAACGGCTTTTGCCGTAGTGGCGAGCTTGGCCACAGTTACCTTACCAGCCCTGGCACAGCGCAATTTCGTCACGTTTGAGAGTGGTCAGGTGCGGCCTATCGCTATGACGCCAGATGGCACCAAACTGGTGGCGGTGAATACGCCGGACAACAGTGTAGAAGTCTTCACGGTCAGTGGTGGCTCCCTCATCCGTACCGATTCAATTCCTGTCGGGATGGAACCCGTTGCTGTGGCGGCGCGCACCAATAACGAAATATGGGTGGTGAACCATCTGTCAGACAGCGTGAGTATTGTGGATCTGTCCACCACCCCAGCCAAAGTGGTGCGCACCCTGCTGGTGGGTGATGAACCCCGGGATATCGTGTTTGCCGGGACAGCATTCAATCGCGCGTTTATCACTACAGCGCACCGTGGACAGCACCGTTCAGACGCGTCAATTTCAGGCGTAACGGGTGCCGGTGGACCTCAGATCACTACAGAGGGAATTGGACGGGCCGATGTCTGGGTTTTCGATGGCCTCAGCCTAGGCACTACCTTAGGCGGTACGCCACTGCAGATTCTCAGCTTCTTCGCCGACACCCCCCGCGGCCTGGCGGTTACGCCCGACGGTAGCAAGGTGTATGTGGCGGCGCTATTTTCCGGCAACCAGACTACAGCGATCAACGAAACGGTGGTGCCTGATGGCTTCGGTGCCAACGGCGTGCCCGGCCCGGCCACCAACGCCGCAGGATTTCAGGCACCTGAAACCGCTGTAATCGTCAAATTCAACGGCAGCCAATGGCTTGACTCGCAAGGCACCAACTGGAGCAGCCTGGTGAAGTTCGACTTGCCGGACCGCGATGTCTTCTCCATCAATGCTAACACTCTGGCGTCAGGTTCCATCGTCAATTTCAGCAGCGTTGGCACCATCCTCTTTAACATGGTGGTGAACCCGGTCACTGGCAAGGTTTATGTTACCAACACGGAGCTGCCGAACAACGTGGAGTTCGAGGGCCCTGGTATCTTTGGTGGCAGCACGGTGCAGGGTCGTTTGTCCGAGTCGCGCATTACCGTGCTGAACCCCGCCGGACCCAGTATCGACGTACAGCACCTGAACCAGCATATTGACTATAACCAACAGCACACTGATCCAGGTGCGGACCACGCCGCAATTGAAGACCAGAAGTCACACAGCCTCGCGACACCACTACAGCCCGTGGTGTCCAGCGATGGCAGCACGCTCTACGTCGCGGCCTATGGTTCTGCCAAGATCGGTGTGTTTGATGCATCCGATATCGAGAACCCCAACTTCGAAAGCGCTTTCGACCCCACGGTGGAGAGCGCCAACTACATACCCACCGGTGGCGGCCCCAGCGGCATGGTACTGGATGAGGCAAATAATCGGCTTTACGTCCTCACTCGCTTTAAAAACCAGGTACAGGTGATAGATTTGGGTACGAAGACCGCAGTCGCGAGCCACCCGCTGCACAACCCGGAACCGGCCAAGGTGGTGAATGGTCGCCCCTTCCTCTACGACGCCGTTGCGACGTCAGGTAACGGTGAGACCTCCTGTTCGAGCTGCCACGTTTTCGGTGACCTGGATCACCTGGCGTGGAACCTGGGCAATCCCGACGATGTAGTCACATCCAACACGCAGCCTACAGCGGTAAACTTGCCGGTCGACACTACCTTCCACCCGATGAAAGGCCCTATGACCACGCAAACCCTGCGCGGCATGGCGACACACGGCGCGATGCACTGGCGTGGCGATCGTGTCGATGGCTTCTTCGGCACTGACCCGTGCAACATTCCGGCCGCCTCCGGCGCGCCCTGCTCGGAGGATTTCTCCTTCCGCAACTTCATCGTTGCCTTTGAGGGTCTGGTCGGTAAGGAAGGCACTATCACCGCAAGCGAGATGCAAAAGTTTGCTGACTTCACCTTGGATATCATGCTCCCGCCGAACCCGATTCGGCCGCTTAACAACACGCCGTCAGGCGGCGCATCGACGTCAGGCGCTTTGGCGGGTCAGAACCTCTTTTCAGGGCCTGGCGCCCCCAACTCGGATTTGATTGCGAAGTGTGATGGTTGCCACACCTTGAATCCTGCCCTGGGCTTGTTTGGCACCGGCGGTAGGCAGAGCTTTGAGGGAGAACCTCAGAACGCCAAGGTTGCCCACATGCGTAACGTGTATCAAAAAGTCGGTATGTTTGGACAGTCCGCGACCGGTACCGGTGGTACACACACAGGAGATCAAGTGCGCGGCTTCGGCGTCCTGCATGACGGCTCGGTTGATACCGCCAATAACTTCCTCGGGGCTTCAGTATTTGTTCTCACAGCTACTCAGCAAAGGGCTCTTGAGGCCTTCACGATGGAATTCCCCACGGACCTGGCGCCTATTGTTGGCCAACAGGTGACGCTCACCAGCACTAACGCCGCAGTTGTGAACCCGCGCATCGATTTGTTGATAGCACGTGCGGCCGCCATCTATCCCTCATTGATGATGGGTGCTGGGGCGAAAGAGTGTGACCTTGTGGTCAAAGGCTCGGTCGCTGGCGTTGAGCGAGGCGCAGTGCGCGAGGCCAGTGGCCAGTTCCGCACTGACCGGAATGAACTGTTCACCGATGCCACAATACGCGCACTGGCTACCACTGAAGGTCCGGTCACCTACACCTGCGCACCTCCTGGATCAGGCGTCCGTATGGGTATCGACAGGGATGTGGACACCGTTCTTGACGGCTTCGACAATTGCCCCTCGATCGCCAATACCAATCAGTTGGACAGCGACAATGACCTGATCGGCAATCTTTGTGAGGACAGCGACAGCGACGGTGTACTGGACGGTGTTGACAACTGCCCGGCGATCTCCAATGCTAGCCAGAGCGACTCTGACAATGACGGCAGGGGCGACGCCTGTACCGGTTTGCCACCCGGCTGCTAGCAGTCCAGGGAGTGCGCGCCGCCACCGGATCAGCGCGCATTCCCTTCTAATTCCGCCGGGGTCCGGGCATGTATCCAAACGGTTTGTTTGGCCTTGAAGCACTCCAGTTACTGATATCGCCCATAGCGATATTCGGCATTGTGTTTTTCATCCTCTATTTACGGCAGGACGGTATTCGGACCGGTCGCGCTGTCTGGCTGCTGTTGTTGGTGGCTGTGGCTGCCTTTCTTGGGGCGAAGCTGTTTTCTCTGTATGTACGAGACTGGGAGCTCTATAGCCCGCTGTCCGCCGAGTGGCGCGGCGGCTTGCGCTACCCGGGTGCAATGTTGGCGATGCTGCTGCTGGGGCCGCTACTGAAGCGCTGGCTGTTGCCGGAGTTACCCCTGGCCCGTTTTCTTGATGTACTGGCGATCACCGTGTGTTTTGCATTCGCGCTGGTGCGCTTTAGCTGTTACATGAACGGCTGTTGCACCGGGGTGCAGTGTTCACAGTTTTACTGTCTCAGTTATGCGCCCGGCAGCCAGGTGTGGTACCTGCATCTCCAGCAGCATCTGCTTGCTTCCGCCTCAGTTCCCAGCCTTCCCGTGTTGCCGTTGCACTTTCTGTTTATGGCGGCGTCCTTCAGCGTCGGCGCATTTCTTATGTGGTTTGACGACAGGCGCAGCTTCAATGGCCAGATCGCGCTGCTCTTTCTCATTCTCCACGACGGTGCCAAGGGCTTACTCGAAAGCTTCAGGGATCCGTATATGCCAGAACTACAGCTGGTTTCACTGCTCACCAGTGCAGCAGGGTTGGTCACGTTGCTGCTTATCCTGCGCTTGCGCCGGGGTAGGGCTGTGGTGTCAGACATTCACAGCGCTGCTCCACGCGGGTGAGGTCAGGTCGAAGGCGTCAGGGGCAACTGCAGCAAGAATTGCTCCAGCTTCTCGGCTGGCATCGGGCGGCAAACTAAATAGCCCTGCATCTCATTGCACTGCTTCAATTTCAGGAAGTCAAATTGCTCAGAAGTCTCCACGCCCTCGGCAACGACACGCATGTTCAGGCTGCCTGCCATGGCCAGCACCGCACAGGCTATCGCTTGATCATTCGCATCGGTGCTGATATCGCGCACGAACGAGTGGTCAATTTTAAGACAATCAATGGGGAACTCCTTCAGCCGGCTAAGGCTCGAGTAACCGGTGCCAAAATCGTCTAGCGCGATTTGCACGCCCATGGCCCTGAGCCGATGCATGGTGGCAATGGCCCGCTCGTTATCCTGCATTAATAGGCTCTCGGTGATCTCGATTTCGAGCACCTGTGGCTCCAATCCGGTGTCGGCCAGCACCTGTTCTACCAGTAGCGGAAAATCTTGTTGAAAAAATTGCTTGGCGGACGCATTGACGCCGATTCGTGGTAGAGGGACACCCCGGTCGCGCCACATCTTCGCTTGCTCGCAGGCCGTACGCAGCACCCACTCGCCGATCGCCAGGATCAGCCCACACTGCTCTGCTACCGGTATAAATTCTGCGGGCGGCACGCTGCCAAGCTCCACGTTGTCCCAGCGCAGAAGCGCTTCCACACCTTTGAGCGAGCCGCTGATCATATCCGTCTGTGGTTGGTAATGCAGCGTGAATTCATCGCGTGCTATCGCCTGGCGCAGGTTTTTCTCCAACGTGATGCGCTGCAGCGTCGACGAGTTCATACTGTCCTGATGATACTGGAAGGAATTCGGTCCTGTGTGTTTGGCAAAATACATGGCCAGGTCAGCGTTCTTGAGCAACGTTTCGACGTCTTCCCCGTCCTCCGGAAAGGTCGCAATGCCGATGCTCGGCGTCATGATCACCTCATCATCCTGCAACCGCATAGGCTCGATGAATGCCTGCAAAATGCGTTTGGCGACGAGCGCGCAGTTTTCCGCCTGATCGATCTCGGATAGCAGAATGGTAAACTCGTCGCCGCCGAGCCTCGCGGCCGAGATTTCACTCCTGGGGCCCGTGACCGCATCGCAGGTCCTGGCGCAGTGCCGCAGTCGATCAGCCGTAATCTTTAGAATCTCATCGCCAAAGCTGTGACCCAGGCTGTCATTGATGCGTTTGAAATTGTCCAGATCGAGAAACAGCACCGCAGCCTTGCGCTGGTGGCGTCGCGCTGCTTCGATGGTTTGAGTCATACGATCGAGAAACAGGGTACGATTTGGCAGGCCGGTTAGTCCGTCATAGTGCGCCAGCTGTCGGAATCTATTCTCAAGGCTCCACTTGCTGCGACCCAGCGCTAGTGCCAGTTGACGCACTTCGTGGGGATGAAAAGGTTTCTGCACGTAGAACAGTTTTTCCTCGGGGGGCACCTGGGCAGTGATCTGGCGCGGATCCATATCAGAAAACGCTGTTGCGATGACAATATCCACTTCGGGATCGCATTCGCGGATATGAATGGCGGCCCAGATGCCATCCTGCCCTGGCGGCATGCGCATGTCCAAAAATACAACGGCAAAAGGGTTACCTTCAGCCACTGACTGACGCACGGCTTGAACCGCCTGTTCTGCGCTGTTACAAAAATGCGCATCGAACAGGGCGATGTTGCTGCTTGTCGGCCCCTTGCTGGTGCCTTCGAACAACTTGGCCTTGAGGTCTTTGAGCGCGGACGCCCCCGCTGAGACTCGCTGCTCGATGAACACTGCGCGATAAGCGTCCAGTACTGCATCTTCGTCGTCGGCGACCAGAATACGAATGGGTGGCTTGATGACATCGTTCATGGTTGAGCCCTCGTTGCAAATAGCTAAAGTCAAGGTGCGTTATGGTTCGGCCTGCGGCAACCACAGCGACACCGTGGCACCGCGTCCAATCCCTGCGCTGTCAATTTCCAGGTGCCCACCCAATGCGGCGGTGGTGATTGAGCACCAA
The DNA here is from genome assembly GCA_031414375.1 of Haliea sp. GTDB lineage: Bacteria > Pseudomonadota > Gammaproteobacteria > Pseudomonadales > Halieaceae > Marimicrobium. The sequence continues at coordinate 23,641 of JANNVJ010000032.1, forward strand.
TGCAAGCCCTGGCCCGAGGACGCGCGCGCTTTAGTGCTAAAGCCGCGTTCGAACAGGCGAGGCTGGTTCCCGGGCGCGATACCGGCACCGTTGTCATTTACGCACAGACGAACCATGGCGCTACTACCCCTGCTCTCGGTGGTGGCCGTTAGTGTAATCCGACCGACAGGTGGTGCTGGAGCGCATGAGCGAATTGACTCGGCGGCATTCTTTAGCAGGTTAATCAGGATCTGCTGCAAAGCGACAGGCGCGCCCAATACTCGGCCAACTGTTTGCAGGCTCAGATCGAGTTCTATCTGAATTGCGCGTTGTAAATCGCTCCCCAGAAGATCGACCGATTCGCTAACCAGTTGTCCTATATCTACTGGTTGCAGTACCCGGTCAGCGCGACTGACGTTCTCCTGGTCGCTGAGAATTTTTTGCACATGGTTGACCTGATGTGCAATCCCAACAATCTGCTCCAGGGTGGTGCCAACCAGAGATGCAAATTCACGTGCGGCAAGGTCAATGAACTCTCTGAGATCCGTCCGTCGAGCTTGTGGAGTATGCGCATCGCCGAGCTCGGTCAGAGCCATCCCCAATTCTGCGACAGGGGCCTCACGGAGTGTGGTCTCGAGGTTAGCCACTCTTACCTTAAGCGGCGTTATGGCATTGCCTATATTGTGCAGGACACCGCTTGCCAACTCGGCAACACCCGCCTGATGTGACTGCACCAGCAAAGCCTTGCGCGCGTCGGCCAGACGTTCGACCATCTGATTGAATCCTTGCGCCAGAGCTCCCAACTCGTCTCCTCTGGCTGTATCAAGGCGTACCGAAAGATCGTCGCGGTGTCCGATGTCGTCGGCATGCCGGATGAATTGTGCGATCGGTGCGAGCACCAGATAGCGTAGTCCCACTAGCAAAACTAGCAGGATGAGAAGCGCTGTTCCAACCATGGAAATTCGCGCATTTTTAATCGCGGCCTGGCCTTGTGAGGAAATCAGCTTTGGCACGTTCACCTGTAGCAACAGCGCTGGCTTGCCGAAGATATCTGGCAGGACTGTGTATACCCGATTTTCGCCATCACTCGCGCGAATCGAAATGTCGCTGGAAGTGCCCGATTCGGCAGCCACTGCGGACTGTTCAGGATCCAGGTCTGTACCCTGCAGTGGCCACACCGCCAGCTGCACCCGAGCTTGCTGGGCAATCCGCCTGACTGCGGGCGCATCCAGGAAACGTCCGAATACCAGGGCACCGTGCGTTGGCCCCTGGCTGGAGCTGTCCAGAGAGGGTTTGGCCACAACCAGAATTGGTCCATAGGTTGTCATCAGTAGTCCTTTGACTTCTGAGTCTTCCTGCGCGAGTGCTGTCAACGGGTGGCCGGAGGTGATGGTTTTGTCGCTCAGCTCCTGCAGCGTGATCTCTTCACCGGTCTGTCGATTGTAGACCACACTCCAGATGACGTTGCCGGAGACATTGATAAAGTAGACGAGTTCAATGCTCAGGAGATCCAGTACACTGATCTTGGTCAGGTTGGATTCTCTAAACGCGCTATTGCTGTCCTCCATGAATCGGTAGGTGTCATCCCATGAGGCCCAATCGCTGGTTGGCTGCGCCAGCGCGGAAATCTCCCGTTGAATGGCCTGCACCGCGCGTTCCATGTCTTTTTTCGCATCCTGGGTCTCTAACGCCAGAAAGCTCGGCAGGATAATCCGCTGCTGGACGGTGTAAGTCAAAAATCCGAACAAGACAAATACCGCGAGAAACAGGGCGCCTATCTTGTATTGCAGGGACATGGTGTAGACCTGTTGTTATCGCAATCAAGGGCGGCTAGGTTTTCAAGGCGGCCCCCCCGGCAAACAGTCGCTGGACTATGCGCGCGTAATCCTTACAGCCGCAATACTAAGTTGCATGATCTGCAAAGTATAGGCTGCTGACTTGGTAGAAGTACCTTAAGTGACATTGCGGTGACGCAGTCGCTGATTGACCGCAGGCTGCCCCACATCTACTATCAAGCCATGAAGAAACGCCTAAGCTGGTTGTTGCTCTCCTGTGTACTCGGATTCACGGCCGGTTGCAGTGACGGCGGCGATTTTAGTGATTTCGGGCTGCAGGCACCGGAGGAGCCCGTTCCCGCACCACCCCTGGATTGCGATCCACTGACACCAAGTTATTGCGGGTTCCCCTATCCCAACAACTACTGGACCGAAGCAGATCCGGGCAAGGTGACAGGGCTGCGACTGGCGTTGCCGCAGGTCATCATGCCGGCGAATATCGCTGGCGTGCAGTCCAGTCCCGACGCATTTAATGAGATGGACGGTTTCTCACCCGGCATCGCGGCGATGACACATTTGCCCGGTGCAACCGTTAGCGGGCTTGCCACGCCTGATACCATTGAATCGTCTATTTTTCCTCAGTCTCCCACGGTGATTGTCAATGCTGCCACCGGGGCAAGGCTGGCACATTGGGTAGACCTCGATGAGTACGTAGTGCAGGCCAAGCTGCGTAGCGACAATCTCGAAGAGCTGCCGGAATTCTCGATAGAACGAGACCTCATCGAACTGCGTCAGGAACAGGCTCTGATGCTGAGACCGGCCATTCGCCCGGAAGATGCTACCCGTTACATTGTGGCGATCCGCCAGGTTGTAGACAGTCAAGGTGTGGCTGTGGAGCCCTCTCCCGGCTTTCTGGCCTTGCGCGACGGATTGCCGTCGGATGATCCGATTATCGAATCCCGCCGCGCCCATTTTGAGGAAATCTTCGCGACACTGAAAGCGCAAGGCATCGCGCGGGGCGACCTGCAAATAGCCTGGGACTTCACTACGGCCAGTCGTGAAAACAATACACGCGCGATGCTGCACATGCGCGACGACGCGCTGGCGCAATCCCCAGAAGGTGTGCCCTACACCATTGAACTCAAAAATCAGGACCTGATTGACGGTATCGCCTGTCGACTGGAAGTGACCTTTGACATGCCGCTGTACATGACCAAAGGTGAGACTGGCGGCCTACTCAATCTGGGTGAGGATGGTCTGCCGCTGCAAAACGGCACCTTCAAGTATGCGGCGGCACTGATCGTACCCACCAGTGCGCAAACCGAGCCCGCAGCTTTGGTGGAGTTCGGTCATGGCCAGCTCGGTGCGAAAGAGCAGGTACTCGGGTTCCAGTCGATTGCAGCGCAGCAGAATTTTGCCGCCTTCGGGCTTGACTGGAAGGGATTCTCATTCGATGACGTGGTGACCGTGATTGGGGCACTATCCAGCGGCGATCTCTCGACATTTCGCACCGTACCAGAGCGTATGCATCAGGGCTTGCTGAATTTTCTGCTGGCGATGAGAACGTTGTCGGTAGCGGCAGAGGGTGGCCCCTCGACGGCATTGAATCAGATACTCAACAATGAGTGTGGTGGCGCTGTGATTGACGGTTCGAAACGCTACTACTTCGGCGGTAGTCAGGGCGGAATACTGGGTGCGAGCCTGATGGCCCTGACCACTGATATCGAACGCGGGCTGCTGGCAGTACCGGGGCAGTCATACAATCTGCTGCTCAATCGCAGCGTCAACTTTGACCCCTTTGCGAAGCAGTTCTACTCGCTCTACAACTGGAACGCGCTGGATATGCAAATGAATCTTGCATTGGTACAGGGCTTGTGGGACAGGGCCGAACCAACGGGCTACTCAAAATACATTCGCAGCAATCTGCTGCCGGGCACTCCCGCACATGAAGTGTTGATTCAGGTGTCCAAGGCCGACCATCAGGTGACCAATCTGGGTGCGCACATTATGGCGCGCACGATTGGTGGCGTGGTAAATCTGGCGCCAGTGATTCGCGATGTGTGGGGCTTTCAAGTTGTCAGTGGACAGCATACGGGCTCAGCGATGGTAGAGGTAGATTTTGGCAACCCGGATCCACCCATCACCAATATCCCTCACTGGGCTGACACCATGAGCGACCCGCATGGTCGCGCTACCGAGTTACGCAGCATCGGCGATAGTCTGAGCACATTTTATGCGACAGGGGTGGCCGAGAATTTGTGTGATGGCCCTTGTGACGAGAACGATCTTCTGTAGCGTACTAGAGTGTCGTTACCGCGTAGGCTTGAACAGCAGACGTTCCCCCTTGATCAAAATCGCGGGCAGGAAAAGAAGATCCAGAAAAACAGCCACGAAAATGGTGATTGCCACCAACAGACCTGTCGTGGAGTTCACTGAAAAGTCCGACAGAACCAACACTAGAAATCCGATAGCCAGCAATATTGACATGCTAAACAAAGCATTACCCACAGCATTAAATGTGTGTCTGATGGCATCGTGAACATTCAAGCCCTGCTCCCGCCTGCACTCAATGTATTTCAAAAGGAAGTGAATGGTATCATCCACGATGATACCCAGTGTCACACTGAACACCACCGATGCCGCGATATTGACTTCGCCCACAATCGCTCCCCACATGCCCAGTGTGGCCAGGGCGGGAATAAGGTTGGGTATGAGGCTGACCACGCCAAAGCGGATCGACCGGAAGGCAAACGCCAGGAGAGCGGAAATCAGTACCAGGGCAAACAGTGAGCCGCTAATCATGCTGTCGATATTGCGCAAGCCTACATGAGCAAAACTGATTGACTGACCGACTCCGGGTGTGACTATCTCCGGTACGTGCTCTTCCATCCATTGTCGGCCGCGCATTTCGAAAGCGATAAGCCCCTTGGATTTCTGATTCTTCAGGGTGGCAGATACTTTCAGCGAGGATTTATCGGCGGTCACCTGGTTAGTCACATCCCGCCCATAAGGTACCGATATTTCATACAGCAGCGTGTACTGTGCTGCCAATGCCCGCTCATCGGGCAGTCTATGCCAACTTGGCGCGTCGCCATGCATCAACTGGTTGAGGTGCTTGAGCGTATCAGTGAACGATTCGACGTTGGCGACTTCAGGTTGTGCGCGCAACCAAGCTACGAACTGATCCACCTGTGCGAGAAATAGGGGGTCGTGTATGCCCTCGGCCTCGCCCGAGTCGAACGAGTAGTGAATGGACTGTGTACCTGAAAGCCGGTTCTCAATCACGTGCAAAGACTTGGTCAGTGGAATGGATTCGGAAAAATATCCGGTAGGGTCATCGTTCAATTCGATGCGTGAAATTCCAGTTATCAGTAACACACCAATGCACAATGAACCCCAAAACAAGGCATTGTGGAAGCGTATGACAAAGTTTGCCAGGCCATCCATTGACAGGATGGTGGCCCTGCCTTTGTTGGCCTTGAAGGGCAGCAACATAATCAAGCCTGGGAGTACTGTTAAGGTCAGCCACAGCGCGCCTAACACCCCCATGGCGGCGATGTTGCCCAAGTCTCCAAATGCGGGTGAGTCACTGAAGTTCATGCTCAGGAATCCCGCGAAAGTGGTGGCGCTGGTAAGCACCACACCGTAAAAGGTTTCGTCGAGACTGTAAGCCAAGGCGGCTCGTTTGTCCGGGTTCTGGCGCAGTCGACCGAGAAATACCGTCAGCACGTGAATGCAGTCGGCTATCGCGAGGGTCATGATAATTGTCGGGGCGGACGCAGTGACACTGTTCAGTCCGATACCGACCCAGCCTGCGTAGCCCATCCCGAGCAGGATGCTTAGCAGAAGTACGATAACGGTGCACAGAGATGCCAGTGGCGAACGCAAGAGCAAGGAGCACACCACTAGTATGAGTGCCAATAACACGGGCATTAATGTCGTCGAGTCCTTGGCCGTTACCTCCGCCAGTGTTTGTTCTGTTAGCGCCCAGCCTGCCAGATGAATTTCAACGTTGGGATCTTCACGCATGGCATCGAGTGCAAGCTGGCGCGCGAACTGTACTGACTCAGCAACCGCTGCGGCTTTACCCTCCTCTGGGAGGTTCAGGCTGACATTGATGGTGGCCACTTTACCGTTGCGTGCCAGCAGGCGACCCAGCAATTCCTCGCGAGAGTAGGCGATATCGCGTGCTCGGGAGAGATCCGGGGCGCTGATTTTTGCTGCATTCTCCACGAGAGGGCCAACCGTGATGTCATCGCCATCGACTGCTGCGTGCAGATAATTGGTAATGGAGTCGACGCGTTTGGCGTTTGGTATTTGCCAGGCGCCTGCTGTTATGGCTTCAATTGTTGCCAGATGTTGACTATCGAATATATCTGAGTCACCTGAGTCCAATACGAACAGTATGTTGTCTTCTTTACCGTAACTGGCTATCAGCTGCTGTTCGGCGATTAGATTGGGATCATTTTTGTTAAAAAAAATGTCGATTCCGGCATCAAGGCGGAGCTGCGTAACACCGGCGCCTACTAGCGCGGTGAGCAGTAGATTGAGCAGCATTATCCGGTAAGGATAGCGGACCAAAATGGCTATCAGTTCGGTCTTGATGGGCATGCAGAAATCTCATTGGATATGGCAGTGGGCTACTATATACAATGTCGATCTTTTTTTTGGACATGTCAAACTCAAAAACGCTATTTGAAGAGAGACAGATCTCTGGGCGATAAAGGAATGTTGATTCTACAGATGGTGCCGTGCCCCATAGCGCAATGTATACTGTAAACTATGAACCGGTCTCTGAAGTTTTTTGGAGCAGTTCTTAGACAATAATGTAGGCAATAAAAATATGTCTAGCGTGGTCAGTTGTGTCGCCTATCGAAAGGGGATCCCCCTTGAGCCCTTTGCAATCGATGACATCAGCGAAATCGTCAAGCAACCCGATGTATTTCTGTGGGTCGGGCTTTATGATCCTGACGATGCACTACTGAGCAAAATGCAGGAGGAATTTGGCCTGCACGAGTTGGCAATGGAGGATGCGCGCGCCGCCCATCAGCGCCCCAAGCTGGAAGCCTATGGAGAATCGATCTTTATTGTTGTTAAGACAACGACTCTGATCGAAGATGAAATCGTTTTTGGGGAGACCCACCTCTTTGCGGGAAAAAATTACCTTATCACGCTGCGCCACGGAAAATCCAAAAGCTACTCAGCAGTTCGAGCAAGCGCCGAAAAAAAGCCGCACCGACTGGCGCTAGGTACCGGCTACGCCCTCTACGCCGTGCTTGATGCCATCGTTGACAACTATTTGGAGGTCGTTTCCGAGTTGCATAATCAGTTCAGCCAGATTGAGACAGATATTTTCGATGCGAAGATTTCGACCGAGAAGCTGCAACGCATTTATAGCATCAAGCGCGAATTGATGCTGTTGCGCGATGCCGCGCAACCCTTTGCCGATATCTGCAACGAACTAATGCGCTTTCATGAAGATGTCATCCCCAAATCAATTCGAGACTATCTGCGCGACGTTCAGGATCATTCCCGCCGTGTGATCGAAAGCTGCGACAACATGCGCGAGATGCTCGTCAGCGCTATGCAAATTAACCTTGCCATGGTGTCGATAGGGCAGAATGACGTGGTGAAGCAACTGGCCGGTTGGGGAGCGATACTCGCGCTTCCCACCGTCGTTTTCAGCTTGTATGGCATGAACTTTGAGTTCATGCCAGAGCTCTCCTGGCGTTACAGCTATTTTGCAGTACTGGGCTCAACCGTAATTGCTTGCTTGCTTCTCTATCGAAAACTCAAGAAAGGTGACTGGTTGTAGTTCTGCGGCAGGTGTCAGGCTGCGCTGATTCGATAGTCGCTGATTTGTGCTTCCGCCCCCCTATCTGCGTAGTCACCTGCGGCTCGCGCAGCGCGAAACGTACCCCATGGAACCGCACGGTATAACGGCGGATTTTTGGCACTACATACACCTGACAATGGTGCAACTACCGTGGCATAGCTTGGGTTGTAGAAGTAGGGTGCGCTGTAGCGCGATGCCGATGCGTTGGCGAGTACTCGGTGTAGTGGCGCACGGTAGTGATCGTTAGACCACACTTGCACCATGTCCCCAATATTAACCAGCAACATGTCTGCATGTGGGTCAATCAGATGCCATTGATCACCATGCAACATCTGTAGCCCGGGCTGCATATCCTGAAGCAGTACCGTCAGGGCGCCGGAGTCGGTGTGGTGACTGATTCCAAGGTGACCATACTCGGGGACAGGGGGCGCATCGGCTAGCGCCGGCGATGCGCAGGGTGGATAGTGGTTCAGACGCAGAAAACTTGTATGGTTAGGCTCAAAGCACGCATTCAAATGCCGGGCTGGCATGCCGAGGTTTTGGCTGAGAGTTTGCAGAAGGCATCGAGCGACCGCGTCGCAAGCAGCTGAAAAGGCCAGGACAGTGTTGCGGAAGTCCCCCAATCGGCATAGCTCAAGCTCATTGGGCCACTGCGCACGAGCGCCCTTCAAACCATCGGCTGCAATATCCGGACCGACATCGAAAATCTCCTTCCAGTCACGCACATTCTTGGTGAGCTCCCGGTCATAGAAACCCCAGGGATTGTCCGCCGTACGCTCGAGTGCGAGTTTCTGAGCCAGCGGTAGAGCGAAAAAGCGTTGCATCACCGTGTGCATCTGCGCAGTAAGTTGCCGGTCTATAGTATGGCCTGTAAGATAAAAGAAACCCCACTCGCGGCAAGCGCGATCGAGGGCTAGTCGTGTCGAAGTACGATCAAGAGCAGAAAAATCGATTACCGGTAAGTCTTGCACTATTAACTCCGATTGGAAGTCGTCGCCTGCCATCCCTATGCGGCAGGTGTAGGGTGCAAGTGTAAATCAGGCATATGAATCAGTAACAGAAATTTCCACCGAAGCTAGTGCTGTCGGCCTGGCTTCAAGCTTTCGAGGTAATTCTTAGTGCGGCGAAGTGCTTCCTCGTGCGCCATTTTTGCCTGCTCAAAGGAACGGATGTTGAATCTCTGGCGGGTTGCCTGCAAAATGGAAGAGGCCGCAGGGGTCGAACCCCTCGCGGGAAGGTTCTTAGCCCGGAGAAATTGCTTTGTCTGCGCCCCTACCAACGATGTACATCTGGGTAAGAACTGCGCTTGACTGGCAGGACGAGGCCGCATTCTATGCGCAACTGCCGCCCAAATTGGTTGAAAATGTCAGGCTCTGGAACAGCACTTTCAAGCTGCCATTCCATTTGTTTCGGCACAGAGTGCGGGAAGTCGCCCGACTTAACCTTGCTTGTGTTGAGGGCGCGTTATGCGCACCCTGGGATGCCATTCCGGAGGGAGCCCTGGTCGTTCCTGTCGATGACGATGACTGGTTCGCACCCAATCTGGCAACTACCTTGGCCAGGGAGCGCGAGCCAGCGCTGAGCGGATATCACTGGCGCAGTCACTTTCTCGAAGTGCCTATCAATCTACGTCACCAGGCGGGGCAAATCCGTCGCTGGCGTCAGCCCGACAAGCCACCTTTTTGGCTGTGTGCGACCAACAATTACGCCATGATCAAAAAAGCAGGCAGTCAGATTCTGCTGCGAGACCACACCCAGGCCAGCTCATGGTTTGAGTCCAGGCGCGGCGACGCAGTGAAAGAAATCAACGAACCGCTCAGTCTTATGAACCGCAGCCTTAGCTCCACCACCTCCCTGGAACAGAAACGCCCACCGTTCGCGCGTGGGAAACTTCTGTTGGCCTGGCATCTCTATCGGCGCTTATATGGGAAACCTGTCAGTCCCAACCTGGCCTGGTCCCGGCCCTACCAGGAGATGATGGGTTCGCTGCTGGACGAGCTGCGCTGAAGGTACTGATGGATACGGTGTTGGTACTCACGCGCTTCTGGCGCAGCCCAAGCTGACAACCGCTAAAGGACCTGCAATTGCTGCCCTGAAGCAATCATCACCAAAATCACCGAGCCTACGACAATTCTGTACCAGCCGAACAGGCGAAATCCGTGCTTGTTCAAAAATCCGATAAATACCTTGATAACCAGGGCGGCTACAATGAAGGCGACAATATTTCCCAGTATCAACAAATTGACTTGCTCTGAAGTAATCTCGCTATGCTTCTGGAAATAGTCCAGGGTCTTTTTTAAGGTAGCACCGAGCATCGTCGGAACCGCAAGGAAGAATGAGAACTCAGCGGCAACGTGCCGACTCATCTTCTGGCTTATACCGCCGACGATAGTCGCGCCTGAACGAGAAACGCCCGGTATCATTGCCAAGCATTGAAAACAACCAATCTTGAAGGCATCTGTATAGTTGATGTCTTCTACGGAATGAATCTGTGGATCCTTAAACCAGCTGTCGACGAACAAAAGAATCACGCCGCCAACCAGCAGGGAGATCGCAACCGCCAGTGGGCTTTCCAGCAATTCGTCAATCTTGTCTGAGAAAAGTACCCCGAGAACGGCTGCAGGAATAAAGGCGACGATCAGCTTGACGTAAAAATCGATACTCTGGAAAAAGCGCTTAAAATACAGCGCAAAAACCGACAAAATGGCGCCTAGCTGGATCACTATGATGAATAACTTGGTGAAATCGTCGCTGCCAATTCCCATGAATGATGAGGCCAGCACCATGTGACCCGTCGATGAGACGGGTAGAAACTCCGTCAAGCCTTCGATAAGAGCGAGGAAAATTGCGTCGAACCAACTCATCGTTAGTCTGCGTCCTTGTTGTAGAGTCCGACGCGTTGTGCCGGAATGCCGGAAGCTTAATCTAGTTCAGCAACAACTGTAAGCCTCGCATTGAATTGCGCTGGTCGAGGATGGAAGTCTCCCTTCGCTCGCGCCTCGCCGCTGGATGTGGTTTAGGCTATTCAAGCGGTAGCCTTCCACATTATGATAAGCACCGCACCATTTTCTCCCATCACTTCCAGGATGCCGCAACCATGAGCGAACTTATCTATCAGTGCTCCAAACCCGTGTTTGTACACAACCTCAAAAATCTCTCCGGTATTTTGAAAAAGGCTGCCGTTGATGCCAAAACCAGAGGCATCGATCCATCGGTGATCCTGGGTTCACGCCTGTCTCCTGACATGCACCCATTGATACGACAGGTTCAAATTGCGACCGACCATGCCAAGGGCTGCTGTGCGCGTTTGGCCGGTATTGAGCCGCCGGTGTTTGCTGATACTGAGACAACATTCGACGAGTTGGAGGCCCGGCTTCAACGCACTCTAAAATTCCTGGATGGGTTGAAGGCAGCGCAGTTTGTTGGTGGTGAGACTGCCCAGATAGTGATGACGTTTCCCATCGGAACACTTAGCTTTAGTGGCATCGACTACCTGAATGGCTGGTCGCTACCGAATTTCTATTTCCACGCTACGACTGCGTATAATATTCTGCGGCATAACGGCGTTGGTATTGGTAAACAGGACTTTTTGGGCTCGGCCCCCGGCATGAAGATGACGGGGAAGATTGCGAAAATGATGGGCGCTAAACCCGCCGCAAAGGCCAAAAAAAAGCGTTAACGGGGCAGATCAGCCGCCGGGCAGAATGAGAGTGGCCATGGCGGCGTCGGCGGCATCGATCTGTTCAGCAACGCCTCCTGTTACACCGGTACTGTCCTTCATCTGCGCCAGGAATAGCTCGCGTTTTCTTCGCGCCTCGTCTGGTGTCAGATCCTCTACGCCATTTGCATCAGCATGTTCGCTGTGATCTATGCTCATCCTGGGTGCTCCGCTGTGTCTGCCGCTATCCTACACTGCGCACTCGACCTGTTGCAGGAAAACTATCCAGGCCCAACTATGTGGGCTCAAATAAGTGGGCTTGTCAGCATCGATATGACGAAGTACACTCCGGTGAGTTTAGGCTGACGGAGTAGGTGCGTCAGCTATGGCGCTTGCAGGATTGATAACTATAAGAGCAGCCTGACGGGGCAACACATACCAGTATCCCATTAGGTTTAATGTCCATGGCACTACCGTTGCGCAAATCATTTGCGCAGTACCTGACTCTGGGAGCGACTTCTATGAGCAATTTCAATCCAGTGTATGCAGCGAATACTTACCGTGTGGCAGTCGCTCTCGCAGCGGCCGTATCGGCTCTGGCCGTATCCCCTATGCTTGTTGCTGCCGAGCAGCAGTTGGTGGCATTGGAAGAGGTGATAGTCACAGCCCGCAAACGCACGGAAATGTTGCAGGATGTGCCGGTGGCGGTAACGGTGTTCACCGGTGAGACACTCGATAACCTGGTATTGCGTGACATAAGAGAGATTGAGGGTTACGTCCCCAACGTGGTCATCGATTCAGTCAGCGTGGCACCCGGTGCAGCCTCGCTCTACATCCGTGGTGTTGGAACGCAGGAAGTGGAAAAGAGCTTTGATCCGGCGGTGGGTGTGGTCGTGGATGGCGTTGCTCTCTCTTTCGTGAATGGCTCTATGGCAAACACCTTTGATATCGCGGCGATGGAAGTATTGCGCGGGCCACAAGGCACACTGTTTGGTCGCAATACCACGGGGGGTGTTATCAATATCACCCACACCCGCCCCACTGGCGAATTGGGCCTGCGCTATGAGGCAACCCTCGGCACAGATGACAGGAACGATGTCGACGGTGTACTCAATTTTCCCATTATTCAGGATGAGTTGGCGGGAAAGCTGGCCTTTGCCTCACAGAATGATGGTGGCCAATTCAATAATACCCTGACAGGTGACCAGGTCGGTGATGCGAACAACCAGGACTACAACGCGACCTTGCTGTGGACGCCGATCGAAACCTTTGAAACACAATTCATCTATGAAAACTACGAAGACAAGAACGATGGCATTCCACTCATAAGTCGAAATTCGCTGAATGCGGGTAACCCGGTAAATCCAATACCTGATCTACCCTGCCAGGTGTTTGGTGCCTGCGACAATGGAAAGGTGAATGAGACGCAGCAGGATTTTTACAATCCGATAAATTTCCAGCTGGATGCCTATACACTTGAAATGAACTGGGAGGTGGGTCCGGGAACGATTACGTCAATCACGGGCTATCGTGATACCGATGAAAATGTGCCCGTCGATTTTGACGGTACGCCGTACGCATTTTTGCATGTCATTAGAGACCAGCAGTCGGAGCAAACCAGCAGTGAATTGCGTTTTGCCAGCAATGAGACCTTGAGCGAGGTCTGGGATTTTGTGGTTGGTCTCTACGGCTTACAGGACAATTATCAGCTGGAGCAGAATACGGGGATAGTTGAAGTATTTGGCCCTGCAGGGCAGCGCGCACAAACACATACCGATCATCATCGGGATTCCTATGCCTTGTTTGGAGAGGCAAATTACAACATTACTGACGTATGGACGCTGATCCTGGGTGGCCGGTGGACGTATGAAGAGAAGGACATTTATGCCGACAGTTTTGCGTCCGCAGTTGGCGCCCCCTTGTCTTCGGTCACCGATGTGGAAGCGGATCACTCCTGGGAAGAGTTTACTCCCAAGGTCGGCGTGGATTACCAATACAGTAGTGATATTTTGTTCTACGCTACCTATTCTGAGGGATTTCGCTCGGGCGGTTACAACGCCCGAAATTCTTCCGCAGCAGACATTGGCCCGTATGATCCGGAGTACGTCGATCAGTACGAGACCGGGATGAAGTCGGAGCTGCTCGATCAGCGCGTCAGGCTAAACCTCGCGGCGTTTTACACAGACTACCAGGACAAACAGGAGGAAATCATTATTCCCGACCCCCTCCTGGGTTCGCTTACTGTTGTGCGTAATGCGGCGACTGTGACGATCTCCGGATTCGAAGCCGAAGCCACCTGGGTTGCCACCGAAGCGCTATTGCTCAATGCCAACCTCGGTTACCTTGATGCGAGTTACGACGATTACGAAGCAGATTTGAACGGCGACGGTGTGGTGACGGACAATTCAAACCTGAATCTGCGAAGGGTTCCGGATTACACCGGTAGCGTCGATGCTACCTATGCCATGCAAATTGGCCCCGGCACGGCAACGGCCTATTCGGCGTATCGCTATACAGATCAGTATTGGGTGGATGCTTCCAATGATCCTCGTGGTTTGGTTGATAGCCGCGGTGTCGTTGACGTTACGTTGTCTTACGAATGGGAATGGAGCGCCGGGCGTTTGGTGAAACTGACAGCCTTCGGTCGTGATATTACCGATGAACAGGACTACAACTCGCTGGTATCTATTCCTACGCTTCTCGCCTTTTCTGCGGTCGGCGGCGGTGAGCAGTATGGGGTGATGGTTTCGGGCAATTTCTAACGCCAGGCAGTTCATCCGACGGCAAGTGAAATAGGGCGCTATTCGCGCAATAGGCTTTCAAGGCACTGCTCCTGTATGGAGTAGAATTCCTTGATCGCTGCAATCTGCTCAAGTGCTTGCTGCCGTGCACTGACGATTAAGACCCCTGGCGGCTGTTTCACTGCCAGGATCATTTTGTTCTTGTCGGTGTGTTCCGTACTGATAAATTCAAAGACTTTTGTGCGATATCCATTGGCCTCCAATAGCAGGGCGCGCAATGTATCGGTCACCATGTCGGCCTCCTGGCCCATATGCACACCGTAGCGCAGCATGGGCTTAAGCTGTACAGGGCTGCGCATCTGCGGCCGGATCTGTTTGTGGCAGCACGGCGAGCACATAATAATAGAGGCCTGCGCGCGTATCCCATAATGAATAGCATGATCGGTGGCAGTGTCACACGCGTGTAGGGCTATCATCACGTCACAACGCTCTGGCGCTTGGGTTTTTATGTCGCCACACACGAACAGCAAGCCGGGGTCCTGCAGTGTTGACGCGGTTGCATTGCATAACTCAACCAGGTGAGTTCGAAGTTCTACGCCGGTTACTTTTGCCTGATTGTGCTCGGTACTGCACAAGTAGTCATGCAGGGCGAATGTGAGATAGCCCTTTCCTGAACCGAAATCCACGACAGTAAGCGGACTATTGCGCGACACGTTAGCGCCACTAAGCGCTTGGCTGAAAATCTCAATGAATTTATTGATCTGCTTCCATTTCCCCGCCATCGCGGGAATGAGTTTGTGGCTACTATCCGTGACACCCAGGGCAGCTAGAAAGGGCTGTGATATGTCGACGAAGCGCCGTTTCGTGCGATCGTGATCGCTTGATACGGTAGAGATTTTTTCGGAAATGGCAATGTGCAGGCTGGCTTTACCCTTTTTGTTGATCTCCAGCTGCGCATCCTCACAGTCACTGAAAAGATGCGCCGCCCTGAAATCGACTTCCAGCAGTCTCTGAATGAGTGCCAGACCTTTCTGGGGAGTAACGTTTTTAGTGATGTCACAAGTGCTGTAGCTATACACGAATGACCAGGCTGCTGCGTTGCGTAAGATGATTGGGCGCACGGTTACACGTTTCAAATCTTTCTCGGCACCGCGGTATTTGCCCAGGAGAAGCTTTATCCAGCTCTGATTGTTCTGGGCAATATCCAACAATGTGAAGAATTGTTGGACAGATTCCTGGCTAAGGCTTACCACGGTGATATGTGTGTCACAATCGGTTCACAGAATAGAATTCAACTAGTCGTTTTCCCGCATATTTTACGCGCATGAGGGACGAAGCGTTAGCGAAAATGTCCATGAGCCCTTTTCCACGGTACGGCGCTTTAAGGTTGAAACGATGCGATCTCTGTCGGCATCAGAGAACGATAAGTCCCGGGACTAAGTCCTTCGTCCAGCACGATGTTTCCGACTGAGAGTCGATGAAGTGAAATGACCTTATTGCGAAAAAAGCCAAACATTCGCTTGATCTGGTGGTATCGACCTTCGTACAGGGTGAGCTCTGCGGTAGTGGCGGAAAGTAACGTCAGCTGAGCAGGCAATGTCGTAAGATTCTCAAAGCCAAAATAGACGCCTTCCTCAAACTTGCGCACATAGTCTGGCGTTATTTCGTCGCGGGTCTGCACCAGATAAGTCTTTGGATGTCCTTTTTGTGGATTGGTTATCCTGCTCGACCAGTGGCCGTCATTGGTCAACAGCAAGAGGCCGGTAGTATTGTAGTCCAGGCGGCCGGCCAAATGCAGTTGCTCCTTTGAGGGCAGGTCAATAAGGCTCACTACTGTGGGTAAATTGTCGTCTCTGGTAGCGCTAACACAGCCGCGAGGTTTGTGCATCATCAAATAAATGGCGTCACAAGCTTGCAACAGTTGGTCTTCAGCTTCAACGCGGCAGAACCTGGTAATCTGCTGAAAACCGTTATCGACCGGAATGCCATTTAGAAGGATTGTGCGCCGAGCGAACATGTAACGTGCCGTGCGCGCAGAGCACGAAAGTCGCTGTTGTACAAACCGGTCTAGCCGCATGCTGCATATTCCACGTTCATCACCCTGTCATTGCGCCCATTGTTGCATTTGGCAATCTGCACCGAAAGCAGGATATCTTGTTTTCAGGGTCTGGTGACGCTAATGTGCATCAATTGAAGAGTCACAGACTATCCGGTGAAGGAATTATCGCAGGCATGGAAGACAATGATCGCAATAATATCCGCATTAGAATGCACACCAGGATATTTGTTGAAGTGGTGGCGGCTACTGAATCGTCTGAGGGTTTGTTGGTGCAGTGCCAGGTTTTGGACGTTTCCTACTCAGGAATCCGCGTCAGTATTGAGTGCGAACTGATACAAGGTACGATTTTGTCGGTGTGTGCAGAGCTCCCGGGTGTGGAAGCGCCGTTCTATATGGCCGCCGAAGTAAAGTGGTGCCGACCGAATGAAGACGCGGATGGTCGCTGGCTTGCAGGCTTTCAACTCCTGACGTCTAGTGATACAGACATTGAGTCCTGGCGCTCGCTGTTGGAGCACATTTAGCCGTTCAAGCCGCTATCGGCATGTTTGTTCGCCCTACACCATAAGCAACTGCACGACCCAGCAGGCGACCAGCAAAAACTGGACGAGAAAGAAAGTAAAACGCACCAGGATCATAGCTGAGCTGGTTGACGCAAGGTGCACAAGGCTTTGTCCAATTCGCGCGTAGAGCAGCCAGCATGCGGTTGCATTGGTGATCTCAGTGTGACCCGAAACCATGGCGTACAGCAGTACGCCCATATAGATTGGGATATTTTCCTGGCAGTTGGCGATGGCGCGGGTGAGTCGTCGCCCATAACCCTCCAGATCGATGCCGTTGGGGTCGAATGCCATGCTGCCGGTCTTCCTGCTGGCGAGCAGCCTGACCAGCGGCAATTGGACCATCAGAAGCGCCCACCACACCACGAGCCATAGAATCGTTGTCTCTGTCGCTTGCATCAGATGGTACTCCTATTATGCTTGGTCTAAATGTAGAGACAGTGTTCTGTCTGGCCCTGCGAAAGTCAACTCCCCGTTGCGCCCTCTAGACTGCTTTCACAGGCGGCTCTGCATGCCTTGGCAACAAGAGCCGAGTATACTGATCCTACAACGTATTGGAGTAACCAGATGAGCCAGAGCACAGACATGCAGTTTCGGATTGAAGGAACGGTGGCCCCCGGGTTTGAGTCAGTGAAGCGGTTGTACGAGCACAATATGCGGACTCTGGCAGAGAGAAGCACGCAACTGTGCATCTACCATGGAGACGAAATGGTGGTAGATCTTTGGGCATCGGCAACACACGAGACCGATTTTTCTCCTGATTCGCTTATCAATGTGTTTAGCAGTGGCAAGAGCCTTGAGGCCATTGCGATCGCATCACTTTATGGCAAAGGGTTGATCACCTATAACGCGCGGATTGCCGATTATTGGCCTGAGTTTGCTGCAAATGGAAAGGGCGAGCTAACTGTAGCGGAACTGATGCGACACGAGGCCGGCCTGGCTGTCTTCAATACACCCTTGGATACACAAGATTTGCTCACACAGAACATTAAATTGAACAGGATTGGGCAGGTCATTGAGGGCCACGCACAACGGTATCGCGATGGCGAGGGGCATAGAAGGGAATACCATGCTCTTACCCGAGGCTGGATTGTGAACGAGTTGTTTCGTCGGATAGATCCGGCAGGACGAACCATTGGTGAATTCCTGCGTGAAGACATTAGCACCCCGCTTGGTGCAGATGCTTTTATTGGGGTTAAACAGGAAGAACTCACGCGTGTGAAGCCCGTGAAACCACTGGGATTTCGCTTCCAGTTTCTGCAGAGTTTGATACCCAAATTTCTGGGAAGAAAAATGGAACACAATATCTTTCAAATCCTTGGAAAACTCATTCGACTTATACCTGCCATTCGAAAATCAACTATCTCGGGTGCTCCGCCCGCGTTCAAGGGCATGAAACGAATCACGTTTTTCAATGAGCCTGCTGTCGCGATGGGGGAGACCCCTTCGGCGAACGCAAACTGCACAGCACGTGGTCTGGCGAAAATTGCAGCCATGATGGCAGCAGGCGGAAAGTGGGCTGGATCAGAATATTTGAGTGAGTCGGCATGGAAGGCATTGCATTCAGACCCACTCGAGGCAGACATGGGATTCGTTACCACTGCCTTTACCCAGGGTGGTGTCGCGCTTTTCACAGAGGCCACCCGCTACAGCTCCAGAAGTGACAAAGCCATCAACTCTGGCCGGGAAGGATTTTATGGTTGGATGGGGCTCGGGGGATCGCTCTTTCAGTGGCATCCAAAGCATAGAATCGGGTTCGGCTATGTCCCCACGTCATTGAACATACTGGATTTTGTGAATGAAAGGGGAAAGGCGTATCAGGCGGAGGTAGTGAGCTGTATAGAGACGATAGGAAAATCAGCAGCCGGGCGGTAGCGATACCGCCACTAAATGGCTGGATGTATCGGTAGCACCCTCGTCGTCGGTCACAGTCAGGCTGACAGAATAAGTGCCAGCGCTACTGTAGCTGTGGCTCGAGTTCTGTGCTGTGGAGCCCGTGTTGTCACCAAAATCCCAGAGCCAGGCTACAATACTGCCGTCACTGTCAGTGGATGTATCTGTAAAACCGGCGGTCAGGCTGGAGGCAGTGGAAGTGAAATCTGCCGTGGGGACTTCGTTGGGAGGGGCTTGCGTCGAATATTCCACATGTAGCAATACCGCTGCTCCTGGCACGCCTTCATAGGCTTCAGCGGTGCGCTGGCCGGTGCCATTTATGACGAACGCCACGCTGCCATTGTGACTCCATCCGTCGCGATTGATCACCTCCTGCAGTACCGCAGAAATGTCGGGTGACCGTTGAGTGGCGCCGATAGTATTCCATGCGGGGATGCTCCACGGTGTAGCAGCCGCTGTTAACGGTCGTGCGGTGAGGTCAAAATTAGTGCTCGCGAATGCCGTGGCCCTATCAGCTGCCTGAGCTCGAATTTCCACATCACTCGTTACACTGTAGGCCTCATCGACCGTGAATTCGAGATACGCGGAATTGATTTGCGCCCCCTGGGGAATATACAAAGACTGGAACCTCAGGCCGACCACTTGTGCGCCGTTCAGCGCCGGATCTTCGCCCAGCTCGATATCAGAACTTCCAAGGTACATAGCACCTGTGCTCAGTTTCTCCTCGACATCGTCGGCGCCTGCGGCGATACGGTAGTTCAGTGTTGCTGCAGGCGGCGGCGCAATTTCCTCTCCATGGGTAGTAAAGCTGTCTACTACCACATCTGCCGTGTTGATGAACTCAAATACCATCTGTGTGCTGTCGGCGACGATGCGCATCGCGCCGTAAGCGCCGTTGTAGCGCACTTTGCTGCCCTGCACCGGTGTGCCAATAGTGTAGAGGCTCTTGCCTCCGAGGCCATTCACAAAATAGGGGATGCCGTTAATTTCAACGCGCTCGTAGATGTGGTCGTGGCCTGCAATCACAGCATCGGCTCCCCATGCGGCGAATGGCCACTGCATGAGGGTGGTCGAGCCGTGTTGACCAGACGAATATGCGGCATGGTGGAACAACACCACCTGCCACTCGGTTGTGGATGCTGCCAGCTGTGCCTGGAGCCATGCCCGCTGAGCTGCCAGGTCGGAAGCGCTGGTTAACGCCCCCTGACTGTCCAGAGCAAAAAAATGGACAGCGCCTAAGACAACGTCGTAATACCGCTCGGTGAGTGAGGTATTGCTGCTGGTGACACCGGTCCCTGGCAAGGTGAAGTAGTTCAAATACTCGTTTATACCGGCGCCGTCGGTGTAATCATGATTGCCGGGAACCGGAAAGAAAGCGTTGACGGGGCTGGTACCTCGATTACAGTAGCTGCCCGCTCCTGCATCGGTAAGATAGTCGCAGTAGAATTGACCGACGACCTGGTCAAAGGTGCTTGTACCGTAGCGGTTGTCACCCGCACCGATGACAAACTGAGGAGCCCAGCTGTCAACCAGCGCTGCGACGTTGCTGGCGGCGCTGCTGCCATCGCCATAGTCTCCAATGGCGGCAAACACGGTTGGGTTGGCTTGCTGTGCTTGCGCGACTGACCCCGTCACTAGCAGACCTAGCCCAGCGGTGAGTATGGCCGCACAAAACGCAAGAGGGTGATTTTTTGCGCCCGAGCTCTCAGACAGGTCCGCAATCGACGTTACCCTATACATCACGCTCCCTATCAAGCAATAATCAGTTCGTCTAAGACACTATACATAATGGAGGATTGGGTGCCATATTTTTCTGTTTTTGTCCCCGGCTCGCACCGGTTTGTCTTCTACAGTTCTTTGCTTTTGACCGGTATCTTCGGCCTGCTCAGCAGCGGCTGCAATGATAGCTCGTCCTCCGTCACTCGCGATGTACATACCACACGCTGTATCACCGATGTCTCCGCATCGGACCGACACGAGTTTCAATGTGACGGCGTACAGTTCAAGGTGTTGTTGACGCAAGAGTGCATCGATCGGGCCTGCGGTCTCATTTTTGATGTGCACGGCTGGCTGAGCAATCCGGATCAGCAGGAAGGCAGGTCCAACCTGGCCAGGGCGGCCCAGGAAAAAGGTGGCTATATTGTGGTACAACCTGGTGAACTCAGTGTTCCTAGTAGCTGGAAGCCGGAGGTTCACTACGACGTTGTATTTGAATTCATGCAGCAGTCTATAGCGGCCTACGCGGTGGATAGAGATAGGGTACATTTTACGGGCTTCTCCCAGGGCGGGTTTATGACCTGGAAATTCATCTGCGATCATGCGGATATTATCGCGAGCGCCGCGCCTCTATCCGCACCGGAGGTCGGTTGTTTTCTCACTGGTAACGGGCCCTCCAGAAAGGTTCCCATATTCTTCATCAGCGGTACGCAGGACCTATTGATCCGCTATTACAACGCGCCTAACACCTTGTCGGTTACCGATACATTGGTGAGCGTTATGTATGATTATGAGCTGGTTACCGCAGATGCGGACGCCTATGTATTTTCCCCCGCGGGCGATATCGTGGTGGATGACGCGGGTAAAATTGATGTGGCTGCCGCGAATGTGCGTTTTGAAATCGTGGATGGCAGCCAGGATGGCAGCTACTTGTGGACCCGATATACAGACGCAACCGGTATCCCTTTTGAGCACTTGCGCCACAGCAACGGCCATGTATACCCGGATAATCCCGATAGCCTGATATTTCCTGAGGATCCTTCGGTATGGTTTTCTATCGGCGATGCGATTCTGGCGTTTTTTGTTCAGAATCCTAGGCGTTAGAGTGATTCACGCCCGATGTCTATGGGTAGGGACTCTGATGGAGTGAACTCAACCGTTGTGACGTACACGCGGTTCCAGGCGAGCGGCAGTGGGCATGCTCCGCGGCGAATATCCCAGCACTTTGTGCAAGCGGAGCATGCCCACTGCAACTGGCCGCAACGAAGCCTCCAATCATGATCCATCGACGGCAAGCTCAGGTGCCATTGGTTTGAACGAAACGCCCCCCGCAGTGGGCTCAAAGAGCCGTAAGGCTCCGTAACAGCAGGTTTGTTAGTAAGGTCCGTTAGCAAGACCCGTTAGCAAGATAGTTATCGAGGCAGTTGTGGAAATGTCGCAGTCGCAGTTCCTGGTCGCCCAGGTACATACCCCGGAAACCGTCCGATTTAAGCCCTTTCTGATTGACGGACACATTGTCAGCATCCTGCTGCAAGACGTCAGTAACGATAGTAGGCAGTGGATAGTCCGCCACTTCGTTGTATTGGACCTTATCCTGATAAAATTTGCGCGTGCAGGGCAGCTCGGCTCCCTGCGGATAGTGTAGAAGCATGATCAGGTCGTAATACATTTTTTCCGGGTCGCTTTCGTGTGGTCTGTAGCGAAAACCGTTAATGCCTTCCGGAAAGACGTTCATCGCAAAGCCCGGAAAAATAAAATAGTGATAGACATCGGTGAGTTGCTCATCGGTCATATCCGCGTAGGGCGCTGCCACCTCTTCCCGGTCCTGTAGGCTGCGTATGAAGGCGATTTTCGCCTTCCAGGTGTCTTCCGGCGGGCCCTGGTAATCATCCGGATTCATGCCGCTGTACAGCATCCATTCGCGTAACTCAGGGTAGACGTCAGTGCCGCCCGTGAAGGGCGAACTTGTCGTGCCGTATTTGTTGATCATCCTGCTGTGCGTTCCGAGCAGTTCGATGCGGGCTTTTTCGTCAGCCCACTTGAGCATTTGCGGATGCAGGCCGCGGAAATGGTAGCTTTCATTGAACGCGTCGCAGGCCACCTTCCAGTTCGAGTCCCATAAAAAGGTTTTGTATTCAAACAGGCGCATATCCTCAATACGGTAGGGCGCGAGTTGCCCTGGTAGTTCGCCCAGGAACTCCAGCAGCGACGTTTCGCCGGGTTCCAACCGGAACCAGATAAATCCTGCCCACAGGTCGACCTGGATTGGTTCCAGCCCAAGCTCATGCCGCGGTATGCCATGGCGAAACTGCGGGAAGTCAGTGGCACCGGGAATACCTTTGACACTGCCATCGAGATTGTAGCTCCAGGCGTGGAATGCGCATTGGAAAAATTTTCGCGATCCACAGTACGCATCGCTAATCAATTGATTGCCACGGTGTTGGCAGACATTGTAATAGCCGCGGATCCGTTGCTCGTTGTCCAGACAAAACAGGAAGGACTCCTTGCCCAGGGTATGGACAACGAAATCACCGGGGTGGCGCAGCTCTTCAACTCTGGGCCCGGGATTCCACACCTTGCGCCATAGATGGGTCCACTCCTTTGCCATAAAGTCCGGGTAACTGAAGCGCTCTTTATTGATACGCTGCTCGCCGATGGAGGGCAGTGGGGTGCTGCCGTCGATGGGCGGCGTAAACGTTTTGTTGTTCAAATTATTTCGAACTCATCTGCATCTACTTCTCTGTAAAGTCCGCTGCCGTGGCTTTCATCATCTCTTCCAGAAACCACGCCGGAAACTGTCCGACAAATTTCTGCATATCCCAGTAATCACTCCAGCGGTAGACCAGCCCATCCCTCACTTCATGCATGCTGGCAAAGGTATGAGAGGCCCTCTCTCCGGAGCTAAACGTCCAGGTTTCGGTGTGATCGAGAAACACCACGTCGCCGTCTGCGGCTATGTGATGAGTCACCTGTTCCTGCTTCTGCAGGTGCTTGAAGGCAATCTGCAGTCGCTTCACGCAGTTTTCTGGGCCAACTGCTCCCGGGTCATCGCTAGGCACATCCCGGTAGTGGATCTGGGGGTGCATGCAGTGTTTCATGGTGTCCCAGTCCATGTCGCTGAGTGCGCGCCACATCGTTTCCACGAGCGCCTTGTTGGTATCGTTGGACATAGTGCATTCTCGCTCGCCTGCTGGTGGGGTGTCATTGTGGCACAACGCGGGGGCCCAAATCATCCTCGCGGTGGGCCAGTGCGGATTGTAATGTGGTTGCCATCACGATTACTTTTGAGGGCTACCTTGATGAGGTACATCAAGGCTGTATGCAGCAAGCAACCTATGTAATAGTAGGGCACCACAATGGCAGAAATGGCCAACCCCGCGACGACATGCCAAGCGACAAACACCCGTTACTGGATACGCTATACAAGGCAGGGTTCGCGCTTGGTGCCAGTGCGCTCATACTGCTGGCCACCCTCGTGGTGTGGATAGAATTCGGGGCGACTACAAGCGCTGATGACCGTCTGCCAATGGCGATACCCGGTAAGGCCATGCAGGCTGTGGTGGGTGGTGGGGAGGTCAGGGGTGAGCGCCTGGCCATGACGGCCAATCATCCTGATGGAACTCAATTTACCGCTGTCGCAGTCTGGCGAGGTCGCTTTCAGGCTGCCGATTACCCGCTGCTGCGTTATCAGATAGACGGGAGTTTCCCTGACACCGCATTGACGCTGATCTGGCGCACATCGAGTAATCCGCAGCAACTGTATCACGCCGATATGCACGCGAAGGACAGTACAGCGTTATGGCTTTATCTGGCGGGGCACCCCGACTGGCAGGGCACGGTGGAGGAATTGGGCGTCTATGTCTTCGCCAGTAGCGCAGGCCAGGTAGCGTCAATCGACCATATGACACTTGAACCGCTCACCTGGCGGGGCGTCCTCGCCAGTCAATGGTTTAATTGGACGTCCTATCGTGGCTGGTCTGCCCAGTCCATAAACTTATTGTACGGTACAGCTGACCGCGACGCCCCGTCGCCGGTTCTGGTCGGTGCGGCGTGGTCAGCTCTGGCGATTGCTCTGTTGTTAATCGCTGCACTGTGCGGTGTTGCATGGCAGCCTGGTGCTCTGGCAGCGGTGCTGCTGCTACCGTGGATTTCGCTGGATATGCTTTGGCAACAGGAGCTGATGAGCCAGCTTGGCCAGACCCGACAACAGTTTGCGGGAAAGACAGCTGAGCAAAAACATCTGGCTGCTGTAGATGCCTATATCTACCGCTACGTCATGCGCCTCAAGAAGGAGGTCTTGCCGGATGAGCCTGCGCGAATAGCGATCCTGCATAGCTCCAATAATCACAATTTTGACCGGCTCAAAGCGCAGTATTATTTGCTGCCGCACAATGTCTACAATTTTGGCCGGTTTCCGCCCAAGGAGGGTATGGATAGCATCGATTTTCTACTGGTACTGGGTGATGTTGCTGGCCTGGAATTTCAACCGCAGTCGAACACCCTCGTTTGGAAGCTGGGGGATCGATCACTGGCAGTGGAGCGGGTTGACCGTGACTCCATGGGAGGGTTGTACCGGGTTCTGCACGGGCAACCGATAGTGGAAAAGAACCATGATTGATTCTATCTCGATCTTCGCACTGTTCGTGGCACTCACGCTGCCCTGGCTGTGCGGCTGTATCTGGGTAGCGTGGCTGTTGCGCCGCACTGGGCGCTGCAATGCCTTTATGGTGCTGGGTCACGGCTTTTTTCTCGGTACTTTTTTTAACACTTTAATCATGCGCCTGTGGGATGTCCTTGGGCTCACCCTGAACTTCTGGGGCATCGCCGCGGCAGTTTTCATCCTGGGCATAGTGGGCATCGTCCTGCAGTTTTTGCGCTTGGCACCGGTTGTAAAGACTGTAATCAGAGACGCCGCGCCGCGCTGGCATATCGCTCTGGGAACGGCATTGATCGCGCTTATCGCGTGGCGCCATGTGACGCTGCTGCAGGAGCTACTGCTGCGACCCTTGTACGCTTGGGATGCATGGATGAACTGGGCACCCAAAGCCATTGTCTGGTTTCACCAGGGTTCTTTGGTGGATTTCCTCACACCAGATGAGTGGTTGCTACCTGGCAGCGAGGCGGCCTATACGCTGGGAAATCGGCAGGCCTCGGACTACCCCATAACGGTGCCATTGATCCAGCTCTGGGTAATGCTGGCTATTGGAACCTGGGACCATAGCGTTGTCTACCTGCCTTGGCTACTGGCTCCGCTGGCGATGGGGCTAGGCTTGTATGGGCACCTGCGGGTGGCGGGTGTGCCATACCTGGCGGCAACCATTGCCTGTTATCTATTGCTCAGCTTGCCTTACCTGAATGTGCATTCCGTGCTGGCCGGTTACGCTGATATTTGGGTGGCTTGTGCTTTTGGGTTGGCAGTGTGTGCCCTGTACGAGTGGCGGCTGTCAAGGCATTGGGCCTACGCTTTGCTGCTGCTCGCGTTGGCCCTGCTCTGCGCTCAGTTGAAAGAGCCGGGTATGATACTCGCCTTGATACTCATCGTTTTCGGCGCCCGAGTGTGGCTCGATGTCAGACCCACTTGGGTGCTTGCAATAGCCAGTTTTGCAGGGAGCCTTTTGGCGCTGGTCCTGTTCTTCGGAGTTAGTATGGATGTTCCGTATCTGGGACATCTAGTCGTGGACGGCGGGACGATTGAGCTTGGTAAGGTGGGGCGTATTGAGCTTGAGTATCACAACGTCATGTCTTCCTTTATCGAGACTTTCTTCGTTATGATCAATTGGCATTTACTGTGGTATCTCGTCATCCCCTGCGTGCTTTTTCGTATTTATCAGGGGCGAGTTGTCAGGCTACCTCCCGATGAAGTGCTGGCGCTCCTGGCGGCTTTTGGCTTCGTTTTCGCCATTTTTGTTTTTAGCAAATACTTCGTGGCGGCCTTGAACTTTGTCACCCTGAATAGGGTGTTGCTCTATCCCATACCCGCTATGATCTTCTGCATTTTCCTGAGTTTTCAAAGCCGTGTATCCCAGTCACTAACCTCGGGCGAGCCGGCTCAGTGATGTCGTGAATGAACGCCAAGCGCTGCGACCAGGGCCACCAATTTTTGGGCAAAGGTTCCTCGACTGGCAAGAATCGCCAGACAATAGTTGCCACGAATGAAAATGCGACGAAGTCGGCGCCGAGCGAAGGAGCGTCCAAGAATTTCTTCGCGCAGCGACGACGCGGTTGGGACTGTGGAGAGGGAAAAATGTTGGGCCACCAATTGCCTAAAAAGAGTTTTCCGCCGGTGCCGCAAATAAAACCGCCCCAGTCGGGTTGTTGCAGCATATTTATTTGAACCGTGCATGCGATACATGAACCCAGGCCGATCATCATAGTATTTGAGTGAATCCAATATCGAAGCACAGCGCACAATAACGCCATCGGCGGTGAAGCCGGATTTGAGTTGCTCGACCTTCGAAATACCAAGTATCCATGCCAGTAGTGGTGAGAGAGGGGAGCTGTCTTCAATTGTTGCAGGCAAAGTGACGATTGTGTTAGCCAGCGATCGCTGCAGTGAATTACCTGAGGTTGGTACCCCAACAAATTCGTGGAACAACAGTGCGGCCCACTTGGTCGCGCCAACCTTGCCGGGAGTGAGTTCCATTCGTCCCAACATTTTGCGCATACTTGCGCTACTGGCATCGGCGTTGCCGATCAGTAGTGCATTGCAGAAAACGTAGGATATTTCCGGATGCTCGGCGTATAGGTGGCGTAGTCTGTCCAGGTAGCCATCGAGAAAGTAGTCGTCGCTGTCCAGCAGTACCACAATATCACCCCGCGCGGCCTCGATACCCACTCGAACCGTTCTCATCTGCCCATGGTTTTCCTGTTGGATCAGCCTGATGCCGTGATCGACTTGGTACTGCCTGAGGATGGCGGGCGATTCGTCGGTTGAGCCGTCGTCGACCACGATTATCTCATCGCCCTCCTGCATTTGCTTAATGGCGCTATCGAGCGCCTCGGGCAAATATCTGGCGTAATTATAGTTGTTCACGAGGATCGAGAGTCGCGGTCGTCCGTTGTTGTAGTGCATGGATCCGCGTGGGCTGCTCATGGTTTGGCGTATATCACTGGTGTATAGATCATTTTATCCTATTTCCCAGAATTGTCGTGCCGATACCGGCCTCACTTTTTGCCAGAGCCATGAGCCAGATATTGGCCACCAGTCCGCTGGCAATACTGGACAGTGCTGCGCCTAGCGCGCCCATTGGTGGCACGAGCAGGCAAAGAGAGGCAACATGCACTGCTGCAGCGAAAAACATTACCGTGGGAATTTTCTTCTGACGCGCTGTCATAATAAGCACATCCTGTGCGGGCCCGAGCAGTACAGCAATAATGTTGCTGGCAACCAACGCGATGAGAACAGTTCGGGCGGAGGAAAAGTCATCGTTAAAAAGTTGCAGTAGAGGATTGGCCAGCACCACCAAGCCCACACCCACCGCCAGCGTAGGCCATAGGCTGCCATGGGCACTTTGCGTGGTAATTTTCTGTAAGCTAATCGCGTTGTCTGTCGCATGCGCTGTGGCCATCGCTTGTTGGTTGACAGAAGCGACGACGGAGAGCGGAATTGCGGCCAGCTGGGCGAGTCGCTCAGCGGCAAAATAGGCGCCCGCAGATGCGGGTCCGGCCAGAAAGCCGACCAGCAGAACATTGGAGTAGGTAATTGTTAGTCCCGCACAACGCGTAAAAAATATGGGTAAGGCAGTGCGAAAAAGACGCGATGGATGATACTCCAGAGACACGGCGGTGGCGTGCGGGATAGCCTTCAGTCGCTTCTCGCGTTGGTGGTACACCACAGCCTGGGCGCATACTACCGTCATAACACTGATGCCGACCAATCCCAGCACAGTTTCTCCTGTAAGGTTTCCCTTAAGGAGGACCCAGCAACCAAGCGCAAGGGCAGCGCTTAGCAGCGGCCGAAATACGAAAAAGGGTAGCATAGCGAGGCCCAGCCACTGTCTCGCCCTGGACAAGTCCTGATATAAGTTGGCGAAGCTGACAGCCGGCGCGAGGAGCAGAGCCACAATCGCGATGTTACGATAGTGTGCCCCCTCGGACGTCTGCTCCCAAAATAGTGCCAGGAGCAATGCCAGCAGAGCGAGTACGGCTGACGATCTGAACAATAGTTCTCTCGCTTTGCCGTTGATATCGGCAATAGCCTGCTCGTTACCCTGAATGCTCAGGGAAGCAACAAAACGACCGGCCACCACCGGCAGACCCATGCATGCCAGGGCGCCTGCCATAAAAAAAAGCGACTGGCCCCATGCGTAGCTGCCATACTCCACGCTATTATCTACCAGCCTTGCCAGAAGTAGCTGTAGGGCGAACACGCACAGCAGTCCAACGACCCGAATAGTTGCAACGAACGAAGTGCGTCGCAGGAAGTCGTTTTTTGAATAGACCAGCGCTCGCTCTCGCTTAAAAATGATGCTCATGGCTGTGTGCTGCTTGTTACTGGCAATCTGGACGAAACACCACGTTTACCGCTGGATCTCAAGCGCATTTGGACGTTGATCACTGCTGCAACAAAAAGAATCCACATTAGACTATTTGCATCGAGTAGTCCGCCTTCCCCAGTTTTTAGAAGACATAGAACACTAATTATGGCCATAGGAAATAGTAGATCCAAAACAGGATAGTGGTTCGCGCCAGCTGTAATACTGCCGAAAACTGCCGCAGTTATACTCAGCAAAAGAACGCTCAAACCTATTGCGCCAAGATCAAGCCAAACATCAATAAAGCCGTTGTGCGCATGCGGTGGCCTCCACGGTTCGAGCTTCCATATGTCCGCCGAGGGACCATGCATGCCACGCCAGAAACCGCCAATGCCATATCCGAGCCATGGCCGGTCTTGTATCTTCTTCGACAAGTGTCTCCACAGGCGTAGCCTGCCGCCGCCGGTATCGAGGTGCGCGGCAATGGGTGCACCACTTTGCACGACCTCGAAGTCAGATACAGTGTTCTCCCATTTCACGTAATGGCCGAAACCTTGACTTGCGATAGTGGTGGTGATTTGTGAAAGCAGTATAGGTGGCATTACTTTGTATTTGTATTGCAGGGTGAAACTGCAAATGGCAAGAGCAACAGACAGACAAGCAATTACTGCCATTCTAGGCCTACTGGAGCGAGCAAAATACACGCCAAATGCAAAGAACAGGATGATCCAGCTCAATAGTGCAGATTTGGAGCATGCAAGACATAACAGTATCAAGGCCAGCCAGAAGGTCGAATGAAAAAGCCATCTATATTTCGACACCTCCATCGTTAGCAAAATAGACACTATCCCTGCCAGGACCATGCAGCTACCCAGCCCATTTTTGTGGAGAAACACCCCTCGCCAGATTCCTGCATGCAATCCGTGCATGATGCCGATTTGAGGAGCTCCAAGCGCGACGACAAAGCTTAATAGAATGATGAAGAAGAAGGCCACTGTAAGCAGTTGCAGTTGTTGCCGGGTATTGTAACGAATAGCCAGGTAAACCCCGAACAAAGTACAGGCAAGCAGCGCTATTACTTTCATCAGGGTTTCCCGGCGGTCGGTAGACCATAGGATCGAAAGTGCGGCCAGCAGGATAAGGAGGAGCACAAATTTTTCTTTAAAAAGCGCGCGAATGACGTTGCGTAGGCATGGCAGGATCATTAGCGCTATACCGCTATAGACGAAGAGATAGAGCCAGAACATCCGCGGTTGGCTTATTCCTGATGGGGTATCTTCAGTAGCGGTCAGGCTTGGAGTGTTTCCCGCGACACCAGGCTCGAGCAGGTTAAATAACAGCGCCCGACTAAATACCAGTAGCGCGAAAACGACGAAGGTGTTTTCCAGAAGAAGCAGAAATCTTCTTCGATTTTCCAAAGGAAAATGGCAGGTTGAAAGCCCGTCAGATGACTGTTTCTGCACTACATTGTTCACACTATTTCTCTAGGAGGATCTGCAATGCTGCAGCCACTGTCGTACCGTGGGATACAGCAGCGCAAGGGGTTCAAGCAGATAGCGGCGCCACAATCGGCGGGGGTCATGCACCAGTCGGTAGAGCCAGGCGAGTCCGGCACGACTCAGCCACAGGGGTGGCTTGGCCTGTGCACCAGTGTAATAGTCCAGTGTCCCTCCCGCTTGTGTTACAAAACCCACATCAAGTTGATCGAGGTACTTCAGTAGCCAGCGCTCCTGCGTTGGCATTCCCATCCCCACGAGCAGTATGTCGGGGCGAAATGTATTGATGCTGTGTAGCAGAAACGGCTCGTCACGTTCGTGCCCGTGCTGGAGTTGTATGCGCAGCTCGGGAAACATCCCCTGGATTAATCTGCTGCCGATATCAACCACCGAGGCCTTCGAGCCGAGGTAGAAAACTGACCAGCTGTTTTCTTCTGCGTGCTGCAGCAGCTCCAAAAAATGGTCCATTAGGGTGAAACGTTGATTCGCCAAAGTCGTTACGCCAAACCCCCTGAGGATAAACCGTACGGGCGTCCCGTCAATGTAGCAGTCGTTGCACCGCTCATAAAAATAACGGATATCACTATTGCGCTGCAGCATGAAAAGACTATGCAGATTGTGATGCCCGGAAAGCCATCCTCTGCGGCCCGACTCTACCAAGCTAGAGATATCATCCAACCATTGCGCGAATGTTCTCGGCTCGATACGGGTTCCAAAATACTGGTATTTTGCATCGAGAGGTGCAACAGGACTTTGTCCATCTAGCTCAGCCAAGTGCTTAAGTCCCGTTTTGTAAGTTGGCTCAGTTGTTCTATATCCTGGCGAAAGTACTCTCGAAGTTCCGCCTTGCTTGCTTCTTCCATGGCGGGAAACTCCTGCAAATTGATGTTGTCGACCTGTTGCTTCAGGCGTAGCGTGAACTTATGTGGGAGAACCGAACGCACGAGACGCTTAAGTGTATGCGAGCGCAGCAGGCTATGGATGATACGATTTCGAGGCTGACCGGAACGATTGTATCTTTGCCCGAACACGGGCGTGGTGGTCGAGTCTATGCCTAAAAACACGCAGACGCGGTGCCACAACAAAAGTGGATTGGAGCGTAAGTCCTCATAAAAAAGGACTAGCAGTTGTGCGGGGGGAAATGTCGCCTGATATTCTGCCAGAGCGTCGCTATACAGGCCCATGTGGCGGTAACGCAGGAGAAATTCGACCTCTGATCGTGTTGCTTCCAATGCCAGCGCGCCGGAGAATGTGTCGCTTGGTTCCAGCAAATCGCTTCTGGCATGACACCAGGCGGAATAGGCGCGCGCCACCGGCTCTCGTAATATCACGACTATTTTTGCCAGCGGATTGTAAGCCTCTATCCTTTGTGACACACCGGATATCCCAAAGTACCACGTACTCGCCTCACCGATAACGATATGCTCCGGTCTTGCGCTGCTGAACAAACTCTTATAGGCACGCTCGTCTGTAACAACATATTGACTGGGTGGGGCGAGCTTGCCGTAGCCATCTTTATAGGGATATCCGTTATTGCCAAATGCGAGGAACCCCGGTTCCTTGGGGAACGACATAAACACCTGAGGGTGTTGTCTCAGCCAACCCGCCAAAGCACTGGTCCCTGACTTCTGTGCGCCTACAATGAACAGGTTTGGCTTTACCTCAGTAGGCATTGTCGCTGGTCCAGCCCGCGAACATTGTCAGCGCCATTATTTTGAGATCCAGCCATAGAGACCAGTGTTCGATATAGTAGAGGTCATACTCTACTCGTCGCTCCATTTTTTCCAGAGTCTCGGTTTCGCCCCTGAAGCCATGTATCTGTGCCCATCCCGTAATGCCAGGCTTTACCGTATGGCGCTGCATGTACGCATTGATTCGATTAACATAGCTCTCGTTCAGGGCAATAGGATGTGGGCGCGGACCAACGACCGACATATCGCCGCGCAGTACATTGATGAACTGTGGCAGTTCATCAAGGCTGGACTTGCGCAGGAAACTGCCTACCCGTGTAATGCGGGGATCGTTCAGTTGCGCCTGCTGTGCATTCTGTTGGGCCAATTGTTCATGCTTCATTGTACGAAACTTCAATATCTGAATGACTTTGCCATCCCATCCATGCCGTTTTTGCATAAAAAACACGGGTCCGTGTGAATCGAGTTTGATGATGAGTGCGATAAGCGCAAGTACAGGTGCAAGCAGTAGCAGCGCAACAAGAGAGATAAGTTTGTCGACGGCCGCCTTGACCAGAATATTGGGTCCGGTCAGCGGCGACGCGTTGAGTTCAATAAGCGTCATACCGGCTACCTGCGATGGTACGTGGTTCAGCAGCGCCAACATGGATAGGTCCGGTACATACCGAACTCGCAGGCAGCAGGTTTGCAAAACCTTGATTACGGCTTCATGCCTGTTAATTTCCGCGTTGTCCATCGCGATCCATACTTCGTCGATGTCGCTAGCTGGATCCGATATTAAAGTCTCCAATTTATTTATATCTGCACTAGCGCACTCACCGGCACCGCGATGGCCGGTCTCAATGTGGGTTGAAACAAATCCCGCTATTTCCCATTTGGCATCGCCCGCTGTCCTGGCCTTTTGCGCCACAGCATGTGCGAACTCGCCATCACCGACGATAAGGATTCTGATCGCTCGTGTGTGACCTAACATCAAAAAGTGTGCAATTACGATCGTTAGCCAGCGAAACAAAAACAGCGCGAGAAGGGTGTAGGTAAGCCAATAGGCCATCCACAGGCGGGAAAATCCCGCATTAGTCTTGGTGAGCGTGCCGAGGATGGCCAGTAGCGCCGCAGCGGCGAGGAGGCCGGGAAGCAATTTGCCCGTATCTCGCCAGTGAATATCACTGCGCCAGGATTTGTAGGCACCACTGGCAGGCAGGAGGACGAGCACAAGGCCAGTACCGAGGATCAGTACGGAGGCATAATCCAGCGGGAGCTGCCATTTCCCCCAGCGACTAAAAAAGGCCAACCAGCCTGCGCATGCCACGAGCACACCATCGATCAATGGTGCCGCAGTGGTGGTCAATGATTGGCGATATCGACGCATTGCGATGCAGGAATCTACTCGAAAAATGTAAAGCGCGGTAGCCGACGAGTGCATCCAATGCAACAGCTAAAATGCTCTCGAGGGGTAATGCAGATAGTCACCTGACTGTCTGGTTGCATCATGGTTCACTTGCGCAGCGGCTTGGGAAGGCGAAGCTTACCAAATATCCTGCCCAGTTGTTAGTTAAAGAAGCACCCGCGTCATGCGCGTGGGTCATTGGATAAACGTTTGGCATGCTCGTGTTTCTGAGTCTATTATAGCCTTCCTTGAGGGTCCGAGAGACGCTGCTGCAGGCAGGTGACAAACAGAATGGCAAATGCGTGTCTCTCACTGGTGCCGAGGTTCCTCTTTCTGCTTCTGTCAGTACTCCCCTATACCCTTGCAGCTGAGCAATTTCATGCCGAACGCCTCAATGGTGGCGAGCCGATCGTCACTGCCGAGCACTTTCGGCAACTGGGAGCACCACAAAATGAAGGCGATAATATCAATGGCCCGTCCGTCATTCGCATCCCTGACTGGATACCAAAGGAACAGCGGGCCGCACCGCAGGCCCAGTATTACCTGTACTTTGCGCATCACCATGGGCAGTACATCAGGTTGGCATGGGCCCAGGCCATTGAAGGGCCCTGGCACCTCTACCGTACGGGAGAGCATGTGGCACCAGGGCAACGGGGTGTGCTCGATTTGGGCGACGACCGACGTATTGCCCTGGGGGGCACCTATACCATCGAGGGGCATATTGCATCGCCGGATGTGCATGTCGATGAAGACAAAAGGCAGATAGCGCTCTATTTTCATGGTGCCACCCGAAGCGATGGTAAACGCCTGAAAAAGCAGAAGTCGTATGTCGCGACATCTCCGTGGGGGCTCGATTTCTCCACGAGTATCAGTCCTGTACCGTTAAGTGATAGCTACCTGAGAGTCTTTGACCACGGTGGCACTTTGCAGGGCCTGTATTCCAGCTACCATGCGCTGCCCCGCAGCAGTGTCAGCCCCAGGTCAGGCACCACTGATCGGGAGCGATCTGGAGGCGTATTGTGGGAAACGCATGATGCACCGTTTCTGCACTTTTACGGTTTGCAAAAAACGGACGGCCGAATACGCCATGACGGGACTCCCTATGTGAGGCATATGGGGTTGTACAGGGAAGATGACAGGCTGCATGTTTTTTTCACCATGAAGGGCCACTCGCCGGAGCGCATCCTGGTAACCAGCGTCGATCTAAACAAGGATAACTGGTTTGACGTTGCTCCTGTGGCATCTCCGATCGAGGTGCTGCGTGCACAGCGCGAATGGGAGGGTGCAGGCATTGCGCCAGAGCGGTCAAAGAAGGGCGCGGAATTTCGTCTCGTCAATGCCCTGCGAGATCCCTTTGTGTTCAGTGATCGGGGAGATTTGTATCTTTTCTACGCGGGAGGTGGAGAGCGTGCTATCGGTGTCGCACGCTTGACCCTGGGCCCAGACTAATGCAGAGAGGGTGGAAGCTCAGGTTTGCATCAGAGGGGTTCGAGGCGAAATAGGCGGATGACACAAGGCAACACTATCGCAGAGCGTGTTTTTTGTATCGGTATGAACAAAACCGGGACATCAACACTCAATCATTGCTTCGAGGCGCTGAAACTGACACCCATCGCCTCGCCGAAATCCTATGATCGGGAGGTGCGGCGACAGATAAATCATTTCTATAAACACAAGAGCTACGACGCAATGCTGGAAATCGCAGCGCGTTATAAGTCATTCGAGGATCGTCCCTGGAACATGTGGAGCATGTATCGCCAAGTGAATGCACGTTTTCCCGATAGCCGCTTCATTTTGACCACCCGTGATCCTGAGTCTTGGTGGCGCTCCACAGAGCGCTGGATTACGGTGACCAAGCCTGAAGTGTTGGCGCGTTACCAACTGCACCTACGTGTGCATGAGGCCAGCAGGGAGTCCATGACCGAGAGCTATCTGCGTTACAACCGCGAGGTCGAGGCCTATTTTAAAGGTACAGGGCAGTTGCTGGTCATGGACATCGAAAAGGGGGACGGTTGGGACAAACTGTGCGGCTTCCTCGGCGTGCCAGTGCCGGACCTGGATTTCCCTCATGCCAATCGACAAAAGTACACGCCTGAAGATGCCCGCATGATCAAAGCCAGCCGGCGCTTGAAGCGCGGAATGGAATGTCAGGCGTGCCACCATGTATCCCTTGTAAAGAAGCCAGGTGCGTCCATGGCGGCTGCCAGGGCGGCAGCGCGGAACAGACCGATCTACCAGACGTTGATGCCAGGACATCTCGTCGCAAGACTCAGGACTCTTGGCCCCGACAGGTTCAAGGATATGCCAGCCGCTCGCCAGGTCTTCTACGACCTGCACCGGGCGCGGCGCGCCTTGCACGCCTTCGCCCCCTGGCGCCGCGTCGCGCAAGTGTACACCGCCGACAGTGTTCTGCCAGAACGCGAGTTAGCAGTCGTTTCCTGCTTTTTTAATCCTGGTGGCTCACTCCAACGGATTCGCAATTTTCGAGCATTTCTCGCGAGCATACGTACCAGTGGCGTGCACTGCCTGGTGGTGGAGCTCGCCTTTGGTGATACTGAATTCAGTATTGTCGATCACGAGGACGTGATACAGCTGCGGACTAACAGTGTGCTGTGGCATAAGGAGCGATTGCTCAATATTGGGATCAGGCAACTGCTGGGTGAGGGCTATCGAAAAATTGCCTGGCTCGATGGTGACATTGTATTTACTGATCCGCATTGGCCGCTAGAGATATCCAGTCGGCTGGAGCAGGCGAACCTCTGCCAGGTCTTCGATACCATTGGTATTGCGTCCCACGATAGCGGTCCGCCCATGGTGGCTTTTTCTGCGGTCCGGTACTTGCGAGAATTTGGTGACTTGTATGCACAGCCGGCACGCAAGGGCAGGCATATGTTGAGCGGTGTCCTTAAGGGGGGTCAGTCCGGCTTCGGCTGGGCGGCGAGGTCCGAGGTGTTGCAACAGGTGACGCTGTTTGAGAGCGCGGTAGTGGGCGGCGGCGATAAGCTCATGTTTATTGCCAGCCTGGCCAATGATTTTCGCGACCCTCAGTTCGCTGGACTAACGCAATCAAAATACGCTTGTGCTGCTTGTGGCCACAGGAATTATTCGGAGGCTTACCGGGCTCATTTTCTGGAGTGGGCACACAGGTGGTCGGGCGCGGTGAGCGGAGCGGTAGATTATGCCCGAGTGCATATCACTGATATGTACCACGGCAAGCGCGATGACCGGGGCTATATGACCCGCCACGACCTTCTTTATCGCCACCAGTTTGATCCT
Source organism: Haliea sp. (assembly GCA_031414375.1). Lineage (GTDB taxonomy): Bacteria > Pseudomonadota > Gammaproteobacteria > Pseudomonadales > Halieaceae > Marimicrobium. The sequence continues at coordinate 60,179 of JANNVJ010000032.1, forward strand.
GCCCGGGATCTGGTCACTGATGCGTCTGGTTGCCTGGCCTGGGCAGAGGGTCCTGGCCCGCTGCAACATGGCGTGGAGGCATACTTTTTGTCACGCCGCGAAGACGTCTGAATCGATCATGGTTCACCTACAGATGAATGGCTTTATCGCGGACAACCTCTTTCAATACGTGGTCGCACGTATTCTTGCAGAGGATTTGGGGTATGCGCTGGAGGTTTCACACTCCCGGATGCACCCCAGAAAAAACGTGCCGCGTCTGCTGCAGTTACTGTCCCAGTGTCGCGATGCGCCGCTGGCGCTGCCCGGGAAAATTTTTCACCATCCAGTGGATAGCACTGCTCTTTTGGGGCACGGAGATTTTACTGGTTATCAATTTGATTTGGAGGGAGTGACACAGCGGCGTGACGATCGCAAGATAATGCTGGCCGGATACTTTCAGCGCTATGAACTGTTGCAGCCGTATAAAACCAGAATTCGATCATGGTTTGAAATACCGGCTTGTGATCTTGGGCATGATATTTCCAAGGACGACATAGTGATCCACGTTCGCCAGGGTGATTTTGTCGTTTTCGGGCTGGCGTTGAGCCTGAGTTTCTACACCGACCTGCTCGATAGATTGGATTTTGGAAAGCTTTTTATCTGCGGTTACGGCCTGGACGCTCAAGTGAAGAGGACATTTTCCCACTATGCTCCCATCTACATTCAGGGAGATCCCGTTGACGATCTTCGATTTATGAAAGGATTCAATCGCATGATTCAATCCACCAGCGGTTTTAGTTGGTGGTCGGGATTTCTCTCGCAAGCCAGCGAAATCTATGCGCCGGTGATGTCGCCGAACGAGAGACCGAATGATCGCAAAGCGGTGTTGGCAGATTTGCGTGTGTACGACGAGGAACGCTATCACTACATCTATGACGTGCCCTACCTGGAAAGGCCGTATTCACTTAAGGATATTGTCGCTGCGCGGGGGCAGCTGCGCAAAAAGCGTGTGGTCAGTTCACTGAAACAACTTGTCGTTGATCGTTGGTGGGGGAACGATCAACATTAGCAGAAAAGTGTAACTGCCCTCTCACAATATCTGTGGGTAGTGGCATGCACGAACCGTCCCTCCGAGGATAAGGCCTGAATCGCTCAGAGGGCTGGGATATTCGCTCTTCAGGCCTTATCCCCGCAGGGACTCTGGCGCAGTGAACTCGCCGCGTTGAGCGGCTCACACACTACAGTCCCCGGTTCGGGGGCAAAGTACATGGCAGCTTGCGCTATAGGGGTATGGCCCAATCAGTTGGCGTTGAGTGCTAAATAAAACAAGTACATGCAGATACCGAAGCCGGACAGGAACACCAGCGAGCGCAGCTTGTCCTGATTGCCCAGGTACAGCGGGATGTAGGCAATGCGCAGCGCCACGAACACCATTGACAGTGTGGCAATACTGGGCAGTTCGACTTTGCTGATGACCACCGCGAGAATCGCGGCACTGAACACCGCCAGTGCCTCCCAGCTATTCGCCTGGGCCGCGACGGCGCGGGCACCGCTGCCAGTCAGTTTAAGTGACTGGATGCGGGGCTCCTTATTGTCCACGCTGCCCAGTTGTTTCTGCCGGTGATAGCCCGCGATCCATGCGCAGGTCAGGGGCAGTACACACAAGATCAATAAGCTTCCGATAACGGTATTCATGGGCCTTGTTCTCCGTTGTAATTATTCGTCACACTGCCTTTCACTCGGGGGTGTCGACAGTATCGACTCCAGCAGCAGTGGCTGGTCCGTCATAATAGCATCCACGCCCAGGTCGATCATGCGCAGCATTTCCGCACAGCTATTGATTGTCCACACCTGGACCGCGAGATTGGCCGCGTGGCTGTCGGCAACGAAATCAGGAGTGACGATCTCGAGATAGAAGTCATCTGGAATTTGCTCGCCGATCTGGCTGGTATCGGGCGGCACCTGAAAGGCGATGTGCTCCGGCACGGGTGGCATGACCCCGTCGCCCAATGCGCCCAGCACCAACACGGTGCCCTGGTTCAGTGGTACCGAGGTATAGATACAGGGTGCGACTGCTTTAAAGTTGTTCGCAGCCTCGTCAACGAATGAGGCAGCGATCACATCCGTCAAGCGACCATAGCGGCGCAGAAGGTCGGCGATTTGCTGTTCATAGTCGCCGCTGCCATCCAGGTCCGGCTTGAGTTCGATGTTGATCCGCTTGTGAGGAAACCGCGCCAGTGCTTCCTCCAGCGTAGGAATACGGAAGTCCTCGGCGCTGTAACCGGGTGGCGGCGTTTTATCTCCGGCGGCGATGCCGCGAAAGGTATAGTCTGCTTCCGGCCTGTCATGGGGGGTGCCTGCACCGTTAACAAACCAGTAGGCGGCGTCCAGCGCGCGCAGTTCTGCAAGGGTCAGATCGACCACATTACCCTGGCCGTTGGTGGTGCGATCTACATTCAGATCATGCAGGATGACCAGCTGATCATCCTTCGTCTGGTAGACATCCATTTCCAGTACATCCGCACCTGCCCGAGCGGCCTCGGCATAGGCATACAGCGTGTTTTCCGGGAAATCCGTAACACCGCCACGATGCGCAAAATTGAGTGGGTCCGCACCGTATACCAGCCAGGGGTTTGGATCTTTGGTGAAGGGAAGCGCGCAGGACGTGTCATCGTTGGCGATGGTGCCCGTCACTGCCGTCGATGTGGGTGTGCTGTTGTCGGAGGTGCTGATGTGCAAAGAGAAGGTTTCCGCTTCTTCCTCGTCGCCATCACCGACCAGATCAACGCTCACGTATCCTTCAATGTCACCAGGGGCGATCTCTACCTGTCCGGTACTGTTAAGGTAATCGTCATCCGCGCTGGCTGTGCCTGCGACCGTCTCATAGTTAATGCGCACCGGCTGCAACTGCGGGCTGGTCATGGTGATCCGGAACGCTAGCTGACCCATCTCGCCCGCTGCGCCTTCAGGCGCGGCGGTGGGTACGACGGTCAGCGATGAGGGTGGCTGGGAAAAGTCAGAGCCATTGGAACAGCCGAACGCAAGGGCGCTAATGGCAATGGCTGCCGCAACATACCGTTTTTTCATAGAGACCTCACGTGGTTTGAGCGTATCGTTACACAATACACCAAAGTGCCCCAGTGCCGACGCGATTATTGTGCCGCCTGGATATAGTCGGCCACCAGCGCCGGATCCTGCATCGGAATGAAGTGATTCAAGTGTGGCAGATAAACCTCCTGGCAATTGGGTAGCGCTGCAGCGAGGCCGGGCCAGGTGGGTGAGGTGCTAAGGTTGGGTAAGGACTCGTCTCCCGGCGGGGCCCGCAGCAGTGTGACCGGTGTGGTTATGCGGGGCAACTCGCTCAGGATCGTTTCATTTCCCTTCTGGTTGATATAGATGCCAGCTTCGTTGATCGGGTCGCAGGCGAGTTGCCGCAGTGCGTTAGTGTCCATCGGACGCAGGGCGTAATCGCAGTAATCGCGCAGCACAGCGGGTTGCCAGGTATTAAACGGCGCACGTCCCTCGAAGCGTTCGTACATCTCCTGCGCATCGCGCCATTGATTTTTGCGTCGGCTGACCGGGTGATCCTGGGCCTGCAGGAGGCCGGACAATTCCTGGAACTGTACATAGCGTTCGGGCGCCATGATAACAGGGTCGATCAGCACGAGATGTTTAAAACGCTGGGGGGCCTGCGCAGCAGCGCGAGCGATCAAATGACCGCCTATCGAGTGGCCCACACCGACCAGGCGGTTGAGATCCAGTTGCTCAATCAGCAGGTGGATGTCGTCGGCCATGACACGCCAGTCAGTCGCCCCGGTATCGCCACTGCTGCCGTGAAAGCGCAGGTCTACTGCATAAATATGGCGTTCGGGCAGGCGTTTGACCACCTGGTTCCAGCATCGACTGTGAAAGCCGGTGGCATGCAGCAGCAGAATAGGATCACCGGATCCTGCCCATTCGATAACGGACAGTTCGACATCGCCGATATCCACTCTAAATTCCCTGGAGTCTTGCATGATGGTACGAGTGTCTGCGCGGTTCTTGAAGGTGGGCGGCATTATACGTTAGGTCGTCAGAGGAACGTCAGTCACCCCAGACTCGACATCGGATAGGGGTTTATGTGTGAATTTTTAGCACCATAAGTCGTAGGGTTGTTGTTTGTGACCTCTGCTACAATTTGCTAATGCGTGTTCGAATGTCATCACAAGAGGGGAAAAACTCATGAAAAAATTTCTACTACTGCCGCTGCTTGCGGGGTTTTCTGTACCGACGCTGGCGCTGCCCCCACTAGGCGATCCCGGCTTTGGTGGCATGGTCAATCTGGGTTATGCCGCTGGTGAAATTGAGACAAACTTCCTGGCTGAGATTGATGGCCCCGATATTGATCTGGGGCCAGAAAGTATCGACAGCCTGGGCAGCCCGGACGCAGAAGGCCTGGCGATGCCGGTGGCCAATTTCGATATCGGCTATCTCTTTTCCAACGGTAAGACGCGCCTATCTGTAGCGAATGATTTCAGTGACCTGATTGAATTTGACCGCACCACGCGCCTGTCCTTGCGCCACGATTTTGAGTCATTGGGCGAAACGCGGCTGGACCTGTTGACGCCCGCCGGTATGGCCACCAAGGTCTATGCTGACCCCTACCAGACCAACGTAAACCGCAGATCGACCGATATGGAGACGTCGGGTGTACAGCTGACCTGGGACAGCATCATGGGTTCTGGATTCGGAGTGGAAATAGCATTGAAGGAACGCGATATCGACGATGAGTTTAGCGGTGAAGCCCTGGTTGCCGACGGGGATTTGACCCAGGCACAAGCGCAGCAGTTGGATCGAAACGGTGATATCACCACGGTGGAAGTGGGCTATAGCTATCAGGTGGATGCTGCGCACACGATCCGCCCCGCTATTGCCTATGTGGACCGCGATCTGGATGGCGACGCCATGTCGCAGGATGGCGGCGTAGCATCTGTTGGCCATAGCTTCCAGAGCGAGCATCTGAATTGGATTACCAAGGTCTCGTACACCGATCTTAGCGGTGATAAGACGAATCCCATCTTTGGAGACAAGAACGGTGCCAGTGGTTTCTCTGCTGCCTCCAGCGTCGCGTTTCCTGGCTGTATCGGTTTTCTCGGTAAGTGGACGCCAAACTTGACCGTGAACTACACGGACTTGGATAACAATATTGACTTCAACACGTTCAGCATGTGGACGGTCGGCGCTGCGCTGTCGCGCAGGTTCTAAACTTCGCCGTTAGACCAGGTAACGCTTAGTCTGGCTAGCGGAAGGCCTCCCTCACTTTAGGGTCGTAACTCTTGCGAATGAGTGAGGCCGGGTAGTCATTGCCCGGTCGCATGCCCGGTGGAAAATTCTGCACCGGGGGTCGCAGCGGTGGGTGGGCGATTGGATGTGTCGGTCGCGGATAGTGCGGATGCCGCCAGGGGTATCGAACAGGATAGTCGTAGTAGCCAGCGTAAATCGGGGCGTTATTGTCGTACTGCGAGGCCTCCTGCGACGATTGCTGTGCGGTTTTTTTTACTTCGAGCTGGCGCAGCTGGGCACGATGTTTTTCCCGTGCCATACGATCGGCCACCATACGGTCCGTCGTTTCTCGCATGTCTAGCAGCCGCTGCTGTTCCTGTCCGACCGGCGGCGCGGCCAACTCTTCGATGACTACCGTTTCCACCAGGATATCCTCCGTCGGTCTGGTGTCCGAATAGCGGACCACTCCATGTTCATCGACAGATTTATAGATAGTGGCAGTGAAGCCGGGCTGGTAGCACAGCAGTAGCAGTGCGGGAAACCATGAAAATTTGCGACGTTGGATCATGCCGCCAAGTATAGGACAAAATTCAGAGTGGCGCAGGCTGCACCGTCCGGGTGGCGCGGTTGCCCGGCTAAAGTGTGGCGTGCAACAAGAGTTCCAGGCGGCTATCGGGCAATAATACGCTGCGTTCGAATTTGAAACAGTGTAGCAGCTCCTTCAATTCACCTTGCCGGTGGGGCGCGTAGCCAGGCAATGCAGTCCGCCTGCTTCTGCAGCTGAGCGTATCTCTTTGCATGATACCGTAGAGGTGGCTACTCTGGGGGGCCTTGACGTTGTGCACAGCAAAAGCATGTGCGCGGCTAGTGTCCTTCAAGTGGGGCCGTAGCGCATGCAAAAAGGCGCTGACAGATGCGCTATCGAGAAAATTGAATAAATCCCAAAACAGGCAGATATCGAAGAAAGTACGTGCTGGAAAACGCAGCAGTGATTCGAACTGTTGCACCAGGGTGGGAGTTGAGTCCTCGCTGGCGCTCAGGGGCAATTCACTGAAGACATCGATGAAATGCAGTTTGCAGCGATAGTTGGAGAAAAAATCCACCGTATCGGGCAGGGCAGGACCCACGTGAAAAACGGTCACCAATTGCTGTTCGACCAAAGGTTCGAACAGGTAGGGAAGTAACTTGGAGGCTTGTGTCGACGGTTTACGCAATGGATGTCGGTAGACCACAGCAGCGCGAACTCGCCAGTGGGCGAGCCGTCAGCATTGCGATAACTCCATTAGACGCTTTTCAGGTCCAGGCCGGATGCTTTGATATGCGCTGCCAGCGAATGGGCGGTCTGATGGTTTGCCAGAGGTGCCTTGCCGAAAGCAGCCCCGGCCGGATCCATATCAATACTGCCTTTGAATATGGCACCGTCTTCGAGCAGCACGCGTGGCGCTACGATATTGCCGCGCACATTCCCGGTTTTTGAAATAACGACTTTTTCGACACCGGTGATATCGCCAGTGACCTTGCCGTCGATTTTAATCACTTTGGCGAGGATGTCGGCGGACACCTGCCCGGATTCGCCGACAGTGACCTGATTGCCGTTGAGGTTTATGGTGCCTTCCACTTTACCGTGAATCAGCAGGTCTTCCTCGCCGGTTACTTCGCCTTTGATGGTAATGCTCGGTCCTATCATTGCGACACTCCTCGCGGTTGCAGGGGTAGCGGAAACAGAGAGAGTTTGGGGTAAAACGGGTGCTGGTACCGGTGCATCTACCGGGGTGTCTTTTTTCCGACCAAACATTGTAATCGCCACCGTATTCAAATGTGGGCTGGCCATGCTAACAGCCTGTCAGTGGATTAACCAGTGCCCCGATTGGGTAAAAGGGACCTCAACCAGCCGCGTCCGGTCCTGGCGCTGATGCCTGGCAGGATTGCTTTGTGCCAGGCTATGCACTAGCTTAACAAAGCCGATTTTTGATCCTGTAGCTGAGGTGTATTTTATGCTGAGACGTAGTTTTGTTGCCCTTATGGTTGTGCTGCTGGCAGCGTGCGCTGCGAGTCCGGTCGGCTACCCACCTGTGAGCTCCGATGGCCTAAACCTCATGCCCCACACCACGTTGGCTGCGGTCTATATGAAACCAGGGGCCGACCTGAGCCAGTACGACAAGATCGCCTTGCTGGATACGTATGTGTCCTTTGCCAAGAACTGGCAGCGCGATTACAACGCAGAAGCAACCTTTGAAAGCCAGGTCAGTGACAAAGATATGCAAGCAATTCGCGAGAATGTGGCCAAGGAATTTGCCAGGGAACTGACCAAGGTATTGTCCACCGAAGATGGTCGTCAGTTCGTTGCGACGGGCGGTAGCGGGGTGCTCATTCTGCGTCCGGCCATTGTCAATCTGCAGGTTACCGCCCCCGATCTTATGACACCCGGTATGGAACAGACCTTTGTTGCCAGCGCCGGCAGTATGACACTTTACCTGGAACTGCTTGACGGCAAGACCGGGGATATCATTGCCCGTATTATCGACCCGGAGGCCGCTGACAATGCGGGGATGGTTGGCATAGCAAACGGTGTCACCAACACGGCTGATTTCGACCGGGTGGTGCAGCGCTGGGCCCAGATATTGAATACTCATATGGCCCAAATGTCACAAAAGTAGCGCAGGAATGGCCTTGCGCTGTCAGCTCTTGAGTACGTTGGTATGTAATGGGACATTTGGCTGTAAGCCATGTTGTTGAGGGAAACGATTCGCATCACCGATCTGGCCCAGCCCCAGCTCAGTGCCGCGCAGAGTGGCGCCCTGGCCTATGCCGCCACTCTCCAGATCGAGCTGAATCGCGACAGCATCCTGCAGGAGGCCGCTCTGGCGACTGGTCTGCAGGACTTTGGCCCGCTGGACTTCACGCCACGGTTTGATCTGCTGTGCGAGGAATGGAGTGCCGATGGTGGGCTGACGAATCTAGGGCGCCTTTCTCTGCGCAACAAACTGCTGCAACACGCCCGCAGCCGCTTGTTGATACACGATGTGTTGAAGCGCCATCCCGAAATCCATGCTATAGACATTCAGGCACCCATCATCGTGGCGGGCCTGCCTCGCTCAGGCACGACCCACCTGCTCAATCTGATGGCAGCTGATACACGGTTGCGGGCCCTGCCACTGTGGGAGTCCTACGAGCCGGTGCCGCTACCGGGCGAGCAATTGCTGCCCAGTGGCGTGAACCCTCGCTACCAGCGCTGTGGTGACCAGTGGCAGATGATGCAGTCTCTCACGCCGCTGCTGGCTGCCATGCATCCGATGAACCCCGACCATATCCACGAGGAGCTGGAGCTGATGGGGCCAGATTTTGCGTCCTATAACTATGAATGGTTGAGTGTCTCGCCCCGCTGGCGCGACCATTATTATGCCAGTGACCAGACACCGCACTACGAGTACATGAAGACGGTACTGAAAATTCTCACCTGGCAGGATGGCGACCACACCGGCGCCAATACCCGGTGGGTATTGAAGTGTCCCCAGCATCTGGAGCAGTTGGGCGTACTGCACACGGTGTTTCCAGATGCCATGGTGGCCATGACCCACCGTGACCCCGTGTCGGTCATTCAGTCTGCCATCACGATGTTGGCCTACGGTCAGCGCATTAATCGCCAGCAGGTGGATCTGGACGGTCTGCTCCACTACTGGACTGATCGCATCGAGCGCCTGTTGCGGGCCTGTGTGCGCGACAGGGCGGAGGTTCCCGCACAGCAGAGTATCGATGTGCTCTTCCACGATTTCATGGCGGATGACCTGGGTATGGTGGAGAAAATTTACGCCCGGGCAAACCTTTCCGTGACAGCACTCGCACGCCAACAATTGCAGAGTTTTGTTGACGAGCACCCACGCGGCAAAGAAGGCCAGGTGGTCTATGACTTGCGCGGTGATTTCGGTGTAACACCTGCCCAATTGCGGGCGCGATTTGGTTTTTACTTCGAGCGCTTTCCCGTGCAGGTGGAAGTGGCTTAACAGCATGCGGTGAAGCTAAGGGAAACCCGATCATGAGAAATCCTATCTACACGTCACGCCCCATTGAACCCAACCCGGCAAGGTTTGACAGCGGTCAGCGCATCAATGATTTTATCGTGCTGTCCGAGGCGTTCTCCAACAGCTACCTGCTGCAAACGGCTGCGGGTAATATCCAGGTCAATGCGGGTATGGGTATAGAAGCGCCCGTGATCAAACACAATTTTGATGCGTTCTCGGACGCTCCCCTGCGTTACCTGATCCTGACCCAGGGGCACGTGGACCACGTCGGCGGCGTGGCCTATTTTCGCGAGCACCATCCGGGTTTGTCGGTGATCGCCGGGGCGAGCAATCCGCAGCATCAGGCTTACGATGGGCGGCTGGCGACATTTCGTGCTAATCGCTCGGCCTTTGCCTTTAGCGAAAAATTTGGCGGTGCCTTCGAGCATTATGCGCAGCATGGCTATACCGTATATCCGGCGCAGGATGTGCCACTACCGGATATCCTGGTGCAGGACCGCTACCCTTTTTCACTGGGCGGGTTGGATGTCGAGGTGATCGCGGTACCTGGAGCAGAGACTAATGATTCTGTGATCGTCTGGTTGCCACAGCATAAAATTTGCCTGACCGGAAATCTGTTTGGATGCCCGTTCGGGCATTTCCCCAACCTGGTGACCATTCGCGGCGACCGCTACCGGGATGCGTTGACGGTGGCAGCGGCAATCCAGGTGGTTTTGGACCTGGGGCCCGATACTATTCTGTATGGCCATCATGCGCCGGTGGTGGGTAAAGAACTGATTGCCACTGAATTGTCGGTGTTGCGCGAGGCGATTCTCTATGTGCACGACGAAACGGTAAAAGGCATGAATGCCGGTGTGGATGTCCATACGCTAATGGCCGACATCCAGTTGCCACCGGAACTGGAAGTAGGGCAGGGTTATGGGAAGGTGTCCTGGAGCGTGCGTGCGATCTGGGAAAACTACGCGGGCTGGTTCCAGCATGAGTCGACGACAGAGTTGTATGCCCAGCCGCGCAGCGTCATCCACCCGGACCTGGTCGAGCTGGCGGGTGGTCCCGCGGCCATCATTGAACGGGCGCAGTCGAAAATCACCGAGAAGAAATACGTGGAGGCCCTGCACCTGCTGGATATCGTGTTGCCGCTGCAACGCCCGGTTCCAGAGGCGATCACTGCTGCGCTTGCGGCCCATGAGGGACTGCTGTGCGAGAGCGACAATTTCTGGTTGTCGTCCTGGCTGAAAAATCAGATCAGACTGCTACAGGCATCAAGCGCCTGATTCTGCGACTCGGCAGATCAGGCGCTTTTGTTAGCGGGTAGATAGTCCCTGGTCAGTTCTTCCGATACCTGCCACAGTTTTTTGGCCATGGCATCGTCCTGCATGTATTGCGTTCCCTCAGCAACATTACAGTCCACGAAATAGAAGCCCCGCACGTCAACCAGTGCCGGATTGGTGGCGACATAGCAGGTGGTGGCGGCACCCTCGGGAATAGTCTTCAGAAAAGCCCAGCCGAGGTATTTAGCCCCCCAGCGCTGCCAGCCAGGCAGGTTTTTGACCAGATTGGTCGGGATTATTCCCGGGTGCAGGCTATTGGCCGTGGCGTCAGTGTGGGAGATTTGTGCAGCCAGTTCCCGTGCGCACAGTGCGTTGGCGAGTTTGGATACCCCATAGGCGTTCCACGGGTCATAGTGTTGGCTGCCATCGAGGTTGTCGAATTCGATGCCTTTTTCGGCACGGCGGTGCGCCCTGGAGCTGAGTAGGGTGAAACGTCCCTGCGGTGCGGCCAGCACCGGTTCCCGCAGTTGGTTGATCAGGATGAAATGCCCCAGGTGATTCACTGCAAATTGCGCTTCCACGCCGTTGACCAGCTCCAGTTTCGGCAGGGCCATGATGCCAGCATTGGTAATCAGGCCGTCCAGCGGGATATTCAGGGCGCGGATAGTCTCGGCGCAGCGCACCACAGACTCCCAATTGGCGAGGTCCAGAAACATGGGTGTTGTCTGACCCTTGATGCTGGCGCAGGCTTCTTCCGCGCGTTCCTGGGTGCGGGCGATGCCGATGACGTGGGCCCCACGCAGGGCCAATACTCGCATAGTCTCATAGCCCAGCCCCGAGTTAGCCCCGGTGATAGCAATGGTCAGTCCAGTCAGGTCGATACCCTCAGTCACTTCCTCGGCCGTGGAACTGCTATTAAACGGACTGCGCGGTGGTTGTCGGGTAATGATCTGGGCTAGAACGGCAGCGGGCAGGGCGCTCATTACGCTGACAGTCGCCAGGTACTGCAATACCTGGCGGCGGCTAAACTGCACGTTGGACATGGTACGGCTCCCGGACTCGCTTGTTAGACTTGTAATGGCCTGCGTGAATCGCACGCCGCGTCAGCGCGTGGCCCAAGTTTAGAACAATCCGGTCTCGGCACACAGCGAATGATATGGCCATAGTTACGGCAGAATTGCGGCTATTTGTGGATTTTTTTGTGCTTGCAGCTCGCCGTACGATTGTCTCACCACTCTGTTACACTGCCGCCCCCCTGACCCACCGGTAATAACTCGCAACGTGAGCAATCGATCTTTCTCCAGCCTGGCCTTGCCCGCGGCTCAACTTACCAATCTGGAAAGTCTGGGCTATCTGGAAATGACGGCCATTCAGGCGGCGGCCCTGCCGCAAGCCCTGGCGGGCGCAGATTTGATCGGACAGGCCAAAACCGGCAGTGGCAAAACGGCCGCCTTCGCACTGGCACTGCTCACCCGGCTCAATCCTCGGGATTTTGGCACCCAGGCCCTGATTTTGTGTCCAACACGGGAACTGGCCTCCCAGGTGGCGGAGGAAATACGGCGTCTGGCGCGCTACCAGCAAAATATCAAAGTGGTTACCCTGTGTGGCGGTCAGGCGATTGGCCCTCAGATAGGCTCGCTGGAGCACGGTGCGCATGTGGTGGTGGGTACGCCGGGGCGTATCAAGGATCATTTGCGTAAGGAGACCCTGTCATTGGAGCGCATCAATACGCTGGTGCTGGATGAGGCCGATCGCATGCTGGAGATGGGCTTTATCGACGATATTGAGGCGATCATTGCGGGTACCCCCGCCACCCGGCAGACCCTGCTGTTTTCAGCGACATTTCCGGAGAACATCCAGGCTTTGAGCAGCCGCTTTCAAAATGCACCGCAGCGCGTGAGCGTCGAGTCGCTGCACAGTGAACAGCATCTCGCCCAGCGCTTCTTTTTATGCAAGAAACATGAACGTCTGGCAGCGTTGGTGAAACTGCTGGGGCATTTTCAGCCAGCGGCCGCTGTAGTGTTTTGCAATACCAAACAAGAGGTGCGCGATGTCTGTGAATACCTTAGCCAGTCGGGAGTTCACGCACAGGCGCTGCACGGCGACATGGAGCAGCGTGACCGCGATCAGGTGTTAATCCAGTTCAAACAACTCAGTTGCAGCATATTGGTTGCCACCGATGTCGCCGCCCGTGGCCTGGATATTGATGATTTACCGGCCGTGGTGAATTTTGAGTTGCCGCGCAATGCCGAGATCTATGTGCACCGTATTGGGCGCACTGGCCGTGCCGGCAAAGAGGGCCTGGCACTCAGCCTGATGGTGGATGCCGAGCGCTTCAAACTGCAGAGTATTGGCGCTTTCCAACAGCGCGAACTGGAGTGTGAGCCCATTGAGCGGCTGCCCAATACGGGCGCACGCTTACCTCCGCCGGCCTTTGTTACCCTGTGTATCTCGGGGGGACGCAAGGAGAAGGTGCGCGCTGGCGATATCCTCGGTGCCCTCACCGGTGACGCGGGGATTGATGGCAAGGCGGTGGGCAAGATTACGGTCACGGACTATTCCACGTATGTCGCTATCGCGCGTAACGAGGCGGATGTGGCCCTGGGACGCCTGCTCAATGGCAAGATCAAGGGCCGCAAGTTCAAAGTACGGAAACTCTAGGTTCGTAAACTGTAGGGCGGCGTCGTGATTTGGATTATTACCACACAGCAGGCTCGACCCGGAGCCACTAACTCTCTAGGATACGCCCCCTATTTGGATTCCCCGTTTTCAGTGCACCCCAACGACACGCTTGTGTCAGGAATAATCCCTTGATCTCTACCGCCAATATCACCATGCAGTTTGCTGCCAAGCCCTTGTTCGAAAACATTTCGGTCAAATTCGGCGATGGCAATCGCTATGGCCTGATCGGTGCCAATGGCTGCGGTAAATCGACCTTTATGAAAATTCTGGATGGCAGCCTGGTGCCCACGGCCGGCAACGTCTCCATATCACCTAACGAACGCCTTGGCAGGTTGAACCAGGATCAGTTTGCCTATGAGCAGTACTCAGTCATTGACACGGTGCTGATGGGGCATGAAGAGCTATGGGCTGTCAAACAAGAGCGCGACCAGATCTACGCCTTGCCCGACATGTCAGAAGATGACGGCATGAAGGTCGCTGAGTTGGAAGTACACTTTGCGGAAATGGACGGCTACAGTGCGGAGAGCCGTGCCGGCGAGATTCTGCTGGGTGCCGGTATTGCCCAGACGCTGCATTACGGCCCGATGAGCCAGGTGGCACCCGGCTGGAAACTGCGCGTGTTGCTGGCGCAGGCCTTGTTTTCCGATCCGGACATACTGCTACTGGACGAGCCCACCAACAACCTCGATATCGACACCATTCGTTGGCTGGAAGCGATGCTCAATGAGCGCAAGTGTACGATGATCATCATCTCCCACGACCGGCATTTCCTGAATGCGGTCTGCACGCACATGGCCGATATCGACTTCGGCGAGTTGCGCGTTTATCCGGGTAACTACGACGACTTTATGACGGCATCCACCGCCGCCCGTGAGCGGATGCAGTCGCAAAATGCCAAGAAGAGCGCAGAGATTGCCGACCTGCAACAGTTTGTCAGCCGCTTCTCGGCCAACGCGTCCAAGGCCAAGCAGGCCACTTCGCGCGCCAAGCGTATCGAGAAGATCGTGCTGGACGATATCAAGCCGTCCAGCCGCGTCAGTCCCTTCATCCGCTTCAAGCAGGAGAAGAAGTTGCACCGCCAGGCGTTGGTACTGGATAAGTTGGGCCACGGCTTTGACGAGGGCCCGTTGTTCGAAAAAGGCAGCATTATTCTGGAAGCGGGCGCACGGCTGGCGATCATTGGTGAGAACGGCGCGGGCAAATCCACCTTGCTGCGCTGCTTGATGGCTGAAATCACGCCCAATAGCGGCGCCGTCAAGTGGGCAGAAAACGCCAGCCTGGGCTACTGCCCGCAGGACAGCACCGCCGATTTTGAATGCGACCTCAACCTGTTTGACTGGATGAGCCAGTGGCGCAAACCCCGCCATGACGACCAGATTGTGCGCGCCACGCTGGGCCGCTTGCTATTTTCATCGGATGATTTCAAAAAGCAGGCGAAAGTCTGCTCCGGTGGTGAGAAGAATCGCCTGCTGTTTGGCAAGCTGATGATGATGGACACTAACGTGCTATTACTGGATGAGCCGACCAACCACCTGGACATGGAGTGTATCGAAGCGTTGAACATGGCGCTGGAACACTACGACGGCACCCTGATCTTCGTCAGTCACGACCGCGAGTTTGTGTCGTCACTGGCCACGCGCATCATTGACATCAGGGACGGCGAGTTGGTAGATTTTCAAGGTACCTACGAGGAGTACCTGTCCAGCCAGCAGTCGGCTGACCGGGTGGCGAGTCGATCATTTCAGTAAATCCGGCTGCTCGGCGGTGATGACATCGTACAACGGCTGAAAACTGAACCAGCCCGCCAGCGGGTTACCCACGGTTTCCCTGGTTAAACGCGCTATCTCCGGGCTAATCAGTTTCGGTGTGCCCGCCGCTGCAGCCATCAGCTGCGCCTGGCAGCTGCGCTCCATGGTAATGAACCACCAGGCTGCCGCCTCGATAGTCGTGCCCACGGTGAGTAGACCGTGGTTCTGCAGGATGGCCGCTTTGCAGTCACCCAAGGCTGCTGCAATGCGTTGCCCCTCGGAATTGTCCAGCACCACGCCGGAAAAATCCTCGAACAGGACGTGGTCTTCAAAGAAGGCACAGCTGTCCTGGGTCAGCGGATCCAGCAGTTTTCCCAAAGAAGAAAAGGACTTGCCGTAGATAGAATGCGAATGTGCGGCGGCCGTTACATTGGGGTTGGCCATATGAATCTGGGAGTGGATGGTAAAAGCCGCACCGTTCAGTAAGCCCTTGCCCTCGACCACCTTGCCGGTGTGGCTGACCAGCAGCAGTTCGCTGACTCGCACTTGCTTGAAAGATCTGCCCATGGGGTTCACCCAAAAGTGGTCCGTCAGCTCGGGGTCACGCACGGTGATGTGGCCGGCCACGCCTTCATCAAAACCAAACTTGCCAAACAGGCGCAGCGCCGCCGCCAGTTTGTTTTTGCGATCCTGGCGAGTTTGCTCCACGTCTTCCGGTTGCGGGATCCTGCTGTTGCTGTCGTCCATATTCATGACGATAGTGTTGATTGCATCTGCCATTGCCGTTGCCTTCATGAAGTCTGTACAAAACTTTAGCGTAGTCTACACTTACCTGAGGGTTTAAATCGACTGCTCTGTTTCCGGGTGGTTGATCACAGTATGAAGAGGCAAGGAAGTCGTCATGATAATGCTAAGAAAAGTCTGTATTTCGCACTTGCTCATAATCGCTACACTGGTTTTCTTCGCGCATCGAGCCAATGCGCTATTAATCACGCAGAGCTTTGATGTGGTGAACGTAGGGAACACCGATATAGAACTCTATTTGGATCCGTTTGATGCCAATCTTGGGGCGTTGACCAACGTTTACATTGATTTTAGGGCATCCAGCCGTATTGAATCCGATCAGTTCGACTGTACCGTGGTTGATTCCGCCTGCACAGTTCGAGGATTCGCCGCGTTGTATTTCTATCCGGGTGGCGGTACTTTCCTGACACACACCACAGATAATAGTCATACCTTCCTGCGCGGGGAGTCGAATCTGTTCACAGTTCCGCTGAGCACACCCGGTTGGTGGCCCAATAACTTGCTTAGTTTATCCTCCTTCACTGAAGTGTCGCCAAGGATGCGTGCGCATGACATATGGCGTTGCGAACGAAATTGCAGTAATAGTGAGATCGGCAGTGGGACGCAGACATTGCGCGGGTCGCTTACCTATGTATACGTACCGGTTCCCGCAACGCTTGCTCTGTTGGCGCTCGGCCTTGTTGGCATTGGGGTGTCGCGGCGAAGTTCGGCGTTCTCCAGAGCCCTATGAATGAGCCCTATAAATACTTCCTGTGAAATTCAATATGTTCGCCGACGAATGAGGCGATAAAGAAATAGCTGTGGTCGTAACCCGTCTGCATGCGAATGGTCATAGGGTAGGACGACTCCGTGCAGGCCTTCTCCAATAGCTCCGTCTTCAGTTGTGACGTAAGGAAGTTGTCTCCATCGCCCTGGTCGACCAGTACCGGCAAGTGTTGCTGCGCGGCCCGCACCAGCTCGGTGGTGTCGTATTGCTTCCACGCCTCGCGATCATCACCGAGATAATTGCCCAGCGCTTTTTCACCCCAAGGGCAATTGAGCGGTGAGCAGATCGGCGCAAAAGCGGAAACCGAACGATAACGCCCCGGGTTTTTCAACGCGATGGTGAGCGCGCCGTGACCGCCCATCGAGTGCCCGAAAATTCCTGCGCGTTTTCCGTCTATCGGCAAGTTGGTACAGACCAGCTCCGGCAGTTCGTGCAATACATAGTCATACATCTGGTAGTGTCGGGACCAGGGTGCCTGCGTCGCGTTAACATAGAAGCCCGCCCCGAGTCCAAAATCGTAGGCCGCCTCGAGATCGTCCGGTACGCCTTCCCCGCGCGGACTGGTGTCAGGTGCGACAACCGCAACGCCGTGCTTTGCTGCATATTGCTGTGCTCCCGCCTTCTGCACGAAGTTCTCATCGGTGCAGGTCAGTCCGCTCAGCCAATACAGCACTGGCACAGAGCCTTTCTCTGCTGCTGGCGGCAGATACACTGAAAAGTTCATACTGCAGTTGAGTGTCTTGGACGCGTGGGAGTAGCGCAGTTGCCGCCCGCCGAAGCACCGATTCTCACCAATCTGTTCCATCTTCTCGCCGTGCCCTAGTACAACACAACAGAGCGGATACTTTCGCCGCTGTGCATCAGGTCGAAGGCCTTGTTGATATCGGTCAGCGGCATGGTATGGGTGATGAGGTCATCAATCTGGATTTTGCCTTCCAGTTACCAGTCGACGATGCGCGGCACGTCGGTGCGGCCGCGCGCGCCACCGAAGGCCGTGCCGCGCCAGGAGCGTCCCGTCACTAGCTGGAAGGGGCGGGTGGAGATCTCCTGTCCTGCACCGGCCACGCCGATAATACAGCTCTGGCCCCAGCCCTTGTGGCAACATTCCAGCGCCTGGCGCATCACCTTGACGTTGCCTATGCATTCGAAACTGTAATCCACACCGCCGCCTGTCATCTGCACAATGTGATCGACGACATTGTCGACTTCACTGGGATTGACGAAGTCGGTCATGCCAAACTTTTTCGCCAGCGCAATCTTCGACGGATTGAGGTCGACGCCAATGATACGGGTGGCACCAACCATTCTGGCGCCCTGGATGACGTTGAGGCCGATGCCCCCAAGACCGAACACCGCGACCGTTGAGCCCGGTTCCACTTTCATGGTGAACGCCACCGCGCCGATGCCGGTCGTCACGCCGCAGCCGATGTAACAGATCTTGTCGAAGGGCGCATCCTCGCGCACTTTGGCCAGCGCGATTTCCGGCAGCACGCTGTGGTTGGCGAAAGTGGAGCAGCCCATGTAGTGCAGGATGGGTTTGCCATCCAGTGAGAAGCGGCTGGTGCCGTCGGGCATCACGCCCTGGCCTTGGGTGCTGCGTATCGCCTGGCACAGGTTGGTCTTGGGATGCAGGCAGTATTCGCACACCCGGCACTCTGGCGTGTACAGTGGAATGACATGGTCGCCGGGCTTCAAAGAGGTGACGCCAGCGCCGATCTCAACCACCACGCCTGCGCCTTCATGGCCGAGTATCGCAGGAAATGCGCCCTCCGGATCATCGCCGGACAAGGTGAAGGCATCGGTGTGGCAGACGCCGGTTGCTTTCATCTCGACCAGTACTTCACCGGCCCTGGGGCCCTCCAGATCAACGTCTACGATTTCTAGTGGTTTGCCCGCCCCGAAGGCGACAGCTGCGCGAGTCTTCATGATGATTGCCTTAATTAATTTGCCGCAAAAAAAGTGGGCTCCAGTCTAACGAGATGCCTGCCAGAGATAAACAGGGGCGTGCGTTACTTACGCCGACCAGCGCTCCAGGCACAGTGCCAGCCATTGCTGTAGGGCGGCACTGTGGTATTTCTCGCGGTGCGTGATGAGAAACCACTCCCGGCGAAAGTCTCGTCCGGGCACTGCCAGCGGCACCAGTGAGCCGCGTTTAAACGCCTCCGCCAGGCAGATCCGCGACAGGCAGCCGACGCCAAGGCCTGCTTCTACTGCGCGTTTGATCGCCTCGGTGTGTTGCAACTCCATCGCGATGTGCAGGTCGGTGAGAATGCCATGCATGGCGCGGTCGAAGGCCTGGCGGGTACCGGAGCCTTGCTCCCGCACGATCCACGGCAGCGTCAGCAAGTCCTGGTCGGTGAGGGCGTCGGCCTGTGCCAAGGGATGACCGGGCGCGGCGAAGACCACCAGTTCGTCACGTCGCCAACGCACAATGTTCAGGTCCTGGTGCTGCAGTTCTCCTTCGATGAGACCCATGTCGAGTTCGAAGCTGGCCACCTGCGCAGCAATCTTCTCGGTATTGGCGACGCGCAGGACAACATCGGTCTGGGGAAATTGTTGGCGGAAGTCGGCGATCATGTTCACCGCGATGTAGTTGCCAATTGTCAGCGTGGCACCAATCTGTAGGCGGCCGGTAACCTCGGTGCCGGAGAGAGCCTGCTCCAGGGCTCTGGCCTGCTCCAGCAGGCTTTCTGCGCGGGGCCTCAGTTGCTGGCCCAGCTCGCTGAGCTGCAGCCGTTTCCCCCGGCGGTCGAATAACTTCACATCGAACTGGCTCTCCAGTTCGCTCAGGGACCCACTGGCAGCGGACTGCGACATGGACAGGGCCTTGGCTGCCCGGGTCACGTTTTCATAACGGGCTGTGGCGAGGAACACTTCCAACTGGCGCAGGCTATACCGCATAGATGCTCCTTATATCGATTAAGTAGATATATATTATCCAATATATCCGTTATACCGATTTAAAAATAGCCCCTATGCTAGCGTTTTTGAGGCTCACTACAGAGGCACAGGCGCATGGCACAGATACTGCACGAACAGGTTACGGCCGTTCACCATTGGACGGACCGTCTGTTCAGTTTCAAAACGACCCGCGACCCGGGATTCCGTTTCAAGAACGGACATTTCACCATGATTGGTCTCGAACAGGAGGGCAAGCCGCTAATGCGAGCCTATAGCCTGGCCAGCGCCAATTATGAGGACGAGTTGGAATTCTTCAGTATCAAGGTGCCCGATGGGCCGCTGACCTCCAAACTGCAGGCGATCAAAGTGGGCGATACAGTGCTGGTCAACAGCAAAGCCACCGGTACGCTGATACAGGACAACCTGTTACCTGGCAAACACCTGTACCTCATTGGCACGGGCACTGGACTTGCACCATTTCTTAGCATCATTCGCGATCCTGAAATCTATGAGCAATACGACAAGATTATTTTGACGCACGGCTGCCGCTATACCGAGGAGCTGGCCTATCGCGAGTTGATTACCGAGCACCTGCCGCAGCATGAATACCTGGGCGAGGCGGTGCGCGATAAACTCATCTACTACCCCACGGTGACGCGGGAGAAATTTGCCAACAACGGTCGCCTCACCGACCTGCTGCGTATTGGCAAGCTGACCGCCGATATTGGCCTGCCGCCGATCAATGCACAGACGGATCGATTTATGCTCTGTGGCAGTCCCAGCATGCTCAAGGAACTCTGTGTATTACTGGATAGCCGTGGCTTCAGCGAGGCGCGCCAGGGCAATGCGGCGCATTATGTTATCGAGCGGGCGTTTGTGGAGAGCTGACACGATCATTGCAACCAGTTCAGTATTCGCGCCTCTTCATACGCGTAAAAGGGATTGTGACGCAGGCGCAAAAGAAAGTTCTCCGGTATGGTCAAAACACCGCGTTCGCCCTGTAGTGCCTGCTGCCCCAGAAACAGTTGCTTGGTGTCTGCGGGTGCTTGCGCGCCGTAGAGTGGATCATCGGGTGGAAAGGGTAGTGCGACGTGAGAGAGCGAGAATACCCCCCTGGGCCAATCCTGTTCTAGAGGCTCAGTGCGCTGGACGGCAGTGGTATAAGGTGCCTTGGTGTAGGCAGCAACTGAGCGGCTGTCTGCGTTCGAGTTGGCCACCAGTGTAAACGTAAACGGCAACTGCTGGTTAGCGATCAGCCTGGTGGTGAACGGCCCAGGGTCAGTTCGCAACAGAATAGTCGTGGCGGCAAATCGATTAATATCGAACACCACCAACTCATGGCGCTGGGGTGCCAGTTTTAAGAGTAGCCGGTCTACCACGGCGTCGTTCGACACCGTGGCGTCCACGGTGGACTTGAATATCAACATAGGCGGCAGCGGTCGCTCGGCATCTGAGCGGTCTGCGATGCGATTGGTCACCGATTGCGTCAGTTTGAAAACCTGTTCCGCCGCGTTGGTGGTAAAGGAGTTGTACTTGTAGGGGTCAAACTCGGGCTGGATATCCAGCCATGCCAGCGGGTGTAGCCCGGGCAGTAGCGACAAGCGACGACTCCACTGCGCCAGAGCCGCTGCCGGGCTGACACCAATGGCGGGTGAAATCAGCACGAGTTTTGCTGCCGCAGGTAGTGTCGTATCCTGTTGCGCTTGCAGTGTATAATCCAGCGCCAGCGGGGCACCCGTCGAGTAGCCGATGATGTGTAGTGGTAGTCCGGGCACGCGCTGTGCCAGGTGCAGCATGCCAAGACGGACCACGGCGGCCATGTCCTGCCACTGCAAATAGAGCATGCCAGAAGGTAGGGTGCCATGACCGGGCATGCGCAGGCCTACAACGTAGTAGCCGCGCCGCTGTAGCGATTCACCCAGCGCACGCAGGCTGTAGGGTGCATCAGACATGCCGTGCAGTAGCAGCACCCCACCGACGGCCGCGTCGCTGGGCAATTCAAAACTGCGATTCCAGTTGGGCTGTCGCTGGCCAGGATCCGCGAGACTGCCCTTGCTGTAGCGCATCATGGCATGCTCCGGACCGGTTTCGGAAGCGGCGTAGAAGCGCTGATTCAGTTCCGTAAACACTGCATTTTCCAGTGCCAGATACTCTTCGAAGCTGTCGATATCCGGGGTGTCTTCGAGGGAGAACTCAGTTTCCAGCAGTTCTTCGTGCCAGGGCATCAGTTGGCCACGGTCGCAGCCGGTTAGGCACAGGACGACGCATAAAGTCGGTATCAGGGCCGCTAGTGCGGCCGGCAAATGTTTCAAAATCAAAAGTCTCGCGGCTGCGTATGGTTACGCATAGAATAATATGCGTGCCCACTAGCCGACAACAAGAGATAGCGGCCAACCAAGGAGAAAAAAATGCGCAGTTACACCTACCCAGTGGTGCTCAGACTTTGCTTGTGCCTGCTACTGAGTGCCTGTGGCGCTATGCCCGTAGCGCCCACTGCCACAGCGGACTACGACCACAGTTACAACTTCAGTAACGTGCAGAAGATTGCCATCCAGCCGATTAGTCGGGACACGGTTTCGACGGTGATGATATCAGATCAGCAGATCAGTAGAATTGATCAGGCATTGATCGTGGAGCTACAGCGTCGGGGCTTTCAGGTGGTCACGATGAATGCCGATGCAGATATTTTCCTGGCCTGGCAGCTGGTGACGCTGGGCAGTGCTCAGATAACGACAGCCGACGGTGCAACACAGACTGCCGTACAGGGCACGCTATTTGTCAACATGATTGATCCGGTCATGCTGCGCTCGGTATGGCGTGCCAGATTCGAATCGGGGCTGCGTGATTCTCCAGAATCCGACGCAGCAGCAAAATTCCGTCAGGAAGCTGCTGAGGTGATTCTCGCGCAATTTCCTCCGAACACAGCCGCGCGCTAATCCAGTCCTTCGCACTGCGCGCATGCCAGGTTTCTATTTGGCAGGCAATACAGTAAGATGCGCCTCCCTCGCGGGCCACAGGTAGTCTCCTGCGAGTGTGATCAAGACAATTAAACCAAGAGATTTTTCATGACATTTGATGAGCTCGGTCTGTCCGCGCCCCTGTTGCGTGCAATTGAGGAAAAGGGCTATAGCGAACCCAGTCCTATTCAGGTCGCGGCTATTCCTGCTGTTTTATCCGGTCGCGATCTGATGGCGGCTGCCCAGACCGGTACCGGTAAGACTGCAGCGTTTACGTTGCCGATACTGCAGTTGCTGCATACTAGCGGTGCTCCACATCCGCACCGTATTCGAGTACTGGTGCTCACGCCCACGCGCGAACTCGCCGCTCAGGTGGCAGAGAGCGTCGCTACCTATGGCGCGCACCTGCCGTTCAAATCAACCGTGGTATTCGGTGGGGTTAAAATTAATCCGCAGATCGCTGCCCTGCGCAAGGGTGTTGATATTCTGGTTGCCACACCGGGGCGACTGCTCGATCTGTATCAACAGGGGCAGGTAAAATTTTCCGATCTGGAAGTGCTGGTGCTGGATGAAGCGGACCGCATGCTGGATATGGGATTTATCCACGATATCCGTCGTATTATCAAACTACTGCCGCAGCAGCGCCAAAACCTGATGTTCTCAGCCACGTTTGCTAACGAGATCAGGGCACTGACTAAAACGATACTGCACAATCCTCTGGAAGTGTCGGTAGCGCCAGCCAACGCAACGGCGGAGCGGGTGGAACAGCGGGTATACCCAGTGGACAAAAGCCGTAAATCTGAATTGCTGCGGGAACTGGTGGTGAAAAACGACTGGCAACAGGTGCTGGTATTCAGTCGCACCAAGCACGGCGCCAACAGATTGGCACAGTACCTGCAAAATGCCGGTGTCAATGCGTCGGCCATTCACGGTAACAAGAGTCAGGCTGCCCGCACCCGGGCCCTGGCCGGATTCAAGGGCGGCAAGATTCGGGTGCTGGTAGCGACGGATATAGCCGCTCGCGGCCTTGATATCGAGCAGTTGCCCCAGGTGGTCAATTTCGACCTGCCCAATGTCTCCGAGGATTACGTGCACCGTATTGGCCGCACGGGTCGGGCGGGCTCTTCCGGGCATGCCTATTCCCTGGTCAGTGCAGACGAGATAAAGCAGCTCAATGGTATAGAGCAGGTTATCCAGCGGCATCTTACACGTGAGTATGTGGATGGCTTTGAGCCTGATCATGAACTGCCTGCCAGTGCACCATTGCGTAAACCGCATACGGCAGGACACGCCTCGCCTGGCAGGCCGCTCGGTCGCGAGGAAAATCGCGGTGGACGACCCAACTCCACCTCGCGTGGACGCGGTAGCGAAGGACATAATCGACCAAGACGCAAAAAGAGCGCAGGTAGCGGCGCACGATAGGCACTGGCAAGCGACATTCATGTTCGCGGACCAGTGAAATTAGGTAGACTGGCCCCTGGTTGACACTACCAGGGACAAAACATGCAGCGCACCATTCTCCTCACCGGTTGCTCCACGGGCATTGGTGCCGCGCTGGCAGCTGAATTGCACCGACGCGGTAATCGAGTCTACGCCACTGCGCGCCGACTCGAGACACTGGCCCCACTAGCTGCATTAGGCCTGGCCACGCACGCCCTGGACGTCAACGACGACGCCAGTATCGCTGCTGTCATGTCCCGCCTGGAATCTGAGGTGGGGCGGCTGGATATCCTGATCAATAATGCCGGATTCTCACAGGTTGGCGCGGTGGTCGATCTGACCCGCGACGATCTGCGCAGGCAATATGAAACCAATGTGATATCTCCAGTGGCGGTGACCCGCGCTGCCCTGCCTTTATTGCGGGCCGCTTGCGCCGCGCATGGCAAAGCTGTTGTTGCAAATGTTGGGAGTATTGTTGGCCTGTTCACTACGCCCTTCGCCGGCGCCTACAGTTCCAGCAAAGCGGCCTTGCACTCGCTGTCCGATGGCTTGCGCATGGAACTGGCACCGTTTGGCATTCAGGTGGTTATCATCCAGCCTGGCGGAGTTCGCTCCGCCTTTGGTGATCACGCCGAGGAGGCGATCCGTCTGCCGGTCGATTCGGTCTATCGGCCTGTGGAGCGGGGCATTCGAGCCAGGGCGCAGGCGGGGCAGCGGGGCGCAATGCCGGTGGAGTCTTTTGTGATACCCGTGGCTGATGGCTTGTTGCGAGATGTACCCGCAGCGATTATAAGGGGTGGCAAAAACAGCGTTCTGCTACCACTGCTCAAGAAAATCCTGCCACTGCGCACCTTTGACGCGCTGCTGGCCAGGACCTTTGGGCTGAATCATTTCAAACCCTGAAAACACTGTGCCTGAGGCGCTCAGTAGCCCGCTTCTCCGGCGCGCAGTATGGCGGCGAATGTAGCATCAAGCAGTTCGTAGGTATCCCTGCGGGGTTTGAGTACGTAGATTAAGTCGTTGACCAGCTCCAGATCATAGCCTTCTTTGCGCAACTCGCCTTTCACCATCTTGAACGTGCCGGTGGTATCCAACTCGCGTTGTATGCGCAGGAACACCGGTCGGGCATAGCTGGGTAAATGCTCATTGACGTAGGCGGAGAAACTTTTGACATCCAGCGTTGCGACTCCTTCAGACAATGCTAAAGCCGCCATTCCCGCTCTCCCGTCAGCTTTGGAGATCTCCACGCCATAGACGTTACAAAAATCGACCTGTGCATGGCCGTTAATGATTTCGCCCACCTCGTTGGTTGACACGTTCTCAGATTTCCAGCGGAACGTATCGCCCACGCGATCTACAAACTGGTAGTGTAAAAGTCCAAGGGAAAAGCCTACGTCCACCGTTTTCATCAAATCGCCAGTATTGAACCAGGCATCACCCTTCTCAAAAGCGTCGCGTAGGATCTTCTTTTCCGTATCCGCTTTGCTGGTGTAACCTTCGAATGCAGTACGTTGCGTTATCTGCCCCAGTAGCAGGCCGGGCTCGCCATTGGCTACCTTGATAAAGCGACCCTGGGCATCGCGCGCTATCTCATCAGCATCTACATCGTACTTCACCAGGGCGAGGGGCAGAGTGGTAGTGCCGACCGTGCAATCCTTGTTTAACATGTTGATGAAGGCGATGTTACCTTCACTGGAACCATAAAACTCGGCGACCCGCGTTACGCCAAAGCGCTTCTTGAATTCATGCCACACGTCAGGTCGCAGCCCATTGCCCATCATGGACATCAGCGGATTCAGGTGGTCATCTGCTTTGGCGGGGACATTGAGCAGGTAACGACACAACTCTCCGATATAGATAAAGCACGTGGTGCCGTGCTCACGTACCTCGCTTAAGAAATTGCTGCCGGAAAATTTGCGCCGGATAAACATGCATGCCCCGGTTGAAAACGCAGCGCCCACGCCGAGGAAAAGCCCAGTACCGTGGTATAGCGGTAAGCACAGGTAGATGCAGTCGTTCTCCTTGCACTTGAGGCCACCCTTGTAAGACAGGGCTGAAGACAGCAGGAAGCGACGATTGGAAATCACAGAGGCCTTCGGTAGTCCGGTGGTGCCGGAGGTATAAATATACAAAGCGACATCTGCAAGCGTGTTCTGGCCCGTTTGCGGCGGGTTGCTGCTGTCTTCGCCCTCGGCCACATCGTCCAGATTCATGGCCCAAGCGGGGCATAACGCCTGCCTCGAATCGGCGACAAAGAGCCAGTTTTCAATACTGGCCAGTTCCGGATCGGATTGCACCTGGGCTATCGATTCGACACGCTCCTCGCCAAAGATGCACATTTTGGAACCGGTAATCTTGATGCAGTGACTCAGGGGCCGGCCCATGAGATTGGTGTTGATCAGTGCGGCGATTACCCCGAGCTTATTCAGGGCTATGAGTGTGGCGAGGAACTCGATGCGGTTTTCCATGACGAGACTGACAGCATCGCCACGCACTAATCCCTGCGCGCGCAGCGCTGCGGCATACCGGTTTGCGTGGGCATTGAGCTCGCTCCAAGTTCGAGTCTGGCCTTCAAAAATAACGGCTTTATGGTGTGGAAATCGTGCGCTGGTGCTTTCCATCCGTGCCGCAAAGCTGTCGCAGGTCGTCAGCGGCTTGGGTTTAACTTCCTTTGCGACCTGCAGCAGAGTGGGGGCCTCTGCCAGTGTCGCCATGACATCTCGTAGGCTCATAATGTTGTTCTACTTTGTGATTATGATGGAAAGATAGCCCGTAGCGAGCGTGGCGGCAAGACCGATAGTACGGATTGCTAAAACCTGAGCATTCAGGGGCCCAGCAAGTTGGATATCTTGCCGGCTGACAATTGTGAAAACCAGGCTTCATCATAGGCGCGTTGTAACAGGTTAATGGCCGATAGGGCAGCCACCACCGATTCGGCAAAGGCGGTACGACTGTTGATCAAATCAGCAGTGCGCCCGTCCAGCAGCGCCAGGTGTCCCCCCAGGCGCAAACCGTTGGTAAACAGATCCTGAGACACGGAGGATTCGCAGCTGATCGTCCTGCGCAGCAGCATCTGCTGACCCTGATCCAGCAGTTGTCGCGTAAATTTTTTCTGATCATGCACCGGACGGCCGTCCAACTCCATCAGGGCGACGGCAATGATCAGGTAGGCCTCGGTAATCGACCGCAGGATAGCGTGCCCAAAGCGCGGTGGCTTGTCGTGCAACAATTTTTGCAGGGAGATGTCGCCACTGTTCCAGTCAGGATAACGCCGCCCTGTTTCAGACAAAACCTCCTGCCAGAATTCCTCAGTAGGTTTATAGAAAAATTCAAACTTGTACAGCTCGCGCAAGGCGCTGACATTTCTGCGTAGTACCTTTACATTCGGTAGCTCAATGTCCAGGGCACACATGGCCAGTCCGATCTCACCCAAAGCTGCAGGCAGGAAATAGTGGGTGATCGTGTTCCGGTAATAGGCCGCAGCCAGGCGTTGTTCCCCCGGGATGAAGTAGACTGGCACCTGAGCCTTGTCGAAAGACTTGACCAAACCGGACCGCTCCAATGCCAAGACGGCGGCGCTAACCTGGGCTTCACTATTCAGGCTAAAGCCAGAGGCGGCGGGTAGTTGGCTGTCTCGTATCAGCTCAGTGATACCTGCCGACTGGCGGTACATTTCCACAGCGGTGAGGGCGCGCCGATTCGCACCCAATAACACCATGGCCAGCACATCCGCGGATTTAATGGGCGTGATCTGTTCTATCCGTGTGCACACCTCGAACGCCATGCGGGTGACATCAACGTGTGGCTGGGCATCGGGCGTCTGTGTCCCGGGGGGCGCAAGGACTGGTTGCTCCAGGGCCACAGGATCGCCATAGCGCACATAGACTTTGCCATTGGGTTGTCGCATGCCGAAGATGTAGTTAAAAAACCAGGTGAGCGATTCCTTGCGCTTGGGCCGTCCGCTTTGCAGCGCGACGTAGTCATCGATTTCTGCAATGCGATCAAAGGCAATCGAAACCGGTACCAGTAAGACTTTTTGGGTTTGTTCGCGATAACAGGATTCTACCACCCAGTTCAGCAAGCCCAGCTTGGGCGGTGACAGTTTGCCGGTGCGCGACCGTGTGCCCTCTATAGACCAGGACAAAGGCATGCGGTTACGAATCAGGTAATCGATGTAACGGCGAAACACCAGTTTGTAGATGGGGTCTTCCTGGAACGTGCGACGCAGGAAGATAGCACCCACGCGGCGCGCGAGAGCGCCGAAGCCGAGGAAGTTCATGTTGATGCCGGCAAAAATCAGTGGCAGGGGGCGAAATTGATTTTGATACAGGGACAATAGAAATACAAAGCTGTCCATATGGGATTTATGCGACCAGAGAAATAGCAGCAAGTGATCGCGGGACAATGCCCGTAATTCCTCCAGTTTCTCCAGGTTGATATCCAGTTCCGCTTCGTAGCTGCGCGTGTAGATAAACCGCGCCAGTTTGGCCATGGGTTTCAGCCACGCGTCACGCGGCGTCGCTTCGATCTCGGTAAGACACTTGCGTGCGTAGAGCTCTGCCTTTTCCAGAGTTTTGCCCGCGGCGTTAGCCGCCGTCTGCAGTTCTGCCGTGAACGCAGGGTCGCGAAATATGACACTGGCATCTGAATGCAGGATCATAGTCGAAAGACTCCAAACAGCGCCGCGTGGTCGGACAAATCACGCCAGGGACCTGTGCTCAGGCGTTGGCCTGCCGCCGGGGTCAGGCCGCGGTAGTAGATGCGATCAACGGGTAGCAATGGCGCCCAAACGGGAAACGTCAGGGCGTGGCGGCCATGCAGGTGCACGAACAGTTCTTGCAGGCCAAGGTCGGCATGCAGGTGACGCTCCGCGCGACGCCGCCAGTCGTTGAAGTCGCCGGCAATAATCATAGGTTCATTTCTGGGTACATGGCTATTGATCCGGTCGGTAAGCGCTTGCAGTTGCTCCCGGCGTTCCTGCTCCAGCAGTCCCAAATGCACACACAATGTGTGCAGCCGCGTATTCTTGTGGGGCAGTTCAATCACGCCGTGCAGAATGCTGCGACTGGAGCGAGGGAATATCGAAATATCGATGTTCTCCCAACTGACAAAAGGATACATGCTTAAAATCGCGTTGCCATGATCCCCCTTGCGGTAGATCGCATTGCGGCCATAAGCAAAATGTGGCCATGCCTCGTTCGCCAGGTATTCGAAATGTGGCTGATCGGGGTAGGAGAAACGTCTGCGCTTGGCATCACTCTTGATTGCGGTGCCATGAATTTCCTGCAGGAAGACGATGTCGGCCCCGGTCTCAGCGATACGCTCGCGCATGGTTTCCAGCACAAAACGACGGTTGCCACTGCAATAGCCCTTGTGGATGTTGTAGGTCAGAACGTGTATATCTTTACTCACGGGCATTCCAGAAAAAAATGTGCGGGGAGGATGCGCACTGCGTTACGGCTTAGCCCTGGGTGACCGCAGGAGAATAAGTAGCTTGTCCGCAATTGGATTGAGTATGGCACCAATGCGCGAGAAAGTGCCCAGGTATCTGGCAAAAAAACCGTCCAGTGAGTCGGTGAGACCGGCGAGCAGCCCGACACCCAACGCCCAGACATACTCTTCACGCAGAATAAGCATGCCCAGGGGCACTGCCAGCAACAGGCGCAGAACAGTTAGACTGTTAGGCAGATATTGCAGCATGCCGGTGTTTAGTTGCTCGGCCCGTTCTGTGGCAGCCACAACAGATAAACGGCCAGTTCACGTTGTTCGATCTCGCTCAGCGGGAACATCGGCATAGGAGACTGTGGTGCTGCCAGCGCATCGATGACAGCGCCATACCCGAGGCGCTGCGCCAGTCCGTCCAGCCGCTTCGGATGTGCGCCTTGTTCGTGACAACTACCACACTTAAATCGCTGATAGAGTTCGCCCCCACGGCTGGCCATAGTTGCCAAATCGACACCCTCCAGCCATGCGGGTGGTTGCGCATCAAGGCGGCTTGTGACGGGTACTTCGAGGGACGTGCCCTGCGTATTGCCCGCTGTTGTGTAGCTAACCCTGTAGATCGCTCCGGCATAATCATCAGAGATATAAATGGCACCGTCAGGTCCCTGGGCCACATCTACCGGGCGGCCAGTGATATCGCCATCCCGATTGAAGCCGGTCAGAAAGTCGCGCTCCTCGATCCCGTCGGCGGTCCAGTGCAGAGAGACCACTTTGTAGCCATCGGGCGCGCTGCGATTCCACGAGCCGTGCAAGGCCGCCAGAGCACTGCGCTGGTATTGCTGTGGCAGTTTGTCTCCATTGAGAAATGTCATGCCCAAGGGAGCATTGTGGGCACGAAAATTGTGCGCCGGGGCCGTCGGTTCTCTCTGTCCGGCCAGAGGATCATCACCCATGTCCGGGTCGGGAACATTGTCGCCGTAAAAGTAGGGCCACCCATAGAAGCGTCCCCTTTCGATCCGGTTCAGTTCACACGGTGGGATATCATCGCCAAGCAGGTCGCGGCCGTTTTCGGTTGCATAGATGGCGCCGCTCCACGGTGCCCAGTCAAACCCGACACTGTTGCGCAGCCCGCTGGCGATGGTCTCGGGCTTGCTGCCGTCGAGTTCAAAACGCATCATCGTCGCACGCCTGGGATCCTCTTCGCTGCAGATGTTGCAGGTCGAGCCCTGCGTAAGATACAGCTTGTGGTCCGGGCCAATGCGAATGGTCTTGCTCCAGTGGTTGCCATCATCGGTCAAGTTCTCCACGACAGGCTGGATGGTGCCGTCCACCGTGCCAGTGGCGTTGTCGAACCGTATCCGGCCAATGCGGTTGGACTCGGCGATATACAGCCAGTCGCCACTAATATCCATACCCAGTGGGCGATGTAGCCCCTCGATCAAGGTTACCTTACCATCCGGCTTGCCATCTCCATTGGCGTCGCGACGCAGTAGCAGCACGTCACCGGCGTGGGGCCGGCTGACCAGCAAGTCACCCGCCGGCGTTACACGTAAAAAGCGGGCGCGCGGCAGGTCGGCGGCGTACAGCTCGAGTTTGAAACCCTCGGGTACTGCGTAACGCTGCTGCACAACAGCGTCATTCGATACAGGTCCAGAGACTCCCGCCATCACATTGAGGACCATACGCAGGCTACTACTGTCTATGGTGCCGGTGGCCAACATGGCGACCGCCACTGTGACGAGCAACAGCACCAACAGCCCAAGGCCGATCAGAAATTTGCGCATACAGCTGTCCTATTCCCTGCTCCAGTGCCGGTGGTATTGTTAAGTCGCGCACGAATATAGCACAGGATAGGTGCCCGCCAGCAGGCATCGGAGGTGGTTGGAAAGTGCTGTTGGCGGGGTATGCGTCTCTGATTCTTGTGATGGAACCCTGGTCGTTAAATCCTGCCGCCTGGCCGCTCGTTTTTGAGGAATGTGTGCCCTGTCACAGAATGTAGGGACAATTATCTGTAGAAAAGTACAGGTAATGGTGGACACCTATAGGGCATTTCCCTAGTGTCAGAAAGGGTGAATATGCGCGGATACAGGTAGTTTACCGGTGTGTGCGTTATGTTTGAATCCGGGGAAGAAGAACGAATCGGGATGTCGGGCGACTATGCTCAAAACCCTTAAAGTGTCTACCAGCGACCTGCAAATTGGCATGTTTGTCAGTGGTCTCGATCGCCCGTGGCTGGACACCCCGTTTTACACTCAGGGCTTCGTTATCGAAAGCCAGGACGATATCAGCCGCCTGCAAAACTACTGCGAATCTGTTTTCATCGACAGTCATCGCGGCCGAAAAACTGAATTTGTGCTGCAGCGCGAGGCTCCGAAGCGGCCCCTACCTGCTGCTGCGAGAAAAACCAAAGACCGCGCCCGTATTCCGCTCGAACGTATTTTTGTGGGGCGCTCGCTCAAGCCCTATCGGGATGAGAGTGCCTGGGAAGATGAGCACCCGCGTGCACAGCGCGCACTGAACACGTTGATCGTGGACATTGACGACATTTTTGAGCATGTCAGTGCCGGCGAAAAGCTGAATGTCATCAAGTTGCGAAAATCGGTGGAGCCGGTCGTCGACAGCATCAGTAGCAATCCCGATGCCTGTTTGTGGGTAACTCGCCTCAAACAACACGATAACTACACCTACCAGCACTCCTTGAGTGCTGCCATGTGGTCGGTGTCACTGGGGCGCCAGTTGGGCTTGCCACGGCATGATCTGCGCTCTCTGGCGATGGGCTGTATGTTAATGGACATCGGGAAATTGCGCGTCGACCCCGGGCTACTACAGGCACAGCGCGAGCTCACTGTGGAGGAGGCGGCAGAGGTGGCGAGCCATGTTGGTCATGGACTGGAGATACTGAAGGAATGCGGTATTCTCAATCAGGATGTCATCGCTATGGTGGCGCACCACCATGAACGGTATGACGGCTCCGGTTACCCGAATGGCCTCACGCGGGATGAAATTCCACCCTTTGCTCGCATTGCTGGAATTGTGGATACCTACGATGCTATGACCACCAAGCGACACTATGCAAAAGCGATCTCACCCAGTGATGCCATTAAACTATTGTATGAAGCCCGGGATGAGGATTTCCAGGCGGAACTGGTCGAATCCTTCATTCAGGCGATTGGTATCTACCCGGCGGGCACGCTCGTGGAATTGTCTACGGGGGAGGTCGGTGTGGTGGTGGCAGAGTATCGTACCAGGCGCCTGCGACCCAAGGTGATGCTATTGCTGGACGCCAATAAGAAAAAGCTGCCCACCGCAAGATTGATTGACCTGCAAGAATCAGTGGAGAATTCAGGCGTCCCTTCGCTGAGCATTAAGAAGAGCCTTGAGCCTGAGGCTTACGGTATCGACCTGTCCGGCGTTACTCTCTAGTACAACGGGCGCCCCCCGGCATTGCCGGGTAGGCACTCATGAACCGTGATCCACCCCCGCCACGGTTTCCGTCCACCCAGATCCGCGCATAAGTATTCCCTCGATAGTCTAGAGCTGCGTCAAACAGTCGCATCCAGAGCACAACTACGCCATCATAACTGGAGTCCCGTAATGTATTGCGCTGGGTCATGGTTGACGGCGCCCATCCGATAGACAATACGGTTGTGGCACGGGTTTGGCAGTACGGCCGTGGCGTAAACAATGTGTAGAGGAGAGCGATGATGACAGCAGGCAGGCCCATTCGACTGGGTATCATGGGCTTTGGCCAAACCGGGAGGCAGATTTATGCGTTAGCCTCGCGCAGCGCTGAGGTGGAGGTAGTGGCGATTGCCGATGTCGGCAAGCCCGAAATTCTGCATTACCTGCTGAGTTCTGAGGTGGCAGATCCCCAGAGCTATCACTTGCAGGGTAATTTCCTGGCCAACCCGCGCTTTCGCACGCGCCTGATGCAGGTTGATCGTCCAGCGGAAATGCCGTGGGACATCTTCGCTGTGGATATGGTTATTGACGCCACAGGCAAGTTCCGCGACAGACAGTCTATGGCTGCGCACCTGGCGAACGGTGCCGGGCGGGTGTTGTTGCGCACGCTTCCCCTTGACCATATCGATCGCATCGTGGTGCCCGGACTTAATGCAGCTTCTGCGCAGGTGTCGGATCGCATGATCTCAGCGGGTTCACCCACCACCTCGGCGCTGTGTCTGTTATTACAAGGCTTATCGGCGCGCTGGCCCATTGAGTGTGGCAGCATGACGACAGTACACGCGTTTACCTCCGATCAGGCGCTGCAGGACTATGCCGGCAGGGATTTCCGCCACAGCCGCTCTGCTGCCAAGAACATTATTCCCAATACGCATGAGGCCTCGCTGTGGCTGGGGCGGATTCTGCCCGAGTTCGAAGGCAGGATAATGACCTGGACGCTCAACGTGCCCGTGCAGGAAGGCTGTCTGCTGGATCTGACACTGGTGATGAAGGATGCGTCTATCACCGCGGAGGATGTCAATGAGGCCATGCGTGCTGCGGCCAGTGCGCTGCCGGGCATTGTATCGATCGTGGAAGACCCCATCGTGTCGTCGGATGTCATCGGCAATGCCAGCTCCCTGTTGTTCGATACCAAGGGTACGCTGAAGGCCGGTAGCAATATCATCAAGACATTGAGTTGGTATGAAAACCTGGGGCATGCGGCGCGACTGCTGGATGTGGTGCGCCTCTACAGCGTGCTGGATCAACGGCAGGGGGATGTGCAATGAAGATCGCGATCAATGGTTTTGGCCGCATCGGGCGCTCGGTATTTCGCATCCTGGAGGAACAGGAGGGGATTGAGGTGGTGGCCATCAACGACATCTTCGACTTCGGCGCCCTGCGCTATCTGCTCAGTTACGATACGGTTATGGGCCCTTTTGGCAAGCGGTTGACGCTGGAGGATGATCACTTCGTGACCGCGAAAGGGCGCGTGAAGTTGCTCAGCGAGCGCAACCCTGCAGACCTGCCCTGGGGTGAGCTCGGCGTGGATGCCGTGGTAGAGGCGACGGGCATTTTTCGAAAACGCGAACAGTTGCAGCAACACCTTGCGGCAGGTGCGGGCCGGGTGGTGCTCACGGTACCGGCCAAGGATTCTATTGATTACACGGTGGTGTTGGGTGTCAATGAGGAGGGGCTAAAGCCTGAACACCGCATTATTTCCAATGCCAGTTGTACCACCAACTGTCTGGCGCCGATGGCGCGGGTGTTGGATGAAGCCTTTGGCATAGAGGAGGGCGTCATCAACACGGTGCATGCTTATACCAATGATCAGCGACTGGCAGACGTGCCCCATTCTGACTGGCGGCGTAGTCGTGCGGCGGCCGAGAATATCATCCCGACATCAACCGGTGCAGCCAAGGCCGTAGGTGAAGTGTTGCCACAGCTCAAGGGCAAGCTGCACGGCATTGCCGCCAGGGTGCCGGTGCCAGACGGTTCCGTCGTAGACCTGTTCGTAAAGTTGGGCAAACGAGTGACGATGGATGATGTGCACGAGGTGGTTCGTGCTGCGTCGACTTCGCCGCGCTTGCGCGGTATTTTGCAATACAGCGAGGCGCCCATTGTGTCCACCGACATTATCGGTAATCCACACTCTTCGATTTACGACGCGGGGTTTACCGGCGTCATCGCGGACAATTACCTGCGAGTTTTGAACTGGTATGACAACGAGTGGGCGTATTCCTGCCGTGTGTGTGATCTACTGACGCGCTTAAGAGACTTGACCTGACCCTGTTGTGTACACAGAATAGGGCCGCCTTGTCATTGCTTGCCACGGGGTGGACATCTCGTGGTCGCAGAGGCAGGCGCATGGTTTACACAACTCAAGGTTTCCTGTTATGCAAAGATTTATAAAGACCGTATTCCTCTTATCCTTCCTGTTAGTGGGAGGCCAAACCGCCTGGGCGAATAGCTACAGTGAAGCCATCAAGGTTTTTAGCAATGCGGGGGAGAGCGGCCGGTACTTCAAGACGGCGTATGGCTACGCGCTATTTCCGACCGTTGGCAAAGGTGGTTTCTTCGTCGGTGGCGCCTATGGCGAAGGGAAAGTCTTCGTGGGGGGCAAGCACGTCGGAAATTCCACGATGACTCAGTTTTCGCTGGGGGCAACGTTTGGCGGCCAAGCCTTTAGCCAGATCATTTTCTTCGAACATGAGCAGGCTTTTAAGGATTTCACTGCGGGTAACTTCGAATTCAGCGCCCAGGCGTCGGCCGTGGCGGTCACTGCCGGTGTTTCTGCGGAGGCCAATACCGGCGGTGGCACCTCGGCGGGGATCAGTGGCGGGCGCAACGATGCAGCCACGGCGTCCGGTGGCTACCGCAAGGGCATGGCGATATTCACAGTTGCCACGGGTGGGTTGATGTTTGAAGCCGCTTTGGGCGGACAGAAGTTTACGTTCATGCCGCTCTAGCCAGTGCGTTTTGAACGCTGTGCTCGCTGTTAAGCACGCGCGTTCGACGCGCGGGCCAATTCCACTGCAGCGGCCGGAATATTGCCCAGTAGAATGACGTGCCAGCGGCGCGGTCCATGGGCACCGTAGACCAATTGTCCCTCGATGTCAGCGGTACTCGAGGGGCCGGCTATAAAGTTGATGCCCCGGGGTCGGCCGGATTTTCCTAACTCCTCATTGATGCGCTCCCAGGCTTTCTCCATGGTCGCCACCAGGTCTGTTTTGTCCACCAGTACGATGTGATGCTCCGGCAGCAGGTTGTTTGCGGCGGGATTGGCCTTGCCCGTCCAGGTAACTACGGCGCCGGTTTCGGCCACGCCCAGTCGAGCAAAGCTCAGGGCGGCCGGTTCGCCTGCTTCCAGGCTGCCAAAGCGTGGTAAGACGCCGGCGTCACGCCAGGGCATGGCGGCCAGGCGCGGATCATTGCCGGCTACCAGGCGGTGGCTGCGAAAGTGGGTATACAGGTAAAGCCCTATCGCCTTGACAGTTTCGGCACGGTTGCTCACGCAATCCACGCTGCCCTGATTTTTCAACACATTGAACAGGAAAGCCTCGCATAGCTCCGCCACGGGCGGTGTCGGAGCCGGAGCGCTACCCAGCGCTTCACGCTCCTGCACAATCTCCTGCGCGCTGGCACCGCGACTGGTGGCGCGCAATTTGGCGAAAATATCTGAACGGGCGCTACTGCTCATTGTTCTGTTTCATCCGGGCCTGGTACAACTGCGTGAAGGTCTTTGCTTGCGGCGCCGGAAAATCCCGCTGACTGGTCCAGCCCCTGGCGAAAGGCAGACGGGAGAACCCTCCCCGGCGGCGTCCCAGCAGGTGCAATAGGGGGATGATAGTGGCGCTCAGCGCGTGGTAAATGGGTGGATGCCTGGCGAGCCATGCGTGCAGCTTCAATCCGTAGCGCCAGCGCGGCGCGGATAACTTCCTTATGCTCTCTTCATGGCGCAGGTCGCGCAACAGATCCGGCAGGGGAATATCGGCCGGACAGACCTCGGCGCATCGACCACAGCTGGTGCAGGCATTGGGGAGCTGATGGCTTTGTTCCAGGGAGGTCAGCAGTGGTGTGAGTATAGAGCCCATGGGGCCCTGGTAAACCCAGCCGTACGCATGCCCTCCTACAGCGGCGTAAATCGGGCAATGGTTGAGGCACGCGCCGCAGCGGATACAGTCCAGAATTTCACGGTAGTCGCTGCTTAGAATATCGCTGCGCTGGTTGTCGAGCAGCACGAAATGCGTTTCCAGCGGTCCGTCAATATCACTTTCCCGCCGCGGCCCTGAGTAAAAACTGGTATAGCAGGTTTGCGACTGGCCAGTGGCCGAACGCACCAACAGTCGCAACATGGCAGTGGCGTCCTGTGCCCGTGGCAGCACCCGGTCAATCGTGGTGCAGACGATCAACACCCGGGGCAGGTTGGCGCAGAGATCACCATTACCCTCGTTGGTTACCAGCATCGAATAACCATTTTCTGCGATCAGTGCATTGGCGCCAATGATGCCCACGTCGGCTTGCAGGAAATGTTGCCGCAATACCTGGCGCGCTTCGCCCACCAGATCCGCCGTCTCGGGTAGTTCACGCTCGCCCAGATCATGTTTGGCCTGAAATAGTTCGCGTATTTCAGCCGCCGATTTGTGCAGCGCGGGGCCCACGATATGGCTGGGTGTTTCGCCGGCGCGCTGGATGATGTACTCGCCCAGGTCGGTCTCCATCACGTCCAGGCTGGCGCGTTGCAGGAAACTGTTGAGGCCGGTCTCCTCGGTCACCATGGATTTGCCCTTGATGATGCGCCGTGCATTGTGTTGCTGGCAGATGTCCAGCACGATGCTGTTGAGCTCGTTGCCATCACGCGCAAAGTGCACATGATTGCCGTTGTGGACGGCTTCCTGTTCGAATTGGCTGAGGTAGTGTTCCAGATGGTCCAGGCTGTGTTGGCGCACCTGCTTGAACTGTTGGCGCAGGTCGTCGAAGCCGTCAAAACCAGCAACTGCTGCCGTGCGTACCAGTGGCGCGAACAAGGCGAACAGGTCGCGGCGCTGCGCCTGGCCAGCATTCTTTAATGCTTCACTGGCATTGTCCAGGAAGGTGTCGCTGCGCTGCTGCACCGCCTAGTACCTCTTCCCAATAGCGGGTGCATCCAGGTCGCCGCTGAGCAGCTCTGCGATGTGACGCACCTCGATCGCAGCACCCTGGCGCTGCGCCCGGCCGGCAATATTGAGCAGACAGCCCAGATCGCCGCCCGCCAGAATCCGCGCACCGGTAGCCACTGCGTGATGGAGTTTATCGTTCACCATTTTGCCCGAGATTTCCGGCATTTTGGCGCAGAAGGTACCTCCAAAACCACAGCAGACTTCGCTCTGTTGCAGCTCGCTCACCTCTATACCGCACAGTTCCCTTAGCAATTGTCGGGGCTGCTCCCTGATACCCAATTCGCGTAGCCCGGCACAGCCGTCATGATAGGTAACCGCAGGAAATCCGGAAGGCGGCATGCTGCGCGGCTCGATGCGCGCAATATCCTTCAGGAACACGGTGAGTTCAAACGTTTTGGCCGCCAGCTGTAGTGCGCGGTCACGCCATGTTCCTTCTAGTAGCTTGGGGTAGTGGTGGCAGATCATGCCAGCGCAGGAACCTGACGGCACGACCACGTAGTCTGCCGATTCCAACATTGCGATGACGTTCTGGGCCAGAGGCACGGTCGCTTCATAATCGCCACTGTTGTAGGCAGGTTGGCCACAACAGGTTTGCAGCAGGGGCACCGTCACTTCACAGCCGGCCTGCTGCAGCAGTTTGATGCTTGCAAACGCTACCGAGGGTCGGAACAAGTCTGCCAGGCAAGTGACGAAGAGTGTGACTTGCCTACGCGGGGGTGGTAGAGACTGATCCCGATGTTGCTCATTCATGCAGGCCGCAGCCCCTTGCTTGGTTGTGCTGTGATGGAGCTGCTATGGACGCTCCAGAGAGCACAGTATATCCAATTGCAGGAACTGCTGTCGCCCCGCATGGTGGTGCTAGTGTCTAGAAAATACCGTGCAAGCACAGCAGCATGACGGCAGTGGCGGTTGCAACGAGAATGGCGCAGGCACTCTGGGCTAAAGGGTGACGACACTGCAACAGTTTGACCACCATGGTGTTGCGATCCACCTTGACGCCACCCAGTGCCAGCGGCCTGACCAGATGTTGCAACTGGGGTGAGGAAAACGCAGGCAGCAAGCGGCTGCCGGTGAATACCACGACATCGTCGATTGCCAGGAAGGGGCCGTGATATTGAATGCCCGAGCCGCTCGCGAGGTGGTACATACCACTGTGGTCTACCAGCAACAGTCGGTCCTTAAGAATACCAATGTGTCCAAGCGGGTGTCGACGAAGCAGCAGCAGGGCGATAGCCGGGCCGCTCAGCGCCAGCAGCAGTGCCGACAGCTGCCCTACGGTGACGCTCTGTGCCACAGCCAGTAGCAGTATGCCCACTACCAGTAGCGCGTAGCTAACACCTCTGCTGCGCAGTAGTGCCAAGCGGTGCTGCACCGGATCAATCCAGCGCAGGGACTCGACGTGAGCGTCTACGGGTTCGGCACCGCGCTCACGATGGGGTTTGTAGACGAGCGAGCGCAGGTTTTGCAGATACCCAAATCCAAAACCCAGCAGTGCCGCGAGTGCGCACAGCAGCAGGCCTGCGCGCCATGCCACAGTAGTGAGGTTGGCACTGCGCTCATCCCTGGC
Source organism: Haliea sp. (assembly GCA_031414375.1). Taxonomy (GTDB): domain Bacteria; phylum Pseudomonadota; class Gammaproteobacteria; order Pseudomonadales; family Halieaceae; genus Marimicrobium. The sequence goes on from JANNVJ010000032.1 coordinate 99,617, forward strand.
GACCAGGTATTCCAGCTGGGTGGATACGAAGGGTGCTTCCGCTTTACCGATTGCATTGAAACGCTGCACGGCGGGCTGATGTGGCGCATTAACCAGCGTTTTCTCCCCCCAGCTAAGCAGTTGTGGTGGGCCCGCAGTGTCGGGCAGTGCGACCTCGTTGAGGTAGTTCCACTGTTCGTCAAAGCGATACAGTCCGTGGCTGCCAGAGGCTGGATTGTGCAAGCTCGCCCACCAGGTGCCGCTGGACCAGAGAAAATCGCCGACCTTGGTTTGCTCGGCTTGTTGCGCGGCGGGGGGTAGTAGCAGGATTTCATCCAGTTGTTGGCCGAAAGCGTTGTCCTCGTAGCGAAACACGCTGATGGCCGGGCCGTCGGCGCCGTTCATCAACAGTAATCCACCGTGCAGGCGCAGTACCGGCTGCTCGGGTATGGTGGCTGCGGCGCGGGCTACGATCTGGCCAGCCCGGTTGATTTTCAGTAGCTCCCCAGCGGCCCTGTCTGCCAGCAGCAGGCTGCCATCCAGAGGATGGATGACAAAGGTGTCGATGTTGCTGTTGTGCAGTAGCGGGGAAAAGTACTCACACGTGGATGGTCCAGGTGCACAGCGCAAAAGTTGCACGCCCTGACCCGCAGTGGCTTCTGCGGCATCGTCGAGCAGCCGGCCCAGAGCGAGCAGTCTGCCGCTGCTATCAAAGGCCATGGGCCCCGCCATGGTACTGACTCCCAGTACGCTCAGCGATTCCTCCTTTGTATAGACACCCGCGCGATTGTGAAACAGCAGCGAATCACCTGCCAGCAGCAGTGGCGCGGACTGTAGATCAATCGCTATGGCCGCAGCTCCAGTGATGACTGGAGGGGCAGCCTGTCGTAGCAAGTACCCCCCTGCAATGAGTAACGCCGCGAGGGCTATCGCGCCCAGGGTGTAGCCGTGGCGCATGCGTTGGTGTGCGTCTGTGGCCCGCGCGCGCACTTCGTCGGTATTGCGAAACGGGCGCAGAGTATACAAATTCGGCTCGCCCAACTGGCGCTTGCGTGGTGCGGGAGTAGCGCCTGCTGCTTCAGGGGGTCTGCGCTGGGGCACCTCAAGGCTGGTCTTGACACGGTCACTGGTGGGTTTGAGGCCGGTCGATTGTGCCAGCTCTGTCGCGGCCCTTTGCACAACTTTTTCTTGCAGGGCTTCCTTCAGGTGTTCGTGTTCCTGCTGTTCCAACACTTTCTTGCGACGTTGCTCGGCCTTGAGTCGAGCCACCTCGGTGGCCTGTTGTCGTGCGGCCTGTGCCTGCTGGATTTTTTGCTCGGCCTGCCGCGCGGCCGCTAGCCGTTTTTCCTCCTTGCGCTGCGCCCGTTGCGCCGCCAATTGCTCTGCAGCAGCGCGCCGACGTTCTGCTGATTGGCGCTGTGCTTCCACTTCCCTGCGCTGCGCTTCAGCTTTGATACGGGCGGCTTCCTGCGCTTCTTGCCGCTTGATTTCTTCAATTTCTGCTTGCAGTCGTGCGGCCTCTTCGGCCTCCTGACGTTCGATCTCTTCCTGCTCGGCTTTAATCCGCGCCGATTCTTCGGCTTCTCGTAGCTTTTTCGCTGCCAGCTCTGCCTGTAGACGGGCCGCTTCCTCGGCCTCCTGTCGTCTTATCTCCTCCAGTTCGGCCTTGCGTTTGGCCGCCAGTTCCGCCTTGCGTCGCGCTTCCTCCGCTTTCTGTTCGTCACGCAGTGCTTTTTGCCTGGTCTTGTCTTCCTCGGCCTTGCGCTGTTGGTCTTGGAGTGCGGCCTTGTCTCTGGCAGCTTGTTCTGCGGACAGTCGCAAGGACTCTGCCTTACGCGCTTTTATTTGCGCAGCGATATCGATCTTGTTACGCGTGGACTTTTCAGGTGTTTTATCGGGGGGCGCTGGCGCTGCTTTGAGAAGCTCATCTGCGGCCTCACTGGCGGTGACCTTAACCAGTGCGGCTGCCACACCCAGCAGGTGCAGTTCGTGATAATACTGGGCAGCCGCTTTGCGCTCGAGATTGCGGCGCAGAATAATTGTTTGTCCGCTGAAGAAGCGCTCCAGGCGCACGGGATCGTCAATGGCAAACACTTTGCCGAAGCGCAGCTTGACCTGTGCCGGATCGTGCCCTGCCAGAATCTCGCCGCTAAACGTGAGGTTAAATTTATTCACCCCGCGCCCGATATCCCCTGTTACTTTTATCGTTTCTTGCAGGAAAGGTACGAGGTTTCGTCGCGCATTACCAGCGCTGACACTATTGAATTGTGCCCTATAACGGTTCCTAAAGCAGCAGCGGACCTGTGTAGTTCTCTATACTGTGCTGCGGAATCGTAAAGAAGTGGCTAATATCCAGTGCCTCGATGGGCTGGGGCGGCTTAACGGCGACTGCCAGGCGATGATCGCCTGCACCTGATGACAATCTAAAGTGCCACTCACGCGGGCTTTCGCGCAACAGCGCATCACATTCAATTTCAATTTTCCCCTCTTTTGAGAATCTAAAATTGAACTTTCCAAGCCCCAGGGAAATCCCTTCACCGCGTGCCTTGATGTAGGACTCCTTCAGGGTCCAGTAATCGAAAAATCGATTTTTCTGGGCCGCGCCGGAGAAATTGAGCAAATCACTGTACTCCGCTTGTGAGAAAAATCGACTGGCCAGGCGCAATACGGCGATGTCGCGGTGACAGTGCTCTATATCCACTCCAATGACGGGGAAACGGGCAATCGCACAAACTATCCACTCGGTGGTATGACTCAAGCTGAAAAATAAGCGCGTACTCGGGTTGGCGATATACGGCTTACCGCGCTCATGCTCCTTAAACTCCCAGTGTGCCGGTGAGCAATCGTCATATTGGGATAAGGTCGTACGTAGCAGGGCTCTGGTTATTGCGTCAGCAGCGCGCAATGCGTCACTTTTATAGAGCAGGTTCCGGGTTAGCTCGGTGTGGTTCATCAAGCTGTAGTAACCAGACAGCGCAGCAGTCGGAACCAAAGACTTTCTGGTGAGCCAGATATGCACTGTATTGGCAGGCAGTTCCATCCTGTTTGTCATCCATTCTGAGCGCAAAGTGATTGAAAAATGCGACAGATCGGTAGAATAATGCGATCCTGAGGCAATTCACAAATAACAACATTTTATTCGTGACCGGGAGCCGAATTGGCTGACAGCAATTCAAGCGAAATGGCAATCCCCTGGCTGACGATTCCCGCCATGCTAGCAGATAATCTGGTTCTGCATGCACAGCGAACGGCCATTGTCGATGGCGATACTCGCATTAGCTACGCTGAACTCGAGCGACACATGTATCAGGTTGCTGCCGGTCTGCAGGCTCGGAATCTCGGCTCTGGTGATGTCGTAGCGATCTGGGCGCCTAACTGTTGGCAATGGGTTGTGAGCGTAGTGGCCTGCTGGTGGAGTGGCTGTACAATTGTGCCCATTCCGGCCAGAGGCAAAGTCCTGGACGCGATGCCTATACTCCAGGCTACGCAGGCCAAATTGCTATTTACCTGTTCTTCATCAGCACTTGGCAATCTTCCAGCACTCATCGCCGATCAACTGGTCAAGACCCACGGTAGGATCCAGGATCTGTGTCCCGATCTGGAGGCCATCGTGGATTTCTCGGGAGACTTTCGCCACCCCGCGCTAAACCTGGTGGAATTTGCGCAATTTGCCAGCAATGAGCCGGACCAGCGCCTAGCCCCGAACATACAAGTCGTTGGTGAAGATATTTGCGAAATTCTCTTTACCTCGGGCTCCACCGGCCGTCCGAAGGGTGTATTGCGACGACACGATCAGGTCTTACGCAATCGTTGGACAAACTCGCGGGGACGTGGCTTCAAGACAGAGGACTGTATACTGGCAATAGCCGATTTTTCCCATACGATGGGCCTGAATGGCAATCTTCTGCGTTGCCTGTTACTCGGCGCGACCCTGGTGATTGCAAAAAGCAGGAATCCCAAAGTGCTCGCTGCCCTGATTAGCGTCGAAAAGGTCACCGCAACAAGTGCGCCACCCTCCTTGTATGCCGCATTGTTGCGGGAACAAGTAGACGGTAAGCCGGTATGTCGGAACTTGAGCTTGGCGACTGTCGGTTCTGCGCAAATTCCACCCGCGCTGGTCTACGAATTGATTAAAGCAGGCGTTAACTCAGTGACATCAGGATACGGCATGACTGAATGTGACGGTATTGCCTCCACTGGTTTAGCTGAAACTGTTGACGTCATTGCCACCACGGTAGGCAAGCCAGAGCCGGGACTGGAAGTGCAAGTCACCAGTGATGAAGGGCTGCCAGTCCCTTGTGGAACAGCGGGTGAAATTTGGATAAGGGGTTATGCCGTAACACCCGGGTACCTGATTGCGCCCGGCCAAACCGAACCAGCCATTGATTCGCATGGCTGGTTGCACTCTGGCGACATGGGGTGTTGGACGGCCGATGGAAATCTGCAGATCCTGGGTCGCAAAAAAGAAGTGATCACTATTCATGGCTATACGCTCTACGCAGCGGAATTGGAGTACTTATTGTCCCAAAGTGAGATGCTGGAGGATGTTGCTGTGATTGGCGTCCCTCATGTCCTGGCAGGCGAAATATGTGTCGCATTCATTGTGCCGATCGAGCTACCGAATTTTTCCCTGAAGCGTTTGCGGCTCTGGACACGTGACAATATGGCTGACTACAAAATACCCGGCAAATTTGTTGTTGTTGATAGAATCCCTCTCAACCAAAATGGCAAAGTGGATCGTATTTTCTTGAAAAATAGCCTGGATGCCTAGTTTCAGTAATTTCAGTGAAGCCGTTGCAGCCGTGGACCACGAGCGTCTCTTTTTGACGAACACGGAAAATTCGACAGTAAGCTATGGCGAGCTGCATTCGATTGCAGTGCAATTTTCGACAGTATTCAACGCCCTGAAAATAGCGGGCAATGAACCTGTCGCCATTCTTCTCCCACAGGGCCCGGAGGCAATCGTTGCGATTCTCGCGACGCTGACGTTGGCCGTTGCGGCGCCACTCAATCCGGCGCTGGGGACACCTGAAATTCTGTCAATGCTACAAAGAATTCGCCCGCGAGCTCTGATTGCAAGCGCGGCAATTGACCCGGCATTGCTCAGTGCCATCAGGGGCGAAGGACTGCTGGTACTGCTCCTGCAAGGCTTCCCTGACCTGACGCTTGTTGCAACGACAGCAACAGTATCGTTAACGGCACCGATACCCAAATTTTCGCGACCGAACGACACAGGCTTGCTACTGTCGACCTCGGGAACGTGCGGCGAACCGAAGCTGGTCAAGCTCAGCCAGGCGCAGCTACTGTCTTCGGCGTCGCGTATCGCTGCTGTCTTGGAGCTGACTTGCTCCGATCGCAACCTCTGCGTACTGCCTTGCTTCCATATTCATGGACTCAGTACGGTGCTGGCCACAGTATTAACTGGCGGGATCGTAATATCTGGCGGTGCCTTCAACACAGATTGGTTTGGGCAGGTTATGCTTGCACAGCAAGTCAGCTGGCTATCGGCAACACCTACGCATTTCCAGGCAATGCTGAAAGTCGTGCAACACACGGGCTTGACGCTAACATCGAATAGGCTGCGATTTCTTCGCTCCGCTTCGGCGCCCCTATCCGACACGCTCACACGGGAGCTTGAACAGACTTTCGGCGTTCCCCTGATTCAGGCTTACGGCATGACCGAAGCGGGACCGCAGATTGCCTGCAATGGCCTTGCCATTGAAAATAGAAGAATTGGCTCAGTGGGTCGTCCCGCCGGTGTGGACGTGGCCATTCGACCTGTGGACGGGCTCTGTCTGGAGCAGACTCACATCGGGGAGATTGTCATCCGGGGCGACAATGTTATTCAGGCCTATTACCCGGATGACATTGCGGACAGTACGCCATTTTGTGCGGGGTGGTTCCATACTGGCGATTTGGGGTTTCTGGATGAGGATGGTTTCCTGCATGTGACGGGACGCATCAAGGAGGCGATTAACTGCGGGGGAGAAAAGCTATCGCCGCGGCAGATTGAGTCAGTATTGCTAGAGCACCCGGCGGTACAGGATGCAGTTGTTTTCCCGGCTCCCCACGCTACGCTGGGCGAGATACCCCATGCGGTCATAGTGCTGAAAGATGGGTTCCTGTTTGCCGACAGCGACTATAACGAAGACGAAAACAAAAACAAAAACAATACGATAGTTGTTCATCTGCAGCATATTTTACGGCGGTATTGTCTGTCGCAATTGGCCCACTTCAAAGTACCCCACAAGTTCTATATAGAGTCCCAGATTCCAGCTGTCGAGAGTGGCAAGGTACAGCGACATAAAATACACGACTTGCTAGCAGTCGCTACGTCTGTCGAACGCGAGCCAGCAGCAAACAGATTTTCGATGGGATTTCTGGAGCGGGCAGTAAGGACAGCTTGGGCTGACACGCTCGGTCCCGGGCAATACAGCGCCGAGGATAATTATTTCCTGCTGGGAGGAGACTCTTTAGCGGCTGCCCGTGCGGTTAACGCTCTGGAGCGCGCCGTGGGTGTCCGTTTACCAACAAACTGTTTCTTTGTGTATCCCACCGTGGCGCAACAGCTAGCCCTGTTATCGCGGAAATTGCGGGGAAAAAGAGCAGCTCGAAAGCCACAGCGAAAATCGTCTGGTCACGACGTCCTGGAGCAGGTTGTGCCGCTGTCTGCGGGGCAGCACCGCCTCTGGTTTTTGCATCAGGCAGGGAGCGGCAGTGAATACAACATGAGTTCGTCACTGTGGCTGCGCGGGGCGCTCGATACGGTGTTGATGGCGCAGGCCCTCAATACCTTGCGCCAGCGTCATGCTGTACTGCGAACGACGATAAACGTGTTGGACGGCAATCCTGTGCAACGTATCAGGCCTCACACAGAGACAGACCTGCCGGTATTGGATATCTCGGATCTACCCCGTGAGCTAAGAGTCCAAAGAGCGCTTTTCCTCGCGGGTGAGTTGCGTAATAAGACATTTGAGCTGGAAAGAGAGCCATTATTTCGTTGTCACCTGATTCGACTAGACGGCAATGAACATCTTTTGGTGATCAGCATCCACCATATTGTCTGCGATGGCTGGTCGATGGAAATCTTGCAGCGACAACTACGCACTTTATACGCGCAGCTTTTTGCCGGAAGATCGATAGATCAAAACTCGCCGACTTTGCAATTTCATGATTACGTTGCCCGAACTTTGCGGTGGGACCGAAACAATACGCAGGTGAAGGACGCGCAAATTCGATGGTGGCAGCAACAGCTCGCTGATATTGACCCAATTCTTAATCTGCCTGACCGCGGCGCGCACGTAGGGAATTCATCAAATGGAGCTGCTCATGTGCATTTCAATATTTCAAGCGCAATGGTTCAGAGGCTTGAGGAAAGTGCAAAGCGCTCCGGTGCGACACTCTACATGGTGTTGGTCAGTGCACTGGGAATTCTGTTGCATCGTTACACCCGGCAAGACCGTTTTTGTCTAGGCACGGTGGTCGCCAATCGACAGTACGCTGATCTGGAAGATGTGGTCGGATTTTTCGCCAAAACTCTGCCACTGCCAATCAGGTGTGACAGGGACGATACGGTAGGCGCCGTCCTGGACAGGTCCATAGGCATGGTAAAGAGTGTTTTTGGGCATGCTGATATTGAGTTTGAGGAGATAGTACAGGCCTGTAGTCAAGGCCGAGTCGGAGGTATAACACCGCTCTTTCAGGTCATGTTCGCGTTTCACAAGTTTCCGCAGCAGATGACTACTGGAGGGTCCGGAGTGCGGGCTGACAGAACCAATGTGTCTGCGTTGTTGGGAATGGAGCGTGTGGTCGTCGATGGTGATAGTGCGAAGTTCGATCTCAGCCTCCACCTGAGGCCCAGCAACGATGGCATGCAAGGCGTTTGGCAGTATCGCAGCGAGAAAATCGTTGCGCGCACCATTGCAAGTATGAGCAGAGACTTCTCCACGATACTGCAGGGTATCGTCGATGAGCCGGAACTGCGGTTAGCGGATATCCCTTTCAATTTTGAAACGTTAAAGCCTGGTGACGGCAAGCATATCGATCCATCAATTGGGTCTACGCCATCGCCAGTCATGCCATTGTTGGCTCGCCAGGCGAAAGCCAACCCGTTGCGTACGGCTATCAGCTCAAAAACCGGTCGCTGGTCGTACGCTGAGGTCCTGGTTCGCGTCAACACACTCGCCAATTACCTGGCCACTGAGCAGATAGGACCGGGCAAAACAGTGGCGATTTTGTTGCCTCGGGATGCATCGATGCTGATTGCACCCCTGGCTGTCATGGCTGCAGGTGCGGCGTTTGTACCTCTGGACTGCTCGTCTCCGGCAGTCAGATTACGGGAGATTATTGATACTGCTCGGGTTGACCTGACAATCGTGAGTAGCGCGACGATAGGTATGCTGTCTGTGGGTGCAAGTAGTGCAGTTCATCCACCAAAAATGCTGTGCCTGGATGAAAGTGAGGCGGCGACAATCGACTGTGCCGTATCTGCATCCTTGCAGACACCATGCCCCGACGATCCGGCCTATATTGTCTTCACGTCCGGCTCAACAGGAAAACCCAAGGGCGTCGTCATCAGTCATGGCAATCTTGCGCATTACATCAGGGCGATGTCATTGGAGCTGAACATTGCGCCCACAGACCGGTACCTCCACGCAGCGTCCCCAGCATTTTCCGCCTCCATAAGGCAGTATGTGTTACCGCTGGTCAATGGCGCCCAGGTGGTGATTGCCGACCAAAGCCAGATTGAGAATGTCGAGGCACTACTAAACGTCGTACACCAGGAGTGCGTTACTATTCTCGATCTGGTGCCGACACTGTGGCGCGGCTGCCATAAATGGCTGTTGCTGGATGGACAGTCCAGTGGTGGATATTCCTGTCCGCAATTACGGTTGATGCTGTCGGCCAGCGAACCCTTGCCTGACGCTCTGGCAAAGTCTCTGTGTGGGAGCTGGCCCCACGCCCAACTTATCAATATGTATGGGCAGACGGAAACATCAGGCATTGTGGCGATGTACCAATCCTATTGCCTGGAAGCGCATTCGAATGTGGTGTCCCTGGGTAAACCCATAATGGGACATTCTATTCATTTGGTCGACGAGCACCAGCGTCCCGTTCCCGCCGGCGTCGTCGGAGAAATCTGTGTTGTTGGACCGTGTATTGGCCGGGGCTACCTGACAAATGCAAGCCCAGTCCCTGAGCCATTCGTGCAGCCGGTGGATCTGGGCAATGGCGCAGTGGCGATCTATCGCACCGGGGATCTTGGTTGCCATCGCGAAGACGGTAATATCGAGTTCTGCGGTAGACTGGATGAGCAGATAAAGTACCGGGGATTCAGGATTGAGCCCGGCGCAATAGAATCTGTCGCGCTGACACATCCGGAGATTACGGATGCAGCCGTGCTCGTTGCAGAAAGCACTGCGGCGCATAAAGTTCCACAGCTGCAACTCTTCTTTTGCGTTGCCAGAGAAACTGTTTCCCTTGCCATTGGCGCTGAGCTGCGCTCCTACCTGGGTCAACGGCTGCCGTCCTACATGGTTCCCAACAGGATGATTGAAGTGGTTGCCATGCCGCGTACTTTCTCTGGCAAGTTGGATCGCAGCGCACTCCAGCAACAGCATGCAAACAGTGTGGTGCCTCATACGGATGTGATTCTACAATCTCACATTGCTAATGGCGATGTGGACCAACAAGCGATCATGCAAACATTACAGTCCCTTTGGCAGGATGTGTTGTTGCGCGACGAGCCAGTCGGATTGCAGGACAATTTTTTCGATCTGGGAGGCAATTCCATCCTGAGCATCGAGATCGTCAGTGCCGCGCTGGACGCAGGCCTGCAGCTGGGACTCGATCAGTTGTTTCAGTTCCAGACCATTGCTGAGCTGGCGCCTGTTGTTCGATTCGCCGCTGCTCCGATACATGACCGTATCCAGAATCCCTTCGCAAAATTGCCGGCTACCTTGGTTCGCAATACGGTGCAGTTCGCGCGCTATACCCCGGACAGCCTGCGCGCTTTCAGTCGGGAGGCGCTGGAAAAGGCGGGACTGGCGGCTGAAGGGGCAGCGATAGTCACCGAGGTGCAACTGGAGTCCAGCTTGCGTGGTCAGGCGACGCACAATATTGGCGATATACCACGCTATGCCAGGCGTTTGGCCTCCGGTGTGCTAAATTTCAATCCAAAAATTGAGGTTGTCGAGACCAGTGACCTCAGTGCCACCATCGATGGCGATAATGCGCCCGGTCAATGGGTTGCGACAATCGCCATTACCAAAGCGATTGCCATGGCTGGTCGCAGCGGTGCCGGTATTGTCAGCGTCAAACGATCGAATCATTTTGGCGCCGCCGGGCACTACGCCTGGCTAGCAAGCCAGGCCGGGATGATAGGGATGTGTTTTACCAACGGCCCCGTGGTTCTCGCACCCACTGGCGGGATCACTCCACTGTTGGGTAACAATCCACTGGCGATTGGCCTGCCGCGTGGAGACGGACATCCTATTGTGCTGGATATTGCCATGGCGGTAGCGACACGGGGCAAGATAGGGCTCGCCGTTGCCGAAGGTGAACCACTTCAGGCAGGTTGGATATTGGATAAACTGGGCTTGCCCACCACGCAACTAGCAGACCTTGCGGCGGGGTTAGCCGCCCCAATAGGAGGCCACAAAGGCTATGGTCTGGCACTGGCGATCGAAATTCTCTCAGGCGCCCTGACCGGCGCGGGCTATTGCCGTGATCACAGTCGGGCAGCCTCCGCGCGTCATGGCGGTTCCGATATTGGGCATTTTTTTATCGCGTTTGATCCGGAACTCTTTATTCCCCGTGATCAATTTGAGGCCAGCGTGGCCGATATTGTGATGCAAGCAAAGGCTAGCGATCTGGCTGTCGGCAGTACGGAAATATTCGTACCGGGAGAAATCGAGTTCAGGGCGCGGGAAGAAAATCTGCGGCTTGGTGTGCCCCTGCAGGAGTCTGTCATTAGACGATTAACCGCTTACGGGGATCAACATAAGCTGGATGCCAGGATTGTGCTGGCACCAGAGGATCCAAACTATGCGCGCTAACCCCAAGGCCGTCTGTGTCACTCGCTTTCGGCCAGATTGTAAGCAGTTGTTGTTTCTCTATCAGGGCGGCGCCGGCATGTTTTTTATGCCGCCCATGCGCTTTCTAAGGTTGTCGGGTGCCAATAAGCGAAATCTGTCGCTGCTACGCGACCCCGGTGCCAACTACTATCACGGCGAGTTGCATCCGGATTGTCCAAATATAGAAGCAACCATAGAGCAGCAACGACAGATCAAGCGGCAATGCACCCAAGCGACTGAATTTTATTGTACGGGTACTTCGATGGGGGGCTATGCGTCGATGTTGTTTGGCCATTATCTTGCAGCGGATATTGTCTATGCATTTGGCGCACAATCACAAATCAGCTCGACTCTCGTGGACCCGGCGTTAACCATTCCTCCCGAGCACAGGGATATCTCCCTGCTACTGGCCAATTGGAACGGTCGAACCCGCTATAGAATGTATTACTCCGAGGGGTTTGAGCCTGATCGTAGCGCCGCACAGAGGATGGCGAACTGTCCGGGAGTCGAGCTTTTTCCCGTTCCCGGCAAGACACATAATGTATTCAAGGAAATAAACGCCAGTAAGTTATTGCGCGATTTGTTTCCACCTTTAGAGGAGTCTACTTGGTGGAGTCGGTAAAATTTGCAGAAACTCTCATTGAGGAATTGTCGATTATTGTCGATACCCCCGTTGGTGTGGATACCGATCTATTGGGTGACGCCGGCCTTGACTCCTTCGGCACCATGCAAATTATTGTCTTTCTGGAAGAGCAATACGGCATTCAGGTGCTGGACGATCAATTCAACATTAACGACTTCGCCAGCGTGGCAACAATTGCTCGCTGGGCATTACCGATGATCAGCGCGATTGAGTTCATTGAGTAACGCCAGCAAGTTTCATCAAGCGGCGGAGTTAACCACCTCGAATGTCAGCCCTGCGTTGGTGGTCAGGCGCTCGAGGTATTTACCGCCCAGCGCCGCCGCCGGGGTCCAGAATCCGCCGCCGACGGCGAGTTCATCCTTGGCCAGGCAGACCGCAGCTTCCCCCAGCATTCTGGAGGTTGAACCGTAACCGGGATCGAGGTCGCCGCTGACCTTGACCACCGTATCCCTGCTGCGGTCGTTGGGATCAATACCGCGGAAAAATACCTCGTAGTAGCCTGCCTCGCGCTGCTCGCGAGTCGGGCCCTCGCCTGGCTTGGGCAGAAAGCGTTGCGCCAGTCTGCGTGTTGGCCCCAGCGCCAGGGCTATCAGGCCGATGCCGCCAGCCGCGCTCGCCAGCGTAGCCTGGTAGCGGGATTTGTTGAGTGTGGCCTCGTCATAACGGAAACTCGCGCCCCAGGGAAAACCCAGCAGTGCGTTACTGCGCCGTACCACGCGGGTGTTAATCGCAGCCATAATAAAGGGCGAGGTCCACTGCTTGAAATCCACATCGAATATGGCGCCCGTCTGGTCCGGTCCGTCCTGGCCCGCTGGCGTGCCGGCGGGGTAGAGCGCATAAGGGTTGGCGACCTGACGCCGGATCGAGGGATCCTGCCCGGCTTCCTCCAGCATGTTCAGGATGCTGGCGATGGTGCCGCCGCTCGCTGCGCCGCGATTGCGTCCGACCCGGGCCTTGACCTGCCTTGCATACGCGCCATGGCGTTCGAACATCACCTGCTGCAAATACCAGTTACCCATATCAAAGGGTACTGAGTCAAAACCGCAGGTGTGCACGATGCGAGCGCCGCTCGCTGCGGCGGCGGCCTGGAACTTGGGTATCACCCGTGCCATCCATTGCACTTCGCCGGTCAGGTCGCAGTAATGCGTGCCGGCCGTAACGCAGGCAGCAACAAGCGGCGTGCCGTATTTCGCATAAGGACCAACCGTGGTGCACATTACCCGGGTCTGTGCGACCAGCGCTGCCAGGCTGCCTGCGTCGTCACTATCGGCCACCAGAATAGGGAGTTTGTCGTGCTGGGCTGTCGGCAGGCAGGACTGTCGCACCGCTTCAAGTTTACTGTGGCTACGCCCGGCAATGGCCCAACGCACGTCACCGTCCACGCCATAGGTTTCTACCAGGTACTCCACCACCAGCTGACCGGTGAATCCGGTCGCTCCCCAGACGATCAGGTCGAACTCGCGCTTATCCAACTCTACAGCCATGTCCATCTCCTAGTGAATACCGTGCATCATTTTTTTCAATAGCGGCGATAGCAGTAGCAGCAGTGCCGCAAACACCAGACCGACATACAACAGTCCGGTAAATAATTCCGTATAGCTTGCCAGTGCTGCGCCGATATCGGCAACCGCACCATCGACGGTTTCAACCGCCGCCAGTTTCGCCAGTTGCGCGGCGACGAATTCCGAATAGGCCGTGGCCAGAAACCAGGCGCCCATCATCACCCCTACCACGCTGGGAACCGAGAGTTTAGTGACGGCCGACAATCCCACCGGCGACAGGCACAGCTCGCCTGTGGTGTGTAACAGGTAGGCCAGCACCATCCAGTAGCCCGCGACCAGGCCGGCCTCGTTGGGAGTGGCTGCCCCGATCACCAGCGCGCCAAAACCCAGTCCCGCCTGCGCGATGCCCAGGGCGAATTTGACGGGTGTACTGGGTTCCAGTCCCCGGCGGCCCAGGAATATCCACAGCCAGGCGAAGAGTGGCGCAAACAGAAAAATAAAGAAAGCGTTGAGGGAGCCGAACTGCGATGCGGTGAGTGTGTAACTAAAAATAGTACGATCCAGTACGCGATCTGCATATAGCGTCATGGACGCCGCTGCTTGTTCAAACAGTGCCCAGAACACCACCGTAGACATGGTCAGGATCAGCAACACCAGCATGCGACTGCGCTCTATGGCGTTACATTTAAGTGCGATAAACCAACCCAGTCCGACCAGCACCGCGACCGAGAGCAAATTGAGGAGGTGTCCCACGGCGCCGTGAAACTGCAACATCCGCCAGGCTGCGAATACTGCCAGCAGGCCGCACAGGTAGATGGTCCACTCTTTGCTAATACCGAGCGGTGACTTTTGCTGCAGCACAGTGCTGTCGCGCGGTTCGGCCAGACCGTGCAGGTGTTTTTGCCCGTAGAGAAACGTTGCCAGGCCGATCAGCATGCCGATACCCGCGACACCGAAGCCATAACGCCAGCCAAAAGTCTCTCCGAGATAGCCGCACAGCAGGGTCGCTGCAAAGGCGCCGATGTTAATGCCCATGTAAAAGATGGTGAAGCCCGCATCGCGGCGCGGATCGTCCTGCGCATACAGTCGGCCCACAATGGTGGAGATGTTCGGCTTGAGAAAGCCCACCCCGATCACGATCAGCGCCAGGGAAAAATAGAATGCCTGTAGCGTGCTCTCATCGCGCACGATCGTGTCCCCCACTTGGCGCGCCTGTTCACCCTCCAGCGCCATGCCCAGATGACCCAGTACCAGTAACACCCCACCGAAAATGACCGCCTTGCGCATGCCCAGGTAGCGGTCCGCCAGCAGTCCCCCGATCACGGGCATGGCATACACCAGCGCCGCGTAGGCACCCAGCACCTCAAGCCCAGCGCGGTCACTGAACAGGTGGTACTTGGTTAAATAAAGCAGGAGTAAAAATTTCATTCCGTAGAAGGAGAAACGTTCCCACAACTCGGTGGCGAAGCAGACAAACAGCCCTCGGGGATGGCCGAAGAAGTCGGTATCTGTCGGGGGCAACGCTACTGCCACGTGGGCGGTTGACATTGTTGTTGCTCTCCCCATGTGCTCGGCTGATGTTGCATGCGCCATAGTATAGGGACTGTGGTCGGGTGTCCCAGCCCTTTTTGGGGGTGTCCCTTTTCGAGGTGCGTGGGGCGCAGCAACAGGTTATGCTGGCGCGCTTGCGAAAAGGTGACCGACCGCTCTGCGAATGACAGTCAATCAGACGAAATTCTACATGACCAGCGTGCACCGTTGCGTGCGCTCGCTGCTGATCCCGCTACTGTTGACTGCGGCGGCTTGCGGCGAGCCACCCTGGAATGACCCGCATCCACCGTCGCCGGACGGCTTGGTGACGTATCAGTCGGTGATGTCGCCGGCGCCGCCTAAACATCTGGACCCGGCGCTGTCTTATGCCTCGGATGAAAGCCTGCTGATCATGCAGCTCTATGAGCCGCCGCTGGATTACCATTTCCTCAAGCGCCCCTACGAACTGATTCCGGGAGCACTTGCGTCGTTGCCACAGGTAAGCTACCTCGATGCCCAGCGGCAGGAGGTGGATGAGGGCAGTGCATCCGTGGCGTTCACGCGCTACACGCTGCGCTTGCGCGACGACCTGCACTACCAACCGCATCCCGCGTTTGCGCTGGATGATGCCGGGCAGCCGCGCTACCTGTTTGGCAACGCCGATGAAGGTACGCGCTACCGGCAGATACCGGATTTCCCGCACACCGGCGACCGGCCTGTTTACGCCAACGACTACGCTTACGCCATCAAACGCCTGGCCGACCCACTCAATGCGTCCCCGATGCTGGGTTTCATGTCCCAGTATATTGTGGGTATGAAAGCGTTTTCCGAGCGCATTGCTACGTTACCCAGGGATGCATGGTTGAATCTTGATGACTATCCGATGGAAGGTCTTGCAATACTGGATGAGCGCACACTGAGCATCACCATCACCGGCCGTTATCCCCAGTTTGTCTTCTGGCTGGCCATGCCGTTTTTTTCGCCCATCGCGCCGGAGGTAGATCGCTTTTATCACAATCCCGGCTTCGCTGGTCGCAACCTGACGCTGGACTGGTGGCCGGTCGGTTCCGGTCCCTTCATGATGGTGAAGAATGACCCCAACAGCGAGATAGTGCTGCAGCGCAATCCCAATTACCGTAAGGCCTTTTTCCCTGATGAGGGCGCTCCCGGAGATCACGAGGCCGGGTACCTCGAGGATGCTGGCAAGCCTATTCCCTTTGTTGATCGCGCCGTTTATCGCCTGGAAAAATCCGGGCTATCGTTGTGGACCAAGTTCCTGCAGGGTTACTACGATCGCTCTGGTGAAGTGCATTCCAACACTACCGGGGTATTTGACCAGGCGTTTGTGGTGCGCGCCGATGGTGTGGAAATGTCGCCGGAAATGCTGGGCCGTGATATCACCATGTCGCCGGATGTGCAACCTGGCGTGTACTACTACGGCTTCAATATGCGCGATCCCGTCGTTGGCGGCTACACGGAGGATAGGCGCAAACTGCGCCAGGCCCTGCAGATTGCATTTTTGACCGAGGAGTACCTCAACGTTTTTTACAAAGGCAATGGCATTGCAGCGCACAGCCCCATTCCGCCGGGGATTCCCGGGTACCTGTCGGGCGAGGCAGGTATGAATCCCTCTGTTTACGATTGGGTCGATGGTGCAGCGCGGCGCAAGTCCATCGATTATGCCCGGCAACTGCTGGTGGAGGCGGGCTATCCCAACGGTCGCGATGCGCGCACCGGAGAACCGCTCAAAATTTTCATTGATGTACAGTCGCAAGCGATCGGTAGCACATCCATGAACTGGATTGACCGTGTATTTGCGGACATTGGGGTGCAGGTCGAATTCCGGCCTGCGGATTTCAATCGCACCCGCGAGAAGTTACTCACCGGTAATACACAGATATTTTCACACGGTTGGCTCGCGGATTATCCCGACCCAGAGAATTTCCTGTTTCTCTTGTACGGCCCGGAGAGTCCGCTGGTGTGCGCCTGCGATGGTGCCAACAACTCGAATTATGCCAGTGAGGAATACGACGAATTGTTCCGCAAAATGCGCGTTATGCGGCCGGGCCCGGAGCGCGATGAGCTGGTTGCTCGCATGGTGGAGCTTTACCAGCGTGACGCAGTATGGCTGTACGCATTTTTCCCCAAGGAGATATTTCTCAACAACAGTTGGGTACACAACAACAAACGCCATGGCATCTCCAAGGCCACCCTCAGGTACACGCGCGTGGATGCGGCGGAACGAGAGAGAAAGCAGAAATTGTGGAATCAGCCGATCACGTGGCCCCTGTTTGTCACTGCGATAGTGCTGATTAGCGTGGTGCTGCCCGGCATCATCGCTTATCGCCGTCGCCAAAATGCCACGGCCCGAGACCCACAGAGATAACTATGCTGGCATATATCATCAGGCGGCTGTTCTACGCGATTCCGATTCTTATCGGCGTCAACTTGCTGACGTTCACGCTATTTTTCGTGGTGAACTCGCCCGAGGACATGGCAGTCTCCCAGTTGGGACAAAAATATGTGACCCCGGCCGCGATCCAGGCCTGGAAGCAAAAAAATGGTTACGATTTGCCGCTATTTTTTAACGCGGCGGCGGCGGGCAGCGGCGTCGTGACGGACACCATATTCTTTTCCAAATCCCTGCGGCTGTTTGCCTTTGATTTTGGGCGTTCCGAGAGTGGCCGCGATATTACCAGTGATGTCTCCACGCGCATGTGGCCCAGTCTGGCGGTGGCGTTGCCAACGTTTTTGATTGGCATCTGGGTGAATATTTGCGTCGCACTGCTGGTGGTGATGTTTCACGCCACGCGACTGGATCGGTGGACGGTGTTGGTGTTCGTCGCGTTGATGTCCATTTCCTACCTGTTCTACATCATCGGCGGCCAGTTTTTGGTTGCTAAAACCTGGAAGCTGGTGCCGATATCTGGTTTCCACATAGAGGGGCAGGTCTGGAAATTCCTGATTCTGCCGGTGCTGGTGGGTGTGGTGGCGGGTATTGGTTCCGGTGCGCGCTGGTATCGCACCCTGTTTCTGGAGGAGGCCAATCAGGACTACGTGCGCACCGCCCGGGCCAAGGGTGCCAGTGAACTGCGCGTCCTGTTCCGACACATTCTGCCCAATGCGCTGATCCCGATTCTTACCGGTGTTGTAGTCATTATTCCATCTCTCTTTATGGGCGGCTTGCTGATCGAGTCGTTTTTAGGCATACCGGGTCTGGGTAGCTACATGCTCGACGCCATCAACGCGCAGGACTTTGCCATCGTGCGCAGCATGGTATTTATCGGATCCATCCTGTACATCGTCGGCCTGATTCTCACCGACATTTCCTATACCTGGGCCGACCCCAGGTTGCGCCTGGATTGACGCATGAAGCCGCTGCTGCTGTGGTCCGATATGTTGATCTACTTGCTGGTGCTCGCACTGTGCTTGTTTTTCCTGCGCTTGCGTTCAGATCCGCAGATACGCGATCACTGGCGACAGGTGTTCAGCACGCGCCTGGGTATGGTCACCTTCACCGTGATCCTGGTTTATGTGGGTATCGCGCTGCTGGACTCCCTGCACTTTCGTAAGGCCCTGGATCCGGTCGCGGGATCACCGCGCGGCGAGATTTTTTACGACAACACAGTGACCAGTGTGCTGGATGTGATGTTGGGCGGCATGGGCGAGCGTTTTGAGCGCACCTACTCGGCACCGTTCGCGCTCAAATCCTTCGAGAAGCAGGATATGAAGGATGACAACGGCGCAGCGTTCCGAGACTTTCCCCTGCTGGAACACGCAGGTCGCCATCTGGCCCAGCCCGAGGATCGCGGGTCGGATATCCTGACAAAATCAGCTCGCGCACTGCTCTGGGGTTTGCTGGCGGCTGCCGTAGTGGTGGGATTGCAGTGGTACTTGCTGCGCAGCAGTTCACTCCCGTGGTACGCCTCGTGGATGACGCAGGCTGTCGTCATCTGCCTGGGCGTATGGCTGGTTAGCATCAGTCGTTACTACCATGTGCTGGGTACGGATCTCGGCGGTGCCGACGTGGCCTTCCAGAGCATCAAGGGTGTGCGCACCGGGGTGCTGCTCGGTACGCTGGCCACGCTCATCATGTTGCCAATCGCCGTGACGCTCGGTGTGATGGCGGGGTACTTCAAGGGTTGGGTGGATGATGTGGTGCAATACCTGTACACCACACTGAGTTCCATCCCGGGCATTTTGCTGATTGCTGCGTCTGTACTGCTGTTCCAGGTGTATATCGACCTGCATCCAGATTTCTTTGCGGTGGGCCTGCAAAAAGCCGACGCGCGGTTTATCGCCCTGTGTTTTATTCTCGGCGTCACCAGTTGGTCTTCCCTGTGTCGCCTGATCCGTGCGGAGACGCTTAAAATCAGTCAGCTGGGTTATGTGCAGGCCGCCCATGCCTTCGGCGTCAGCCACACGCGCATCCTGCTGCGCCATATATTGCCCAATCTCGTGCATATTATTCTTATCACTCTTGTTCTCGATTTTAGTGGACTGGTGCTGGCAGAGGCTGTGTTGTCCTACATCGGCGTGGGTATCGACCCCACCATGGGCAGTTGGGGCAATATGATTAACGGTGCACGTTCAGAGTTATCCCGCGAGCCCGTCGTGTGGTGGACGCTCAGCGGCGCGTTCTTTTTTATGTTTGTGCTGGTGTTGGCGGCGAATCTCTTTTCAGACCTGGTGCGCGATGCCTTTGATCCGCGCACCGGCATCCGCAGGTCTGCGACATGAAGGAGCAATCGGCTGTGGTCATGCACGTGCAGGATCTTCGCGTGGAGGTGGTAGAGACCGGAGCGGTGATCCTCAAGGGCGTCAGCTTTGAGTTGCAGGCCGGTCAAATCTTCGCGCTGGTCGGTGAGTCCGGCAGCGGTAAGTCGGTGACTTCCCTGGCGGCCATGCGCTTATTGCCCAATGCCCTGGCCATCACGGGTGGCTCTGTGCAGGTCGCAGGCCAGGACTTGTTCGAACTGTCCGAGGCGAACATGCAGACCGTGCGCGGCCAGCGCGTGGCGATGATTTTCCAGAACGCGATGAGTGCCCTGAATCCGGTACAGACTGCAGGCGAGCAGGTGGCGGAGACCCTGCGTTTGCACACCACCCTGGGCGGAGAGGCCCTGCGCCAGCGTGTTTTGCAATTGTTTGCAGAAGTGGGGATCCCGGACCCTGCCCAGCGCTATACCTTCTATCCGCACCAGTTGTCGGGCGGGCAGCAGCAGCGGGTGATGATCGCCATGGCACTGGCCTGCGAGCCCGACATCCTGATCGCCGACGAGCCCACGACGGCTCTGGATGTGACCATTCAGGAGCAGGTGCTGGCACTGATTCGGGGTCTGACCCGCTCACGACAGCTGGCCGTATTACTGATCACCCACGACATGGGAGTGGTGAAGAATACCGCCGACGAGGTGGCCGTGATGTATCGCGGTGAAATCATCGAGCGCGCGCAGGTCGCCGAGTTTTTCCGTAATCCCCGCGAAGCCTACAGTCGTCGCCTCATCGCTGCTTTGCCGGACCTCACGCATTTCCACAGTGGCTGTGACGGTGAGGCGCTATTGCAGCTGGAGGATGTCAAAGTCCATTTTCCCCTGCGCAAGGGTGTGCTGCAGCGCGTGGTGGGTTACACGCGGGCGGTGGATGGCGTGTCGCTGAGTATCGGTCGGGGTGAGACCTATGCCCTGGTCGGCGAATCCGGAAGCGGTAAATCGACGCTGGGCCGCGCCATACTCAATCTCGATCGTGTTAGCGCAGGACGGATTACTTTCCAGGGCGCGTCGCTGCATGGCCTGCGCCGCCGCGCTATGCTGCCCTACCGTAAAAAAATCCAGGTGGTGTTCCAGGACCCCTACTCGTCGATGAACCCACGCATGACCGTGGGTGCGATTATCAGCGAGGGCATGGACAGTCTCGGTATGGGGCTCTCTGCGGCGCAGCGGGCGCAGCGCACCGAAGAGTTATTACAGCGGGTACAGCTGGGGAGCGAATTCAGCGCGCGCCACTCACACGAATTATCCGGTGGCCAGCTGCAGCGTATCGCCATTGCCCGGGCGCTGGCGGTGGAGCCCGAGTTGATTATCTGCGACGAACCCACCAGCGCTCTGGATGTATCGATCCGGGCCGAGGTCCTGGAGCTGTTGCAGGAACTACAGCGGGAGTTTGGCGTGTCCTACCTGTTCATTACCCACGACCTGTCCATTGTGCCCAGCCTGGCACATCGGGTGGGCGTGATGCAGGCAGGTAGATTAGTGGAGGAGGGTAGTGCCGAGCAGATCCTCACGCGACCGCAGCATCCGTATACACAGGCCTTGCTGAAGTCTGTGCCAAGGGTGGACTCCGTGTAGCCACTAAATCCACAAAGCGGCCAACATGGCGGCGAAGACCTGGTTGGAATGTGCGCCGCGGTTCAGAATATGACGTACTGGCTGCTGGCCATGGGCCGACCTTGATGAATCGAGGCAGGCTCGCCGCACACTTCGGACGTGACACTTCGCTCGTAGCTGCCACAAGCTGCTGCTCAGAGCCATTGGTTTCCGAGACACAGCATGTTGGCACAAGGCAGGGAGAGCCTGCCCCTGTTTATGGGCATGGCCTTGGCGACGTTGCCTACGAACGGCATCAACCCGAGCAAACACTTCTCTACCGACTTGTTGAAGCGCACTACCCGGCGTTGGTCGACCAACTGACCCGGCAGGGTAAATCTCTTACCCATGAGCACCGCCAAAGAATGGGTTATACGAAACCCTGTGAGGACGCGCTTGCGATAGTGGTCAGCCAGCCAGTCGGCGTATCGATATAACTGTTCGATTGTCGCGAGTTCCGGATCGTTGGTTGACCCTAGCAACCTTGATTTGCTCTCGAGCAGCGCCGAGCGGTGACGGATGACATCGAGAGAAAACGTCTGCAGGTTATCCAGCTCGGAACAGTATCGGGGGGGGCATGCTTTCGCTGCGCTGCTCGCCCTGGTCGCTCAGCCACACAGTCGACAGCGGCTGCGCGCTTGTCGGTCTATCCGCGCGCGGGCAGACAATATGGTACACAAGGTCGTTTTCGTTATCGGCCAGCAGCTGGGCAGTAACTTCCGGTTCCATGTAGCCCGGCATGTAGTCGTTCAGGCGAAAGTGCACCACGCTCGCCGCGCCGCCTAGTTTCTCGCTCCATTTGCCATCCCACAGCGCCAGTAAAATTTGTGAGTGTGAGGAGATAAATACTCCCAATTGCGCGTACTGCCGGCCCCGCGCCTCGGGATTTTGGGCGATGGTTTCAAGAGTGCTGCCCTCGACTATCGGCAATTCGGTCACATCATAGCGGTTGCAGAGTTCGCGGAACTCTGCCCGCGACGCCTCAGACGTGAAGTCTTTCTCGTATTCCGCGCAGGGCATGGGCAGCGGGATGATCAGCTCGATGCCCAGCTCTATCGCGACTTCTGCAACCAGGCGGTCCCCACCCTCCGCGAGTGCATTCAGCAATTTTATGGGCAGCTTGGGAAAGTCGTTTTGCAGCTGCATAAAAAATTCACGGACCTTTTGTCGTAGCAAATCCTTATCCACCGTCGCGAGGTCGCGGTGAGCGGTGACCCCGACGGTAATGCAGACGCAATCGGCCGGGCTGAGAATGGCTCCCGGTTTCGCGTAAGCCTTTTTTTTGGTCGGGGTGATCGCCATGGTCTAATTACCGTCAAGATTCCAGAGCATACAGTATAAGCCGTACCGTTCGCACTCACGCAGGGAGGATTAATGTTTACCGCGGGACATGATTCGTGTTTGAAGTTTGCAGCCTTGCCAATTAAGGTCTGCAGTTCGACGATGGGTCAGCTATTCGACGGGTTCACCGGTAGAGGTGAACCATGGAGGCAAATTGCGCTATAAGGCTTTTATCAGCTACTCGCACGTTGACAAGCGCTGGGCGAAGTGGCTTCACACTTGCCTCGAGACCTTTCATACGCCCAAGGGCCTCATTGGCAAGATCGGGCGCTGGGGGGAAACACCAGCACGCCTCCAGCCTGTGTTCAGGGATCGAGAGGAACTGGTAGCCAGTGCCGAACTGGGTCCCGACATTCAGCAGGCCCTGGGCGATTCAGAGTTTCTGGTGGTGCTGTGCTCGCCAGCGGCCGCCGGCTCCGAGTGGGTGAACGAGGAAATCCGCTACTTTCGCTCGGTGCGTGGAGTCGACCACGTGCTTGCTGTAATCGTGGCGGGAGAACCGGGCGCAGCGGTGGGCGACGGTCAGCCAGGTTGTTTCCCCCCGGCATTGCTGGAGCCGGAACCGGGTTCGAACACACCAACGGAACCCATCGCAGCCGATGCGCGCCGCCATGGGGATGGCAGGCGCTTCGCGATAATGAAGATCGAAGCCGGCCTGCTCGGCGTCGGGCTCAATGATCTGGTGCAGCGTGAATCGGCACGGCGGCAGCGGCGACTGGCGATCATTGCCGGGGCTTCTTTGTGCGGCGCTGCGCTCATGCTGGTGCTGGCGCTCTATGCGAACCTGCAGCGCATCGAAGCCACGCACCAGCGAACCCTCGCGGAAACTGAGTCGGCCACTGCGATGGCGGCGCTGGACTATCTCGTCCGTTTGTTTGAGATCGCAAACCCCGCCACTGAAAAGCCTACCACCATCACCGCTCTCTCCATACTGGAACGGGGGCGTAAGAAAATTGATGTGGGGTTATCCGACAAGCCGCAAATACAGGGGAAACTGTTAACCACAATCGGTAGGGTCTATTTAAACCTGGGGCTTATGGATGAAGCCGAGGACGCGCTCTCGCAAGCGCTGTCGATCCCGGGTGCCGCGCCCAGCGATCAGGTTGCGTCTGCGCTGGAACTCGCGTACGCGCAGAGCTCCCGCAATCAACTGGATGCTGCCAGGGCCACGCTTGATGCAGCCGAGGAAAAGCTGCGCCTATGGGGCCCCGAGGGCACGGATACACTTGAGGATCCCTTTGGATTGAGGGGTCGCCTGTTGGAGGTCCGTGGCGCCTTGGCATATGTGGAAGATGACTACATTCGTGCCGAACAGCTTGACACCGCCGCGAAGGATGCCTACGGCAGGTCTTCCGGCGACCACGCCGAAGAACTGGGACGGCTGCATACGAATCTTGGCCTGAGCTTGGCAAATCGCTCTGAATTTGAGGCGGCACGGCGTGAGCTGCAAGCCGCCATCGATATCCACAGAACATACTTTGGTGAAAGACACGCAAAGACAGCCGCCTCGCTGCATAACCTGGCATTTACTTTATTCTCTGAGGGTGAGAACCAGGCTGCGGCGGAAAACATTTCCCGGGCGTTGGATATCTACGAGTCAGTGCTGGAAAAAAACCATCCGGCTCTGGGGGACGCCTACCTGATGGCGGGGCGCATTGCACACGCACTGGGACGGTTGGATGAGGCTTTTGAGTACTTCAGATCGGCAATCGAGGTTTTTTCCGCAGCCTTCGGCCCCGACTATCACAAGGTTGGCTGGGCCCGGGTTTACCTGTCACTCGTGCTGGCGGACGAAGGTCAGTTTGAAGCGGCGTTCGATGCTTTGGAGCACGCCGAAGGGATTTACGAACTCAACTACCCGGGGGATGATATATGGACTGGTGACCTCATGGTTCACCGCGCCATTGTTCTCGCAAAATCGGGGCAGGGCGATCGAGCGCAGGCCATGTGTGGTCGGGGACTAGGCTTGATAAAGGGCAGGATGAGCAGCGAGGATACCTATGTGCAGGAAATGTATCGAGCTTGCGCTGAGCTCGAGTTGCCATGAAGGCGGGTGGAGTTCGTACAGTATTTGACTTTCAGGGGTTGTCTTGACCGCCGGGAAAGGGCCACACCTCGAAGCGGACTAAAACACGAAGTTATGAAGCTGGTGAATTGGCAAGACTAAGCCAACGTTAATTGATTACCCTATATTCTGTCAGTATATTTTACACTCTCATGCGTTTAGCAGACTCACGGTGCCGTAAGTTATTGATTTCATTATAATGGCATAAATGTTGCTCTGCGATTAATGCTCGACGCTTGCATGCATCTAAGTATGGTCGCTGGCATCGCACTCAATACAGGCTAGTGAGCGCGTCCTTTGTTTGTGTACTTAAAAGAACAAGGTACGATTTTATGAATTTTACAAACAAGGATATTGCAGGAGTGCTATTTTGTGTGGCGCCTATTTTTGCTACTTCGGTAGCTGCCGCAACATATGATGTTAACGTGACTTATGATGGAGTCACCTCAACGTGGGATGGTATTGGCGACAACCCAATTGGCACAGCGTCCGTTTAAGGAGAGCAGAGAATGGCAATAATTCATCGAAGCACGTTAGCGCTTGCTATAGCGATGTCGTGCGCAGTCCCCGCATCAGCCAGCGTCATCGCTTCTTTTTCTTATATTGGGGAAGTGGTCTTCGCACCAGGGGCCGGGTCTCCTGTGGCGCCATTGAACGCATTTCCGACGGATGGCGCCAGCAATATTGCTGGCTTTGACTTAGATGATGGGCCTTTAGGCTTTGCCGCGCGCGTCGGTTATGGCGAGGTCACGCCGACCTTTGGTTTTGGCAGCGGCGCCGTCGCCGCAGGTGACGTGACACAAGTGCGCTCGCAGACCATAGTTGAGTTAAAAATAACCAACGATTCCGCCGTACAAAGACTCGCGGACTGGCAGTTTCTTATATTCGCCGGCGGAGTGGGCCTCAACACCCCGGATTTTTCATCCCCAGGGTGCAGTGCATTTGCCATCGACCAGTGCGACGCGTGGCTCAGTAACCTGGCGGGCGGTGACATCGGGGTCGGTGATACGGCCCGCGTCAACTTTTCCGTGGTGATGAGTTCCCTTGCGGGTAACGAAACATTGTTCGCTGGGGAGCTCGGTGTGGCCGGACAGGCTGGTTCCGGCGTGGGCCTGACGGCAGATTTTTCCCCAGGCTTCAGCTTGGCCGGTTTTGACCAGAAGGGCGTGGAGTATTCCTGGGACCAGACCTTGGTAGAGTATGCCCTTGGTCTTTTTGAGCCGGGTGAAATGAAAACCCTGACTTTTGTCACCGAAAGTTTTGCCAGTTCGACCGGCTTTTGTGACAGTATTGGCGACGGTATGGGCTCGGGCTATAAAGACTGTGTTACCGCCTTTGCCGGTTATGGGGATCCACCCGGTGGCGGCGGTCGTCGCTTGTACCGTAAAAAGGGGCAAACTCCGCCACCCCCGCCCACGGTGCCGCCGGATTTCCCAGGTTCACTGGTGAACTTCATCGATATTGACGGGGGTAATCCGACGTCCGAGGCGCCAGAGGGAATGAACCCACCCACAACGCCAGCCCCGGCACCCGCTACCTCCCTGCTCCTGTTGCTGGGATTGGCGTCGCTGCAGTGCCAGCGCCGGCGGCGCTGCCGGACGTAGGCCGCTGTCGGTAGGCTTTGTCAAGCAGCGGTCTCTCCGACGATTTCGTGGGTGAGGTCCATGACTGTTTCGAGGTACGCTGCTTCGTGGTTGCCTGTCTCATCCCCAGACGACTGGTCAGCATCGTCGACAGGGCGGGTATGGATTGTTCTTTATCCTTATAAATACAGTTTGTCACGGTATCCATGGTCTCTCGTGATTGTGGTTTAGCGTTACACACTTGAACCGTAAATTGATGTCGCTGACCCTCTCACCCACGAAACCCGCAGATGTAATGCCGTCTCGTCCAGAATGAGTGCGGCACTGGTTGTAATACGCCTGATAGTCTTGAAGCTTGTTCTCCAGGTCGGTCACAGTCCAAAAGAAGGTGTGATCCAGTAACTCGCGCCGAATACTGCCCGAGAGCGGCCGCGATATCACCAGCGATGTCTCCACGCGCATGTGGCCCAGTCTGGCGGTCGCGTTGCCGACATTTTTGATTGGCATCTGGGTCAATATTTGCGTGGCACTGCTGGTGGTGATGTTTCACGCGACGCGACTGGATCGGTGGACGGTGCTGGTGTTCGTGGCGTTGATGTCTATTTCCTACCTGTTCTACATCATCGGCGGCCAACATGGCGGCGAAGACCTGGTTGGAATGTGCGCCGCGGTTCAGAATATGACGTACTGCCTGCTGTCCATGGGCCGGCCTTGATGCATCGAGGCCGGCTCGCCGCACACTTCGGATGTGGCACTTCCAGGCAGCACCAGGTTTTGGTCTGACTGCAAGGCATGTGAGCGTCTCTATACACGTGACATCCAGTATTCGGGGTGGCGTGAATGGTGGGCGATAGCAAAGACGAGAATACCTTCCCGGTCCGGGCGGTACACGACAGAAAATGGAAATCTTTTGACGAAGACGCGTTTGGTATTCTTTGTGGCAGGAGAGCCAGCTTCCGGGAATGCCAAGCCCTGACTCTTGCTCATTGTAATAGACCACTTCCTTGAGGAATTCGCGCCGTGCTGGCGCGACAAATTTTGCGCGCATCACTCGGCGATACGTTTGGCTTCAGCAAAGACATCTTCGGCAGCATACGCCGGTATTTCTCCCCGATCGTATGCCGCAATGCGCTTCTCTATTTCTTGAGCCCAAGCTTCTTCAACTGCTGCGAGTGGGGAACTCAAAGATTCGAGCATGACTTCCGCCAATTTCGCTCGGTCTTCAGAATTCAAGCCTAGCGCTTGCTCTTCAATCTGTTTAAGTAAAGTCTGCATAAAACCTCCTACATGGTACTTGCAGTTTACACCCAAATTAAAATTGTGTTTAGCGCTAGCATTGCAGCGGGAACCGCGTAATTGGACGGATATGATTTGCTGCCAACAAAACGCTTTGAGGCGAACAGCGACCATTGGCTCATTCTAGACCATTAGCCTCGCCCATCGGGTGGGTGTGATGCAGGCAGGTAGATTAGTGGAGGAGGGTAGCGCCGAGCAAATTCTGACTCGACCGCAGCATCCTTATACACAGGCCTTGCTGAAATCAGTACCTAGGGTGGACTCCGTGTAGCCACTAAATGCACAATCCGCAAGACGGCCAGCATGCCGGCGAAGACCTGGTTGGAATGCACGCCGCGGGTCAGAATATGACGTACTGGCTGCTGCCTTCAGTATTGAGATCGAGGTTTGCGGCCGCTGCGGTGGTTCTGTGAGGGTTATCGTCGGAACGCCGAACCGTTGCATCGAAGACCAGGACGTCATGCCCGATAAAGCGGGGCAGGCCCTCGATAAAATTTTGGCTCAGCCCCACCTCGCGCTTGGACTCTTTTCGCTGGGAAGGATTCCAGCCCAACAGCACTCAGCCCGCAAGGAAGCCAGTGAAAACTGCACCGCGTGAGCTGTTGCGTCCTCTCGTTCAGGAATGAACGGATAGGAATGGCATGCTCACTGCCGCGAACAAAAATTTCAGGTTAATAGGCGGGTATTTTACGAATTTCTATCGTTCAGCACGTTCAGTTGACAGAGTCAGTCAGGAAATCTACTTTCAACAGGCGTTTTATATTTGCTATACGTTGGCCGAGCAGCAGCAAATGCGGCATCAATCAGAAAATACTCCTGCTCCGCTCCACAACTCGAATTCAGTGGCGCGTTATCCGTTTCACCCATCAACTTCAAGACTTTATTGCCAGCGGCATTCATCGCCGCATTCGAGCGCAGCAAGGGAATTTTCTTGTCCAGCGACTCACCGGTCCAGGACAGGAATACGCTGGGAATCATTAGAGTAGCGCCGTTGGCCGTGTGCATGACGTAGGCCGGACTGGTCGGATCCCAGGCGGTATAGCCGCGTGCCGAGTTTGTTGCGCGCAGGCTGCCATTGGGAAATGACGAGCCGTCAGGCTCACCCTTAATCAGCAGGCTTGCACTGAAATCGGTAATCGCGTTGCCCTCAGGATTGGGAATAATAAAGCCATCATGTTTTTCAGCCGTGGCATTGGTCATAGGGTAAAAAATATGCGAAAAGAACTTTGCACCTTTCGACATGGCCCATTCTTTCATCGCGGCGGCCACCACTTCTGCATTGATCGGATCAAGTACCGCACCGGTCTGCATCGTTTTCTTCATTGCCTTGAACGCGCTCCTGGTCAGCGATTCCTCCATCGCCGCCAGATTGAAAACGTCGCACGCCCAGATTTTACTCAGCGGTTCAGGAAAAATGACCATTTTTGGTGCGCGATGGGTGATGGTATGGATAGCATTGGTGCGCGACTGACTGCTGCTCATAGTGTTTTCCCGCAGTTGATATTGAAAATCCAGCTATGTCATTTGGTTAGCAATAAGGATGCCAAACGTGCCTGCGGTTGTCGGAAGATGCGGAACGTTTTTGAACCCTGGCTCCATGACAACCCTGTATCCAGCAAATCACGCTGCAACTCCACGTACTGCTGTCAAATCGCTGACGCCCTTATAGCGGTATTATTTCGGGATTCCTGCAGTGGGCACCGAGTGGCCGCACCAGTGAACAGCTGTTACGATTTCTGTTAATAATTTTTGGTGACAAGGATTGCCATGCTTACCTGCTCGCTCACCCGTAATTACGCCTCGCTTATTGGTATCATCATCCTGGCCATGTTGTCGCTATTCGCCCATGCTGAGGGTAGCCGTAGTCTTTATCCGGCCAGCTACCCCTCATCCAGTGTGGCTGCGGGTGCCCGCGCCAATCTCGATCTGCAACCCTCCCAGTATTATGTGAATCGCATTATTCGCCGCGGCTTCATCTACGTGTATGCCGAGGCCGGCGAATACATTCTGCTTGGCTCGAGCAATATTGGCAGCGCTGCAGGCTTGGGCGGTAATGTCAATGTTTACAATCCCCAGGATTTCGGCACCCGCGGCGATGAGACGATTCCTGGCGCAGCGGATTTCACCTGTACGGCTGGTAGCAGTCAGGCAGGGACGCACTTTGCTGGCCCTAATGTGGGCGCTATCCTCAGCCGCGCGGCAGAACTCGCTGGCCCCAACAGTGCTGACGGCGCCGCCACGATCACCAACGGCTACAATCCCTGTGGTTACCAGGCGCCCGTCAGTGGCGTATACGGTGTACTGTTCACCGCCGCCAGCAGTGGCGGCATCAGTGGCAACGTCACTACTGTCCCGCCTAGTAATAACTCGGTAGCAGGCTGGGAAATCGTGGTTCGTGCTAGCGCCTCGAGTGTGATTGATCTCGACGGCCGGGCCTACACGTTCGCCTTTCTGGGTTTCACCGGCGGCAATACTCGACCTGTGTTTTCCACGCTCTATTACGTGACAACCGACGGCTACCGCTACCAACAGGATCTGCGCGGGCTGGATCCCAACGGCTACGCGCTGTATGCCAATACGTTCGGCTTCATGGACAACAGCCAGCCCCTGTACAAAACCCTGCGCGGGAACAATGCCACAGTGAGCAATTTACCGCTGGGGGTTTCGACACTACCCGCGCAGTTTCCGATTTTTTTCAGCGATATCACTCCTGGCGCGGCTGCCGAGGCGGGGGCTGTCAAAGTGCTCAACGCCCTGGATATCCCGCTCGTTCCGCCATCACCGCAGATTGAAAGTATCGGCTTCAGTGGCTCCCTCGGTGGCGCTATCACTTCCACCGGCTTGGGCGGCACGTTCAGCTTCAGCACTACGGATACAGTCAGCTACCAGATCGTCATCAGTCGCGATGGTGTGGATTTCGACCCCGCCAATCCGCTCAATCGGCAGCTCACCGGGATAGCCTATTCGGGTGCTCACCAGGTGATATGGGACGGGTTGGGGAATGACCTGGCGCCTTTCCCGGCCAGCGTCACGCCCTATACCTATCGTGCTTATGGACGCAATGGCGAGGTTCACTTTCCGATAATCGACGCTGAGAACAATGGCAATGCCACCATCGCCGGCGGCGGCCCAACCATTACCCGATTAAACGGTACCAGTCCTGGCGACAAGACCGTATTTTTTGATGACCGCGGGTATGTGACCAGCAGTGGTAGTGCGATCGGCATTCTCAATGACACCCTGTGCCCCGGACCCATACCCGCTGCCGTGAGCCCGCCCGTCAATCTGCAGGGCGTGGATTCGAGCACCAGCTACCGCCGCTGGCAGAACGGCGGCAACAGCAATTCCGACTGCAACAGCACTGCGGGCTGGGGCGATGCCAAAGGCGTCAACCTGTGGACATACTTCCTGACAACCGATGTGAATTCCGCCTTGGAAATTCGCGAATTTCCCGTAGATATCGCAACCTCGGTGACAATGCTCGCGACCGTGGCTGCCGGAGGTAGCGTACAGGGTACGTTTTCCTTTGCCAATAACGGCAGCAATAGCGTCGACCAGGTCAGCTACAGCATGAGCCTGACGCCCGGCCTGGGTGTCGTCACATTCAGCAATCTGCCATTGGGTACCGCCGCCAGCTATGACAACGCTACCGGTGTAGTCTCCTTAACGGGGTTTCCCGTTACTCTGGGGGTGGGCGAATCCTATACCGGCATGCTCTTCAACTATACCGCCCCCGTTGTTGGGCCGGTCACGGCCAATACTGCGATAGCGACAGGCGGTGCCACCGCGGATTCTGTTCTGGAAAACAACAGTGCCGTCGCATCCACCGCCATCGGCAACGTCGATGTGGCGACGACAATCACCGGCGTGCCTGTGTCCGGCCTGCCGGGCTCGACGGTCACTGGCTCCGTACTGTTTTCCAATGCGGGCCCGCAGGATGCACAGGGCGTTACCTACGCATTCAGCATCGGCGCTGCGGGCAATACGCCGGGCGATGTGCAATTTACCAGTTTACCGCCCGGGGTCAGCGCCATCTTCAATCCCGCTACCGGTGTTGTCAGCCTCGTCGGCATGCCGACGACGCTGGTTGTCGGCGATCTACTATCGCTTGGCTTTTCATACACCGCCCCTGCCACTGACGGCGCCAGAATCGAGGTGAACTCGTCGGTGGCCACCACGTCCAATGACGCGGTAGCCGCGAATAATTCCGCCTTGGCCGGCACTGACTTTCTATTGCCCATCGTAGATGTCGCAACGGTAATCAACGGTATACCGACGTCCGCGCTGCCAGGCGCAACCGTCACCGGCGCAGTGGTGTTCTCCAACGCTGGCCCGGAGGATGCACAGGGCATCACCTACTCATTCAGTATCGGCGCTGCGGGTAATACCCCGGGAGATGTGCAAATTACCAGCCTGCCTGTGGGAGTGACTGCCACCTACGACGCGGCCACGGGTGTGGTCGACCTGACGGGGATGCCGACAACACTGGCTGTGGGTGAAAGCGTGTCGGTGGACTTCTCCTACACCGCACCTGCCGTTGATGGCGCGAGAATCGAGATCGCTGCGACAGTCGCTACTACCTCCAACGATGTGCTGTTGACCAACAACGCGGCCCTCGCCGGCACCGACTTTTTGCTACCCGTGGTCGATGTGGCGACGGTGATCAACGGAATCCCCACAACGGCAGATACCGACTCCACCGTCAGTGGCTCGGTGGTGTTCTCCAACGCTGGCCCCGAGGATGCACAGGGCGTCACCTACACATTCAGTATCGGCACTGCGGGCAATACACCGGCCGGTGTGCAATTTACCAGCCTGCCTGCGGGAGTGACCGCCACCTACAATGCTGCCACAGGTGTGGTTGACCTGACCGGTATGCCGACAACGCTCAGTGTGGGTGAAAGCGTGTCGCTGGCTTTCTCCTACACGGCGCCTGCCGCCGATGGTGCAAGAATCGAGATAAGCGCGGCGGTAGCGACTTCATCCAATGACGTGTTGTTGACCAACAACGCTGCCCAGGCCGCCACCGACTTTGCATTTTCTGCCAGCGCGGAGATACTTATCTCAGCGCAGGCGGTTTGTATCAAGAATGCACCGTATGTCGAATACGACGTCACACCGGTGAACTTTACGCCCGGCAATCTGGCTACTGTCGAATTTATCGGATCGGATGCTGTGGTGCGGCAGACGTTGGTAGACCAGCCCCTCACGGGTGCCCGCATCCTGTGGCCAGATGCTACTGTTGACGGTGCGGGTAATGGCAATGCCTGGCCGGGCTGGGAATTCGTTGACGGCGAATGGAAAATCGCGCCATCTTTGGTGAGGCCCAACCTGACCATGCGGATCTCGGTGAATCCGACGGCCTCGGTGACGCTCTCTTATCCACCGCCGACGGACACCTGCTCCGCTAACCCACCCGCCCCCCCGCAAGCAGTGCCAGTCTTACCATGGCAAGCGCTTCTGTTGTTGCTGGCATTGGTGGCGGCAGTGGTACAACACCGGGTTAAGCAGCCATAAAATCGGCGTTGAGTAGCACGTCAATAATTGATCTATAACATCAGGCAGACACCTCGTTTTGCCTGCTCTTCGCTGCTGGGTTCACGTCCACTGGAACAACTCTCACCCGCCGCGCCAGAGTGCCCGGCTCCCCGCAAATTCCGGGCGGCAATTTGCGAGATGATGTACGTGCCCCTGCCTATAGAGCCCGTTCTTGTACTATCGTCTGTGTATTGAATAACTTACCGAAGGATTAACTTTCACTATGCTAAATCGCGATCTGGTAGTCGTAAGACTGAAATAGCCATTTGTTGACTGGGTGAACGAAGTCGATCCGTATTCCGATGACTCCCGCCTGACACTAGAGGAGATCAATGAAGACATGCCAACTTTTCTGGTCCATGATTATGCATCTGAAGACATGGAGGGCTGGCTGGAGCACTACTACCAAGTCGCGCCGGTCGGCGCTCCTTGTATGTTGGGTTTCGTGGCCATTATCGTCAGCTGGTAAGCCACCGGGCCGGGGAGACCGTGCGCTCCTCGGGGTTTGACCCCGTGACGTGGCGGGGTCGCCCGGTCCGTCTTCCTTCACAACCCGAACGGCTGCCAGGGCCTTGAGCCCGTATCCGCAAGGCAGGGAAAGAGGAAGCCATGACCGTCCAGACCATTGTCGGTATCGATCTCGGTAAACGGGACTAGGCATTTCAGACACCCCACAAGCTGGTCTGCCAGCCCAGGATCCCGGCCACCACGGCCCTGAGATGCTGGAACCGAGGGGGCCCCCTGACGGGTCGGCTTCCACCTGAAGGGGTATCAGGCTGGGCTCGATGATGGGATCGCCAGGGTATGGACAGTCTCGGCATGGGTCTCTCTGCGGCGCAGCGGGCGCAGCGCACCGAAGAGTTATTACAGCGGGTACAGCTGGGGAGCGAATTCAGCCAGCGCCATTCACACGAATTATCCGGCGGCCAGTTGCAGCGCATCGCGATCGCCCGCGCACTGGCGGTGGAACCCGAGTTGATTGTCTGCGACGAACCCACCAGCGCTCTGGATGTGTCGATCCGGGCCGAGGTCCTGGAGCTGTTGCAGGAACTGCAGCGCGAGTTCGGCGTGTCCTACCTGTTCATTACCCACGACCTGTCTATTGTGCCCAGCCTGGCACATCGGGTGGGCGTCATGCAGGCAGGTAGATTGGTGGAGGAGGGCAGCGCCGAGCAGATCCTCACGCGACCGCAGCATCCGTATACACAGGCACTGCTGAAATCGGTGCCCCGGGTGGACTCCGAGTAGCAGCAGCGCCTGATGCTTACTATGCTGGCTGCGTTCGGATGATTACCGGATATTGCACTGCATTTTGATATCAGAAATTTTTGCATCGAGTTTCTTGTTGTACTCGCCAGTGCCTATTTCGAGGCCTTCCTTCTCACTGCCCCCGAACATGTGTGCGACCGCGCCTATGGGAATAATTGAACTGGCGCCGTCTTCTATCTCCTGAGAGGTACGGGCTTTCTCGCTGGTCAGGGTTTTGATATCTGCCGCGGCGGTGGAGCAGTCGATGGGTTTGGCGAGGTTTGCCTGCACCTGCTTTTCCGGTGCCGGAGCCTGCGCTGCACAGCCACAAAGAAGCGCGAAGAGAAATACTAAAGATGCAAATGCTTTCATAAATGAACTCCAAGTTATCGCCCGGTAATTACGGTTTATAGCTGCCTTTGCGCCAGATGACGCACGCTTCGCCATTACTCTTCAGACTTTGACGGAAGCGGCTGCCAGAGCAGAGTAAGGTACAGTCGGCAATTTGGCATTGTTCGTTTAGATGAATTTGTTGTTTAATTGGGACACTTTCATCGACGTCACTGCCTCTGTATTGATCTGTCTTATGCACAACAACCCGAACAACCCTGGTGCCGCTACAGTCAGTCAGGCATGCGTGCCGCCGCCAGGCAGTATTCGCATCGGACCATTCATGGGCATACCCATGGTATTGCAGCAACTCGGACACGACCCGAGACCAGTGCTGCGGCGTGTCGGCCTCTCCCTCAAGAGCATGAGTAACCCCGACATGATTGTACCTTTCGCCAAAATTGGCCGGCTGCTCTCAGACTGCGCGGAGGTCAGCGGCTGCCCCTATTTTGGTCTGCTCGTGGGCCAGCAAGTTCGTACTAGCGCCCTTGGCGTGCTGGGGTTCACGATACAAAATGCGACAACTGTCGACACCGCATTATCAAATCTTATCCGCTACCGGGGCCTGAATGACCGGGGGGGCTTCATCACACTGGAGCGCGAGGGGGCACTGGCGCGTCTGCAATATTCGATTATCAAACAGGACATGACAGGTGCAGACCAGATATACGATTGCGCAGTCGCGATCGGCTGCAGCATCCTGCGCGGCTTGTGCGGGGACAAATGGACTCCCACAGAAGTATTGCTGGCACATGACAGGCCTGAAGATCGGACGCCCTTCGATACGTTCTTTCGCTGCCCGGTACGGTTCAGCGCGGTGTACTCCGGCCTGCTATTCAATCGGCGCTGGCTGGAGAAAGTCCCGCCAGGCGCGGATCCCGTGCTGTACCGCCACATACTGCGCGAGGCGCGAGACCTGCACCACGACACGCCTGCTGACACCCATGAAATGCCGCTCCTGCTGCGTGCCTTGCTGCGCGGTGGTTTGTGCAAACAGGAAGAGGTAGCAGCGCTGCTGGGCATCAACCGTCGCACCCTTGGTCGACAATTGCGATCTGCAGGGACAACATTTCGCCACGAAGTCGAAGCCATGCGTTTTGCTCAGGCAAGACACCTGTTGGCGGATGCCACGCTGAACACCAAGCAGGTCGCGTTCACCCTCAGCTATGCAGACGTCAGCGCTTTCACTCACGCATTCAAACGCTGGTCCGGAATGAGCCCTGGGCAGTGGCGCAAAAGCAAAGACCGATACGCGGCCCTGCGGCTGGATCGGCTTCTACCCGAGCCCGTCTATGTCCCCGGTGCTCCATTGGTATAATTTCAAATTTGTGCTTATATATTTTTCTGGTTACTCGCCCGCCCAGGCTGACCGTCAAGTCGGCTTCTGATCGCTGGCAGCAGCCAGGCGACCGGAGAAAACAATTGAATCGGAGGCACGTTATGAAACGCGAGATATGGGTATCTGCAATCGCTGGAGCGCTGATGCTGGCAGCTGGGCCGGCATTTACCGCGCCGAATCCCGAGCGCGACGCCTATTTTGGCGAAACACACCTGCACACCAGTTGGTCAGTCGACGCCTGGGTCATGGGTAACCGCCTGACCGGCCCGGCCGATGCCTACAAATATGCGCAGGGCGAGACGATCAAACATCCGATGGGTTTCGACATCAAGATCGATACCCCGCTGGACTTCATGGGCGTGACCGATCACTCGGAGTATGTCGGTATCACCCGGGAGGCCAATACGCCGGGGTCCTACGTGAGCAAGTTGCCCGAGGCGCAGCCGATGATCATGAAAGACCCAAACAACAAGGAAGAGCAGAACAGGGTCTTCTCGTATCTACTCTCGCTGGCCTCCAAGCCGCCGGTAAAAGCATTCATGGACCCGAAGATCACCTCCACCGTATGGAAGGAGAACGTCCAGATCGCCGACGAGCAGAACAAGCCCGGCAAATTCACCGCATTCTGCTCCTACGAGTGGACGTCGATGCCTGGCAACCGCAACCTGCATCGCAACGTCTTCTTCCGGGACTGCGCCAAAGTGCCGGACTACCCCTTCAGCTCGCTCGACTCCACTCTCCCCACCGAACTCTGGAACTGGATGGACGGGCAGCGCAAGAGTGGCAATGAGGTGCTGGCGATCTCGCACAACGCCAACGTCAGCGACGGCTGGATGTACCCGACCGACATCGACAACACCACCGGGCGGCCGATTGATGCCGCCTGGGCCGAGTCGCGCATGCGCAACGAACGCCTGATCGAGATCAAGCAGGGCAAGGGACAGTCGGAGGCACATCCCCTGCTGTCGCCCAATGACGAGTTCGCCAGCTATGAGATGTATGAGGCCCTCCTGGGCCTGCCGGCCGACGTCGGCCGCATCGACCACATCACGGGCAGCTACGCGCGCCAGGCACTGAAAGACGGCCTCACGATGCAGGACCAGCGTGACTACAACCCGTACAAGTTTGGCTTTGGCGCGGCTTCCGATTCCCACAACTCCGCCAGCCCGTACCGCCAGGACAACTTCTTCGGCCTGCACGCTGATGCAGACGGGACGGTCGCGCGACGTTTTGCCGGCGCACTGATCGGCGGCACCATGGACGTGCGACTGGAGAACCCCGGTGGGCTGACCGGGGTGTGGGCCGAGGAGAACACCCGCGCTTCGCTGTTTGACGCGATGTACCGCAAGGAAACATTTGGTGTCAGCGGTCCGCACATCAAGGTGCGCTTGTTCGGTGGCTGGGGTTACGACAAGAGCCTCGCTACCGCAAAAGACTGGGTGAAACAATCCTATGCCGGCGGTGTTCCCATGGGTGCCGACCTGGCGCCCATGCCCACCGCAGGAAAGGGAACGGCGCCGACATTTATGGTCTGGGCGGTGAAGGATCCGACCTCGGGCAACCTTGATCGCGTGCAAATCATCAAGGGCTGGACGCAGAACGGGCAGAGCTTCGAGAAGATTTTTGATGTGGCCTGGGCGGGCGACCGCAAGCCGGACAAGTGGTCCGGCCGGGTTCCCGCGATCCTGAGTACGGTGAACCTGGAGACGGCCACTTACGACAACTCGGTCGGGGCTACGGAACTCAAGACCGTGTGGGCCGATCCGGAATTCGACGCCAGTCTGCACGCCTTTTACTACGCCCGCGTGCTGGAGATTCCCACGCCGCGGTGGACGCTCATTCAGGCCGTCAAGGCCGGGATTCCGCCACCGGATGTCGTCCCGCTCACAGGACAGGAACGCGCCTGGAGTTCGCCAATCTGGTTCACGCCAACGCCCGAGGCACAGAAGAGTGCGCCCGCCGGCATGACGGTCGCCGACCTCAAGAAGCAAGGCGCCGTTCCCCTCACTAACGCGCAGCTCAAGGCACTGATCGTCGGCAAGGCGTTCTGGTTGCGCAACAATGTGACGGGCGAGCAGTTCAGCCAGAACTTCACGGAGGACGGTCAGATGATCGTGTTCCGCGTCGGCGCCAATGCTGACATGCCCAGCGGCTTCGGCAACGTCGCACGCGACGGCTCCCAGGGGAGGACAAGCTCCTACAAGATTGATGGCGACAAACTCATCACCATGGTCTCGCAAGACCCCTACGCATGGACTTTCCACAAACTGGGCGACACCTACTACGCGGCAAGGAGCAACGAGTTCGGCTATGCCAACTACGAGATTATTGCGGCGCCGCAAGCGGCGGTGAACCCGCTGACAGAAATCGCCAACCAGTTCTCGACCGAGTTGGGACTGACCCAGCAGCAGAAGGCGCAGATCCTCCCGATCCTGACCGACGAGATCAATCAGTTGGAGGCGCTCAAGGCTAACACCGCGCTCACTGGCCCGAAGAAGCTCGAGGAGCTGCGGAGTGTAGGCGTGTCCTTCGACGAGAAGGTCAAGCCACTGCTCAATGCCGAGCAACAGGTGAAGTTCCAGGCGCTGCGCGATGCGCTGCGCGCTCGCTTGCTCAAGAAGATCGCGAGCGGGGCAGGCGACAAGCTGGAGGCGGGCGCCGAGGCGCAGGTAGAGAAGATGAAGCAGAGCCTGCAGACGCTGAAGAGCAGGCTGTAGAACGACTGGACCTAGATTGATGAAGGCCACCGCCGCGCGCGCGGTGGCATCCCTTGGCCCGAGCCGCACGGTGTAGTGGAATATCGGTATGAAACAATTGCTGCGCGAACCCCTCCTGCATTTCCTGCTTATCGGCGTGGCGCTGTTCGCCGCCTACAGCTATCTGCAACCGACCAGTGAATCGACGCCATCGGCGCTGGAGATCCCGTTGTCGGTGGATGAACTCGAGCAGCTAGCCGTGCTGTTCCAGTCCCAATGGCGGCGCGATCCCACCACGGAGGAGTTCGGCCTGCTGGTGGAACAGAAGGTGCAAGCGGAAATCCTCTACCGCGAGGCACTGGCGCTGGGTTTGGACAAGAACGACGAGATCGTCAAGCGTCGCATGGCCCAGAAGATGCAATTCCTCGCTGAGGATGTGGCCGCCGCGCAGGAACCGACCACTGCGCAATTGCAGGCGTGGTATGAGCAAAATACTGACAAATTTGCCCTGCCCCAACGGGTCAGTTTCCGGCATCTCTATTTTTCACCGGATCAACGCGGTGAAAACGCCCGGGAAGACGCCGCGACACTGCTCACCCAACTGACTGGCCAGCCGCAGGCGGTGAAGCTTCCTGAATCGTCCGCCGACCCGTTCATGTTTCAGGAGTATTACCGCGAGCGAGCGACGGATTACCTCGGCAAGGAATTCGGGCCGCAATTCGCCTTGGCCGTGGACAAGCTCCCCACCGGTTCGTGGCAGGGGCCAGTTGAATCCGGCTTTGGCTGGCACCTGGTATTCGTGGACACCGCGATTCCTGGTCGCGTGCCCGACTTCGAGGAAATCGAGGCGGATGTGAAAACGGTCTGGCTCGCCGAGCAGAAAGTGCTGGCATGGGACAAGGCGTATCAGGAGATGCGGGCCAAATATAAGGTGTTGCTGCCAAGTCCGCCAAAGGACTCCAATGCGGCTACGGCGCCGGCTGCAAACGCTACTGCCGATGTGTCACGCCCATTGCGCAGCGCAGCGCAATAATGCGTTCGCCAGCGTTGCAGATATTGCTTGTCGGCATAGTGCTGGCGCTCCTGTTCGTGCTCTCTCCGGCGCACGCACACGAGGCCCGTCCCGCGTATCTCGAACTTAGGGAAACCGCGCCCGGACAGTTCAGCGTACTCTGGCGCACCCCAGTCTTGGCGGGTAAGCGGTTGCCGGTCGCGCTGCGGCTGCCCGCCACCGTGAAGAACCTGCAAGAGCCCATCGAACAGGAACTGGCGGATTCAATCCTCGAACGGCGCTCTATTGCCGCCGGTACAGATGGGTTGGCTGGTGCGCGCATCGAATTTCCGGGACTGCAATTGACGATTACCGATGTATTGATTCGCGTCGACATGCTGGATGGGCGAAAATGGACCACCATTGCCCGGGCCTCGCAACCATGGGTCGAGATTGCCGCTGCGCCGTCACAGTTGCAAGTGGCCGGAACCTATCTGCGGCTCGGCATCGAACATATTCTGGGTGGCATTGATCACCTGCTGTTCATCCTCGCGCTGCTGCTTCTGGTGAAGGGCACGGGCCGACTCGTGGCGACCGTCACCGCGTTTACGCTAGCGCACAGCCTCACGCTGGCAGCGGCCACGCTCGGCTTTGTCCACGCAGCGCAGGCGCCCATCGAGGCCATCATCGCCTTGAGCATCGTGTTCGTCGCCTGCGAAATTGTGCATTCACGCCAGGGCCGACCGGGCTTGACGGAGCGTTGGCCGTGGCTGGTAGCCTTCGTGTTCGGGCTGTTGCACGGCTTCGGCTTTGCTGGTGCTTTGAGCGCAGTGGGGCTGCCACAGAATGCGATACCGGTGGCGCTATTATTCTTTAATCTCGGCGTCGAGGTGGGCCAGCTGCTGTTCATCGCCGCTGTGCTCGCGGCCATCTCCCTGTTTCGCAAACTTGCGCGCAGTTTCACACTGTCACCGCCACCCTGGGCCTGGCGAGTGCCGCCCTACGCCATCGGCGGTGTCGCCGCGTTCTGGTTGGTCCAGCGCGTGACCGCATTCGCACAGTGAAAATCAATCGACTGAAGGTACCCATAGTCCTATGAAAAGGCTCCTCCCTCTCGTCGCCATTGGTGAACTGGCCACGGGCCTGGCATTTCTCGTAGTCCCTTCGCTTGTAGCGCAGCTGCTGCTCGGCGCGGAATTGACCGGCATCGCTGTGCCTGTGGCGCGTGTGCTCGGTATCGCCCTGATCGCATTGGCGGTCGCGTGCTGGCCGGGGACGCCGCTGATCGGTATGTTGACCTATAGCGTGGCCGTCGCTTTGTATCTCGCATACCTTGGCTTTGCGGGTGGAGCTAGCGGCATGCTTCTCTGGCCGGTGGTTATCCTGCACTCGATCCTGACGATATTCTTGGCACGCGCTGTAATAAGCCATGCGGAAACCTAAACATAGTGGAACCAGTTTAGTGACACTGCCAGGTCAGACAGCTTTTGAAAGACGCCCTTTAGCTACAAGCAGCTGCCACTGTGGGTCTGAATTGAAGCGGCTCAAGCGCATGATATCATCCGAAAATTCAGCCCCTTTTTTGCCGGTAGCAGAGTTATCACATAGTCTGGATTAGAAGGTGACCATAATGTCTGAACCCAGCGCCGGAGCCCTACAACAACTGCGTCAGCTGTTGGGCGACGACGGCGTGCGTATCCAGCCTGACGATTTCCTGCCCGACGTCGTGCTGCGCCCGCAAAGTACCGAACAGGTGTCCGCCATTCTCAGGATCTGTTCGGCGGCAGGGCAGGCACTGGTGCCCCTGGGCGGTCGGACGGGGTTGGCCAACGGGCATTTCCAGACCGCCAGTGAAATCGGTATCTCGCTGGAGCGCATGAACGCCATTGAGGAAATTGACACCCACAATCGCACGATGACGGTGCAGGCCGGCTGTATCCTGCAAGTTGCCGCTGAAGCTGCGAAGGATGCGGACTTGCTCCTGCCACTGGACTACGGGGCGCGCGGCTCGGCCACCATCGGCGGCAATGTGGCGACCAACGCCGGCGGCAATATGGTGATTCGCTACGGTATGGTGCGCGATATGGTGCTGGGACTGGAGGTGGTGCTGGCTGACGGTACCGTGGTGACCAACCTCAACAAGATGCTCAAGAATAATACCGGTTACGATCTCAAGCAGTGGTTTATCGGCGCCGAGGACACCCTCGGGGTGATCACCAGGGTGGTG
Source organism: Haliea sp. (assembly GCA_031414375.1). GTDB lineage: Bacteria > Pseudomonadota > Gammaproteobacteria > Pseudomonadales > Halieaceae > Marimicrobium. Next base: position 141,425 of record JANNVJ010000032.1, read on the forward strand.
TTGCGTTTGCGGCCTTCTCCCACTAGCCAGAATACCGCGCTGCTGGCGGTCGATACTCTTGCCGACGTGATAAAACTATTGCATTGGCTGGATGCGCGCACGGCGGGCACGCTGTCGGCCTTTGAAGTGATGTGGCCGGACTTCTACGAATACATTACCCGTGACGGCAGCCTGCATAGGCCGCCGCTGCCCCACGGTAGCGCCTATTACGTGCTGGTTGAAACCCTGGGTTCCAGCCCTGCGGCGGATGCGGAAAATTTCGAATTGGTACTGGGCGAGGCAATGGAGGAGGGCTTGCTGGCCGATGCGGTACTGACTCACTCCCAGGCCGAGCGCAACGCGATCTGGGAAATCCGCGACGACGTGCTGGAGTTGTTCAAGCTCGGGCCGATTATTCCTTTCGATATCTGTGTGACGCTGGATGTGATGGAAGATTTCGTCAGTGATATCCACGCGGCGATGACTACAGTGCCGCAACCGATCTGCGTGATCTTCGGCCATCTCGGAGACAGTAACCTGCATGTGATCCTCGGTTCGAAAAATCCGCAGGCGTTTGATTACGATGCCCTGCAACAATTGCTGTACGACACCGTGGAGCGCTATCGTGGGTCGGTGTCAGCAGAACATGGCATCGGTCTGGCCAAGCGCGAACAATTGCACCGCAGTCGCAGTGTGGAAGAGTTGCAATTGATGATGAACATGAAGAAGATGCTGGATCCGAATAACATTCTTAACCCCAACAAGATTTTTGCCGCGGAAAAAATCGCCACCGCCTGACACTTACCAGAAAATCTCCGGAGTAAAGCATGAATGGCGCAGAAAGCTTACTGACCACCCTGATCAACAATGGCATAGAAGTGTGTTTCACCAATCCTGGCACAAGTGAAATGCATTTTGTCGCGGCGCTGGATGAAGTGCAGGGCATGCGCTGTGTACTGTGCCTGTTTGAAGGCGTACTCAGCGGCGCGGCAGACGGCTATGCCCGCATGGCGCGCAAACCCGCCTCGACCCTGTTGCACTTAGGTCCCGGCCTGGGCAATGCGCTGGCCAATATACACAATGCTAAAAAAGGCCATGTGCCTATCGTCAATATTGTCGGGGATCACGCCACCTACCATGTGCAATACGACGCCCCGCTAACGGCGGATATCGAGGGCATTGCCGGCCCGGTCTCGCACTGGGTGCATACATCCACGGCACCTGCGGAGATAGCCCGTGATGCGGCAGAGGCTGTGCGTCAGGCAGGCTTTAGCCGAGTGGCAACCTTGATGCTGCCGGCCGACGTGTCCTGGGGCGATAACCCCAACGGAGCGGAGGATGCCGTTGCCATCGCTCCCCCGCAGCCCGTGCCGGCCAGCCGGATTGATGCGGCCGTCGCCCGATTGACGTCCGGCAAGCACTGTATGGTGCTGATCGGTGGCCGCGAGATCGACCTGCAGCGCGGGCTCCTCCTGAGCCGCATCGGCAAGGCCTGCGGCGCACGCGTCAGCACCGACACCTTTCCCACCCGACAGGCTCGGGGCGCTGGCAGCGCCATGTTGGAACGCCTGCCCTATCTGGCGGAGTTGGCCATCGATCACATCAAGGAGCTGGAGCACCTGATACTGATCGGCGCCGCCGCGCCGGTGTCCTTCTTCGCCTATCCGGGCGTGGCCAGTCGGATGGCACCACAGGCCTGTGAGGAGTTTGTGTTGGCCGGCCCCGAGGACGATATCGACCAGGTGCTGGCGGCACTGCTGCAAGGGCTGGACGCTGCTGGCCTTGCACCTGAAGTACACCCCTTTTCGCTACCCGAACAACCCACCGGCAAACTCGATGTACACAGCGCGGCCCAGTCCATCGCACATTTTTTGCCGGACCACGCCGTGGTGGTGGACGAGTCGAACACCAGTGGTCTGGCGCTGTTTCCTGCAACCATCACGGCCCGGCCCCACGACTGGCTGAACCTAACGGGCGGCAGTATTGGCTGGGGCCTGCCGGCGGCAGTGGGCGCGGCCATCGCCTGCCCCGACCGCAAGGTGGTGTGCCTGGAGGGCGACGGCAGCGCGATGTACACCATCCAGGCGCTGTGGACCATGGCCAGGGAAAACCTGGACGTGACAGTGGTGATTTTCAACAACCGCAAATACAGCATTCTGGAACTGGAGTTCGGCCGCACCGGGGCGCGCGGTGGCAAGCCGGGGCCGAAGGCGGCCAGTATGCTTAATATTGGCAGCCCAGACATGGACTTTGTTGCCATTGCACGGGGAATGGGTGTGCAGGCTGAGCGCGCCACTACTGCGGAAGAGTTTAACCGGCTGTTCGAAAACGCCATGACGGCGCCGGGTCCACACCTGATTGATGCGCTGGTGCCCACACTGTTTGGCTGAACCTTGGCAAAACTCGCGGGGGAGAACGGGGTACGCACCCCATTCTCCTCCTGAGGAATCCCTGGCATACCAATTAACGCAAAGCTGTGAATCTTCACGGCATCTACAGTAGAATGACCGACTTTTTCCACACCTCAAATATAATCCTGAGAACTACAGTATGAAGAACTACAAGATCGCCCTGTTAGCGGGAGATGGTATCGGTCCGGAGATCATGCGTGAGGCTGTCAAGATATTCCACGTGATCGAAGAGCGTAACGACGTCACCTTTACCCTGACTGATGCTGACTTCGGCGCAGCGGCGTATTTCAAGTGCGGCGACCCATTTCCCGAAGCGACCAAGGTGATTTGCGATGCGGCGGACGCCATCCTCAAGGGCCCCATCGGCCTGAGTCACGAAGAATCGAAAAAGATCCCGGTGGATATGCAGCCGGAGCGCGGTGCCTTGCTGCCCCTGCGCAAACGCTATAACACTTTCGCCAATTTTCGCCCCGTGTTTCTGCCCAAGGCGCTGGGTCATTTTTCACCGTTGAAACCGGAGATTATCGGTGAAGGCATTGACCTGATCATGGTGCGCGAGTTGGTGGGCGGTTTGTACTTTGGTGAAAAAGAGGTCGGCATCAATGCGCGCGGCCTGCGCTACGTCAAGGAGACCCTCGAATACGACGAGGAGCAGATTCGCCGCATCATGCACGAGGCCTTGCAACTGTCCATGCGCCGCAAAAAAGTGCTGCACAATATTCACAAGAGCAACGTCCTGAAATCCAGCGTGCTGTGGAATGAAGTGCTGGAAGAGGTCGCCGTGGAATACCCGGAAGTAGAGATTAAACATATTTTGGTGGATGCCGCCGCCACACTGTTGTGCCTCAACCCCGGGCAGTTTGACGTGATGGTCATGGAAAATATGTTCGGCGATATCCTGAGCGACCAAGGGGGTGGCATTCTGGGTTCCCTTGGATTGATGCCCTCGGCCTGCAAGGGGCCGGAAAAAAGCTACTACGAGCCGTCACATGGATCCGCGCCGGACATTGCTGGACAGGGCATCGCCAACCCGTACTCCATGATCGGCTCTGTCGCCATGATGTTGGAGGACAGCTTCGGCATGGTCCAGGAATCGAAAAATGTCTGGGCTGCGATGCAGAGCGTGTTTGCCGACGGCTATTCGACCGCGGATCTGTCCAAGCCTGGCAGTGGCGTGAAGATGATCAAGACGCATGAGTTTGGCGATAAGGTGGTTGCTGCGCTGCGGGCGATGCCGAAGGTAGTCCCCACAACCCAGAAGTAGTCCGTCTCAGCGGGTCATATAGTCATGAAGCGCAGCGGCTCCTTCTGGGTTCGCCAGCGTTAGGGAAATGGCGGGTGATTCATGCAGCCTATCCCGGTCCTGCACCGGGTTTGGGAGATTGGGAGTCAGAGTAAAAATTCAGTTGAATTTTATTCCGATTTTTTGTGGAGAGAAAAAATAGCCAGGGTTTTTACTCTGCCCCCAACTTCTCTGCCACTGGGAAGAGTTAAAGAAATTGGCGGATATCGATTCCGCAGAGTACAAGTTGCTCAATATGATTCTGGGTACCTTAAGAATCAATTTAGTCTTAGTTCTAATCCAATCGGCCCATGCAAAGGTAGATTTTCGGCCGATGTGCCAGAATGAACCCGGACTGTCGGAGGGCAATGGAATGCCTGTGATATCGATGTTTTACGGGATCGTTATTCGAATGTATTTTCTGGAGGATGCGCGGCATGGCACACCGCATATTCATGCGAGGTACGCTCCGCACGAAGCTTCGATTCGGATTGACGACGGAGAAGTACTTGCGGGAAACTTACCCAAAAGGCAGTTGCGTCTGGTGCAAGCCTGGATCGAACTCCACAGGGATGAACTGATGGCCGACTGGGAATTGGCAGTGGCCGGCGAAATGCCCTACAAGATTAACCCGCTATGAGGTAGCTATGCACTGGGATGTCATACAAGTGCGTCCATTGGAGGATTACACCCTCTATGTTGAACTGGAAGATGGCCGCGAGGGAGTTTTTGATCTCAAGCCGTACCTCAACCAGGGTGTCTTCCGTGAACTGCTGGATAAAACCTACTTTGCCCAAGTGGATATCGTACTTGGTGCAGTCACATGGCCCAATGAGCAGGACATCGCTCCCGAGACGCTGCTCGCGGGCTTACAACCGGTCGACGACGCGCTGCATCACTAGTCCGCGTCAGTTGCATTAAGATCAAGCTTATTGGCCTGATACCTAATCTGGCAGTCGATAGCTTGCGCAAGGTGGCGTCGGTGTTGCCCCACTCAGATTATCACTTTAGCGGATTGCCTTTAATCCTACCATCGAAAGGAAAGGACTCAATAGTCCCAAAGGTGATCTGATCGAAGTCGTCGTGCTCAGGATTAATGAGGAAGTTCCATTCACTTGGCATTAACACCGATGGCACCTTTACTACGGGGGTCGCGCCGGTACCAATCCACAGATTGCCCCAGGATTGTGCCGCAAGGGGATTTATCACTAATTCATCCCATCCCTCAGGGAGATCATGAACTTCTACCTCCTCACACAGATGGTTAGGAACCTCCACTCTGCAAACGTTGTAGGCAGTTAGAACTGCAGCATTGTTTAGGTGAACAGCGACTTCCAGCGTTGCAAACGCTTTGGTCTCGGACGCGTAGACCATATGAACTCCCCTGGTGTTCCAGCGACCACCGTTTAGGGCAGCACCGACTCCGGAGAACATTTCATCAATCGAGCCTGCCAAGCGAGACTTCGCGATTTGGTAGGCAATCTCGGTCACGAATAAACGCCACGCTCGATGCGACCTATCAGCTGCTGTACTTCTGCTGCACCCGATTCCGTCCGTGCATATTCAAGAGGCGTCTGGTTTTCCAGCAGTATCTGTGAGGATTTGAGCCAGCCAATAGCAGCGCTTTGATTACCCTCCATCATGTCAGTGGCCTGCTTTAGCAGTTGAGCAAAACGAGCCACGCGGTCTGATTCAGCGACATTCAGTTTTCCTAGCGCCTTCCGGCGCGCCATGGTCTGCTTGGGGACCTGCACATAATGTATGGTGAATTCACTGGCGGGGAGATTCAGGTTTTCCGCCAGAAATTCCGCTGATTTCGGAGACAGGCCATTAGCTACCAGGCGGGAGAGTCGCAAATTGCTACCTTGCCCCTTTTTTACGCCTAAATATCGAGCTGGGCTCGCCTCATAGGCATTCTCCGACGATTTGTCCTTTAACGTCTTTGCTGAGACCTTCGCTTTTCCAGTGACGGTTGATTTGCCGACTTTAGCTTGGGTAAGTCTTATCTTGCTTGCCATGGACCCTACTCCTGCCCCAAATGGGACAACTATAGACCCATATGGTTCGGCTGTCACTCTGATTGGGAGGCGCGCTCATGCAACTGCAAATTAACAATCCGCAGTGCCGCCAAAATCCCGGCAAACACCTGGTTGGAATGTACGCCGCGGGTCTTGATGTTCTGCCCATTGCAATCCCAGGTAATCACGCACTCGGTAAGGGCATCGGTGTGGCCGCCTTTGGGGATGCGCACCGCGTAATCCACTAGCGTGGGCAACGCATAGTTCTTTGCTGCCATGACCTCGTTCATGGCGTAGATAAAGGCGTCAAATCCGCCATTGCCCGATCCGACTGCATGCTGGATATCCCCGTTCACATCGACGCGGATGCTCACCGTCGATTTCACATCCAGGCCACTGGTGACAGTACAGTCCAGCAACTTGATGTGGTGGTAGTTTTTACTTTCCAGCACTTCGGCGATGATAAAGGGCAGGTCGTCGGTGGTGATCAACTCTTTTGAATCGCCCAGCTTGACCACTCTGGCCAGTACCTTCTGCTGGTTTTCTTCCGACAGGCTCAGGCCCAGTGCTTCGAGGTTCTGCAGTAGTGATGCCTTGCCGCTCATCTTGCCCAGCGCATAGCTGCGGGTGCGTGAAAAACGCTCCGGGCTGAGTCGTGTTTTGTACAGGTCGCCCTTCTGGTCGCCGTCGGCGTGAATGCCGGCGGTTTGGGTGAACACATCAGCTCCGACGATTGGTGCGTTGGCGGGCACCCGCTTGCCGGAGAAGGATTCCACCATCGTGCTCAGTTGCACGATGTAGCTTTCATCAATGGACAGCGTCATGCCCAACTTGTCGCGCAGCACCACGCTGACTTCCGCCAGCGAAGCATTGCCCGCGCGCTCTCCCAAGCAATTCACCGTGCAGTGTACGGAGTTCACGCCGGCACGCACCGCTGCCATGACGTTGGCGGTGGCCAGTCCATAGTCATTGTGCGGATGGAAATCGAACTGCTGCTGTGGATAGCGTGCCGACATATCGCTGATGCTCTCGAACACCTCTTCGGGGGACATCACACCCAGCGTATCGGGCAGCATGAAATGCCGGATGCCGCAATCCTTGAGCTGGTCCATCATCGCGTACACGTAGTCGCGGCTGTTGCGATAGCCGTTTGACCAGTCTTCCAGATAGGCATTAACCTGCAGGCCTTTCTCCAGCGCGTAGTTCACGGTCTGCAGTATTTCCGCCACGTGCTGGTCCAGTGTCTTTCCCAGTTGCTCGCGACAGTGTTTCTCACTGCCCTTGGTCAACAGGTTGATGACCTGTCCCCCGGTTTGTAGAATCCAGTCCACGCTCTTTTTGTGATCGACAAAGCCCAGCACTTCAATACGATCGCCCAGTCCCTGCTGCTGCGCCCACTGATTGATATTGGAGACGGCCTCCATCTCTCCTTGCGATACGCGTGCGGAGGCGACTTCAATGCGGTCGACTTTAAGTTGTTGTAACAGTGCCCTGGCGAGATTGACCTTTTCGTCCGGGGAAAAAGACACGCCCTGGGTCTGCTCGCCATCGCGCAGGGTGGTGTCCATTAACTGGATGTGTCGCGGTGTATTGTTCATCGTATTTCCTCCTGGCTGTGGTGCTAGGCAGCGCAGCGGTTGGCAGATGCGGCGGGCTGGGCGTGTTGTAACACGGCGCGAATGTCATCCGGATGACGCAGGCGTTTGATGTGTTCAAACAACAGTGCCGCCTGGGGAAAATAACCGCGCAGGTACACCAGCCATTGTTTCAGCGGATTGCCCGCGTTGTGTGAATCGTAACGTTGCAGGTTCAGCTCAAAGAATCTGGCCAGCAGTGGCGTAATATCATCCCAGTGCAGGGAGTCCCGTGAGTCACCGCTGGCGGTCGCTGCTGCGATCAGTCGCGGCAGGTCAGGTCGGCACAGCACGCCCCGACCCAGCATCAGGTCGTCACAGCCGGTGATAGCACGGCAGCGCAAGGCATCGTCAATGCTCCAGATTTCACCATTGGCGATGATGGGCAGTGAGATTAGGCGTCGTGCTGCAGCGATCGCGTCCCAATAGGCGGGCGGTCGGTAACCGTGTCGTTTGGTTCTGGCATGGATGGTGAGTTCATTGGCGCCGGCTGCCTCGATACCCGCCACGATATCCAGAAAGAGCGCCTGATCCTCGTAGCCCAGCCGAGTTTTCACGGTGACGGGAGTATGTGCCGGGACGGCCGCGCGCACCGCCGCGACAATCGTATGCACCCGCTGTGGCTCGCGCAGAAGAATAGCACCGCCATCAGAGCGATTGACCGTTTTCGCCGGGCAGCCAAAATTCAGGTCTATGCCCAGTGCGCCGAGCTCCGCTGCTCGCGCAGCATTGTCGGCTAGCACCGCAGCCTGGCCGCCCAGCAGTTGCACGTAAACGGGGACTCCCGACGCAGTGGTCCCGCCGGTGTCCAACTCCGGGCACAGGCGACGAAACACGCGCGGTGGCAACAGTTGATTCGTAACGCGCACAAATTCTGTGACACAGCGATCAACGCCGCCCAGCGAGGTGAGCAGCTCGCGCATTACGTGGTCGATGACACCTTCCATGGGGGCCAGCATCAGGCGCATGGGTCTTCCTAGGACAATTTTCAGTGCGGGCATTATACTGCCTTATGCTTTGTTGTAGGCTTGCCTGCGCGAAGAAAACGCCAGTATCACCCCAGCTGCCCACGGAGAGCACACTTGCAAGAATTCGCCACGATCATCACCCCACGGCTGTATGAAACCGACGCCATGGGGCATATCAATAATGCCACGATTGCCGCGTGGTTTGAGGTGGTCCTGGTGCATATCGAACCGCAGAGTAAAACGCCGACCCGTATTCCCGATACATTCCGTGACAAGGTTGCAGCGCTCTAGCGCCGACCTCGTTTGAGCAGACGAAAGAATGCATACGACGGGTCTTCGGGGCCGGGCCTGCCGATGTATGAGCCCTCGATCATGGGGTGGTCCAGGCACACAGTGGTGGGATTGTTAACGGTGGCCCAGTCTGCCACTACTGAACGATGGCTGAATTTCCACACGCCCGCGCGCTTCTCATAGCGGTCGAAATAACGCCCACCAATGAATAAATCAACCGGCTGCTCTGCCGTTTGCACCTGGTGAAAGGCCAGAATATAGACTTCCCCCTCCGCGTAGTCACCGTCCAGTGCAATGTTCACGGTGGTGATGTTGTGATGCAGAATCAGCATCGGTGCCTGAATTGCCGGCAAGGCGTCGATGAATGCCATCGCCAGGCCTTTGAAGAAAGCGCCGTGATCATCGGTCGCGTCCTCGTGATAGAGGGCGCGCATTTTGTCGTGGTCGTGTCGGTCCGCTGCATTGCAGTACGCGTGGATCAGCTCGGTGATGTCCTGCTTGTCGAGCAGGGTCTGTAAACGCGCATCCATCAGTGCTTGCCCAGCGCATGCTGATACGCGGCGACCGTCTGGGCCAGCCCCATGCGCAGGGCGTCTACCATGAGGGCGTGGCCAATGGAGACCTCTTGCAGGCCTGCAATGGTGGCAAAGCGCGGCAGATTATTCAGGTCCAGGTCGTGGCCGGCATTAATGCCCAGGCCTTCCTCTGCCGCGACTTCCGCCGCCTGTACAAACTGCCGGAACACGGCATCCACATCCGTACCGAGCCGACACGCCCGGGCATAGGTTTCGGTGTACAGCTCGATGCGGTCCGTCCCGGTTTGCGCCGCGAGGCGGATCTGCTCCGGGTCCGGATCCATGAACAGGCTGGTGCGGATACCGAGTGCCTGCAGTTCCTGCACCAGGGCTGCGATACGCTCGCCATCCCGCCTCAGGTCATAGCCATGGTCTGAGGTCAATTGTCCGTCGCCATCGGGCACCAGGGTGCATTGCGTCGGACGAATCTCCTTTACCAGCGCCATGAACCCGGGGTAGTCCGCCACATCAGCACGGTCGCTGCGACGCGGGCCGGTCGTGGGGTTGCCCTCGATATTAAATTCCACCTCGAGCATAGCGGCCAGATCGAAACAGTCGCGCACACGTATGTGTCGCTGGTCGGGGCGCGGGTGCACCGTGATGCCATCAGCGCCAGCGTCGATACACATTTGCGCGTGCTGCACAATATCCGGGTTGGTCGTGTCCCGCGAGTTGCGGATCAGGGCAATCTTATTGAGATTGACACTGAGCGCGATCATCAGGGTTGCTGGCGCAGAATTTCTTTGATGATGATGGCTTGCTTGGGTACGTCCCCCATTTTGCCCGCCTGGCCGGTCGGTGCTGTAGCGATAAAATCCACAATGTCGATACCCTGGATCACTTCACCGAATACGGTGTAGCCCGCGCGGCCGCCGGCCCCGTCCAGTCTCAGGTTGGAGCGCTGGTTGATAAAAAACTGGGATGTCGCTGAATCAGGTTCACTGGTGCGAGCCATGGCGAGGGTGCCACGAATATTGTGCAGACCATTGTCTGACTCATTGACGACAGGTGCGCGGGTTTCTTTTTCTTTCATGTCCGGCCCGAAGCCGCCGCCTTGTATCATGAATTCGGGAATAACCCGGTGGAACAGCGTGCCGTTGTAAAAGCCACTGTCCACATAAGCAAGGAAATTCGCCACGGTAGCAGGAGACTTGTCGGCAAACAATCGCATTGTGATATCCCCCTCGCTGGTTTTAATGCTGACGATCGGGTTTTTCGTCGGCGCTATTTCATCGGCTATTACAGCAGACGGCAGCAGCAATGACAGGCACAGCAAGAACGTTCGCAACATCGTGATCTCCTCGTTAAGTAAGGCCGGGTTAGATCCGGCCGGATCAGGTCCAGCCAGAATTTTTACGCCGTTGTGGCATCAGGCGCGGCGCGATCAGGGCGATGATGACGCCCAGCAGCACTGCCAGAGCACCGTTCATGAAATCCTCGCTTTCAAGCTTGTCCAACAGGCGCTGGTTCTCGGCTCGCAGCATCTCCACAGCAGAGCGCAGATTTTCTGTTTCCTCCACTAGCCGATGATTATCGATATCTAACTGTACCGCGTTGCCCGCAACTTGTTTTAACTGATGCAGTTCCTGCGCGACGGTATTGAATTCGGCATCACTGCTGTTGATGCGATTGAGTAATTCCGCATGATCTGTGGTTTGCGCAGGCGCATCTAAGGCTAATACGGCGGTGGTGTCACCTGTGCTGGGTATCGCGTATGCGGCCGCAGGCATTTTCACGGGCGCCTCCAGCACCAGGTTTTGGGTGGGAACCCATCCCGTTATCCCGCTATCGGTGGTGATGTCCGCCCACAGGCCGTCATCGGAGGTGCGCGCCACAGAGAGGCGGGTGCCGGGGGGAATACCCCGATAGACGATGGCAGAGTCCTCGCCGGGACCTCCGCGCAGTGCAATCGATTGTTCCCCACCGACATAGCGCGTGTCTGTTGCGAGGCTGGTAAGGGGAATAAGTATGCACAGGAGAAATAAGATAACGGAGAATCGCAATTTGGGTTCCTTCTCTAAAAGTTGATGTTCATGGCAATACCAGTTTGTAAGGCTTAACGGTGATCTTGCTGAAAACGCCCGCATCCACGTAGGGATCGGAGTCGGCCCAAGCCGTAGCAGCCTCCAGGCTTTCGAACTCGGCGATGATGAGGCTGCCGGTGAAGCCGGCCTCTCCGGGTTCTTCTGTGTCCAACGCCGGGTGCGGACCCGCCGCCAGCAGCTTTCCCTCGTCTGCCAGCGCCTGCAGGCGCGCCAGGTGAGCCGGGCGAGCACTCTGGCGCAGGGGTGTGCTGTTGACAACGTCTTCACACAAGATCGCGTAGTACATGTGGGGCGTGCTCTTTCGTTAAAGGCTAATCGTCCGGCTGCAGCCGTTGTGCTGCGGTGACATCTTCCTTCAGGTGAGGACTGATGATCAAGGCCGTCAGGATGGTCAATGCCAAGGTGAAGCCGATCGCAGAGTACAATTTATAGCTGACCCAGACCTGTTCGCTAAAGCCGTAGGCCACGTATAGATTCAGTCCGCCCACGATGATGAAGTTTGCCACCCACAGCAGGTTGAGCCTGGTCCAAATCAGTTTGGGCAGGTGAATCTGGCCGCCGAGAGTGCGCTCCATCAGAGTTTTGTCGCCGATAAACTGGGAGCCACCGAAGGCCAGCGCCAGGGCCCAGTTAAAAATCGTTGGTTTCCACTGGATGAACATCTGGTTGCGAAAGATCAAGGTAGCACCGCCAAACACCAGCACCGCCAGCAGCAGCCACAACAGGCGCTTTTCCAGCCTGCGTGTGAATGCGTAGGACAAGAGCACTTGCAACACGGTCGCCACCATCAGTACCGCAGTGGCGGAAAAAATCCCATCGAACTGGTACGTCCAGCCCGCCAGTGAAATAGTCTGGCCATCCAGCTGGTAGACGATAAAGAACAACGCGATTGGCGCGAATTCAGCAATTTGCTTCATGGATTCTATTGTGCTCCGGCTGTTACCATGTGTGATGAATAATCGATTTATGTCAAATTGCGGCCGTGCTACGCAGTGTAAACACTGTGCGGATTGACTTCCACACGCATACCAGTGCCTCTGACGGTGCCCTTGATCCCGGTGAGTTGGTGATGCGGGCGCGGTCCAGCAACATTGATGTGCTGGCGATAACCGATCACGATACGGTGGCGGGGTACGAGGTCGCCGCAGCTTACCATAGGGAGCATCCGGGCGGTATGCAGCTCATTGCAGGGATCGAGCTGTCCTGTCAATGGTCGGGTACCACGATCCATATTCTGGGGCTGGGTATCGCGTGTGATGCGTCGGCCATGCGCGACGCCCTGGCCAATATGGAGACAGCGCGACGGGAACGGGGTGTCATGATAGCGAGCCGCTTGGCGTCCCGAGGTTTCCATGGGGCGCTTGAAGGTGCTTTGCAGCAGGCCGGTGCCAGTCAACTGGGCCGTCCGCACTTTGCGGCATGGATGGTCAAGCAAGGACACGTAAGAGACCACAATCAGGCTTTTGACCAGTATCTGGGTCAGGGCAAGACGGGGGATGTCAAAGCGTTCTGGCCGGAGCTTGCCGACGTTACTCGTTGGATCACCGGCTCTGGTGGTGCAGCGGTTATCGCCCACCCATTAAAGTATCGCTTTACCGCAATGAAACTGCGCCGCTTCATCGCTGCCTTCGTGGCAGCCGGGGGCAGTGGCATTGAGGTACTCAGCGGCTACCAGACCAGCGATCAAATCGCGCAGCTAAAGCGCCTGGCCCGGGAGTTTGATCTGGAGGTGTCGGCAGGTAGTGATTTTCACCGGGATGCTCCCTACAGCGCACCGCTGGGTGTAGAATCTGCGCCCTTTGACGGCATGCGCCGCGTGTGGGAGCGCTGGTCAGCCCCGATGCAGACGACATTTTAATAATAACGGGATTCACTGTGAGCCAGTTCTACCAGATTCATCCTGACAATCCCCAGCCACGCCTGGTCCGTCTTGCGGTAGATATTATACGCAACGGGGGCGTGGTGGTTTATCCCACCGATTCGGCGTATGCCCTGGGTTGTCATATTGGTGATAAGGATGCCCTTGATCGGATTCGGCGCATTCGCAAACTCGACGACAAGCACAATTTCACCCTGGTGTGTCGTGACCTGTCGGAGATCGCCACGTATGCCAAGGTGAACAACACGGTTTACCGTTTGCTACGGCATACCACGCCCGGCCCCTATACGTTTATTCTGCGGGCGACCTCTGAGGTGCCCCGTCGCCTGTTGCACCCGAAGAGAAAAACAGTCGGTTTGCGCGTGCCTGATAATGCGATAGCGGCTGCCCTGCTGGCCGAACTCGGTGAGCCATTGATGAGCGTGACGCTTATTATGCCGGGTGATGATCTGCCCCTGATTGACCCCTACGATATTCGCGCCACGCTGGAACACGATGTTGATCTGGTCATCGATGGCGGCTATTGCGGGATGGAACCCACCACTGTCGTGGACCTGGCAGACGATACCCCCGTGGTGCTGCGCACGGGCAAGGGGGATGTTGCGCCCTTTGGGTGATTCGCTGCCAGCATCGTCAACGTCCTAAAACAATGTGTATATGAAAGGTGCGATCGCCGAGCCCTGGGCAAGTACCAGTAAGCCGCCAAGCAGAAGCAGCATGAGAATAATGGGCATCAACCAGAACTTTTTGCGTTCTTTCATGAATCCCCATAGGTCCTTGAGTAGATCGAACATCAGAAGGGCCGCTCCATATTTTCAGGTTTAGTTGGGTTGGATGGAATTCGATAGCTCTGTGCTGACTTTTCCATTTTTCGCCGCATCGGATCATTGAACATGCGCATAACCATCCCAAATGGAAAAAAGAGCAGGAAGAATATCAGGCTGAGAATAATACGGGTATTGACCCAGCCCAGTGCTTCAGCGAACAACATCCACACTTTGTAGACAGGTCCAAGCGATAAAGGATACACAAGCGCCATGCTAGCAAGTACGCCGGCCACGATAAGCGGCCACACGGGCATAGCGATAGACCAAATCCACGGGATCAACAGATCAAAAAACAGGATCAGCATACCGCCCGTGACAAGACCGAACTTGCGTAATTCCTTGGCGCTCATTTTTGTATCTGATTTTGACATCGCATCAGGTCTCACGGTTAATCCAGCTCAAATTCTTTCATCCACGCTTCGTCTTTTGCCATTGCTGGCTGGCGGGATTTCTCCAGCAAAAACCCCTCAATAACGAGATAGTCCATTTCGGTGCGCATGAAACAACGGTAGGCATCCTCCGGTGTGCCGACGATCGGTTCGCCGCGGACATTGAAGGAGGTATTAACCAGAACACTGCACCCCGTCTTATTTTTGAAGGCAGATATCAATCCGTGGTAGCGCGGGTTGGTGTCTGCGTGCACCGTTTGTATGCGGGCCGAATAATCCACGTGGGTAATGGATGGGAGTTGAGAGCGTGGAATATTGAGCTTTGCTATGCCGAACAGTGTCTCCTGTTCTGCAGTCATAGGTATTCTTATTTCTTCAGCAACCGGAGCGACCAGCAACATATAAGGGCTGGCTCTGTCCTGCTTAAAATAATGGCCAACGTCTTCATTGAGCACGGACGGTGCAAACGGGCGGAATGACTCGCGATACTTGATTTTCAGGTTCATGACAGATTGCATCTTGGCTGAGCGGGGATCGCCAATGATGGAGCGCCCACCCAATGCGCGCGGACCGAACTCCATGCGCCCCTGAAACCAGCCTACGACATTTTCCGCAGCGAGAATGTCAGCCAACATCGGCAGTAGTTGCGCGTCCCCCAGTTCCTCGTATACGGCACCACTTTTGTTCAAGCGCTCACGAATATCCTCTGGTGCGAAGCGGGGGCCAAGATAGGAGCCTTTCATGCTGTCAGCGCGATTGACCGTACGGGCCCCATTGTGCCGTTCATGCCAGACCGATAGAGCAGCACCAAGCGCGCCACCGGCATCTCCTGCAGCAGGCTGAATCCAGATGTCATCGAATACGTTGGCACGCAACAATTCACCGTTCGCCACGCAGTTCAGGGCAACCCCTCCCGCCAGGCATAAATACTGACATCCGGTTTCCTCGCGCAGCGTTTTTGCCAGCCGCAGCACGACCATTTCAGTCACTTTTTGAATGGATGCCGCCAGATCCATCTCTCTTTGCGATATTTCGCTTTCGGCAGTGCGCGCAGGCGCTCCGAAAAGCGTGTCGAATTTCTTGTTGGTCATGGTTAGACCAGTGCAATAATTGAAGTATTCCATGTTCAACCTGAAAGAGCCGTCATCTTTCAGGTCCAGAAGATGATCCAGGATCAGATCGACATACTTGGGTTCACCATAGGGGGCAAGCCCCATCAGCTTGTACTCGCCCGAATTCACCTTGAAGCCTGTGTAGTAAGTGAACGCCGAGTACAGCAGGCCCAGGGAGTGGGGGAAATCGAGCTGCCACAATGGCTTTAGCGTATTGCCGTCCCCCAACCATGCAGTGGTGGTTGCCCACTCGCCGACGCCATCGAGGCAAAGCACTGCTGCCTTGTCAAAGGGACTGGGGAAAAATGCAGAGGCGGCATGGGACTGGTGATGCTCGGCAAACAACAGCACTGGTAGTTCTGACTTCTTAAGTTCGCCCAGTCCGGCAAGTTCCTTTTTCAGGGTGCTCTTCAGATAGAGTTTTTCCTTGAGCCACACGGGCATTGCCGCAATAAAAGATCTCAGGCCGTTGGGGGCATAGGAAAGATACGTTTCCAGCAGACGTTCAAATTTGACCAGGGGCTTATCGTAAAATACCACTTCATCGACATCGGCCAGGGATAAGCCCGCCTCTGCCAGACAATAGCGGATGGCGTGCTCCGGAAAACTGGCATCATGTTTCTTACGGGTGAAGCGCTCTTCTTGCGCAGCCGCAATGATTTCTCCATTCTTTACCAAAGCAGCGGCGCTATCATGGTAGTAGGCAGAAAGCCCTAATGTGGTGTTTCCAGAGCGCATGGATGGCCCCCCCTTAGAAGCCTTACTGATCTCAAGCAAGGAAGTACTTTGCCCTTAGAGTAAATAACGACAGATTTTTTGTAATTATGGCGCGCCCGGAGAGATTCGAACTCCCGACCAACTGGTTCGAAGCCAGTTACTCTATCCAGCTGAGCTACGGGCGCGTGGAAGTTGGATTATATAGATTCCTGCGTATAGCGGAAGCCCTTATTCCCCTCACCCTTTGGGTATTAGTCAGGTATACTTGCCCCGACATAAAGGCAGGTAAGCATCGTGTCCGTCAACGAATCCAATATTGAAGTTCACGCGAGCGCGTTAGGGGCGTCTGGGAATGTCCCAGACGGGCAGGACAGTCCTCAGTCCGCAGTCGGCACAGACCCATCACACGTCAGCGCTCGGCCGCAGCAAGGTGAAATGCCCTTCGCCATTGTGATGGGCAAGACCATCACAGAGTTCCCTAAGGATTTGTACATTCCCCCGCAGGCGCTGGCGGTGTTCCTCGAAGCTTTCGAGGGTCCGCTGGATCTGTTGTTATACCTGATCAAGCGGCAGAACCTGGATATTCTGGAAATCGACGTCTCTCGTATTACCGAACAGTACATGGAATACGTGGATATGATGGACGCGATGCAGTTCGAGCTGGCAGCGGAGTACCTGCTGATGGCCGCCATGCTGGCCGAAATCAAGTCGCGCATGTTATTGCCCCGTGCCACCGATATAGACGACGAGGAGGAGGACCCGCGGGCACAACTTATTCGGCGCCTGCAGGAGTATGAGCGATTCAAGAAGGCGGCGGAGGATATCGAGGAACTGCCCCGTGTTGAGCGGGACACTTGGGTGGGCAGCGCCGAACTTCCCCAATTGCATCGCTCGCGTCCCGACCCCGAGGTGGATCTACGCGAATTGTTGTTAGCCCTGGGCGAGGTGTTACGCCGCGCTGACATGTTTGCCAGCCACCATATTCAGCGCGAGGCCCTGTCCACTCGCGAGCGGATGAGTGAGGTTCTGGAGCGACTGGCAGGACAACAGTTCGTCCCCTTCGTGTCCCTGTTTCGCGTGTCTGAGGGGCGCTTGGGAGTAGTGGTGACGTTCCTGGCATTAATGGAGCTCATCAAGGAAGCACTCGTGGAAATTGTGCAGACCGAGAGTTTTGGTCCTATCCACGTCAAGGCAAGGTCACAGTAATATGTCGGAAACGGGTTTGGTACAAATTATCGAGGGTGCGTTGCTGGCTGCTGGCAGGCCACTCACCGTGGCGCAACTGGCGGAATTGTTCGATGAGCATGAACGACCTGAACAGTCAGCTATTCGCGAAGCGCTCACGGAGGCGGGGGCGCGTTGTGAAGGACGCGGCTTTGAGTTACATGAAGTGGCAGGTGGCTTTCGTTATCAGGTGCGCCAGTCCCTTAGTCCCTGGGTGGTGCGCCTATGGCATGAACGCCCACAAAAATATTCCCGCGCCCTGCTGGAAACATTGGCCCTGATCGCCTATCGGCAGCCCATTACACGGGGCGAGATAGAGGAGATTCGCGGTGTCGCCGTGAGCACCAATATTATTAGGACGCTGCACGAGCGTGAGTGGATCCGTGTGGTGGGACACCGCGATGTACCAGGGCGTCCCGCTATGTATGCCACCACGCGACAGTTCCTGGACTACTTCAGCCTGAAGAGCCTTGATCAACTGCCCGCCCTGGCGGAAATTCGCGATCTGGAAACCTTGAATGCAGAGCTGGGTTTTACCGACCCCCTGCCTGAACACGTAGGTGCCGGTGAAGAGAGTCCGGGTTTGACTGTGGTCGGTGGCACCGAGTACAAACCAGTGGTGGATAAAGTCAATGATAGCGCCGTCACGCTGTCTGAGGCCACGGATGATCTCGAATATCGTGCTGCACAAGCGCAGACCACGGAGCTGGATGACCTTGACCCCGACGACGATTCCGCCAATGAGTCAGCCACACCTGAATCGCAGGCCTGACGGGCCATGGCAAACAAGTCCGGTAAGGACTCCCCAAAGGACCAGCCCACGCCCAGGCGCAAACCTACCAAACTCGGTAAGGACTCCCCGCCAGGCAAGCCCGCGTCCCGGACCACGGCGAGGGCAAAGCCTTCGCCAGCGCATCCCGCTTCCCGTAAGGGCAAGCCGGTGGCGGCGCCGCTGCGAGAGGAGTCATCTCTGCCAGACTCCGACCAGATCCTATCTGCCCTGACAGGAGAGAAACTACAAAAGGTGCTTGCTCGAGCCGGCCTTGGCTCGCGGCGTGAAATGGAGCGCTGGATCGAAGCGGGGAGAGTGGTGGTCAACGGCAAGGCCGCGCAGCTTGGTGATCGTGTCGAAGTACATGATCGACTGGCCGTCGATGGCAGGACTCTGGAACTGGCCCCTGCGCAGGAGGCCCGCTGTATTCTCTACCATAAGCCGCCCGCTGAGGTCTGCTCGCGCAATGACCCCGAGGGTCGTCGCACGGTATTTGAGCGGCTGCCCAACCTGAAGTCAGGTCGGTGGATATCCATAGGCCGTCTGGATTTCAACACCTCGGGTCTGCTGCTGTTCACTACCGACGGTGAGCTGGCTAACGCATTGATGCATCCGTCTTCCAATATTGAGCGCGAATACATGGTGCGTGTGATGGGCGATGTGCAGGAGGATATGCTGCAGCGCATGCTGGCAGGTGTCATGCTCGAGGATGGCATGGCGCGCTTTACTGACATCCAGGAGATCGGCGGAGAAGGTATCAACCGCTGGTTTTGCGTGGTGCTCATGGAGGGCCGCAATCGCGAAGTGCGTCGCCTGTGGGAATCCCAGGGCTTGACCGTGTCGCGGTTGAAGCGCGTGCGCTACGGTGAGGTTTTTATTCCTCCCAAGGTCAAGCAGGGCCAATGGGTGGAACTTGAACGTACGGAAGTCAAATCACTCTACCGCATGGCGGCGCTGACACCGAAGGAAATGCAGCGTACTACCCCCAAAGAGCGCGAAGTCATGGAGCGCCAGTTTGGCAAACGCCATGGTCGGGGCGCGGCCAAGAAAAGCAGTAGGACCTGACGGCTCCGCTGCGCTAGCGCGCGTCAAATGCCTGGCCGGTGATCCCGGCGCTGTCATCCCCCATTAAAAAAAGATACGCCGACATGATGTCCTGTGGCGCAGGATTGTTGGTGGGTGTTTCCGCCGGGTAGGCCGTTCTGCGCATGGCCGTATTGGTGGCCTGCGGATTGAGACTATTTGCGCGGATTTTTGAGGTGTGCTCCAGCTCGCTGGCCAGTACCTGCATGAAACCTTCGGTGGCAAATTTGGATACGGCATAGGCGCCCCAATAGGCTTTACCGGTGCGGCCCACGCTGGAAGACGTCAACACAATTGAGGCAGCGGGGGCTAGCTGCAACAGCGGCAACAGGTAGTGCGTCAGTAAGAACTGGGCGTTGACATTTACCTGCATGACTTCTGCCCAGCTGGCATAGCCGGCATGAGCGATGGGGCGGCGGTCGCCTAGCAGTGCGGCATTGTGCAAAAGCCCATGCAGGCAGGCAAACTCATCTCCAAGACTTGCCGCGAGGCTAGCGTAGTTGTCCTCGGGCGCAGTCGACAAATCCATTTCTATGATGGCAGGTTTGGGGCCGCCTGCGCGCTCAATTTCATCGTACACGGACTCCAGCTTGCTGCCTGTGCGCCCCAGGAGCAGGACGGTGGCACCGTGGCCTGCGTAACTGAGAGCGGCGCTGCGGCCGATACCGTCGCCTGCACCGGTGACCAGAATGTTCTTACCCGCTAGCAGATTGGCACGAGGCATGTAATTTGCGGGGATGCTCAGTACTGGCATGCAATGTCCTGCTTATGGTGGGCCCAGAATCAGTTCGAGCAGGTCGTTGCTGTGCGTGACCTGAGCGTTGGCACCCCAGCGCAGCGGGTCATCGCCCGGTTCGATGTATCCGTAGGCGGCGGCGATGGTATACATACCGGCGCGTCGTCCTGCTTCAATGTCGCGCAAATGATCGCCCACGTAGATCGCCTCATGAGGCGCGCAGTGGAGGTCGCGGCAGTTACGATACAGCGCTTCCGGGTGCGGTTTGCGATTACTGATATCTTCTGGACAGACCACGCTGCCGGGCGGCGGTTGTATGTTCAGCCGCGCCAATAGTGGCAGTGTGTAGGCGCGCGGTTTGTTAGTCGATATACCCCAGACAATTCCCCGGTCGCGCAAGCGCGCCAGCAGCGCTGGAATACCGGGGTAGGGGGAGGCCATCGTACCGAGTACTTCGCTGTACAGTTCCAGCAGCCGCAGGCGCTTGTTCTCGAATTCCGGTGCGTCCTCATGCAGGCCCAGACCCAGGCTGACCAGTGCCCGCGCACCATTGGACACGCAGGCCCGTATACGCCCGGGCTCCATGGCATCCAGGCCATGTTCTGCGCGCAGGCGTTGTACCACCGGGATAAATTCATCGGCGGTATCGATCAGGGTGCCGTCCAGATCGAAGATGACGGCCCTCAGGTTCGCGGGGAAGCCCGTGCGGATGGCGTTCATCAGGCCGGCTTGCGCGCGCGTACCATGTAGTTCACGCTGACATCCGCCTCGTTCAGTCGATAGTGTTTGGTCAGCGGATTGTAGGTTAGGCCCGTCATGCCCTCCAGCACCAGTCCGGCCTCGCGCAGCCAGCTGGCGAGTTCTGAAGGTTTGATGAACCTGGCGTACTCATGGGTGCCCGCCGGCAGCAGTTGCAGGATGTGCTCTGCGCCCACAATGGCGAAGGCGAAGGACTTTGGATTTCGATTGAGGGTGGAAAAATACAGCGCGCCGCCGGGTTTTGCCAGCGCGGCGCAGGCGGCGATGACCGCGCCCGGCTCGGGTACGTGTTCCAACATTTCCAGGCAGCACACGATGTCGTAAGTACCTGCCTCCTGGGTGGCAAGCTGTTCGGCCGTGGACTGGCGGTAGTCGACTTCCACGCCCGACTCCAGTTGGTGCAGTCTGGCCACTGCCAGTGGTGCCTCGCCCATGTCAATGCCGGTGACGACAGCGCCGCGCAGGGCCATGGCCTCTGCCAGGATGCCGCCGCCGCAGCCCACATCCACCAGGCGCTTGCCGGATACTGGCGAGTGCTGGTCGATGTAGTTGGCACGCAGAGGATTGATATCGTGCAGTGGTCGGAATTCGCCGCTGCGGTCCCACCAGCGGGACGCAAGAGCCTCAAACTTGGCAATTTCCTGCGGGTCTACATTCAAGTCAACGTTCATTGTTGGGTGCCCGGTGTGTTGAGAATCTTGTGTTGCCAGGCGTTGGTGCGCTGCGCCAGAGCGCGCAGGTCAATTCGCGTGAGCTCCCGCTGCGCCAACACCAGCTCACCGGCAATCCAGCTGTGGCTGACCTGACTACCGTTACACGCATAGACTAACTGGGATAGTGGACAATACAGCGGCTGCGTCTCCGGGCCGCGCAGGTCAACGGCGATGAGGTCGGCCTGCTTGCCAACTTCCAAGCTACCGATGCGACCCTCAAGGCCTAGCGCCCTTGCACCATTGATAGTAGCCATCGCCAGGGTGTCCGCAGCGGGCAGTGCCGTGGCGTCGCGTTTATGTCGTTTGGCCAGTAGCGCTGCTGCCTTCATTTCTCCAAACATGTTGAGTTCATTGTTACTGGCGGCGCCGTCTGTGCCTAACGCCACGTTCACGCCTTGAGCGAGCAGGTCGCTCACCCTGCAAGTGCCGGAGGCCAGTTTCATATTTGATTGGGGGCAGTGCACCACATGAGCGCCAGTTGCTGCGAGCAGGGCGATGTCCTGATCGCCCAGGTCAGTCATATGCACACACTGCGTTCTGGGTCCGAGCAGTCCCAGGCGGTGCAGTGTATCCAATGGACGCTCTCCATTTTGCTCCACAGCTTGCAACACCTCACCGGCTGTTTCATGCAGGTGGATATGTACGGGTGCGTCCAACTCGGCCGCCAGCGTTGCGATTTTAGCCAGATTGTTCTCGCACACGGTGTAGGGAGAGTGAGGACCGAATACAACTGTTACCAACGAGCTGTGCTTGTAGTCGTCGCGCAGGGCGAGGCCCTTGCTGATGTAGTCGTCTGCGTCCAGGCCCCAGGCAGAGGGGAAGTCAAAAATAGGGAAGGTGATCTGGCAGCGCATACCCAGTCGTTGGGCGGTCGCGGCGCATGCGTTGGGAAAAAAATACATATCACTAAAAGTGGTTGTGCCGGAACGGATCATCTCGGCAATGGCCAGTTCAGTGCCATCACCTACGAATTGCTCACTGACGTGGGCTCGCTCTGCAGGCCAGATGCGCTGCTCCAGCCAGGCCATTAAAAATTCATTGTCCGCGAAACCGCGCAGCAGGCTCATGGCGGCGTGCCCGTGACAATTCACCAGCCCGGGCAGCAACACCTGCCCGGGTAACTCCAGTACGCGTCTCGCCTCTATGGACTGTGCCTCTGCCCTCGGAAGCAGGGCCGCAATACGATCACCCTGCAGTGCAATACTGTAGTTTTCCAGCACCAGACCGTGCGGTAGCACGGGGACAATCCAGCCGGGATGGATCAGGGTGTCTGCCGTTTTCAGCTGCGGTTGCACGTCTATTTTCCTGTTTCCCGGAGTGTGTGTATGCGTTCGATAGAGGCCTCATCATCCCTGGTCTCAGGTGATTTGGGGAGTCCGCGCGAAAGTATAACCATAAATGGGTCGACACTTCCCCAATGACGTCGATTTTCTGCAAAAACATGGCGAGAGGGCCGCTACTTCCCGTATAATCTACGGTTTGATTTCAGGGCTGCACAGTGGTGAATGTGGCGCTGCAAAGAGTCCTTGCAAGAGACTCAATCGCTGTCCTGAATGTACGCTCGCGCTGGTCAAGGAAGTCGTAGTACATGGGTGAAATAGCCAAAGAAATACTTCCCGTCAATATCGAAGACGAGATGAAGAAGTCCTACCTGGATTATGCCATGAGCGTGATCGTGGGTCGGGCCTTACCGGATGTGCGCGACGGATTAAAGCCTGTGCATAGGCGTGTACTGTTCGCCATGAACGAACTCAGCAACGATTGGAACAAAACCTACAAAAAGTCTGCTCGTGTGGTGGGCGATGTGATCGGTAAATACCATCCGCACGGTGATTCTGCCGTTTACGACACCATTGTACGCATGGCACAACCGTTCTCGTTGCGCTACATGCTGGTGGACGGCCAGGGTAACTTCGGCTCGGTCGACGGCGACTCCGCCGCTGCGATGCGGTATACCGAGATTCGTATGCGCAAGATTGCGCACGCCATACTGGCTGATTTGGATAAGGAAACCGTCGATTTTGTCGACAACTATGACGGTACCGAGCGTATACCCGCCGTTATGCCCACCCGGGTTCCCAATCTGCTGATCAATGGCTCATCCGGCATTGCTGTGGGCATGGCCACCAATATCCCACCGCACAACCTGACCGAGGTAGTCAGTGCCTGCCTGGCGTTAATCCGCGACCCCGACATCACCATTGATGAATTGATGGAGCACATCCCAGGTCCTGACTTTCCCACCGCCGGAATTATCAATGGGCGAGCCGGTATCATTCAGGCTTACCGCACGGGGCGTGGCCGGATTTATGTGCGGGCGCGGGCGGAAGTTATTCATGACGAAAAACGTGGCAAGGATATTATTCTCATACACGAGCTGCCCTACCAGTTGAACAAGGCGCGCCTGATTGAGCGCATCGCAGAGCTGGTGAAGGAGAAAAAGATCGAGGGCATCACTGAGCTGCGCGATGAATCCGATAAGGATGGCATGCGAGTGGTGATTGAGTTGCGCCGTGGCGAGCTGGGCGATGTGGTGCTCAACAATTTGTATGCCCAGACGGGCATGCAGTCTGTGTTTGGCATCAATATGGTGGCCCTTGTCGATGGCCAGCCGAAGCTCCTGAATCTGAAGGAGATCATCGAGGCTTTTATCCGCCATCGTCGGGAAGTGGTGACGCGCCGTACCGTCTATCTGCTCCGCAAGGCGCGCGAGCGGGGCCATATCCTGGAAGGCCTGGCGATTGCCCTGAGCAATATTGACCCGATTATCGCGCTGATCAAGGCCTCGCCCAGTTCCGCAGAGGCTAAAGAGAAACTGCTCGCGCAAGCCTGGGAACCGGGTGATGTCACCGGCATGCTGGAGCGCGCCGGGAGCGATGCCTGTCGCCCCGATGAACTGGAGCCGCAGTACGGCATGCACGATGGCAAATACCATCTGTCGCCGGTGCAGGCCCAAGCCATTTTGGAGTTACGCCTGCACCGCCTTACCGGGCTGGAGCACGAGAAGCTGCTGAACGAGTACCAGGAGCGCTTGCGTGAGATTGCTGATTTTCTGGATATCCTCAGCGATCCCGAGCGCCTTAAGCTGGTGATTCGTGAGGAACTGGAGGAGATTGTCGCCGAGTACGGTGATGAGCGGCGCACGGAGATTACCGCGTCCCAGCACGATCTGACGGTGGAAGACCTGATTACCGAAGAGGACCGCGTGGTCACGATCTCCCACGGCGGTTACGCCAAGACCCAGCCATTGAGTGACTACCAGGCTCAGCGCCGTGGTGGCATGGGCAAGTCCGCCACGGCAGTCAAGGACGAGGACTTTGTCGAACACCTGTTGATCGCCAGTACCCACGCTACCATTTTATGTTTTTCCAATCTGGGCAAAGTGTATTGGCTGAAGGTGTACCAGATTCCGCTGGCGGGTCGCAATTCCAGGGGTCGCCCGATGGTCAACCTGCTGCCGCTGGAAGAGGGCGAGCGGGTAACGTCTATTTTGCCGGTGGAGGAGTACGCCGAGGGTCACTATATTTTCATGGCAACTGCCAACGGTACCGTCAAGAAATCTGCCCTCATGGATTTTGCCCGCCCGCGCAGCGTGGGCCTGCGCGCCCTCCGCCTGGATGAGGGTGATGTACTGGTGGGCACCGCCATTACCACAGGCGATTGCGATGTCATGCTGTTCAGCAGCGAGGGCAAGGCCGTGCGATTTCGGGAAATGGAAAAAGCGCTGGGTCGCACCGCCCGTGGCGTGCGTGGAATTCGTCTGGGCAAAGGGCACAGCATGATTTCGCTTATTATCCCGCAGGCCTTGGGTATGGTCCTGACGGTGAGCGAGAATGGCTATGGCAAGCGTACCCATCTTGAGGAATTTCCCACCAAGGGTCGCGGCGGCAAGGGTATGATTGCCATGTCGACCAGCGCGCGTAATGGCAGGTTGGTCGGTGCCGTGCAGGTCTTCGAGGGCGATGAGCTTATGCTCATCTCCAATCAGGGCACTCTGGTCCGCACGCGCACTGATGAGGTGTCGATCGTCGGTCGCAACACGCAGGGCGTGCGCGTGATTCGCACCAAGGACGGCGAAAGCCTGGTGGGTGTGCAGCGCATTGATGAACCCGCCCCGGAGGAAGTAGCAGACAGTGAAACCGAAGAAGGCGCCGCCGAGTAACGCGCCTTTCCCCCAAGCCCTGAGGAAGCAAGTACTATGACCCGTTGTTATAATTTTTGCGCCGGGCCGGCATCGCTGCCGGAATCGGTTCTGGAAATTGCCCGTGAAGACATGTTGGAGTGGCATGGCACGGGACTGTCACTCATGGAAATGAGCCACCGTAGCCCCGAAGTGGTAGGTGTGGCGCAGCATGCCGAGCAGACTCTGCGCACATTGCTGGGCATCTCGGATGCTTACGCCGTGTTGTTTCTGCAGGGTGGTGCCAGCACGCAGTTTTCCGCCGTTCCACTAAATTTGCTCGGTGAACACCGCGGTGCGGATTATGTTAATACCGGAGAATGGTCCAAGAAGGCGATCGAGGAGGGGCGACGCTACGGCGAGGTAAACGTGGTGGCCAGCTCCCAGAATACAAATTTTTCTACCATTCCCCCGCAGCCGGAATGGCAGTTAGGTGCCGATGCAGCCTATCTGCATTACACGCCCAACGAAACCATTGGCGGTGTTGAGTACTTCTGGACGCCGCAGGTAAATGTGCCACTGGTGGCTGACATGTCTTCCACCATTTTGTCGCGCCCAATACCGGTTAAGGATTTCGGGGTTATCTACGCCGGCGCTCAGAAAAATATTGGACCCGCTGGTCTTACGGTGGTGATTGTGCGCCGCGACCTGTTGGGTAAGGCCCATGCCCTGTGTCCGGCTATGCTGAATTGGCAGATCGCTGCTGACAACGACTCCATGTACAACACCCCGCCGACATTTGCTCTGTATCTGGCGGCGTTGGTGTTTGATTGGCTGGAGGAGCTAGGTGGCCTGGACGCGATGGAGGCGCTGAACCGCCGCAAGGCGCAGAAGTTGTATGCGGCCATTGATAGCAGTGATTTCTATGCCAATCCGGTGGAACTTCCCAGTCGCTCCCTGATGAACGTGCCATTCACCCTGGCGGATGCCGGGCTCGATAAGCTGTTTCTCAAGGAATCCGAGGCGGCGGGCCTGCTCAATCTCAAGGGTCATCGCTCGGTGGGCGGAATGCGCGCCAGTCTCTACAACGCCGTGAGCGAGGCGGCAGTGGATGCGCTGATTACTTTCATGCAGGATTTCGAACAACGCAACGGTTAAGTTCCGCTTATGGCAGACACCAGGGATTTAGAGCAGGTCAGGGCGGACATCGACACCATTGACCAGGACATTCAGGCGCTGATAAATCGTCGGGCCCATTGCGCGCAGCGGGTCGCTGCTATAAAGCTGGCCGAAGTGGCGACTCCGCACGAGCGCGGGGAGACCAGTGCCGAGGTGGTGTATTACCGCCCGGAACGCGAAGCGCAAGTGTTGCAGCGCATTATCAGCCGCAACGCCGGTCCACTGGACGGTGTCAGCGTGGCGTATATTTTTCGCGAGATCATGTCGGCCTGTCTCGCCCTGGAAAAACCACTGCAGGTCGCTTACCTGGGGCCTGAGGGTACGTTCACCCAGGGTGCGACCATCAAGCATTTCGGTCATGCCGCGATTTGTGTCCCGCAAACTACCATTGACGCCGTGTTCTCACAGGTTGAATCCGGGGAGTGCAACTACGGTGTGGTGCCGGTGGAAAATTCAACCGAAGGCATGGTCAGCCACACACTGGACAACTTCATGGACTCGCCCCTCAAGATTTCGGGCGAGGTGGAAATGCGCATTGGCCACCATCTGCTGGTCGCGCCGGACACCCGGCAGGAGACCATTACGCGTATTTGTGCGCACCAGCAGGCACTGGCCCAGTGCCGCAATTGGCTGGATAAACATTGGCCCCATATTGAGCGCGAAGCAGTCAGCAGTAACGGCGAGGCAGCCCGCATGGCGTCACAGCTGCCGGGTGTGGCTGCGGTAGCGGGTGACATGGCAGCAGAGTTGTACCAGCTGGAGAAGCTGGCGTCCCACATAGAGGATTATGCGGATAATACGACCCGTTTTCTGATCATCGGGCGTGAAGATGTGCCACCCAGCGGTCGAGATAAAACCTCGATCATCGTGTCGAGTCGCAATAAGCCAGGAGCCTTGTTCACCTTGCTGGAACCGTTCAGGCGGGGCAATGTTAGCCTGACGCGCATTGATACGAGGCCCTCGCGAACTGAAAAATGGGCGTATGTATTTTTTATTGAGTTTGAAGGCCATCTACAGGATGAAAACATTGCCGCCATCATGGCAGAACTGGAAGAGCAGTCGATCATGCTGAAACCCCTGGGATCCTACCCCCAGGCCTTGTTATAGATTTGCCATGACCTACGCCGCTGGCAATTTGGTCATTCTCGGGTTGGGACTCATTGGTGGGTCTCTGGCCAGAGCACTGCGTGCTAGCGGATTCAGCCAGCGATTCATTGGCTATGGCCACCGTGAGGGTTCCCTGCAGCGCGGCATTGAATTGGGCGTTATAGACGAATACACACTCGACTTGGATGAGGCGATTGAGCGGGCGGATATTCTGGTGATCTGCACACCCACCCTGACGGCTGCGCGGATGCTCGAAGAGATTCTGCCGCGCCTGGCCGCTCGTTCGGCCGGACCGGTAGTCACTGATGTGGCCAGCGTCAAGGGTAGCCTGCGGGACGCAGCCGTTGCTGTGGCTGGAACAATGCCGCCACAACTGGTGTTGGGCCATCCTATCGCGGGGTCAGAGCACAGTGGCGTGGATGCATCTCGCGCCGACCTATTCGTTAACCACCGGGTGATACTCACACCTGTTGCGGGCAACGACCCAGCGGCAGTGGAGTTGGTGCGTGCGATGTGGTTGAGTGCAGGCGCTGACGTCGTTGATATGTCTGTAGAGCAGCATGATGCCGTACTTGCGGCCACCAGCCATCTACCCCACATACTGGCGTATACACTCGTGGATGCACTGGCATCCTCAGATGCCAGCGATGAGATATTTCGCTGTGCGGCCGGGGGATTTCGCGATTTTACCCGCATTGCATCAAGTGACCCGGTTATGTGGCGCGATATTGCCCTTGCCAACAAGGCTGCGCTGCTGGAGTCGATCGATGTATTTACGGAGCATCTCTCCCGTCTGCGCGGCGCCGTGCAGGACGAAGACGCAGACGCGTTGTTCAATACCTTTGACCGGGCCAAGCGGGCGCGGGATGAATTCGCAGCCCTCCTGGCCCAGCGCAGCGGCCTGAAGACACTCTAGGGTTCAAACAACATGCAATTCAATCTACAGCCGGGCGGTGCCCTTATGGGCGAGGCCAGAGTCCCGGGTGATAAGTCGATTTCCCACCGCGCTATTATGCTTGCTGCGCTGGCCCACGGCACTACGCATGTTAATGGTTTCCTGGAGGGCGAGGACGCGTTGGCCACGCTGGCCGCGTTTCGCGCTATGGGCGTTAAAATACTCGGTCCGGAAAATGGCACTGTTACAGTTCACGGGGTAGGCCTGCACGGCCTGACTGCCCCGGTTGGACCGCTGGACCTGGGCAATGCAGGAACCGGCATGCGCCTGCTGTGCGGCCTGTTGGCCGGTCAGGTCTTTGACACACAACTCACCGGGGACACGTCGCTCTGTAGCCGTCCCATGGGCCGCGTTATCGAGCCGCTGCTGCGAATGGGGGCCAGCATTCAATCTGCCGAGGGTGGCAGGCCGCCCCTGAGCATAATGGGCGGACAGCGGCTGCGAGGAATTCATTACGAGCTGCCCATGGCCAGTGCCCAAGTTAAATCGTGCTTGCTGCTGGCCGGGTTGTACGGCGAGGGCCGTACCTCTGTCACCGAGCCCGCTCCCACCCGCGATCATACAGAGCGAATGCTGCGGGGCTTTGGCTACCCGGTGCAGTCCGACCAGGGCGTGATTTCGCTGCAAGGGGGCGGCAGTCTCAGGGCCTGTGATATTGATATCCCCGCGGATATATCCTCAGCGGCCTTTTTGCTGGTCGCCGCGAGCATTGCTCCCGGCTCTGACCTGCTGCTAACCCATGTAGGTATCAATCCCACACGGTTAGGCGTTGTCAATATACTGCGCTTGATGGGGGCGAATATCAGTCTGCATAAGCAGCGGGAGGTGGGCGGGGAGCTGGTCGCGGATATTCGCGTGCAGTACGCACCGTTGCACGGTATCGAGATACCCGTAGCGCAGGTACCGCTGGCTATTGACGAGTTTCCCGCACTGTTTATTGCCGCAGCCTGCGCCGCCGGGCGCACGGTGTTGCATGGCGCCGAAGAATTACGGGTCAAGGAAAGCGATCGCATTGCCGCGATGGCAGAGGGCCTGGACACCCTGGGTGTGCGCAATGAGGTGCTGGATGACGGCATCATCATCGATGGTGGCACTTTTGGCGGCGGAGTTATCCATACGCATCACGATCACCGTATTGCCATGTCTTTCGCCATCGCTGCCCTGCGGGCGACTGCGGAGATCACCGTACTGGACTGCGACCCGGTAGCCACCTCGTTTCCGGGCTTTGCCACGCTGCTGCGAGGTCTCGGCTTGCGTATCACTGCGGCTGAGGGTTAGGTGCCGGTGACCAGCCCACCGGTCATTACGGTCGATGGCCCCTCGGGAGCCGGCAAAGGGACTATCAGCCATATGCTCGCAGAGCACCTGGGATGGCACCTGCTGGACAGTGGCGCCCTGTATCGAGTGACGGGCCAGGCCTGCGTGCTTGAGGGTGTCAGTTGGGATGACCACCCAGCCGTCACTGCAGTGGCACGGCATCTGGATGTTGCATTTTCTGTCGCGGCCACGGGTGAAATGCTGGTGGCGTACAAAGGTGTCGATG
The DNA here is from genome assembly GCA_031414375.1 of Haliea sp. Taxonomy (GTDB): domain Bacteria; phylum Pseudomonadota; class Gammaproteobacteria; order Pseudomonadales; family Halieaceae; genus Marimicrobium. The sequence goes on from JANNVJ010000032.1 coordinate 171,743, forward strand.
TGAGCGCAGAGATTCGCACCGAACAGGGTGGGCGTGGAGCCTCCATGGTGGCTGCCATACCCGGTGTGCGCCAGGCATTGCTACAGCGGCAGCGGGAGTTCATGCGCCCGCCTGGCCTGGTGGCCGATGGGCGTGATATGGGTACCGTGGTGTTTCGTGATGCCCCCCTCAAATTTTTCCTGACGGCCAGTGTTTCCGAGCGTGCACAGCGGCGCTATAAGCAGTTGATTGCAAAGGGGGAAAGTGTTAGTCTCGCCCGCCTTCTTGAGGATATCACGGAGCGGGATGAGCGCGACAGAAGCCGTCAATTCTCCCCTCTGGTTCCTGCAGAAGATGCCATTGTCATCGACAGCAGCGCGACTCCCATCACCGATGTGTTTGCGCGGGTGATGCATGAAGTGAAAAAAAAGGGTTTTGTCTAGTCGCCACAGGCACTGAATTCCTTTTTTACAAGGTTTATAACGCTGTTTTCCCCGCCGAATCCAGTCAGGGTGGGGAACGCAGTTTATTCTGGATGACCCGGGCCGGCTGGAGGCGCGGTGGAGGCAGGCAACTGTCTCGATCACATTAAACAGGTATTGTGCAATGAGCGAATCCTTCGCCGAACTATTTGAAGAGAGTCTGAAAACCGTCGATATGCAGCCCGGTGCGATTGTCACCGGTGTCATCATCGACATTGATAACGAGTGGGTCACCGTACACGCGGGTCTGAAATCCGAAGGCGTCATTCCGCGGATACAGTTTATCGATGCCAATGGCAAATGCACCCTGAACATCGGCGACGAAGTGCAGGTGGCGCTGGAGGCTGTCGAGGACGGTTTCGGAGAGACCAAGCTGTCTCGTGAAAAGGCGAAGCGCTCCGAGTCCTGGAAAGAACTGGAAGCTGCGCACGAGGCCAACGCCGTGGTCATCGGTATTATCAACGGCAAGGTCAAGGGCGGATTTACTGTAGATATCAACACCATTCGTGCATTCCTGCCGGGCTCCCTGGTGGATGTAAGACCGGTGCGCGAAACCGTGCATCTGGAAGGCAAGGAACTGGAATTCAAGGTCATCAAGCTGGACCAGAAGCGCAATAACGTGGTGGTTTCGCGTCGTGCTGTTATGGAAGCTGCTAACAGCGTTGAGCGTGATGCTCTGCTGGAATCCCTGCAGGAAGGCATGTCTGTCAAAGGCATTGTTAAGAACCTCACCGACTACGGCGCGTTTGTTGACCTGGGCGGCGTGGATGGCCTGTTGCACATTACTGACATGGCGTGGAAGCGCATCAAGCACCCCTCCGAGATCGTCGAAGTGGGTCAGGAAATTGATGTCAAGATTCTCAAATTTGACCGCGAGCGCAACCGCGTGTCGCTGGGATTGAAGCAACTCGGCGAAGATCCCTGGTTGGAAATTACCGGCCGTTACCCCGAGGGCAGCCGCGTCAAGGCGAAAATCACCAACCTTACTGACTACGGCTGCTTTGCCGAGTTGGAAGAGGGTGTTGAGGGCCTCGTGCATGTATCCGAGATGGATTGGACGAACAAAAATGTTCATCCCTCCAAGATCGTCAGCCTCGGTGATGAGCTGGAGGTCATGGTGCTTGATATAGACGAAGATCGCCGTCGAATCTCTCTGGGCATCAAGCAGTGTCAGCAGAATCCCTGGGACGCATTCGCTTCCCAGTATGCCAAGGGCGCTAAAATATCCGGTAACATCAAGTCCATCACTGACTTTGGTATTTTCATCGGCTTGGAAGGCAATATTGACGGCCTGGTGCACTTGTCCGATATCAGCTGGAATGAAGCCGGTGAAGAGGCCGTTCGCAATTACAAGAAGGGCGACGAAATCGAGACCGTTATCCTGTCCATCGACCCCGAGCGTGAGCGTATTTCTCTCGGCATCAAGCAGTTGGAAGATGACCCCTTCGGCAATTATGTAGCAGAAAACGATCGCGGGGCGATTGTCACTGGTGAGGTTGTAGCAGTGGATGCCAAGTCTGTGACGGTCAAATTGGCGGAGGAAGTTGAAGGTATTTTGAAGGCGATTGATATCAGCCGCGAAAAGATTGAAGACGCGCGCAACTCCTTCAAGGTCGGCGATACTGTTGAAGCCAAGATTATCTCGGTTGACCGCAAGAATCGTGGCCTAGCCCTGTCCATCAAGGCCAAGGACTTTGACGATGAGAAGGATGCAGTGAAGTCCCTTAAGGACTCCGAGAATGAGACGGCCTCTCCGGGAACCATCGGTGACCTGATCAAAGCGCAAATGGGCGAGCAGTAACTGTCCAATTGAGCTACGGCTCACTCCTTGAAGGGCTCACCCGCGGTGGGCCCTTTTTTTATTGTTTCGGCCTGTGAGGAGCTGCCATCCCGGCCGAATTGAACGCCACTTTTCTGTTATAAAATAACGACTTGCGAAAACTTCCGGCAGGGTTCACAATGCCGTTTCCTCAATCACGATCATAAGAATACCTCCGCAGGGGGCTGCATGACCAAAAGCGAACTGATCGAGACAATCTTGTCCCGACAGAGCCAGTTATCCTCCAAAGACGTGGAACTGGCAGTAAAGACAATTCTCGAACACATGTCCCAGGCACTGTCCAATGGAGAGCGGATTGAGATTCGCGGTTTCGGCAGTTTCTCGTTGCATTTTCGCGAGCCCCGGCAGGGTCGCAATCCCAAAACCGGCGACTCAGTTAAACTCGAAGGCAAATATGTTCCCCATTTCAAGCCCGGCAAGGAACTGCGTGAGCGGGTAAATTTGGGGCTGCAAATGGAGCTTTAGATGTGTTCTTGGACCACGAGACGGTATGATCGAAAGGTCATACCGTTTTTTTTAATCTTGCTGTAGTGACATGGAAAATCCGATGAAACTTCTGCGCACTCTCCTGACAGTTTTTATAGTGTTGGCCACGCTGATAGCGGGTGTGTTATTCGCCCTACAGAACAAGACACCCGTGCCACTGGATCTCATCGTGTATTCCTTTGGGCCGCAGAGCATCGCACTGTGGATTCTCATTGCATTCGCGTTGGGAGGGCTGCTGGGGATGATTGTCTCCGCCGCTATTCTGGTCCGTACGCGCGCGTCTCTGGGTGCGTGCAGGCGTCAGTTGGATCGATCTCTGGCCGAGCTCGGCAAGGTGCAGGGTCAGAGCACGGTTGTCACCACGTCGTGACGACCCCGGTCATCGTAGCTCTGGATTACGCAATGGCGTCTGCGGCGCTGGAACTTGCGCAGCGTCTCTCACCCTCACTGTGCCGACTAAAAGTGGGCAAGGAGCTGTTTACCAGCAGTGGGCCTGCGATATTAGAAAAATTGCAGCATCTGGGCTTTGAGGTGTTTCTGGATCTGAAGTACCACGATATTCCTACCACAGTGGCAGGTGCGGTTCGCGCCGCAGCGGAGCTGGGTGTCTGGATGGTAAATGTGCATGTCTGTGGTGGGCGCAGGATGATGGTGGCCGCGGCAGAAGCGATCGCGGCTGCGCGTCACAAGCCCTTGTTGATTGGTGTGACCGTGCTGACCAGTCTGTCGGATGCGGACTTGCTCGAGTTGGGTTATACCGAGTCCTCAGCAGACAGGGTGTTACGGTTGGCCGCACTGGCGGCGGATAGTGGACTGGATGGTGTAGTGTGTTCTGCTCTGGAAGTGACGGCATTGCGCCGAACGCAGGGTGCCAAGTTCTGTCTCGTTACTCCGGGCATTCGCCTGTCAGGTGACGATTGTGCTGATCAGCGTCGTGTAGTGACTCCCGCAGATGCGCTGGCTTTGGGGTCTGACTACCTGGTCATAGGGCGTTCAATCACCGCCGCAGTTGATCCCTTGGCCGCGCTGCAACGCGTCCACCGAGAGCTGCAGCTAATCCCATCACATCAAATGCGGCCGCGCTAACTCTCACATACCAAATCACTGCTAGACTTTTTTCCGGTACGGATGCCTGCAAGGATGCAGTTAACCAATACGGAGATAGTCTTATGATCAATTCTCATTTGCTTCAAACCAGTACCCGCCTGGCGGTGCCAGCACGGGATATCCTCTCAATAAACCTTCAAGGTGCTGTTGCCGCCTTGATCTTCATCCTGGTGCTTGGTATGTGTGTGCTGGCGGGCGCTCCTGCCGTGTACGCGCAGGAGCAGAAGTCCGCTACATCGCCGGCGCAGGTAACAGCAGCAACAACGGCTACAAAAATGGGCGCTCCTGCAGCAGGTACCCGCGTTAACATCAATACCGCCGACGCGCAAACGCTGGCGGGCAAGCTCAAGGGGGTGGGTGAGGCCCGGGCGCAGGAAATTGTGCGTTATCGAGAGGCCTATGGTCCCTTTGCCTCTGCTGAAGAACTCATGGAGGTTAAAGGGATCGGAAAATCCACCCTGGACATGAACCTTGAAGTAATAACACTGGAATAAGTCAACCGCATCCGTATTATTAGGGGGCTATCGCCCCCTTTTTACAACAGTGATACAGTATCTTGAAATGCGTAGTCAGCGGCGCAACCGGGTTCATTGGTCGCCAGCTTTGCCAGCAACTCCGCGCTCGCGGTGACACCGTCATTGCATTGAGCAAGCAGGGTGCGTCGTTGGGTGGCGGGGAGCCCACAGTGGCGCTGGATCTGGCCTTCGATGATCCTGATACCGATGTACTGCGCACAGTGGATGTATTTTTTCATTTGGCCGCGATTGCTCACCGGCAGGCGGGCGAGTCCGACTACGATTCTTTGAATTATCAAGCGACTGTGCGTCTTGCCCGTTTGGCGTCGGACGCCGGTGTCAGGTGTTTCATTTTTCTCAGCAGTGTTAAGGCAATGGGTCCCCCCATCTCTGAAGTGGTGCGTGCTGAAGGCGCCTGCACGACTCCGGTTGATGCTTACGGGCGTTCCAAATGGCAGGCGGAACGAGCACTGCGGGAGCAGTTTGCCAGCGACCCGATGTCTGTTGTGATCGTACGCCCCGCGCTTGTTTATGGAGCAAATGTCAAAGGTAATCTTCAAATGCTGGCGAACGCGGTGCGCCGTGGGCTGCCCAGACCTCCCGCAGGTGGCAGTCGCTCCATGATTGCGCTGGAGGATCTGGTCGAGCTGCTCTGCGTCATCGCGCAAGCACCGCTGCCCTTGGGCGTGCATACGTGGATAGCCTGTAGTAGCGACAGTTATAGCTCGCAAGTTATTTACGATATGCTTCGCGCGGTCGGCGGCAGGGGCAGGGGGCGTGTCTGGTGCCCGCGTTGGGTCTGGCGAATTGGCGCTCGCCTGCTGGATATAGCATCCGACCAGCGTGGGGGAACCACCTATGACAAGTTGTTTGGTACCGAGCTGTATAGCCATGCTGCGGTACTTGAGGATACCCAGTGGAGACCCCGAATCAGTTTGGTGGATGTGATTGAGCACATTGCTATTGTGGGGAATTCTCGATCGTGATAGCGGTGCTGGCCACCTTCGGATTTTCCTTACTGCTGTGCGGTGTGCACCTGCGTTTTGCGCGAGCACGACAGTTTCTCGCGGTGCCCGGCGAACGCAGCTCTCACTCACAGCCCACCCCTAACAGTGGGGGAGTTGCACTAGTTTCTGCGTTGATGTTGGGACTGCTATTGGCGGCACACCTGTATGGTGCCTGGGAGGCGTCATACCTCATGCTGGCCGCCTGTGCCTCGATTCTGATGGTAGTGGGCGTTATCGACGATCTGAGAGGTTTGACGGTGCGGCTGCGTCTCGTGGCGTACGGATTGGTATGCTTCTGGGTAGCGGCGAGTCTGTTGCCAGTGATGGGAGCGGAAAATGTCCTGCGTAGTGGGGTGCTGGTACTGCTTGCCACATTTACCATGCTATGGGCTCTCAACTTGTACAATTTCATGGACGGTATCGACGGCATCGCTTCAATCCAGACGGTACTGGCGTGTTGCTGTGCAGCTTGGCTGTCCTGGCTTGCGGGAAATGGTGGCCACTACACGCTGTTTTGCCTGCTGCTCGCGGCAGTTCATAGCGGCTTTCTGGTCTGGAATTATCCGCCTGCCCGACTCTTTATGGGCGATGCCGGTAGCGTGCCCAGCGGATTTTTACTGGCGGCCCTGGCGCTGCTTGGGGCGGTGCAGGGGCAGCTCAACCCGTTATGCTGGTTGGTATTGTTTGCGGTTTTTGTCACTGACGCGACCTGGACACTGGTGTGGCGTATGCGCACGGGTCAAGCCTTCACACAACCGCACCGAGAGCATGCCTACCAACGCTTGAGCCGACATTGGAGCTCCCATGGTAGAGTCGACTTACTGTTGCTAGTGATAAATGCGCTGTGGCTATTGCCTCTTGCCACCGCCGTGCAGCAATGGCCCGATCGGGGCATGTTTTTGGTAATTTTGGCATACCTTCCCCTTATCGGCGGCATGGTTAAACTTGCTCGATTGGCGTAGAATCGTAGGCTCTCGGGAGCATTGCTTACACCACGATATGTCCCCGTCACAGCTTTGAAAACAGGAGGGGACTTGCTGCTTCGCTCTGGCAATTTCATGTCGCGTTCTGTTGCCGGTTTTATCGGAAGCTGTCGGGATATTCTCCAAAAAGTGGTGGAGCTTCCTCGTAATATCAAGCAGGCTTGCCTGCTGTCACTCGATATGGTGTACGTCACCGCCGCGATGTGGGCTGCGGTTGCGGTGCGCAACGGCAATCTTGATTTTCATCTTGGTCCGATCGAGTTTGCCTGCGGCGCGGTGACTATAGTCGCCAGCGCGATAGTCTTCCTTCGTCTGGGTCTGTACCGCGCTGTTATCCGCTTCATGGGGCAGCAGGCGATCTGGGCCATTCTCACGGCTGCGGCTTACTCTACTCTTATTCTCGGGGCCACGGTTTTTTTCGCCCGGGCCGAGGTACCGCGTTCTACTCCTTTCATTTACTGGATATTACTGCTGGGTGGTATTGGCGGAACACGGCTGGCGGTTCGAGCCTACTACCAGGCAAAGTTACGCGCCCTGTCTGAGAATGTAATCATCTACGGTGCCGGGCAATCGGGTCGACAGTTACTGCATGCCCTGCATCATGGGGAACAGTACCATCCTGTGGTTTTCGTTGACGACGATCACTACCTACAGCGCTCGGTTATCAACGGCTTGCAGGTCGCGCGACCAGAAGAAATAGAGCAGTTGATCGATCAGCATAATATTACCCAGGTGTTATTGGCCATCCCCTCCGCATCGCCGGAGCGGCGCAAGGAGATTATTAATTCTTTGGTGGGTCTACCCGTCTATGTGCGTACTGTCCCCACGATTAATGAGCTGCTGGCCGGGGAGGCCAGTGTCAACCAGATACGGGATATTGATCTGGATGACTTGCTGGGCCGTGAACCGGTACCGCCGCACCCAGAGCTGATTGAAAGCTGTATTACCCAAAAGGTGGTCATGGTGACCGGTGCCGGCGGATCGATCGGTGCGGAACTGTGCCGTCAGATTATACGATCAGGCCCTCAGGAGTTAATCTTATTGGATAATTCCGAGTATGCGCTGTACAGCATTGAGAGGGAATTGCGGCAGTCCATGGTTGACCTGGGGCTACAAGTGGAACTGGTAGCACTACTGGGCTCGGTGCAGGACCAGAATCGTCTGGAGAGTATTTACCGTACGTTCGAAGTGCGTACGGTCTATCACGCCGCGGCCTACAAACATGTGCCGCTCGTCGAGCACAACATTGCCGAGGGCGTGGCCAATAATGTTTTTGGTACGTGGTATGCGGCGTCAGCGGCGCGCCGCGCGGGGGTCGAGACGTTTGTGCTGGTGTCTACCGATAAGGCGGTGCGACCGACCAACGTGATGGGCGCCTCCAAGCGTCTGGCCGAAATGATTCTGCAAGGTCTGGCACAGCAGGACGAATCCACTCGATTCTGCATAGTGCGGTTTGGCAACGTGCTGGGCTCTTCCGGCTCAGTTGTGCCGCTGTTTCGGCAGCAGATCAAGGATGGCGGACCGGTCACGGTGACTCATCCTGATGTGTCCCGTTATTTTATGAGTATCCCGGAGGCGGCTCAATTAGTACTGCAGGCCGGCGCAATGGGTACTGGTGGCGATGTCTTCGTGCTGGACATGGGTGAGCCGGTGCGTATTGTGGATCTGGCGAAGCGCATGATTCGACTGAGCGGTTATGAAATGAGCCATGACACTCACATCGGCGAGCGCATTAATATCGAGTACATTGGGCTGCGCCCTGGAGAAAAACTGCACGAGGAATTGCTATTGGGAACCAACGTGACGGGAACTGGGCATCCCATGATAATGCGCGCAGAAGAGGAGTGTCTGCCCTTTGGACAGATCCAGCGACTACTCGCGAAACTCAGGCGCCATTGCGACACCATGGATTGCGCTGGTATCAGTGCCGTGTTGAGTTCCGCAGTAAGCGGATTTGGAGACCATCAGGTGCGCTATGACCACATATGGAAAAGGCAAGGTAAACTCATGGCCATTGAGTCCGCTGCGGTCTCCAACGTGAAGGAACTTTTTCCGGACAATTCCTGATAGTTTCAGCTGCGCGTCGCTCTATAGCCTGGCGCAGAGCATTCATTCCTAATTATCGTGATCCTCCACATCGAACTGTCCTGTCAGGCGCCGCCTGATATGGGACCAGGACATACCAGAAGCAAGAATCAGCGATAGCACGAGCAGGATGATCCATATCAGTTCATTGGGCGAATCCGGGCTGAGTATATCGATGTCGATCAACCACCAGATCAAACAGGCAAAGAGGGCGCCCCCGAGCACGATGCCCAATAGTCCCAGAGACTCCATCGTCGCTCGGAGAAAGACAATCCATGCGATTAGCAGCGCTACTCCGGCCATGGCCATGATGGGGCCAAAATCCCCGGATCTACTGATAACCCAGTTAATGTAAGAATAATCAGAAGGGTTGTAGGTTCCGAAAACCAGCGCGACAGCAAACAGCCATCGTGCCAGGAAGCTGCCAGCCGTAAATTCAACAGACATGAGTGATTATCTCCTTGTGGTGTGGAGATTATGATACGCGCAGCGCTTGTCCTTAGGCTACCCTTGTGGCGGGCTTTTTCGATTTTCGACCACGTTCCCGGCCCCATTCTTTGACACTTACGAGTGGGGTCAGCTTGTCTTTTAGTGTCGCACGGTGGACATTTTCGTTGACGAATCGTGTCATCGCCGATGTGATTTGACGCGCTATATCATTCCCCTCATTGGAAGTGGCGATGATCATAAGGTGAGGATTGAGTGGATCCAGAGGTAGCGTCTCCTGCTTCCGTCGCAACTTGACATAGCGAACGGTTGTCTGCAGATCGGCCTCTTTAGAGACGCCCTCCTTTTTCTTTCGATGCGCAAGCAGAAAATCATATTCTTCCTTGTGCCGCTGCGCCGATACCAGGAAATCATCCTCATGAACGATACTCAGGAAAGGTATATCGTACTCGAGAATAATCTCGAGGGCTTTGAGGTGGCGCCGCTGATACTCAACAGGATCATGCATGGCCGCGTTGATCTCTTTGCAGAGTCCGTAAAACGAAGCGCGCCTGAGCAGTCGGTTGCCGACCAGGCGCAAGACGTAAGGGCTGTTGGCGTTTAGCATTTTTTGCTGCACGGATTTATTGTTCAACAGCGAGCGCATGAAAATATTGAAACTGCCAACCACCGGTTCAGCGAGCCGACTATTTAGAAAATAGGCTAATCCTGGCAAGCGGTCCTTCTCGCTGACGGTGGATTGCTCGGTTGTCTGCAGCTGCCTTGCCTGTCGCCGGTAGACCTGTTCGAAGCCTGAGTAGTCGAGGTCCGTTTTACGACGGTAATGCGCGATAACGGCTTTGATATTCTCTCTGGTATGCAGTCCGTCCGTAGGGGCCCACGTGGCTAGATGAATAACGCCGCCTGCCCGCAGGGCGTCGACCAGAGTCCGGTTCTTGCCTTTTAGTTTTGTATAGGCAGTGATGGGTGCATGGTAGTTGTCAAGCAGGGATAGTAACAGGTGATCGAAGATCACTCCCGCGATTGAATGTCCCGCGATAGGAACCGGTTGACCCTTTCCCCAGAGCGCCAGAATGGACTGGCGCAGCACGCTAGCGTAGTGAGGAAATATTTCGTCAGCCCCCAGTTTTTTTGCTCGACTGCCACGGTGCAATGCCGACACTGTCCATGCGCTGGGTAGTCGCACCAACAGGTTCGCAAAACTGAATAGCCCCATAAAACCATGCAGTAGCAGGATGTGAGGGCCTTTGTCCTCATCTCCTTTTCGAGTTTCCGCCTTATTGTATAGTGTCCTCCCGTCTGCGGAGTACCTGAATTTTGTTTCTTCAAAGTGTAGCGATGTCTCATCCGCGAAAATGTAGACTTTACAGGCGATTTCATAGGTCTCGCGCAGCATGCGCAACGGGGTTTCCATAACAGTTTGTTCGAAGTCTGTTGACTCGGACATTTCAAACCGCCCCAGAGCGCGCAACTTCAAGTTGCCTGAGACAATAAGAGAGATACATTCGCCACGAATCAAAACACCGCGGTTCAGGGCGACCCTAAGGGAATTCGGTCCGCGGGCGATGACTACAGCTTTTGGCTCTTTTATGCTTAGCTCAGGCATATAGGGCTCAAACACGCCCAGCGTCCCGTTCTTGCCTATGCCGCTAATGATGTAGTGAAACTCCATTGTAGCGCCGAGTTTGTTCTGAATATCTTTCTGATAACGCGCCGCTTCGCCTTTCGCCCTCGTCAAGGCAAGTGTAAGGTCTTTGGCATCCAGCGCCTGCTTTACCGTTGCCATGTTGATGGGATTGATCACCGTGGCAACCATTCGGTCGATCACTTCGTTCTCGTCAGCGCTGTTGCTCAGCTGCAGCGCTTTGGTCAATACCCGGATCCCTCGCAGCTTGATCAGTCTGCGTGTTAGCGGCGCGATGAAATTGGTGATCAGGGATTGTTCAGGGCTTTCCCACTCGGCTTCGCCAGATGACTCCTCGAGAAAGAAGAAGCGTACATGATTGATCCAGTCAATCGAGGTACATAGATTTTCCACCATGGCCTGATATTGAGCCTTTACGGTATTTCCTCCACCCACGGCAACCGTAAAATATTGTCGCTTGTAGTGACCCCAGGCCATGAAGCGGTCTCGCTCCCACCAACTGAGATACTTTTCCTGCATGATACTGGCAGCGTGTTGTGCAGCGGCAGGCAGGTCGGCGGAGATGGCGACGTGGATGCCGGCTTCTTCTTGCACCAGTATCGTCGACCGTAGCTTTGGCTGAAGTCCCAGCGCTTGGCGGGCCATTCCAGTTGTGGAGTGAATATGCTGTTTGAAGTCCATTCGCCCCACTGTGTATTCCCTGGTTGTACTTCTTGGGCTGGTTGTTTGATGGTGGTGTAGCGTCGTGGAGCCTGGCATTACCGCGACAGGTATAACGGTGACAGGTTAAATTAGAACCCGCACACAAATCACGGGGGATGACGCGGTTTGTCGAAGTTCTGTGACACAGTTCAAGTCGGCGCAGGAAAGTCCTTCATGTTCGAAGGGAGGGGGATGAAACAAGGGTGACGAGAATTCCGGCGAATATCTCAACACCCCTGTGCCTTAGTGATTAAGGTGCCGCGCAGTCCACGGGATCCATGGCATTGATCCAGTCACGAATCAACTGGACACCTTCGGTATGGATGATACTGCGGCCAATTTCTGGCATGCGCACCGCGGTCTCATTCGAGTCCATACGGAAGTCCATGATGGACGCGGCTGCATCACCAGGCACTATGTCGTAGTCAAGATCGCCTGCACCGCCACCGGCGGCCACCGGCGGCTTGCATTTGCCCACGGCAGTACCGAATTCTCGCCAATACTCCAGATATAAGCCCGATGTATCAGCAGCCCCACTGACGGGTTGATGGCAGTGGGCACAGTTAACATCAAGGTAACCTCTGGCACGTCTATCCAGGCTAGCGCTGGTGTCTCCCCACAGGGGAATGGTGTCGATGGAGTCAGTGTCACTCGGTGCGCCGGCTAATATTCCCTGTGCAGTCCAGTGGTCGAGTTGATTTGCCGTGCCGCTCTCGTAATCGTAGTCCCCATTCAGCGAGCGCGCCTTGGGTCCTATCGGGAGTAGTTCGTCCTCTCCATGGCAATTGGCGCAGTTGTTAGTATTGGGAATCACATACTCTGTAGACTGAGAGACACCATTGATATCAACCCAGCTCACATTCTTCGTGCCACCGGCTACTGTCAAAACAGCTTCGGATTTGTCGGCATTCCAGATATAGGGCAACGCTTTCCAGCCTTCTTTACGATGGATGAACAAACGCGTTTCAATAATCTCCTCGGCGCTGCCATCGACGCGCAGGTCCGCCTGTATGGTGAAGGTCTTGGCGATAATAGTACCCACCGGGAAGTCGAACACATCCTGGGATCGATACGCAGCCTCTGTTCCCTCCGGGACAAACACGAAGCGGTACTTGTTCGCGTAGTCAGTGAACAGGGGGGTATTCAGATCGTAAGGAATACCGCCGTTCGAATTGGTCAGGGGGTTAGTCGAGTCCTCAAAGAGTCGGTAATCCGAAAGATTAGGACAATCAGCTACCATGGCATCTGTATTGACGCCCGTTCCCTCTGCGCCACACAGGGCCGCTGTATCAATGGGGGGGGTGCCAGGATCGTTAGGGTCGACTGGCGGTTCCAGCACGATCGGCGGGAGTGATGCGTGAAGGCAATTAAAATATTCCGGGTCGGCGGAGATAGCCGGATCATAGGGAAGTGAGCCGAATATCACCGAGAGATTAAACCGTCCCATGCTGCTTTCAGGCCCATTGTCGACGACGCAAATCGCCTGGCTTTCGCTCAAGCCGTCGGGAAATTCGAGGAGTAATCCTGCATCGGTGCCGACGCCAGAACTGTCGTAAAAGATATCCGTCTTTTGGCCGACAATAGGAGAGATAGCCGCAGCATCTCCCTGTGGATCATAAGCATTGTTGCTCATGGTATTGTTATGGATATAAATTTTCTCTGGTACCGGGTCGTATGTCGGCTTACTGATCTCTAGGTCAACAAAGTAATAGCTAACGATAAGGACGGCCAGGGTGCTATTGCCGGTGATGGTATTGCCAAATGCCTCGATATCGTCGTTGGCCATGATCATGAGGCCCGTTCCGGCGGGCACCTGACCAACAATGTTCCCCGCCGGGGCGAAGTTGGGTTCATTGTTGTCCACGATCATATTATTGAACACACGGGTGGCTTCGCCGCCCTGTACGGGAGGACCAGGTAGGTCAAATACCAGGATACCTCCGGTGTTGCCGGTTGTGTTGTTTTCGTATACGTCGGCAAACTTGGAATTTTCAATTTCGATACCGGCGACGTTCTCGTAGACGTAGTTGCGGCGTACAATAATGTTCTCGGATTGGCCTACGTAAACGCCCGCATCACTGGCGCCGCGTACTTCGCAGTCCTCAATGAGCACGTTGCGGGTTTGTACCGGGTACAGGCCATAGGCGCCATTGTTTTCGTCCGGACCATTGACCCATTCTATCCGCACACGACGAATCGTAACCCCATTGGAGTCCTCTATCTTGATCGCATCTCCCGGAGAATCTTCTACCGCGAGGTCTTCCACCACAAAGTTGTTGCCAGTAGCCAGAATGCTTTGACTGCCCGTGGTCTGGTCGGCGAAGCGCAACACGGTGCCATTTTCCGCGTCCATGCCCTGCCCGCGCAAAACGACGTTGTCAACGCTGACGCTCAATTCGCCAACAAAGTCATAAGTGCCTGCCGGCAATTCGATAATAGTCTTGGGTTCAGCCGTGATCAGCGCCTCCAGCGCTCTGGTCTCCAGATCGTCCCCGGCCGCCAGAGTAACCAATGTATAGTCGGGAAATTCAGGATCTACTGGTGCAGAGGGGAAGTTAAATCCGTTGCCGCCACCACCGGAGCAAGCTCCCAGCAGACACAGTGCAAGCAGCACTGTAAGAGACCTTATGTGAGTCTTGATAGCGTTGATGTAGGGCATGATCCCTCCAGAAATGAACTAAAGGCAGTCGTCATTGTGCGGCCGCCGGAATATTATTGCGTCAGTATAGCAATTCGACTGCCGCGAGCCACTAGTTTCTGCACCGCGTGCTCGCTTACTTATCCATGGATTGGACCTGCGTCCCAGGGAGGACAACCCGAAATGGGTCCTGCTCCAGTCTCTGTTACTCCTTTACGGTGTCGCTGAGCAGTCGTTGGCAACGTGCCCGGAAGTTATCCAGCAAACTGTCGATTCTCCCCAGAGACCCCAGACGTTCGACAAAAATGGCCTGGGCGTCCTCGTACAGTTTCATGTCCCAGTGATTTTTCTCACGAAACTCTGCGGTCAGCTCTGGCCCGAGATCTTCAAATACAGCCGCGACCCGCTGCTCAAGGTTTTCCGCCCGCCCGGGAGTTTCATTCTGGCGGACATAGGATAGGTCGATTTGGGGGAAATATTGTTTCAGGGAATGTTCAAGGAGAACCATGCTCTCATCATAGCGCTCCACGATAACAAGTTGTGGCGTTCTGGTCAGTAGCGCAAGACTGTCCAAATACGCGTCTTCCTCGATTTCGCCAACCGAGTTACTGGTACAAAAGGCGCAATGAAAATTGCGAATGATCGGGCCTACATCGGATTGCATGCGCCAGCGAACATAATCGGCAAAGCACAGTTTCTTTGCTTGGCTAGCGCCAGGTGTATCGGCTTCCTGGCGGCGCTCGAAATCGTACACAGAACGCGCCCTATCGATTGGTTGGCGCAAGGCGATGATGGGCAGTATTTGAAATTCTTCAGAGATCGGTAGTGGTAGCCTCACATGATGGCTGGAGATGGCGGATAGTTCCCCGTGGCCAGCAATAAAAGGACCGAGAAAGGGCGCGCCCTGACGCATGCTCTCATCGTCCCAGTGTTGTATGAATTGAGATCCAAATTGTCGTTGCAGGCTCCAGTCCAGGGTGCTTCCGGCGTTTTTGAAAAGATGGCAATGCACAATTACTGGCCGGGGAGTTCTAATTTTGGAAATGCTACGCGAGTTGCTTTTCCAGAGAACTTTCTCCAGGGCAGATCGAACGGTAGCTGTACTAAATTGTTCGCGGATCACCTGACGGCTATTGGTGGAAAGTTTGTGCCACAGGAATTTCTCTGTGTAGAGTTCAATGACCTTGCTGGCAAAAGCGGTTTCGCTGTCTGAAATGAGTGCATTGTGTCCATCTGTCAGTTGCATCCCTTCGGCGCCTATGCTGGTCGTTACAACAGGAAGGCCGTAGGAAAAACTCTGCCCTATTTTTCCTTTGATCCCCGCTCCATGAAGCAACGGAGACACAAAGACTCTGCTGTCGTCAAAATATCCGGCCACGTCCTCCACGTACCCTGTGACGGTAATAGCGCTTGATGCCATCGCGAGTATACGTTCAGTCGGATCGCTGCCTACAATGGTCAGATGGATATCCGGTATCTTCCTGCGGATGAGAGGAAGAATAAACTCGATAAACCAGACGATGCCTTCTTCGTTGGGTGGGTGGGCGAAACCGCCAATAAACATCAAGCCGTGTCTGTCCTCGAAACTTTTAACACAGGGCTCAAGCGAATGAATATTGGAAACGACAGCGACTTTGTGGGCGAATGACTCTCCTGCGAGAAGTTCCTGCTCCGTGGGGCTGACAACGAAGGTGGTGTCTGCTTCCTCGGCCAGAAAAAACTCGAGATTCTTCCATTGCTGCACTTCCAGTTCCAACCGACGTTGTTCGCGGACGAAATGCAAATCCACCGTGTCAAATATGGTCTGCGCGTTGGAATACTTTTTCACCAGATGCAGGTACTTCTTGGCTGTGGCTGGCCGTGACATAAGAACAACGTCCAGGTTATTGCCTTGCTCCAGAATAAAGTCTTCAAAATTGATGTCGCCGTAATAGGTCTCAATACCCAGGTCCTGTAGTGTTTTCGTGTACCGGGGATCATAGGAGAGATCATCTGGCCAGAATGAGACTTTGTATTTCATATCCTGCAGAATCTGCAGCATGTTAAGCATGCGCAATGAGCCAGAATCACGATCAAATGTCGGGACATAGTGATCTATGATCAGAATGTGCTTATCGCCAGTTTTTTCCCTGGCATTGAAAACACCCTCCAGGCTTGGAACATGGTCCCGTTCCAGGACTTCCTGCCACTTCTCTACAAACTTGTGACGATTGATATCCTGATAGCGTTTGTAGCCTGAGCTTGTTTCCTTGCCGGCCGAGGCGCCGCCGTAGTGGACAACCCGCGCAGCGGGTTGGAATACGACCTTGTAGTTGAGAGCCCGGGCGGCAAAACAGAGGTCTGTGTCTTCGTAATAGGCAGGCGCATAGCGTTGATCAAAGCCACCGATTAGCTCCCACAGCTGGCGCGAGATCATTAGGCAAGCGCCAGAGCAATAGTCGACTGCCCTTCGATATGAATATTGTGGTCGTTCGGGGTTGTCGCCGTGGCCGTAATTGCAGCCAGTTCCGTCGCGCCATATTATGCCTCCCGCCTCCTGTAAGGAGCCGTCCGGATAAATCAGCTTGGCACCTACGATGCCTGTGGTGGCGTCCGCAAACGGCGCCAACATCGCGTTAAGCCATCCGGTGCTCACTTCGGTATCGTTGTTTAAGAAAAGTAAGTAGGCCCCTGTAGCAGCCATTGCAGCCTGATTGCAGGCATTTACGAAGACCTCGTTAGTCTCATTGGTGATGACGCGAATACCCTGTATGGAGTCCAGTAGCTGGGGTGTCAGGTCGGTCGAATGGTTATCGACCACACTAACCTCATAGGTCCCCTCGGTGTGCGCGAGAACAGACTGCAAACAGGTGTAGGTTAACTTCCAGTTATTGAAAACAGGAATAATAATACTGACAACCGGATTTTCTGCCCGTGGAAAGGCAAGCGGCTCCCAAGGCAATGTTTCTTGTGTACCGTCGGCTTCCTGTGGTGTCGCCAGGAGAGCCGAAGACTCGGTCACTAGGCCGGAGTGTAACTTTGGATCCAGAAC
Organism: Haliea sp.; assembly: GCA_031414375.1. Taxonomy (GTDB): domain Bacteria; phylum Pseudomonadota; class Gammaproteobacteria; order Pseudomonadales; family Halieaceae; genus Marimicrobium. Next base: position 188,690 of record JANNVJ010000032.1, read on the forward strand.
CTCCTCAACTCTGTGACGAGGGGTATCGATACCGCCACCTGCCATCGAAACGACCAAGCGTTTGCAGTATTGAAGTGCGCTTCTGCGCAGAGTTTCCTCGGGAAATAAAGTTTCGATGGTCTCCTGGTACTTCTTGTAGACCCTCCACGGAGGGCTCCCTTGAAATTGCGTGATCTGATCCTCCAGTTGCTTGATACGGGCATCCCTGAGGCTGATTTGCGTGCCGAGTTCCGTAATGTGAAAATCAAGCTCTTCAATCCGGAATTGCAGTAAGGGAACTTCCTTAGTTTTGACTTCGTAGAGATATTCAGTATTGGCTACATACCGGTACTCCCTGAAGAGACTGTCTGTATCAAACTGCTGCTTGATACGATCCACCTCCGCCGAATACCAGGCTGGAGTACTCCTGTCTTCACTCAGGATTTTGTCTTGTATGACATCAGCGTTGTAAAAAAGCGCCTGATTGCTCTCGAACAGACCGTAAAGTTCGTCTAGGAATTCGAGATCTTTTGAGGTTGCAGCGCCCGATTCTGTAATTTTGCAAAGTAATCGATAATAGCCAGTGAGAATTTTCGGACACTGCGCCTCCAGTTCGGCATCAGACACCTCATGATGACGCATATTTCGATCGAGAAATTGAGATAGCTCCTTGTCTCGATGCCCTGAAAAATGTGGTAGTTCCAAGCCGACATTACGAAATACCTGGGCAACGCTTTGTCTGGGGTCGTGTAGTAGAGATTCGAACCTGACAAAGCCTCGCGGCCTATGTCGGGTATGGCGTTCTGCCTCCATCATGTATTGCATCCACAGGAGCAGGGATTTTTCGGTGGAAAATCCATTCCTGTGAGCAAGTGACTGAGCTATCTCAAGCGGATTACGAATAACTATTGCGAAGTGTGGGGTGACGTGTTGGTCTAAGAAGAGTGGTAACCACAAGGGCAGTAGTCGGGCGAGTCTTGGATCCTTGAGGGCGGATAGTTGATTGTCGACCAAATCGTCACGCATAAAAGTGCGGATATCGTCAAGAAGTTGACTGTCTGCGAACCTGTTTACCCAGTTCTTAGGGAGCGGGAAGGTGTCGTCCCAGGATGCTTTTAGGGTGTCGAGTATGCAGTCATTCGCCAGCACGACATACTTGTTTTCAAAAAAGCCCTTGGGGTTATCAGGCTGTGTCTCGAGCATTTTCGTACCAAGATTCACACCCAAGAGGTCGAGAATGCCGGTAAATGCGGAGGTGCCGCTGCGATGCATTCCAAGTACAACAAGACAATTCTTCATAGATTCATTGTGCGGCGCTTCAGGTTCGGTATCTGGTTGGTTGTACCCCATCACAACCCAGCAGGGAAGGACGCGAAAAATACTACAGCAAAAACAGCGGCGCGAGCGGTGTGAAACGGCTTATTTTCAAACAATTTGCAGATTGGCGCGCAAAACAGTCTGGAATGGACGGCTGCGGCTCAATATTGAATCGGATTTGCTCTGGCTTGCCCCCGGCTGGCGCCGGCAATTATTTTGAGCGCATGTTGTTGTGTGGCGGGCTTGCTGGAGCTTGCTGTTGTTTCCCTCGGTCTCGCTTCATCCCAGGGTCGATAGACAGAGTTCTGCTTGTAGGCATCTTCCAGGATTTCTATCACCAGAACCTCTTGTTGCGATGACACGACACCATCCTCCATCTCGTCATGCGCTATGCCCGGCTGGACCCCGGCAGGCTAGCCCTGCGAGTGATATTTTTGTTGATTACCTTCGGATCAAGCTTATGCCTTTCCCGAAACGAGGGAACAGCGCGAGGGTACCCATATGAGGTAGTCGATTGATCAGGTTTTCTATAGGGATGAGGGCGAGCCGAATTCTGTGGCAAGCGCCATGTGTTGAATCTGAGTCATGAAGTGCCACGGCACGACCAACAGCTTTTGCAATTCGGCGGCAGGCACAGGCTTACTAAACAGATAACCCCGCATCACTCCAACACCGTTTGCGGCAAGAAAGCGGTACTCGCCTTGCGTTTCTACGCCCTCTGCCACTGTTCGCAAATTCAGGCTTTTTGACATCGCGATAATTGCTTGGACCAATCGTGCTGCATCTTTGCGCTTGTCACAATCAAACACGAAGCTACGATCAATTTTAAGTTCATCCAGAGGGTGACGGCTCAGATAACTAATAGGTGCATGATTCGTCCCAAAATTCTCTAGTGACAAGTACACGCCAGTATCCTTCAACTCGTTCAAAAATTTGAGAACGTTGCTATCGTTTTCCATCAGAATTTCCTCTGACAGACCCAGCTCTAACATCGAAGGAGGTAAGTTGGCTGCTGACAATACTTCTCGCAAACGGGTTACAAAAGTGGGCCTGAACTGCCCAGGAGAGATATTTATTGCCATTCGGGGCAGTTGCAATCCTAGTTCCTTGAACGCCTTCATTTGGCGGCAAGCCTCTACCAATACCCAATCTCCAAGCTCACCCATCAGCCCGATTTTCTCTGCCATGTCGATAAACCGGGCGGGCGACACCAAGCCAAAGTCTGCGTGTTCCCATCGCAATAGCGCTTCAGCACAGATGATAGAACCGTCGGTAATGTCGACTTGTGGTTGATAGTGCAGGCAGAGTTCGTTACGTTCAATTGCCTTACGTAACTCTGACTCCATTTTAAGGTCATCTTGACCGCTGTCCTGCATCTCATCGCTGTAGAAGAGAAAATTAGTGTCGCTGCTCAATTTGACGTGGTGCATGGCGGAAGAGGAGAGCCTGAGCAGTTCCTCGGCGTCCATGCTATTACGTGGTGCTACGGCAATGCCAATACTTGGAGTTACCACCAATTCATGGCCCTGAATCTCCATAGCCTCAATGAGTCTGTCGATTACTCGCTGAGCGACAACGCCCGCTGAGTCAATGCTGTCCAACTGGCCCAGTACCACGGCGAACTCATCACCACCTAGTCGGGAGACGTTTAAGCCGTCTTCTGCGCTGATGTAATGTGCCAGTACGTCACTGCTGCGTAGGCAGCCCACCAGCCGTTTACCAACCTCCTGTAACAGTGAGTCTCCGGCGCTGCGACCGAGGGATTCGTTGATTCGATGAAAGTTGTTCAGATTGATGAACAGTAAAGCCAGCGGTTTTGCATTGCGTGCGCAGACGCGCAGCAGTAATTCCAGTTGTTCCGTAAACAATTGACGATTCGGTAGTGAGGTCAGGCGGTCGTAATTGGCCAGTCGGTGAAGTTGGTCTCTGGTTTCACTGATTTCCTCTGTCGCCTTGGTCAGCTCCTGTTCCCGCAGGGAAAGCTGGGATGCTCTTTCGTCTGCTTTCATGCTAAGCAGCTTGTTCTCAAGGCCGACTTGGTATTTGTTCGTGTTCGAACGCTCTATTGTGCCATGAAGCACCTTGGAGATAGCCTTAAAATCATCGCTAGTGCCACTATCAACCCCATTTTCGTTCTCCCCAGCAAGAACCTGATTGGCCAGTTGAGACAGCTCAGTCAGGGGGCTCAGACTGCGTCGCGTTACTAAGTAAACGGGTATAGCAATGATTATTAGAAAAAGCAGGCATGCAAGAAAAAACTGACTGACCATAGAACGTAAATCGGCAAATATTACATTACGGTCTATAGCCAATTGTATGTACCCGATCACAGAGAGGCTATTATTGACGCTGGGCCCGATCACTGCGTCCGCAAAGTCTGCTAGATCCAGTCCTGTAGCGACTGGATTGGCGTTCGAAAGCACAGGCATAGTCCAGTACATTGTCGGATCGCTGGCAATCAGTGATGACCAAAACCCCGTTCCGCTCTGCTTGCGCTCCGAGTCAATCGCGATCAGTCCAGAGTCTGTGACCGATAGATTTTTTCGTAGCGTTTTCAGTGAGGGAAACTGACCGGAAGGCGCAGTATTGGCATCTCTCCTTGCCAGCATCTCGCCAAGACTGTTGTACGCAATGGCCACACTAACGGCGTTAGACTTTAGATAGTCGCCCAAAGCATGTTTTAAGCCGTAATCGTCCTGGCGATAAAAGTAGAGCTGGAGCTCGGGACGCTCGATCGTCCGCGCCACGAAGCCGTTTACTAACTGTTCCAGGGCGACCTGATACTCCCGCTGTGCGACATATCCTGTGGCTATGCCGCTGACAAGAAGTCCAAGGAAAATATAGAGTATGACGATTCTTTTGACGATGCCCATCTCAAAGACTCCTCATCCAGGATGCGGTATATAGTACGCCCCAATTCAAGTGGTGCCCCAAAACTCAGCTGCTGCCATGGCGATAATCCAAACACATTGCGTCCATAATTCTGACGCGTCACTATAAAGCATCCGGTTAGCTTAGTCATTGTGGTACGAACAACCAGTGAACTGTTTGAGCGGGACCTTTGATCTGCAATCGACGATAGGTGTTGCCGTTGATATGGGGACAACCTACATTGACAGTATTGCTGCTATATCAGTCAGGATGTGTGCATGAAGGCTAGATTACCGATGATTGCGCCGCTGGGTTGGCTATTTGCATTTTTGCTGACGGCGACATCAGTGTGGCTTGCCAGTGTGCAGGACGCGCCCGTCACGCTCGCCGGGACGGCTCTACTCTATCTTGGTGCTTTTTCATTTCTGCACATTATATTGCTTCGTACTGTGCCCTCCCTGGCCAATGTCTTGCATGTCACTTGCTTGTTTCTATTTTTCACTTTGCGAGTCGATGACGCTCTGACAATTTGGAGTGTTCCAATCGATCTGCATCACGTATTTAACTTTAGTTCTATTGGCGCGACACTATTATTGCTTATCAGCTTTTGTATCAGTGCGGGTTCTTTTGCCGTGCGTGGGTGTGGACTCTACGCGCGCGAAGTCGTCGCACTGGCGCTGCTGCCGTGCTTGTTCAATTGGTTATTGCTACTGGTTTCGCCGACGCTGCCCGCGCATTCACTGTTGTCACGAGTGGTGGTGGTGTTGGTATTCAATCTGGTGGTTGTGCAAATACTGGCGTCGGTAACCCGACAAAAATTTGCCCTGCGGCCTCAAATTGTGCTTGGGCTGCTCGGTGTATCCGTAGCAACCGCCTTTAGCCCAACCCTGGCCAATATTCCCTGGCGCTTCAGTGCCACTCTCTCAGCCCCGGTGCTGCAGGTGGCGGCAGTTATTGCGACTTCGGTATTGTCCCAGGCGGCGTTGTGGGGGCAAACCTATCTGATAACCGGCTTGCTCATGGACGCGCTGGAGGGGCGTGCGCCCAATTTGGATCGAGCGCGGGGCCATTGGCAGCAGGGTGCCTATAAGGGCGCGCTTTACGGCGGGATATTCATGACGCTAATACACTTACTGGCCGGTGGTTACCACACTCTTTCATGGTTAGTGCAGGCGTATCCTTACGTTGGTGGTGCACTGCTGGGTGCAGTACTGTTCCCACTGATCAAGACGATAGTAGAAAGTTTTGACGGCAGCGCCCCGTTCGTGTCGCGGCTGCTGAGCAGTTTGCGTGATCCGCTAAACTATTTCAGGGGGCTGGTTGCGGGCACTGGCGTCGTGTTGGCGCTGCATCTGGACCTGCCGGGGCGGGATTCGTGGCAACGCTCCCTGTTTGGGTTTGCTTTGGGGGCAGTAGTCTATGCCGGTGTATACCTCATGCGGGACTGGTTGCGCATCGGCAGAGGACACCGGCACTTTTTACAGAGTTGGAGAGTTTACCTAGTACAGATTGCATTGGGAGGAAGCACCGGTGCGGCCCTGACATGGTACGGCGAGTCCACTCAGTTGCAGGTGATTCTACAAAAATTCGCTAGATACATGTCGCTTGCAGCTACCTCGCCGGAGCCTTACATTGTTTATCCATTGTTCAGTAAATGGGGGATGCTCAATCTCGGCCTGGAGACCAGCGGTGGCCGCTTGCTGTTCAATGAGTCCGTCTCCGGTGTTATCGGCTGGTCGCTGGCAGCCCCCTTATTCAGTGTCAATATGGTTTTTCTGACTGCGATTTTAAAGCGCAGTACGCGCCCGCTCAAGACTTTCGCCACCACCGACGGCCTAAAGAAAGTCATCGTTCAGGCTTTGCTCGTTGAGCGCTGGGGCTTGTGGATGGCTCCGATTATTTACTCGTTTTTGCGTATGGCCCCGGACCCGCAGTGGTACAACCAGGATGGTGCTATACGAACTGTGGTCGCCACGGGGATGGCTGTGGTTTTGGAAGACAGCGAGTTTCGAAACTGGAGTATCAATCTCTTCGTCAGTTTGCTGGCATACGATTGGCTGCGTATTCTGATCTGGTTTGACCACATGGGACTACGCGTTGCTACCCTGGTCAACCTGTCTTTTATTGGCGGTGATATGCTCGATGAGAAAGTGGCTCGCGCCGTCGGCTATCCGGCGAGTGCTCGCTACATACCCCAAGGGCTGCGTCGCTTTGGTACGTGGATGCCCTTGCTGCTGCCATTTTACATTCCACGAGGGCAGGAGTGGGTGACCGCCTGGGACACGGCGGAGCAGATGTCGTTGCAGGCTCACGCTGACGCGCATTTCGCCAATACCTTGGTCTGTGTAGTCTTTGCTGTCATTGGTTTGCTGGTGGCCGTGTGGTGGTGGCGCAGGGACAGCGCTGCCGCCAGCGCCTATAGCGGTTGGAGCGGCGAGGCCTTCAGATTGGGCAATGGCAGTTATGCTTTGACACTAGACAAGTTGGGACGTGGTTTCAGCGCGGCGCGGCGCGATAGTGGCAACGGCGGCTACATCGACCTTACACAACGCCCGGAGTCGCTTCATTCAACCATAGGCAGGATTTTTTATCTGCTGGACAAAGGCGCCGGTGATGCACCGCGGACATGGTCGCTGCATGCCTCACCCAGACCGGCGCCGAATGCCGTCTATGCAGCACGCATGATGCCCGGCACGCCCTTGATCTATACCTGCCATTATGGCGAATGGCACGCTGAAGCCTCTGTCAGCGTCGATCGCAGCGATCCATTGGAGCGCTGGGACATTCGCTTGACGAATAACGGCAAGCACGAGCGATTATTGCAGATGGCCAGTTTCCGCGACCTGGTGCTAAATGACGCAAGTATGGCGACACGTCAGCCGAGTTATAACGACCTGCACATCAGCTCCGGATTCGTCCCCGCCCTGCAAGCACTGTTTGCGGCAAATCGCTTGCTCGGCGCTACTGATTCGGTATCCGAGGGAGAGGTTTACTTTCATGCCCTGGCGAATCTGCCGCAATCTGCACGATTGTTGGGTTTCCAGGACAGTCGTGCTGCCATCGTCGGCGCTGGCTCGAGGGAGTACCCCGCCGGCTTGCTGCGGAATCAATCACTGTTGCAGGAAGAAGGCGTGGTGCACCGCTTTGATCCTTGCGCCTGTTTAGGTGTAGAGGTGCGGCTGGCGCCTGGAGCAACGATTACCCTGACCTTTGTTGAAGGCTGGGCAGCCAGCCACGCCTCAGCCATGCAGCTCCTGCATAGCCACCTGGGCACGCCCTTGCTGACTTTGCAGCAACTAGAGGCGTCCCTGGGCCAGCTGCGACGGACGCGGCCTGAATTACCAGATCCTGATGACAAACGCCTACCCTGGCGTTTCGCCGCCGATGGTCGCTGTCTGCAGCTTGGCACCAACACGCCTCGGCCCTGGTTTCATGCGCTGGCAAATGCATTGGGTTACGGCGCATTCGCTAACAATCAGGGATCTGTCTACTCGTTTTGCGGCAACTCTCAGCAGAACGCCATTACTTCATTCAGTCCTGCCCAGGGGTCCGCCAACCCACCGGGTCAGGCGTGGTATTTCAGTGATATTGATTCAGGCGAAACCTTACTGCGCCTGCCGTTGACTCTCGATGCTGCTGGTGTGGCTGGTGACGAAGAGCAACTTCTATCTGAGTTTCATCCCGGGAGTGTAAGGTACCAAGCGACGCGCGGCGATTTCGTCATGGAAATGCATGTATTTACCCTGTGTGAGCAGTCGGCCGAGGGCCGTATACTGACTCTGCATAACAAGGGTGAACGGGTATTGCACCTGCGCGTGAGCGCTTGTCTGCAGCTGGTGCTGGCTGAGATTCCCGAGGATAGTCGAGGCAGTCTCAAGGTGCATTGGGATGCAACGCAGCAGTCGTTTTTTGCTGAAAATCCGTCGCAGCAGTTCTGTCGTGGACCAGCCTTTATAGCAACCACGTTTCTGCCGGAAGCGGTGGAAACGATCTACAGCCGTTTCATTGGCGCAGGCGGCAGTGTTGAGCTGCCCGTTATGGCGTGCGGTGGCAAACCTGATGCTGGTGTTCCGGATACGGGGTATCGAGTGGCTGCATTTACTCAGCTGGTAGTGATTCCCCCGGGGCAATCTCTACAACTGGGATTGGTGCTTGGGCAAGCGCCATCGATGTCCGAAGCCGCTGCGATGATAAGTAAATTGCATAGTGGGGACGCGTTGCAGCGAGCCCTGTTGGAGACTACCGCATGGTGGCAACACTTTCTCTCTCCTCTGCGTGTCAAAACGGCTGATCCTGATTTTGATCGTCTGGTGAATGATTGGCTACCCTATCAACTGGTAACGGCTCGACTATGGGGCCGCAGTGGCCCGTTTCAGCGTGGTGGCGCGTACGGCTATCGCGATCATCTGCAGGATGTGATGCCGCTCGCTGCAACGCATCCCGACTTGTGTCGGCAACAAATACTGTTGCATGGGGCGCAACAGTTTCTTGAGGGTGATGTACTGCAGTGGTGGCATGTTGCGGCCAATGGTGGGACGGGCATGGGCGCGCGTAACAAGACATCCGATATCATGCTTTGGTTGCCCTACCTGACCTTGCACTACTGCAACGTGACAGGTGACGAGACCATTTGGCACGAACGCCTGAATTTTCTTGAGGGCGAACCGATTCCACCCGGATTGGAGGGTATTGTTTCCGTCCCATTGCGTTCCCGGGAAACAGCTTCGCTCTATGTCCATTGCCGCTTGGCTATAGAACGTGTGCTCTCACACTGCGGCGAGCATGGACTTCCCCTAATCCGCTCGGGAGATTGGAATGACGCGTTGGATGCGATAGGTCGAAGGGGCAAGGGTGAAAGCGTGTGGCTGGGCTTCCTTCTTTACGGAGTGCTACGAGATTTCGTGCCAATCGTTATAGCGAATGATGGCCAAGAGGCCGGTGCTGTAATGCACGACAAAGCCCAGCAACTTAGAATGGCACTCGATTCCCAGTGGCGAGATGAACGTTACGTGCGAGCTATTACTGACGCTGGCGAGGAACTGGTGTTTGACGACGCGTTGATGTCCGCCTGGCCCATTCTGAGTGGAGTCGCTGACACCGCTCACGCGGAAGAAGCGTTGCGCCACGGCCTGAGCGCATTGGAACTCGACGCTATGGTACTTCTATTATTTCCCGCGTTTGATAAGTCTTCCAAGCCTTACCCCGGACGTATTTCCCAATATCCACCCGGTGTGCGAGAAAACGGAGCCCAATATTCCCATGGAAGTTCCTGGCTGATAGATGCTGCCCTGCAGCTCGCAGATAAGCTTGAGGCAGAGGGAAAAACCAGTAAAGCGAAAGAGTGGCGCGATCGCGCCGGGGTGCTATGGCAAAAAATCTCACCCCTCTCGCACACCACACCTGAGCGCTGGCTCAACTATGGTCTGGAACCACACCAACAGGCGGCAGATATTTATTTTGGGCCAGAATATGGCGGTCGTGGCGGCTGGAGTTGGTACACCGGGTCGGCAGCCCGTATGCTGACGGCGGCTCGCGGGTTGCTGGGGTTGGAATTTTGCGATGGCCAGCTGCGCATTGCCGAATGGGCGAAAAAAGGCGATACATGGCCCTACCTGGAATCTGTGGAGTGGCGAGGTGAGCTCGTCGAAATCACTGGGCCGGAACAAACTCGAAGCCGGTGATGGTTAGATCCACAGGCAATGGGACACCCTCGTCGCCAAAGCGCAACACCAGTTCCGTGACGTGCTCCAGACCCGGCGTTGCAGGCATGGGTATCCGAATACTTTGTTCGACATGTGTGACATTAAAGCGTGTAAGTATTTCGTTGTGAAAAACACGCGGGCCGCCGCTCAGAGTCATAACGACAGCAAGCGGTTTCGCTGTGCGATAACGGATCAGTAGTGCACCGTTGGACAAATTGAAGCTCCCGTCCTGTGGTCGCTTTACAGTCATTGCGCCATTGCCAATGGCGTTGGCGCTAATACCTATCTCACCTGTTTCGCGCAACAGATTCAGTGGGTCACCGGTGGGACTCCAGGGAATCCACTGTACCTGTGCGCTCAGAAAATCGACTGCTATCGAGGCGACACCCGTGCCGTAAGTGGTGGACGACGATAAGCCCTTCCACGTCAGGTAGCGCTGCATATTCTCCTCGGCAGACCCGATGCCGCCGAGGATCAGTCCCAATGTGTGTGCCGTTGTCTGGAACTCAATTGCCTTGTCCTGTGTGGTATTTATTCCTTCCCAAGGTCCGTGATCGGTGAGTAGCCGTTCAATCGAATCCCAGTTTTCCTTGATAAAGGTTTCAATTTTCTCTGGCTGAATCCAATAAGCGGTACCTAGAGAATACAGTGATGGAGCGTCGGTAACGCGTGGTTGGTCAGTGACGGCGACATCTGGAATGCCGATAGTACCCGTATACTCCAGATCATTACCGCTATAGGCCTCGCTTAAAAAGCCGGGCAGCTGGTGCCGCCTTGAGAAATCAAGTTCGATGGCCACCGAATTCTCCAGATTTTCCCGCCAGCCAGCTAAGTGCAGCTCCTGCATGAAAAGCGAAAGTCCCAGCGACTCAAAGGCCGAGCCATTCCATGTGGCCAATGTGTAGACATCACGCCCGTCTGCCCTTTGGTAGGGTTTAATTTTGAATCCGCTGTTCTTGATCGCATTACTTGGCAGGCCAAAACGCAGCATGACAAACGTGAGCGGACCGCGAAACTCGTTTACGAGATAGTCCATGTGCCCGACAATCCACTCGCCGCGACTGTCTTCCCATCCGCTATAGCGATTGCGCGTTGCATTGAAGCCGAAGAAAAATGTACCCGATTTCTCATCGTAGAGTTGCTCGTAGCCACCTTCCTGTTCGGCAATAAACCTCTCGAGTTTTCCACGCAGGCCAACTGCTGCGGGATCATCTTTTATCGAAGCGCGTAGTAATGCGCCTAGCGCTTTGGCTGCCGACGCGGTGAGATTGGCGTTATCACCGAAGACAATCTGCACGACTCTTGCGTCCAGTATGGCCATAATCTTCGCTTTCGCATCGCTCTGGTCAAAAGGCGCCAGATGACCTGTAAAAAACTTATCGCCGTAATCGCTTTTGCGAGAAATCTTGGCGAAAGAGCCATCCTGTTGCGAGACAATCCACTTGCGAGTAATAAGTGCGGCCCAGATTCGTATCGCTTGTTCTTCGCCGAATGCATCGACAAACGCTTGCTTTTGCACTTCCTCGCTCAATGGGCCGATACGTCCGGTTGCGCTAAACCCGAGAAAATTTCCCAACAGTCCCTTGTAACTTACATGGGCATCATTTTGATCTGCCAGCAAACTCGAAAGCATCAGGTCGAGGTGATCAAGCGCTTGAATTCGAGAGATATAGGGATTATCCGCGTAGCCTGCTGCGATACTGGCCAATAGTTCAAGCTGCATACCGATGGCGGTGAGTTGTGTAAAGGAACGTAGATAGAGCCCGCGCGATGGTTCCTGATTCCATCCTTCCACCGGATAACCGGAGAGCGGGTCCACCAACTGGTGCTCCGGCTTTAGATAACCCATTGCATTTGTCAGCAGCCGTCGCATACCCTTGTGCTCAGGGCTGAGCAGTGGAAAATTGAATTCTTCAGAGTAAGAAACTGACTCGGTTGGCAGGGATTTCGGGCTTCCCGTGACGAGTAACACAATGAGTGAGAGGACAAAAAAAGTTTTTTTCATCGCACAATCCTCAGGAACCGCAGCACCGGGTGATTTCGGACAAATAAAAAGGGGCTGCATCACTGCACCCCCTTAATATTTGTACCTTAAATGGCTCCGCCTGCACGGCTCGAACGTGCGACCCATTGATTAACAGTCAATTGCTCTACCAACTGAGCTAAGGCGGAATGGCATTAACCAGAGGTCGCGTATATTAATGATGGACAGGGCCTCGGTCAACCGCTAATTGGGGATTCTAGCGGGGTGTGGATTACGTGCTGCAATTCAGTGTTATGTAGATGATAATAAAGGGCTATTTTCGCATCGCCCAGGTAGAGAAATTCGTGTCCAAACGCTTCAAGGTTGAATCTCACTTCGAGCCTGCCGGGGATCAGCCGGAGGCCATCCGACAGCTGGTAGAAGGCGCACGAGCCGGTCTTGCTGCGCAAACTTTGTTGGGGGTAACGGGCTCGGGGAAGACCTTCACCATGGCGCACGTGGTGGAGCAACTGCAGCGGCCGACCATCGTGATGGCACACAACAAGACGCTGGCAGCGCAATTGTATGGCGAGTTCAAGGAGTTCTTTCCCGACAACGCCATTGAGTACTTCGTTTCCTATTACGACTATTACCAACCCGAGGCGTATGTGCCGTCCTCGGATACGTTCATAGAGAAAGACGCCTCCGTGAACGAGCACATCGAGCAGATGCGACTCTCGGCTACCAAGGCCTTACTTGAGCGTAGCGATTGTTTAGTGGTGGCCACCGTCTCCGCGATCTACGGTCTGGGCGATCCCAAGTCCTATTTCAAAATGTTGATTCATTTGTCGCGTGGCGAAATGGTGGACCAGCGAGATATTCTGCGTCAGCTGGCGGAGCTGCAGTACACGCGCAACGATGTGGATTTTCGCCGCGGCACCTACCGGGTGCGCGGTGACGTGATCGATGTATTTCCCGCAGATTCCGAGCGCGATGCGGTGCGCATCGAATTGTATGATAAGGAAGTTGAGCAGATCAGCTGGTTCGATCCGCTGACGGGTGCTGTGGAGAGTAAGGTTCCTCGCGTTACCATCTTTCCCAAGAGCCACTATGTCACCCCGCGGGAGGTGATGCTCGATGCCGTCGTGCATATAGAGAAAGAGCTGGGTGAAAGACTGAAGCAGCTGAGGGAGAACGACAAGCTGGTAGAAGCCCAGCGCCTTGAGCAGCGCACTCGCTACGATATGGAGATGATCCGTGAACTGGGTTACTGCACCGGTATTGAAAACTACTCGCGGTACCTTTCGGGCCGAGCACCGGGCGAGCCGCCCCCTACCTTATTTGAATACCTGCCGAGCAATGCTCTGGTCATTGTGGATGAATCCCATGCCAGTATTCCCCAAATCGGAGCCATGTATAAAGGTGACCGTTCGCGCAAAGAGACGCTGGTCGAATACGGTTTCCGCCTGCCTTCCGCTCTTGACAACCGTCCCCTGCGCTTCGAAGAGTGGGAGCAGTTGGTGCCGCAGCTGGTTTTTGTGTCGGCTACACCTGGGCCCTATGAAGCGCAGAAGGCAGGACGCACGGTAGAGCAAGTTGTGCGTCCTACTGGACTGGTGGACCCCTTGGTGGAGGTGCGTCCAGCGAGGACTCAGGTGGACGACCTGTTGGGCGAGATACGCAGCGTAGTTGAACGGGGCGAACGGGTGCTCGTCACCACGCTGACCAAACGTATGTCCGAAGATCTCACGGAATACCTGGGCGAACACGGCGTACGAGTACGCTATTTGCATTCAGACATTGAGACTGTGGAGAGGGTGGAGATTATTCGCGATTTGCGCCTGGGTGTGTTCGACGTTCTGGTCGGTATCAACCTGCTGCGCGAAGGCCTCGATATGCCCGAGGTGTCTCTGGTGGCGATCCTGGACGCGGATAAGGAGGGTTTCTTGCGCTCCGAACGTTCCCTGATCCAAACCATGGGGCGCGCCGCCCGCCACCTGCATGGCAGAGCCATTCTCTACGCTGACCGGATAACGGGCTCTATGGAGCGAGCCATGGCGGAAACCGACCGGCGTCGGGACCTGCAAATTGCCCATAATACACTCCACAACATCACCCCCATCGGCGTCCAGAAATCGGTCCAGGACATTATGGAAGGTGCCCGACGTATGCCGACCAGGGGGAAGGACAAGGCCAGAAAGGTCGCAGAATCAAGGGCGGCATACAGTGCCGAGGTCGCCAACCTGGCGCCCGCCGCGCTGTCCCGAAAACTCAAGCAGTTGGAAGCACAGATGCATGAGCACGCAAAAAATCTGGAATTTGAACAGGCGGCAGCACTGCGAGATCAGTTGGCGGAAATCAGGCAGTTGGCTTTTCTGCGCTAGAGACGAGGTGGATACATGGGGGCAGATTTTTCTAGCTTGCGGTTGAGTCAAGCCATTGCAGCTGCATTGACAAGCATGACACGTCTCAATCACACTACTCGATGTGGCCAGTTTGATAATGACAACAATAATACTCGGGCCCCCGCTGCGGCACTAGGTTTGAGCGGTATTCGGATTAACTCTGGCTGTATAAATTGCCCCAAATGAAGCTCTATCTTAACTCGACATGCCTTGGGAGGGGCCAGCGAAGGCCATGAGAAAGTGGTGGCTACGTCAACATGGATCGATCTGGCAGGAGTGGGCTCTGGTTCTGCCGGGTGGATACGTTGTGGTGTACGATGAAAACGGCAAGACGGTGCGCAGGGGTAGCTATGGCTCCCGGTGCCGAGCACGGGCAGCACTGAAAGTTAAGGGTTTTCGACTGTTGAAGCGTAAGGAATTGAAAGTTGCCGCGCCACCTAAGGTTGATTAGCGGGCCGCGAAGCAATGACCCGTGCACACTGAGCGTAATTCCTAGCTCTTTGCAGCCGTGGTTGTGGGTGCATTAAGTAATCTTTTCACTATAGCAATCTCTTGCCCATTGGGGCATTATCGCCGCCCCGAACAAGGGCAACTGTGACCCTGATTTTCGTCATTGTTATCTCTGCACGCGGGAAATAAATTTGTAAAAATATCAAGACGTTAAACGCATTCACGTGGCCTTTGGTAGGGGTCACCACTGATCCAGGGAACGCACATGCCTGTTATTACATTGCCCGACGGCAGCCAACGAATTTTTGATAAGCCGGTATCGGTCCACGATATCGCCGCTAATATCGGTCCCGGTCTAGCCAAAGCTGCGCTAGGTGCAGTAGTAGATGGTCGGGCCGTGGACACCTCCTTTTTAGTAGAACACAACGCTACGATAGCGATCATCACCGATCAGGATGACGCTGGCCTGGAGATCATTCGCCACTCGACAGCGCACTTGTTGGCCATGGCGACCCAGGAATTATTTCCCGGAACGCAGGTTACAATAGGACCGGTTATTGAGGACGGCTTTTTCTACGATTTTGCCACCGGACACAATTTCACACCCCATGATCTGGAGAAGATAGAGCAGCGCATGGAAGAACTTGCGACGCTCGACATGCCCGTTGAGCGAGTGGTGATGAGTCGGGAAATGGCGATAGAGAAATTTCGCAACCTGGGCGAAAACTACAAGGTACAGATTATTGAGAACCTGCCTGCCAGCGAGGAGATTTCGCTGTATACCCAGGGCGCCTGGGCTGATTTATGCCGCGGACCGCATGTCCCCAGCACGGGAAAGTTGAAGGCTTTCAAGCTGACCAAAGTGGCCGGTGCCTATTGGCGAGGGGACTCGAGCAACGAAATGTTGCAGCGAATTTATGGCACGGCATGGGCCAATCAAAAGCAGCTTAAGCAGTATTTAACGCGCATAGAAGAAGCGGAGAAGCGCGATCACCGCAAAATCGCAAAGAAACTGGGCTTGTTCCATATTCAGGAAGAGGCGCCGGGTATGGTGTTCTGGCACCCGGCTGGATGGAGCATCTACCAAACCATCGAGCAGTACATGCGTAAGGCGCAGCGAGATAACGGTTACCTGGAGATCAGGACGCCCCAGTTGGTGGATCTCTCGTTGTGGAAAAAGTCCGGTCATGCGGACAAGTTCAGCGACGGTATGTTTATGCTCCGGTCAGAGGAGCGGGACTTTGCCGTGAAGCCAATGAACTGCCCCTGTCATGTGCAGGTCTTCAACCAGGGCCTGAAGTCCTATCGCGATCTGCCCCTGCGCCTGGCCGAATTCGGTTCCTGCCACCGCAATGAACCATCTGGCTCGCTACACGGCATTATGCGGGTGCGGGGTTTTGTGCAAGATGACGCCCATATCTTTTGTACTGAAGCGCAGATTCAGCCTGAGGTCGCGACCTTTATTGATTTTCTGCATGCGATTTATAAGGACTTTGGTTTCGGTGAGGTCATTTATCGCCTGTCCACACGACCGGAGCAGCGGGTTGGTACTGAAGCCGATTGGGATCGCGCGGAGAAGGCCTTGGCTGATGCTTTGGACGCACATAGTCTGCCCTGGAAGGAACTGCCAGGGGAGGGTGCTTTTTATGGACCCAAGATCGAGTTTTCACTCAAAGACTGCATCGGTCGGGTCTGGCAATTGGGGACCATTCAGGTAGATTTTTCTATGCCCGGTCGCCTCGACGCCCAATATGTTGCAGAAGATGGCAGTCGACAGGTGCCCGTCATGTTGCACCGGGCCGTCCTGGGGTCCTTTGAGAGATTTATCGGAATATTGATTGAGCATTACGAGGGAGTTTTCCCCACGTGGCTGGCCCCCACACAGGTGGTTGTGCTCAATATTACGGACAAACAGTCTGAATATGCCCTAAAAGTGGAAGAATCCTTGAAAAACAACGGCTTTCGGGTCGCTTCGGACTTGAGAAATGAGAAAATCGGCTTTAAAATCCGCGAGCACACAATTCAGAAGGTCCCCTACCTGTTAGTGGTAGGGGATAAAGAAGTGGAATCACAGACCGTGGCCGTACGTGCCCGTCGTGGTGAGGACCTGGGATCCATGGATCTCGATGCGTTTCTAGCGCGCCTCACGGACGATGTTGCATGTCGCGGTCGTATCGTATTGGAGAATCAGTATTAAGAAAGATAGCGGCAAAGGAGCCAGTAAAAAGGCGATCATTAATGACCAGATCACGGCGGACCCTGTTCGCTTAGTTGGAGCCGAAGGCGAGCAGATAGGGATCGTGTCCCTCAAAGAGGCACTGGCGGCCGCCGAAGCGGCTACCATGGATCTGGTGCTTATTGCAGATTCCGACCCCGTAGTATGTAAACTGATGGACTACGGCAAATTTGTGTTTGAAATCAAGAAGCAAAAAGCCGCCCAGCGAAAAAAGCAGAAGCGGACGCAGATTAAAGAAATGAAGTTTCGTCCAGGGACGGAGGAAGGAGATTACCAGGTAAAACTACGCAACCTGGTACGTTTCCTTGAAAATGGCGATAAGGCCAAAGTCACGCTGCGTTATCGCGGGCGTGAAATGGCTCACCAGGAAATTGGCATGGAGCTACTCAAACGAGTAGAAGCTGATCTGGTCGAATTGGGGGCTGTCGAGCAATTTCCGAAGATGGAAGGTCGGCAACTCACTATGGTTATCGCACCCAAGAGGAAGAACTAGCGGCCTGTGAATGCCCTGGTTTCTTTAAACATGAACCTTCAAATGCGGAGTATTTGAATATGCCAAAAGCAAAAATTCACAGTGGGGCTGCCAAACGTTTTAAAAAGACGGCCGGCGGATACAAGCGCAAGAGCGCCAACAAGAGTCATATCCTGACCAAGATGACAACCAAGCGTAAGCGCCAGTTGCGTGGGACTTCAATGATCCATGCCAACGACAAGGTGCTGATCGACCGCATGTTGCGGGCGCGCTAATTGGTTAACCATTAGAAATTAGGAGAAGACTATGCCTCACGTAAAACGTGGTGTGGTGGCACATCGCCGTCACAAGAAAATATTGAAGCAGGCCAAGGGTTACTACGGAGCGCGCAGCCGTATTTTCCGGGTTGCCAAGCAGGCTGTTACCAAGGCTGGCCAGTACGCCTATCGCGACCGTCGTCAACGCAAGCGTCAGTTTCGTGCGTTGTGGATCACGCGAATAAATGCCCAGTCGCGTGTTAACGGTCTGAGCTATAGCCGTTTGATCAATGGTCTAAAAAGGGCCGAGATCGGCCTGGATCGTCGTGTGCTGGCCGATCTGGCGGTGCGTGACAAGCCGGGTTTTGCAGCGATCGTCGAGCAAGCGAAGGTCGCTTTGGCCTAAGCCTACCCTCGCCGCTTGGGCGGTTTGCTGGCAACATGTAATGCAACAAGGGAAAGGGCGGTGCTCTTTCCCTTTTTGTTTTTAGGAGGATATAGACCTTGGCCGCTACAAGAACCAGACAAGAGGCAGACTAAATGGAAAACCTCGAATTCATGGCCCGTGAGGCCCGCGCCGCCATTGTGGCAGCGCAGGACAGCGCGGTGCTGGAGCAACTGCGTGTTGACTACCTCGGTAAAAAGGGTCTCATTACTGATTTGTTGAAGGCCCTGGGTGGTTTGTCCGCCGAGGATCGGCCCAAGGCTGGTGCACGTATAAATGTGGTTAAGCAGGAACTGCAGGAACTGATCGGAGCGCGCAAATCTGCATTGGATGCGACTGCGATAAAGGCGAAGCTGGAGGAGGAGACTATCGATGTAACACTTCCTGGGCGCGGCCAGACCACCGGTGGCGTGCACCCTGTGACGCGCACCATCGAGCGCATGGAAGACTTTTTCTCGTCCATCGGTTTCGAGGTGGTGGAAGGGCCGGAAATCGAAGATGACTACCACAACTTTGAGGCGCTCAACATCCCGGCCCATCATCCCGCTCGAGCTATGCATGATACCTTTTACGTGAATGAGCATACGGTATTGCGCACACACACTTCGCCGGTGCAGGTGCGTGTGATGGAGAGCAGGGAACCGCCGCTGCGCATTATTTGCCCCGGCCGGGTCTATCGCTGCGATTCAGACCTGACCCATAGCCCCATGTTCCATCAGGTAGAGGGCCTGCTTGTCGACGAGCATTCCAGTTTTGCAGATCTCAAAGGCCTGATAGAGGACTTCTTGCGTGTGTTTTTTGAGCGCGAACTGGCAGTGCGGTTCCGGCCATCTTACTTCCCCTTCACTGAGCCATCCGCTGAAGTGGACATTCAATGCGTCAACTGCGGTGGTCAGGGGTGTCGAGTTTGCAGCCAGACAGGTTGGATTGAAGTGATGGGCTGCGGCATGGTGCACCCCAAAGTTTTTGAATGTTCGGGAATCGATACGGAAAAATATTCCGGTTTCGCCTTCGGTATGGGTGTAGAGAGACTGGCTATGTTGCGCTATGGCGTCAATGACTTGCGCCTGTTCTTTGACAATGACTTGCGTTTTCTCGAACAGTTCTGAGGGGAGAGATAGAGAGTGAAATTCAGCGAACAATGGCTGCGCGAGTGGGTCTCACCTGCATTGAATACTGCGGAGCTTGCACATCAGCTTACCATGGCTGGTTTGGAGGTCGATGCGATTGAGCCGATGGCTGCAGGATTCAGCGGAGTCGTAGTAGCTCAAATTCTCGCCGCTGAGCAGCATCCAGATGCCGATAAGCTGCAAATCTGTCAGGTGAGCAATGGCACAGACATTGTTCAGGTTGTATGTGGTGCGCCCAACGCACGGGTCGGTTTGAAAGTTGCGCTTGCAAAAGTTGGCGCGCAACTGCCAGGCAATCTCAAGATCAATCTTGCAAAACTGCGCGGTGTCGAGTCGCACGGTATGCTTTGTGCTGAGAAAGAGCTTGGGCTTTCGGAGGTTTCCAATGGCCTCATAGAGCTTGCGCCTGATGCACCTCTAGGTATAAATCTGAGGGACTACCTGAGCCTTGATGACAGCGTGATCGAAATTAGCGTCACACCCAATCGTGCGGATTGTCTTGGTATCGCCGGGATTGCTCGCGAGGTTGGTTTGCTCAACAGTCTTCCTGTAAGAACACCTGCCGTTACCAGCGTCCCTATGTCTGTTGATGACACCGTTTCAATAAGCGTGCACGCGAGCGACTGCTGCCCGCGTTATGTTGGGCGCGTTATCAAGGGCGTGGATATATCTCGCCCCAGCCCGCTATGGCTACAGGAGAAGCTGCGACGCGGTGGCATGCACTCTATAGACGCAGTCGTGGATATTACTAATTTTCTTCTGCTCGAGCTGGGCCAGCCCATGCACGCTTTTGATCTCGATAAAGTGCGCGGTGGTATCGAGGTACGCAAGGCTGCACCGGGCGAATCCATTGAACTGCTGGATGGACAGACCATTGCACTGCGACCGGACACGCTGATAATTGCTGATCGCGAGGGGCCACTCGCCATGGCCGGTATTATGGGCGGGAAGCCGTCTGCGGTCAGTGCTTCCACCAGTGATATTTTCCTGGAAGTGGCGTTCTTCGCGCCCAACACGTTGGCGGGAAAGGCGCGATCGTATGGCCTGCACACAGACTCTTCGCATCGCTTTGAGCGCGGTGTGGATTTCTTATTGCAGGTGCCGGCGATGGAGCGCGCGACTCAGATGCTGCTGGATATAGTCGGTGGCGAGGCGGGTCCCATTAGGGAGGTGGCTTCGCAGGATCATCTGCCTTCTCGGTGTGACGTTATTCTTCGCGCAGCCCGTATCGAGAAAGTGCTGGGCTTCGCTCTGGCTGCGACTGAGGTTGAACGTATTCTTTCCGGCCTTGGTCTGGGTGTTGTTGCGACTGCGGATGGATGGACTTGTGCGATTCCCAGTTGGCGTTTTGATCTTGCGATTGAGGCGGACCTGTTGGAAGAGTTGGCACGGGTGTACGGCTACAATCGGCTGCCGGTGACGCACATCCGCGCTGATCTGGTCATGCAGGCCAAGCCGGAAGCAGGCTTGTCTGTACGCCATCTACGCCGCCATTTGAGCGCCAGGGGTTACCGAGAGGCTATTACCTTCAGTTTTGTAGACCCAAAACTGCAGCGATTGTTTGATCCGGAGCGGGAGCCTGTAGCGTTGAGCAATCCTATGTCCGCTGAATTGGCGGTTATGCGCACCAGCCTGCTGCCGGGACTCGTCAGCGCTGTCGTGCACAACACCAATCGCCAGCAGCCTCGGGTGCGTTTCTTCGAGACCGGTTTGCGCTTCATCCCTGAAGACTCCGGATTGCTCCAGATCCCGACACTGGCAATGGTCTGCACAGGGCTACGATTTGCGGAATCATGGACTGTGGCGGGCGAGCACTCTGATTTCTTCGATCTCAAGGGCGATGTGGAGAGTCTGCTGGCACTGACGAACACGTCAGGTGACTACGTCTTTGAACCCACTTCACACCCGGCATTCCATCCTGGGCAGAGCGCTGCGCTAACCCGAAAGGGGCAGGCAGTCGGTTTTGTGGGTGCACTGCATCCTGCCGTTGGAGGTCAATTGGGACTGAATGTACCCCTGTATCTCTGTGAGATTGAGCTCGAGGTGCTACTGGAGAGCGTGATTCCACAATTCAAGGGTTTATCCAAATTTCCGGAAGTTAGGCGCGATATAGCAGTAGTTGTCGACAAATCGGTGTCGGCTGCCCAGGTGATGGATACTGTGAGGCTGGCCGCAGGGACTTACCTCACAGACTTAAGGCTTTTTGATGTCTATACGGGGAAAGGTATTGATCCCAAAAGAAAAAGCCTAGCACTGGGTTTGACATTCCGCGATCAATCACGCACTCTTGGTGATGAGGATGTAAATCTCACCATAGGTCAAGTCATTGATCTATTGGAAAAAAACTATAACGCTGAGCTTAGAAACTAGGTACACGGGAAGATGGTTGCTCTCACAAAATCCGAGATGGCAGAACGCCTGTTTGAAGAGCTGGGGCTCAACAAACGGGAGGCCAAGGAGATTGTAGAGTTATTCTTCGAGGAGATTCGCGGTTGTCTCGAGAATAACGAACAAGTGAAATTGTCAGGTTTTGGCAACTTCGATTTGCGTGATAAGAGCCAACGTCCCGGTCGCAATCCCAAAACCGGAGAAGAAATTCCCATCTCCGCCCGCAGGGTTGTTACCTTCAGGCCTGGTCAAAAGCTCAAAGCCCGAGTAGAAGAATATGCTGGAACCAACCCACAACAATGAATTACCTGCAATACCAGGCAAGCGCTATTTTACCATCGGTGAAGTCAGCGAGCTTTGCGCTGTTAAGCCTCATGTCCTGCGCTACTGGGAGCAGGAATTCCCGCAGTTAAAGCCCGTAAAGCGCCGCGGCAATCGCCGCTATTATCAGCGTGAAGACGTGCTCACGATTAGGCAGATCCGTGGTCTGTTGTATGAGCAGGGCTACACCATCGGTGGTGCCAGACAGCGCATGACCGATGAAATTGGCAAGGGGCCACTATCGTCAGAGCTGCGTGCTGTAATTAAGGAGACTATTGAGGAGTTGGAAGATGTCCTCAAGGTTCTCTCACCCTCTAAATAGCCTTTGTATCAAGCGCAGTATTGAGTATAATCGCGCCCGCGTGAATCAAGCGATCTCGGGGCGTAGCGCAGCCTGGTAGCGCACTTGACTGGGGGTCAAGTGGTCGCAGGTTCAAATCCTGCCGTCCCGACCATATACCTGTAATTCCCCATAACTCAACGTCACTCCCGGCCCCTTCTACGCCTGAAAACCCTTGATTTCACGGCATTTTTCGTATTTCCTTGTCACTGGGGGTAATTCCCCATACTGAATCTAGTGGCGGTACTTTTGGCGGTACTTTTGATAATGCCAGAGTAGGTACCGCCAAAAGGCCCCAGAATCGCGTACACGAGAAAACAGGAGGCAGGCCATGCCACTGACAGCCACGGAAGTAAAACAAGCCAAAGCGCAGGAGACGCCTTACAAGCTGCCAGACGGTGGGGGGATGTTCCTGCTAATCAAACCTAACGGCGGCAAATACTGGCGATACAACTACCGCTTTGCCGGGAAGCGCAAAACGTTGGCGCTGGGAGTGTTCCCTGATACCAGTTTGGCAGCGGTGCGCAAGTTGCACGTTGCAGCGCGGGAGACACTGGCCAAAGGCATAGACCCCGGCGAAGCAAAACGAATCGAGCGCATCACCCGATACCTCGCGAGCGCTGACAGTTTCGAGGCAGTGGCCATTGAATGGTATGAATCCAAGCTACAGGATAAATCCGACAGCTACCGGGACCGCACAAAGCGATTACTCAAAAAAGATTTGTACCCGTCGCTGGGGACGCGCCCCATTAGCCAGATAACCTCCGCTGAATTGCTTATGGTGCTACGCAAGGTGGAAGCCCGTGGGGCGGTTGATATGGCACACAGAGCAAAGCAAACGGCTGGGCTAGTGTTCCGGTATGCCGTGGCCACTGGCAGGGCTGAGCGCGATCCCAGTGGCGATCTACGGGGCGCACTCAAAACCAAAACCAAAAAGCACCATGCTGCCATTACTGAGCCGGTACAGGTGGGTAAGCTGTTGCTGGCAATCGACGCATTCCAAGGCACACCCACGGTTAAAACTGCACTGCAATTGTCCCCCATGCTATTCCAACGTCCCGGCGAAATTCGCGCTATGGAGTGGGCAGAAATCAACTGGGATGAATCGCGCTGGGAGATACCCGCCGAAAAAATGAAGATGCGACAGCCTCACATTGTCCCGTTATGCAGTCAGGCGGTTGATCTATTGAAGGCACTACACTTGCTCACGGGCAGGGGACGGTACGTTTTCCCCAGTGCAAGGGGTGCTAGCCGTTGCCTGTCTGAAAATGGCGTACGCACGGCACTGCGCACTATGGGCTATGACAATGACACCATGACACCACACGGTTTTAGAGCAATGGCCCGCACCATTCTGGATGAAGTTCTAAATTACCGGGTGGATTATATCGAACACCAATTAGCCCATGCTGTGAAAGATGCAACAGGCAGAGCCTATAACCGCACATCGCATTTGCCCGAGCGAAAAAAGATGATGCAGGGATGGGCGGATTACTTGGACAATTTGAAAGCACAAGCAAAGGCGGGGAATGTGGTTACCGCCAAGTTTGGAAAATAAGAAAAACGACAATCGACAGGAGCGCTAAAATGAACCTATCCCATCAGGAAAAAGACTTAACACATAACGACTCAACGGATTGCACCGATCTTGTCCGGGCGGTGATGCAGGACATCGGCGCGATATTCGAGGTGATCGCAGGGCGTGAAAAACAAGACGCCACGACCAAGAGCCTTTGCACCACCGGTATCTATCTTTGTGATAAATGGGCCGATCTGATTACCGGAGAAATACAGCAAGGTAGCGCTCCGCCCCCGAGCAAACAACAACTTGGTGACTTAGTACTTCAAAGGAATCGGAAGCCTATCCAGGAAATCGCGCCAACGGGCTTTTGATACAAAAACACAGAAACACCGGTATTCCGGTGAAGAAGCCGCCAAAACAGTAGCAAAACTAAACCAGTCTGCTCGCTTGCAAGGCTGGGCCTCTCTCTGGTGAGCCTTACATTTTGAGGCGCACCCCTCTCCGCTTTAGGTCGGAAAAATCCCAACTATTCATTTAACGTACCACGAGATAAAAATGTGCCCCTAGGTGTACCGGACTTATGTCCCGCACCAATTTCTAACCAACTAGGGGTATAAATCATGTTCATCGATACCGAACGCTACTCATCAAAAGAGGCTGCTCAGGGCCTGCGTGTAGGCGAAGTTACACTTCGTAATTCCAGAAGCACAAAGCTGTTATCAGGCGTACCCACGCCAGCCTATATCAAGCGGGGTCGAACCGTTCTGTATCTCGGAAAGACTTTGAACGAATGGCTGGGGCAGTTCGAAGAACAGTCTACAACTAAGCAGACAGCATAGGAGGCGGGACAATGAGACAAAAAAATACCGCCCCGGCACAGGGCGGCTATAGATCAAACGCGCTTGATTTTACCACGACTGCGGATGCACACAGGCAGTTTGCGGACGCAATTTACCGGGACACTGGCGCAATTATTCACCCTGTTGCTGATGGCGAGCTGCACCGCTTTGATGACCCGGAGGGCAGACGGTACAACGGGGCCTGTTGGTATGTTCTCCATCTGGACGGTTGCCCCGCTGGCGCTTATGGCAACTGGCGCACCGGGTATCAATCCACCTGGAGGGCAAGCGGCACAGAAGGGATGACAACGGCGGAGCGCGCCCGTATTGATGCGATGGTACGGGCCGCAAGAGAAAAGCGAGAGCAGGAAAAACAGGCGGTACAAGCGGATACAGCCCGGCGGGCCGTTATGCTCTGGCGCGATGCGCCCCCCGCCTCTGTGTCGCACCCCTATTTGGCGAACAAGCGTATAGGTGCGCTCGAATTGCGACAGGCTGGGGGTTTGTTGTTGGTGCCGCTGCGCGATATCGATGGCAACCTGGTAAACCTGCAACGAATCAACGCGGAAGGTGAAAAGCGGTTTTTAACAGGCGGGCGCATTACCGGCTGTTTTGCACTGGCGAGTGCGCGAGATATTCCAGAGGATGGGGAGCTTTACATTGCGGAGGGGTGGGCCACCGCTGCCACCATTGCCGAAACGCTCCGCTTACCGGTGGTGGCCGCCATGCACGCGGGCAACTTAAAACCCGTGGCAGAGGCCATTCGGCACAGATTCCCCCTCCTAGCGCTCGTGGTGGCCGCTGATAACGACCATAAGACGCCGGGCAATCCCGGCATGACCAAAGGCCAAGAGGCGGCTAAAGCTGTACAAGGCTGTTTGACGTGGCCGCGCGTCTGCCTGGAGTACGACTGCACGTGTACAGACTTCAATGATACGGCGCATTGCCGGAGGGTAAGCTTATGAGCCTTGCCCAGGACCTGGCACCAAAGCCCGATGATGATGAAGCCGGGGAGATAATCGCCAGTCTGCACGCAGTGGCTGACCGCACCCCGTACCCGGTTGACGCATTGGGCGACCTGTTGGGCAGCGCCGCAAGTGCTATTGCGGAAACTGTCAGCGCCCCGCTACCAATCGCGGCGCACGCTGTCCTGGCTGTTGCGGCCTTCGCTGCACAGCACAAGGGCAATGTCCTGATGGACGGGCGCACTATTCCGCTGTCGCTGTTTCTTCTAACTGTTGCGGAGTCTGGCGACCGCAAAAGCGCCTGTGACAATGTGGCCAGCGCCCCGTTATCCCAATGGCAGCGCGAAAAGGTGCGCGAGCATGTGCAAGCGCTGCAGGACTATCAAAATGCCCGCGACGTGTACGACACCGAGCGCAAGGCGGCGCTATCCGACAAGAAGAAGCCTAAGGCCGAAATGACGGCGGCACTGCGCGAGGAGGCACCGCCGGAGTTGCCGCCAGAGCCTATCGTCATTTGTCAGGAGCCAACGCTTGAAGGGCTGCAACGGTCCTTTAAATTGGGTTTTCCCAGTCAGGCACTATTTAGTGATGAAGGCGCGCAGTTTTTTGGTGGGCACGCGATGAATCCCGACAACATGCAAAAAACCATAGCGGGCCTGTCCAAGTACTGGGACGGCTCGCCCATTGTCCGCACAAGGGCGGCGCAGGGTGAAAGCGCCACACTGTACGACCGCAGGTTATCCATTCACCTACAAGTGCAACCCATCGTAGCGCAAGCCGTCTTAGGCAATCCGCTGTTGATGGGACAGGGTCTGCTGGCACGATTCCTGATTGTGGAAGCTGCAACGCTTGCAGGTACTCGCTTCTACAAGCAAACCAACCCCCTGGAGCATCCGGCGGTTGTGCGCTTTCACGCGAGAGTGGCGGACTTGGTGGCATTTGTGCCCGATACCCATGAAGGTGGAGGCCTGAACTTGCCCACCATGAGGTTAAGTCTGGAGGCGCATAATGTTTGGGTGGACTTCTACAACGCCACCGAGCGCGCGCTGTTACCTGGCGCAACCTTGGAGCGAGTGAAACCATCAGCGAGCAAGGCGGGTGAAAACGCGCTCCGCATAGCTGGGATATTTGCGGTTCTTGAAAGTACGGGTGAGGTGACGGGCGGGCAGATGGAAAGGGCCTGCATATTGATTGCCCATTATCTGCAGATGACGTTACGGTCCGAACAACTAAATGACGCGACCCTACTGCAGCGCAATCTGATGGACGTGCTGGCGTGGCTGAAGGGTAGGTCAGGGAAGCGGGCGACCATAGCGGAGATGCAAAAAGAGATTGTTCCTACCAAACACCGCATATCCGTAGCGCATATCCGTAGCCTGATGGCGCTACTGGTAACGGGGATGGCGGCCAAGGTTGTGGGCGTCAATAATCGGGGTGAGCCCAGCGCATGGGAGGTGGTTGCGTGAATCTGGAGGAGTTGCTGATTCCCAGCCCGCGATATTTCAGGCGGACCCGTGCGGAAAGTGCGGATTCTGCGGAAAACCAACAACTGCACGCTCTGCAGAGTCCGCACAGAGATGCGGAAACATGCGGAAAAGGTGAAGGGCTGGAGCTAATCCGCACAAATCCGCACGCACATGCGGAAGCTGAAACCCGCGCCCCGTCTACGTTTCCGCACAATCCGCACAATCCGCATGCCCCAATGGCTGAAATTGAAA
>JANNVJ010000033.1:0-20569 GCA_031414375.1 Haliea sp.
GGGGGTTTTTTTGGGCCCTCCCTCACTTAGTGTTTGGTGACAGACCTTTTTTTTTGGGTTCATATAAAAAAATTTTTCACTTTTTTAAACCCACCCCAAACTCCCCAAACTCCAACTGTCATCCGCCGTGTGTTGCACCGCACGCTGTTCATGCTGCAACTTGATCAGGTGCGCATGCAATGACAGCATCGCCATCTTGTGCAGGCTGGTATCGACATCGTCGTAGACCACCTTGACCAGTGCATCCAGCGGCGCGCGTCCGGTGCTGCGCAGGCCATCGATGACTTTTTGTTCTCGCATCAGGCGGTGCTTGACCAGCCAGTCCACCACCGCTGCGGGTTCGGTCATCACTGCACCGTGTCCGGGGGCAATACTTTTCAGCGGATAGTTCAGCAGCAATTGCAATGACTCGATATACGCTTTCATATCACCGCTGGGCGGAATGATCACCACGGTGGAACCGTTCATGATGTGATCACCGGCGAACAACATGCCCTCCTCCTCCAGCAAGTAGCAATAATGATTGCCCACATGACCGGGAGTGTGCACCGCGCGCAGCGTAAATTCCGGGGTTGCCAGTACCTGGTCGTGTTGCACTTCACGGGTCGGCTTGAAGGTGGTGTCCTGATGCATATCGTGCGGGGGCAATGCGCCAATAACCTGCGCCCCTGTAGCTGCTGCCACTGCCTGCCACGCGGGTGAGTGATCCGGGTGCGTGTGGGTACAGACAATCCAGCGAATACGATCACCGGCAGTGTCCAATATCGCGTCGATGTGCGCAGGTATTGCGGGGCCGGGGTCCAGCACCGCCACCTCGTCATCGCCCAGCAGATACGTGTTGGTGCCCGGCCCCGTCATCACGCCCGGGTTGGGTGCGACCAGTCGCCGCACCCGGCTGTTGAGACGAAACGGGATGCCGTGCTCCAGCATGGCGTCAGGCCATCCCGTCAATGATGACTTCGGGATTGACCTCGGCAGCGTAGTCCACGCCGTCCACCTCAAAACCGAACAGTTGCAGGAACTCACGTTTGTAGCCGTCAAAATCAGACAGCTGGCGCAGCGTGTCCGTATTGATGCCATCCCACAATTTTGCCACGGCAGCCTGCACTGCCGGATCCAGTTCCTTGCCGTCGGCGCGCAACCGCCCTTCCTCATCCAAGTAGGGCGCTGCACTGTACAGCGAGTCGCGAAACAGGCCGTCGATCTGCTCGATACAGCCCTCGTGCGTACCCTGTGCTTTCATCACCTTAAACAGCAACGCCAGGTAGATCGGCATGGCGGGTATGGCCGCGCTGGCCTGGGTGACGACTGCCTTGAGCACTGATACACGCGCGTCTCCGCCCTTGGCGGCTAGACGCTTGCGAATCGCGACCACGCGTTTGTCCAGGTCTTTTTTGGCCGCGCCTATCGTGCCATGCCAGTAGATATCCCAGGTGAGTTTGTCACCGATATAGGTGTAAGCCGTGGTCTTCGCGCCCTCGGCCAATACACCCGCTGCGTCCAGCGCCTCGATCCACATTTGCCAGTCTTCGCCGCCCATGACAGCAACCGTGTTGTCGATCTCTTCCTGGGTGGCGGCTTCGAGGTGAAAATCCTGCACTTCCTCTTTGTCGGTATTCACGCCTTTTTGCACGGCAGCGCCACCAATCGGTTTGAGGGTGGAAGTGTGCACTACACCGGTGACAGGGTGTTGGCGACGCGGCGATGCCAGGCTGTAGACCACCAGGTCAATCTGTCCCAGATCGGCCTTGATGGTGGCTATGGTCTTTTGTTTGATCTCGTCGCTGAAGGCATCGCCGTTGATACTTTTGGCGTACAGGCCAGCAGCCTTGGCATAACTGTGGAAGGCAGCGGAGTTGTACCAGCCAGCCGTACCGGGCTTGGCATCAGTGCCTTCCTTCTCAAAAAAAACGCCCACTGTAGCGGCGCCATAACCGAAGGCGGCAGTGATCCGCGATGCCAGGCCGTAACCGGTGGATGACCCAATCACCAATACACGTTTGGGGCCATTGGCAATAGGCCCTCGGCCCTTAACGTAGTCCATCTGTCGCTTGACGTTGGCGGCGCAGCCCGTTGGGTGTGTGGTGACACAGAGAAATCCGCGGACGCGAGGTTTGATAATCATTGCTAAGGCTGTCCTACCTAGTGTGTGGGTTAACATCGGCTTATGCGTGGCCTGCAAGACCCGCAAGCGACAGCAAGTTTAGCATAGCGTTCGCGCCCTGCCACGAGTCGTGAGCGGCGGCGTGACAGGCATCCAATCTTGTGTTCGCCGCTCACTTACAGTTCAATACCCGCTCAGGCTTCAAATACAGTCGTAGACCCGTATGCCCAATTCACCCCTGCGCTATACCACACCTGCCGCCTGGACCGCTGCGGTCATGGCAGACTTTGATAGTTTCCTGCTGGACCATGCCACCGCCGAAAAGAAAGCCTCGGGTATGGCGATTTCCATGTTATCGCACTATCCCGATCGCATTGAACTGGTCACCGCGATGGCAGACCTGGCGATAGAGGAGCTGACCCATTACCGCGAGGTGCTCAAGTGGATTCACCAGCGCGGCCTGACGATTGGGGCAGACCACAAAGACCCGTATGTGGTGACGTTTCGCGCATCGATTCGCCAGGGCAAGGAGGTGTATCTGCTGGATCGCCTGCTGACGGCAAGCATCATCGAGGCCCGTGGCGCTGAGCGGTTCGCACTGGTAGCGGCTGCGCTGGGCCCGGGCTTCCTGAAAAAGTTCTACCAATCCCTCGCGCGCTCCGAGGAGCGCCATTACGAATTGTTTCTGGCGCTGGCGCACAAATATGTTGAGCGCGACACGGTTGAACAACGCTGGCACGAACTGCTGGACATCGAAGCCGCCATCGTTCCCACGCTGCCGATCAGAGCTGCATTGCACTGATGGGGGTCGCAGCGTAATGCGCGACAGTGTCGCCGTGCAGCGCTACCTGCAACGGCACATCGAAACAGGGCTGCCTTGCCACAGTTTCACTGAATATTATTGGGAGCAGGTGCTGGTACTACCCGCCTGCCGGGAAGCACCGGCCTTGCTCGAACAATTGCGGCGACTACCTCAAGGCAAGAGCAGGACGCTGGTCATACTGGTACTGAATCGTCCCGACTCTGATGGCGACACGCAAGCCAATGCTGAGCTGCGAGACGCCATTCACGGTTCGCCGCTGCCACGTGCGGTACGTGGCACCGTGCCGGTGCTGTGTTTGAACCCACACACCGATCTGTACCTGCTGGACATGGAAACAGTGTATGGACCGACGCCGGCCGCGCACGGCGTTGGCCTGGTGCGTAAAACCGGCTGTGACCTGGCGCTGCAATGGATGGTTGCCGGGGGTATCAACGGCCAATGGCTGTGCAGCATCGACGCCGATTCAATACTACCACCTGATTATTTCCAGCAACTTTCCAGCGCTGCGGTACCGGCAGTAGCTGCGGTGTTTCCGTTTCGCCACGTGCCGGGAGGAGACCAGGCCTGCGACACCGCCACCGCGTTGTATGAACTGCGTCTGCACTACTATGTGCTGGGGCTGCAATATGCAGGCTCACCCTACGCGTACCACACGCTGGGCAGCTGCCTGGCGATACGGGCCGACGCATACACGCAGGTGCGCGGTTTTCCCAAACGCGCTGGCGCGGAAGATTTTTATGTGCTGAACAAACTGGCCAAGGTCGGACCCATAGCGCGGCTGTCCGGCAACTGTATTCAATTGCGATCACGATCCTCTGCAAGGGTTCCCTTCGGCACCGGCCCGGCAGTGCAGGCCATCCTCGACCGCACGGATCCGGGCGCTGCAACGCTCTTTTACCACCCATACTGTTTTATGGCACTGCGCGCATTGCTCGCGAGCCTGCCCGAGCTGGCCAACACACCCGATCAGGACATTGCGCCACTCTTGCGCAGGCATGGGCTGGATGAGACCCTGGCCGCACAGTCCCACCGGGCACTGACGGCACAAGGCGTGCACGCCGCTTTGGTGCACTGCCAAAAACAAAGCACGTCAAGCGCACAATTCCAGCGTCAGTTTCATCAGTGGTTTGACGCCTTGCGCACCCTGAAATTTATCCACGCGCTGCGCGACGCCGGATGGCCGCAACAGTCCCTGACGCACCTCAGTACGCTGCGACCCAATCTATGGCCCGCTACAACAGCAGAGCCACTCCATGACATTGAGCAATTGCGCGCAGCGATAGGGCAGCACTGGCACTGGCAGTTCGCCAGCGCTGCTGAATTCCGTTAAGCTCTGAGGATGTCTTTTTGTACCTGTGCACTGATACCCGCTGCAGGCCTCGGTACACGCCTGGGCCTGGGGCCCAAGTGCTTATTGCGTATTGGTAAGCGCACGGTGTTGGAGATTGTAGTCGCCACGCTACGCCCGCTGGTCGATGAGGTGCTGGTAGCCGTACCAGAAGATTTTACCGGTGACATAGCTGCGCTACTGCAGGGTCAAGCAACCGTCATCCCCGGTGGCCGCACCCGCCAGGAAAGTATTGACCACCTGCTCGCAGCCTGCACGGGGCAGGTAGTGCTTATTCAGGATGGTGCCCGACCATTTGCCTCGTCCGCACTGTGCGCCGCCGTATTGAAGGCCGCGGAGCAACATGGCGCTGCGGGTGCGTTTCTGGATCCGACAGTACCGGTGGGCCGCCTCGAAGGCAGTGTGGTCGCCAGCTACCAGACGCGCCAGGAAGCGCGTATATTTCAGGCGCCCCAGGCCTATCGCCGAGCTGTGCTGCTCAGCGCGCAGCAAAAAACTGCAGGTCGGGAGTTCCAGTCCACCGCACAAATGGTCATTACGGCAGGTTACGCACTGCAGGCCGTCCCTGGTGAACCGGAGAACATCAAGATAACAACATCACTGGATTGGCAGATTGCACAAAAGGTAATCGCCCCGGCACTGGGATTGGACGCATAGCATGAGCTCAGAAAACCTCGACCTGGATAACAAAGATTTCTTTCTCTGGCAGGACCATTACTCGGCCGACGACTGCGTGCTAGCCACCTATGTGATAAGCACCCCGGTGGGCGGTGAGCAGGCGGCCATGGGGTTGGCGCGCGAGCAAAGCATCTGTGCAACGCATTTGAATGATGTGGAGATGCCGCCGGACATCCAGAACTTTTGCGCGCGAGTGATGGAAGTTGCTCAACTGCCAGGACCAGGACAGGACATCGCCCCAGTGTATTTTCTCAATACCTCTGTTTATGGCGTGCAGACATTCGCGAGTGAACTGCGACAGTTTAAAATCGTTATCGCCTACCCGGTGCTGTTGTTCGGTAACAGCCTAACCAGATTGTGGAATTCTGTATTCGGTGAGGTACATCGACTGGGCTATCTGAGCGCGGCCGCATTGGTTGATCTCACCTTTGGGAAGTCACTTGCCGGTGCGTATGACGGTCCTAGATTTGGTGTTCCCGGCTTACGGCAGAAACTGGGCATTCCCGATCGCCCCCTATTTTGTCGCTCGATGCGCCCCGCCGCTGGTCTGTCCACCGAGTCGATGCTGCAGATCAACGAAGCCGTGCTGAGCGGCGGCTTCGACATCATCAAGGACGATGAGTTGACGTATGACTCTGCGCGTTCACCCTTTGCTGACCGTGTACGGCGCATGATGGATATGAAGCGCAACGTTGAGGACAAAACCGGCGAAGCAAAGTTGTACTTCGCCAATATCATTGACGATTGCAGTACCGCCCTGGCGATGGCCGAACAAGCCAATGAGCTAGGGGCCGACGGAGTGCTGCTCAGCGCCAGTGCCCAGGGCTTATCATTCATCAGTGAAGTGGCGCGCCGCACGGACCTGATCATCTTGTCACACAACAGCTGTGGCGACGGCCTGACCCGCGCCGGTAACTGGGGTGCCAGTGATGCTGTTATGGCGCGCTTGCAACGCGCGGCAGGCGCGGATCTGGTCGTCTCTCCCGGCCCTTTCGCAACACCCTACCAGGATCCCGTTAGCGCCCAGGCGTTTCTGGCGGCCTGTTGCGATTCGCTGGGCGACTGTTTTGCGACCATGCCTATCATTCAGGGCGGCAAGCAACCAACACAACTCGCACAGTACACGGCAGATGTCGGGTCCACCGACTATATGATTATTGCGGCGACCTGGTTGGATAATCATCCCGCTGGCATACAGGCCGGCGCACGCGCCTTTCGCGACGCCTGGGCCGCGCTGGCGCAGGAGGGCAACAAGCTTTGAATAAGAAGCCCACTGCTCAGCAAGCATGGCTGATGAGCATGAAAATTGGCGAGCAAAGTTTCCAACAAGGACGCATGATTGACGCTGCAAGCGCCTTCACCCAGGCGACAAGATTGCAGCCCAGGCGCGCTGAAAGCTGGGTCAATCTGGGTTCTGCTCTGCTTGAGACCAGTCGCTTTCAAGAATCCGCCGTCGCTCTCAACAATGCGATCACACTCAACCCCATGTTGATGCCAGCGCATATGTTGCTGGGTGACGCACTGCGCCAGCTGGGTGAATTCACCCTCGCACTGAGCAGCTATCGGCACGCTGTGACACTGCAACGAAACCCGCTATCGCTCAATAAACTGGCCTGTGCCCTGCGCGTGAGAGGGCAACACGAGGAAGCAAAAGCGTTGTACCTGGAGGCTCTGCACCGTGATCCCAATTTCACGCTGGCGGCGGTAAATTTGACCGGACTACATATCGAAATCTGTCAATTCGAGGAGGCAAGCGAGCAGTTGAATGCACTACTGACTCGCACTCTCCCGCGCAGGGAGCGCGAGGAAGTGATCGCCTCACAACGGGCTCTGGCGGAATATTTTCGTCTCAATGACGCGCTCGCGCTGTTGTGCGTCCACCAAAACCTGGAACCACTACAGACTGCGCTGTCGCAAACTCCAGAGAGTGCTCTGGGAATCGATGAAGACGTACTGAAAAATATTCGATTGTATGTGGAGTCGGCCCATCAGCTTGTCGACACTGTTGCCAATGTCTCGGGAGCCCCCCCTGCCGACTGGCCCTTGATAGAAGCCCTGTTCATGATCCCACTGATACATTCTGTAGATCAGTTTCTGGATATCCGGGAGCAGCGTGGTAACAGACAGCAAGCAAAAAGTGAGTTGTTGGAATCGCTCAACATGGAGCCCGCCATCCTGGCGGCGCGTGCGAGTTGCGGTCATCTGACGGACCCTGTTGCCGCAGAGCTGCATCTTCGCCACTGGCATATACTGGCGTGCCGGGATGTAGAAGGTTTTCTCCCAGGCCATTTCAAGTACACACAAAACTGGTCCACCAGAAGCCCGACACTGAAACGTGTGCAGCCGGCGCTGGCCAGCGGTACCTTCAGGCACTTTGTCGCTGACCTGTATAGCACTCTGCAGCCAGGTGTACTGCGCGCCGCCGTCGTGTATATGGCTGTCTGTGATCTGCACCTCTTTGCCGACGGCAACGGTCGGGTCGCATTAACATGGCTGAACCGGGAGCTGGAGTGGGCAGGACTCATGCCCGCGCTCTTTAACCGTGACCTGGGGCTCAAAGGTGAACTCGGTGACGCCATGCAGGCAGTGCGCACCAACGGTGGCGATCTCTCACCGCTGGTCGCTGTGATCGTTCGCGCGCAATACCATGCGCTGGAATTTTGCGCGGAGTTAGCAAGCCGTTAGCGCGGAACCAACATGGCTGGGCTGCATGAATGCCGGCAAACGTAGCTTCCAGCAAGGTGAGTTGGGTAACGCAGTACAGTCTTTCAGTACAGCAACCAGACTATCGCCTGAGCGTGTGGAAGGTTGGATCAATCTGGGTTCTACCCTATTTGAATCCAAGCGCTATGAAGTCGCCGCACAGGTGCTACAAAAAGCGCTTGCACTGAATCCAGGGCTGATGGTAACGCACCTTGTGCTGGGCGATACAATGCGCATGCTCGGAAAATGGCGCGCAGCCTCAATGAGCTACCACCGCGCTGTCGCACTGGAGCGAGCCCCCCTCTCCCTCAACAAGCTGGCCTGCGCGCTGCGTGCGGAAGGTAAACCTGAACTCGCCGAGGGGCTCTATCGTGAAGCGCTGGACATGGCGCCTGGCTTTACCCTTGCGCGCGTCAATCTGGCCACGCTACAGATTGAGTTAAAACTCTACGCTAAGGCCATAGAACAACTGCGCGACGCTGCACAGTTATCACTTCCAACCGTTGAGCGTCGCGAAGTAGAGTTCGCGCAGTTTGCCGTTGGCGAGCACGATCGTCTGGCTACTTCCATAGCGGAACTGGTGGAGCACGACGATCCAGCACCGTTGGAGATCGCGATGCACCACACGCCCGCATGCAGTCTCAAATGTGATGCGCAGCTGGTGGCATCACTGCAACGCTATGCCGACGGGGCGCAACAACTTGCCACTGAACAGGTAGGAGTTGGCAGAGAACTGCCTGCGGAATGGCCACTGATCGAGGCCATGTTCATGATTCCGCTGGTGAACTCGGTCGGCGAATATCAATCCATCAAGGCGGAACTGAAGATAGCGCAGGAGCCGTCCGACGCGCTGCGACAGTCGGTCAACATGGAAGCTGCCATCAAAGCCGCACGCACCTGCCAGCTCGATATGCTCGATCCTGTGAAAGCCGAGCTGCACCTGCGGCACTGGCATGCGCTGGCCTGTAAAAACCTGGATGGATTTCAACCCGGTCATTTCAAGTACACGCAAAACTGGGTAGCATCCCACCCGACAGTGCGACGCGTTGAACCGGCGCTGGCGAGCGCCACATTCAGACACTTTATCAGTGATATCTATGGCAAGCTGCCGGCGGGATATGTGCGCGCTGCAGTGGTGTACATGGCGATGCTTGATTTGCATCTCTTTGCGGATGGCAATGCGCGTATCGGTTTTGCCTGGCTCAACAGAGAGCTGGAATGGGCCGGACTGATGCCGGCCATTCTACCCAATAATTGGGGACTGAACGGCGCGCTCACCGAGGTACTGAACGAGGTGCGCGCGAAAGGTGATGTCTCACCGATCATCGCCGTACTAATGCGTGCCCAGCACTATGCGGAGCAGTTCTGTACCGAACTCGCCGAGGAAAATAACAATGGGTAGTCATATGAATACCCCAATTCGCTGCCTTTACACGGCATTTCTGGCTTTGTTGCTGACCATCACTGCCTGCTCGAATGGCAACGATTCACCATCCACAGCCGAACCACCGGAGGTACGCGGAAACGCGGCGGATGCAACCGTCTCACCCGCCAGCGGAGGAAATGGCGTTGCGTTGGTTTTCGGTCATGCTGCGTTCGATCTGGCCGAGGTTGGATATGAGCAGTTGGAGTTTTTTGTCGAAGGCACTGCCGACGCCTACACACCGGTTGAGCCTCTCACTAGCGATGGTAAATGGACAGTTAGTGCATTTTCCCCAGCTTTCTACAAAACCCGACTGATCGTCAATCGACCAACCGACCCGGACAAGTTCAACGGTTCCGTCATTGTCGAATGGTTTAATGTGTCTGGAGGCGTCGATGCCAGCCCGGACTGGCAGCACATGCATGTCGAACTTATTCGTGCAGGCTATGCGTGGGTGGGCGTCTCAGCGCAGGCCGTTGGCCTCGCGCAACTGGTCTGTCCGACGGTGGGGCCAGGCTGTCGCGCCGCCGGCGACCCGCTGCGCTATGGGAGCTTGATGCACCCCGGTGACAGTTACTCCTACGACATTTTTTCCCAGGCAGGACAAGCCATTCGCAATCAGGCCCCGTTGGTGTTGGGTGGCCTGGTACCGCAGCGCGTGATTGCCGTGGGAGAATCCCAGTCCGCAGGGCGCCTCACCACGTATATCAATGCCGCACACCCGGTGGCCGATGTGTATGACGCCTTCGTGGTGCACAGTCGCAGTGGGGCGGGATCACCGTTGACCCAACCACCATTGGCAATTGTTTCGACTCCGTCACCCACCTACTTTCGCGATGATCTCACTGATCCGGTGATGGTCTTCACCAATGAGAATGATGCAGGAGCCATAGCGGCTCGCCAGGAGGATGGGCCACTGTATCGTTTGTGGGAAGTGGCCGGAACCGCGCACTTCGACCAGTATGGCCTGGTGCAGGCGCAGAACGATACGGGCGAGCCTGAGACGGTCGCCCAATGGTTCGACACCATGCGCAATCCGACGTCCGACCCAAGTGCCGGCTTTAGCTGCGCCGCGCCGATCAATACCGGGCCGGCCACCTTCGTCATGCGCTCACTCATCCACTCCCTGAATAGCTGGCTCATAGACGGCACGCCACCACCCAGCGCGGCGCGCCTGGAAACAGTCAGTATCAGTCCGCTGGTGTACAAAGCCGACGCGTTTGGCAACGTGCTTGGCGGAATCCGCACGCCCGCCGTTGATGCCCCGGTGGCTCGAATAAACGGTTTGGGCCAGCCTGCTGGAGGAACCGGCGTGTTCTGCTTTTTGTTCGGTATCACCGTGCCCTTTACAGACGAACAACTTTCAGGACTTTACCAATCCCATGAAAATTTTGTATCTGCATGGAGCGCTGCGACACAGTCGGCGTTGCAGGGGGGATTTATCCTCAAAGAGGATGCCAAAAATATTCAGGCAGCGGCTGACCAATCCAGTATCCTGAATTAGCGGGGCCGACGTTGGTACGACTTTTTATTCTCCTACAAACTCAGCTGGCGAATATCGCTGAGCAGCGCTACCAGCTGCGTGAGAAACCGACCGCCGTCACCACCGTTCACCACCCGATGGTCGTAGGACAGGGCCAGCGGTAGTAGTGTGCGCGGCGCGAACTCGGCGCCGTTCCATACCGGTTTGATGGCTGCTTTTGAAACCCCGAGAATGCCCACTTCCGGTGTATTGACGATGGGTGTGAAACCACTGCCGCCAATAGTGCCCAGGCTGGAAATCGTGAAGCACCCACCCTGCATCTCTCCCGGGCTTAGTTTGCGCTCCTTTGCCTTGGCCGCCAGCTCTGCAACTT
This sequence comes from Haliea sp., assembly GCA_031414375.1. Lineage (GTDB taxonomy): Bacteria > Pseudomonadota > Gammaproteobacteria > Pseudomonadales > Halieaceae > Marimicrobium. The sequence continues at coordinate 10,936 of JANNVJ010000033.1, forward strand.
CGCGCGCCAATTCCCAGATGGTTTTGCGATCCACGTCGCGCAGCACCGGCACCATCAGGCCAGCCGGTGTGTCAACGGCCATACCGATGTGGATGTATTTCTTGTAGACCAGATCCTCGCCACTGCGTGCCAGTGAACTGTTGAGTTTGGGGTTGTCACGCAGCGCGACCGCGCAGGCCTTGAGCAAAAAAGGTAAGGGCGTGAGCCGGGTGTCGCGCCGCTGCGCCTCGGCCTTGAGCCCCGCGCGAAATTCCTCCAGGTCGGTAATATCCGCTTCATCAAACTGGGTGACATGCGGCACAGTGAGCCAGCTGCGGTGCATATTGGCGGCGGTCAGCTTATCCAGTTTGCTGCGCGGGGTAATTTCGATCTCACCAAATTTGCCAAAGTCGGTTTCGGGTATATTGGGGGTCGGAGTAAAAACCTCCGGTAGCTTCTCGCCTGACGACTGCTTTTGAGAGGTTTTTACTCCGACCCCAATTATCCCATGCACAAACTGCTGCAGGTCTTCCTTGAGGATACGACCCTGCGGACCGCTGCCTTCGATCTGCCCTAGTGGCACGCCGAATTCGCGCGCCAGTTTACGTACCGCCGGGCCCGCGTACACAGCAACAGCGTCGGGCACATCATCGCTGTGCACGGGCACGCTGGCGGCGACCGCTGCGGCGGCATTTGGGGTCGGAGTAAAAACCTCAGGCGGCTCTTCGCTCAGTGATTTTGTTTGAGAGGTTTTTACTCCGACCCCAATTACTGCGACCCCAATTACTGATTGCCCGGCGACTTCAATCATCGCGATGGGCGCACCTTCCGCCAGATGGTCGCCCACCTTTACCAGCAGCTCCACCACGGTGCCCGTCACGGTGGAGGGAATCTCCATGGAGGCCTTGTCCGACTCCAGCACGATGAGGCCCTGATCCAGTGCGACCTGGTCACCCACCGCCACCAGCAGTTCGATGACTTCCGCACCTTCGGCGCCGCCGATATCGGGGACTGTGACTTGTTGTACTGGCACGTCGTGTTCCTTTTTGTTCAGACCGTTGTTCTCAAACCGTCAGCGGGTTGGGCTTGTCCGGGTCTACACCCAGCGCGCCCATGGCCTGGGTAACGCGAGCGCGCTCTATCCGCCCGTCGTCCGCCAGCGCCTTAAGTGCTGCGATGACAATATACTCGCGGCTCACTTCAAAAAACTCGCGCAATTTGCGGCGCGTATCCGAACGGCCGAAGCCGTCAGTGCCCAGCACCGCGTAAGTGCCCGGCACAAACTCGCGGATCTGGTCGGCGTACAATTTCAGGTAGTCGGTCGCGGCTATAAAAGGTCCACCGGTCTCCTGCAGAAGTGCAGTGACATAGGGCACGCGGGGCTCGTCTTGCGGATGCAACAGGTTCCAGCGCTGCACGGCTTTGCCCTCGCGCTGCAACTCGTTAACGCTGGTGAGGCTCCAGATATCGGCGGCGACCTGGTAGTCGCTTTCCAAAATAACAGCGGCGGCCTCGACCTCGCGCAGGATCGCTCCGCCACCGAGTAGCTGCACACGTAACTCGCTCACTACGGTGGAGGCCTGCAACCGATACAGTCCCCGGATGATGCCCTCTTCAACCCCCTGCGGCATCTCGCGCTGCACGTAGTTCTCGTTCATCGTGGTGATGTAATAAAAGCGGTTCTGCCCCTCATGGTACATGCGGCGCAGCCCGTCCTGGATGATCACCGCCAGCTCAAAAGCATAGGCCGGGTCGTAGCTCACGCAGTTGGGAATGGTGCCCGCCAGCAGATGACTGTGCCCATCCTGATGTTGCAGACCCTCGCCGTTGAGCGTGGTACGCCCGGCAGTGGCGCCAATCAGAAACCCGCGCGCCTGACTATCGCCGGCCGCCCAGGCCAGATCCCCGATGCGCTGGAAACCAAACATGGAGTAGAAAATGTAAAAGGGCACCATGGGGTATGCACTGGTACTGTAGGACGTGGCCGCCGCGAGCCAGGCCGAGAACGCACCCGCCTCGTTGATGCCCTCTTCCAGGATCTGGCCCTTGATGTCCTCCTTGTAAAACATGATCTGGCCCGCGTCATGCGGCGTGTAGCGCTGGCCCACCGAGGAGTAAATACCCAACTGCCGGAACATACCTTCCATGCCAAAGGTACGGGCTTCGTCCGGCACGATGGGCACTACGCGCTGACCGATGTCCGCGTCTTTCACCAGGCTGGACAACATACGCACAAAGGCCATGGTGGTGGAAATCTCGCGCGTGCCGCTGCTCTTGAGGTGATTGCCGAAGGCGGTCAGGGGCGGCGTCTCCAACAATTCCATGTGCGAACGCCGTGCGGGGATGAGGCCACCCAGTGCTTGCCGGCGCTCCAGCATATAGCGCATCTCGGGGCTATCCGGCGGCGGCCGGTAGTACGGCACACTTTCCAGGTCCTGGTCGCTGATGGGAATATCGAAGCGGTCCCGAAAGATTTTCAGATTGTGCAGATCGAGTTTTTTCAAGGAGTGTGTTTCGTTGTTGGCCTCACCGGCCTCACCCGTGCCGTAACCTTTCACTGTCATCGCCAGGATGACGGTGGGTCGTTCATGCTCACCCACCGCCGCCGCATAGGCTGCATATACCTTGTACGGGTCGTGTCCACCCCGGTTGAGCTGCATGATGTCGTCGTCTGACAAATCGACGACCAGCTCCAGCAGTTCGGGGTACTTGCCAAAGAAATGCTCGCGGGTGTACGCGCCGCCGTTGTATTTGTAATTCTGCAATTCGCCGTCACAGACTTCATCCATGCGCTTCTGCAGCAGCCCTGTTTTATCTTTTTCCAGCAGGTGATCCCAGCGGCGGCCCCAGATCACCTTGATCACATTCCAACCGGCACCGCGGAAGATACCTTCCAGTTCCTGAATGATCTTGCCGTTACCACGCACCGGGCCGTCCAGGCGCTGCAGGTTGCAGTTGATAACAAAATTCAGGTTACCCATGCCTTCACGGCCAGCCAGTGAGATTGCACCCAGGGATTCAGGCTCATCGCATTCACCATCGCCGATGAAACACCAGACTTCACGGTCACCGTGGTCGAGAAGACCGCGATCCTGCTGGTACTTCATGACACGCGCCTGGTAAATCGCCTGTATCGGGCCGAGGCCCATGGACACGGTGGGAAATTGCCAATAGTCGGGCATCAGCCAGGGGTGCGGATAGGACGACAGGCCGCGACCGCCTACCTCGCGGCGAAAGTTATCCAGTTGTGCTTCCTCCAACCGCCCTTCCAGAAACGAGCGCGCATACATGCCGGGCGCACTGTGCCCCTGGTAAAACACCAGATCCCCGGGATGACCGCCGTCGGTACCGCGAAAAAAATGATTGAAGCCCACATCGTACAAGGTGGCGCTGGAGGAAAAACTGGAAATATGCCCACCCAGGCCCTCGTCGTTATCATTGCCGCGCATCACCATGGCCATGGCATTCCAGCGCACCAGCGAGCGAATGCGTCGCTCCATAAACACATCACCGGGCATCATCTTTTCTTCGGAGGGCGCGATGGTATTGCAAAAGGGTGTAGTGATGGCAGAGGGCAGGCGCAAGCGGGAGCCCATCGCGTGCCGGGCCAGTTCCAACAACAGAAAAGACGCGCGCTGCGGCCCGCCGTGTTTGACGACGTCATCGAGCGCATCAAGCCACTCGCGCGTTTCCAGGGGGTTTGTATCTTCTTTCATCGCCATTGGGTTCCCTACGGAAACTAGAATTCATCCAACCTTTTAACCACTCTACGTCATTCTACGACATAGGTTGCATGTCCGGACTTGATCGCTGTCGCACTGTCATACACACGAAAATCGCCCTTCGGCACCAGACCCCATTTGCCCGGCGCCACCACTTGCAACGAGTGCCGTTGCTGCAGGAAAACCTGCTCATAGTAGGCCTTCCAGGCTGGCAGTGTGAGGGCCTCAACCGCATCAGCAAGCGCCTGGCGACCATCGAAATCGAACTCTTTGCGTGCGATAGCCTGCCAGTAGTACTCCGCCCGTTCGTTGAGGTTCTCGTCCGGGCGCAATATATCGCTGATGAGTGACACTTTGTGCCGCTCAAACTGCGCCTCATCCAACCCGGATTCTACCTGCTGCATGAATTTCTGCATGGCATTGGCAACGGCATTGGCATCGGCCACCGGCGACTGGACTAACAGCACCAGGCCTGGCACTTCCATCTTCGGATAGTTGACGGCGCCCACCACGTAGCCCAGTTGCTGCTCGGTGCGCAACTCCTGGAAAAAACCCGACGACATAATCTGCACGGTCAACGCCGTGGCGGCTTTGTCCTGCCAACTATCTCCCGCGCCCTGCAGGTACCAGGCGACGACGGAGTCGTCGTGGGGCACATCCACCTTGTACTGTGCGGACTCACCGGCAGCCAGTTGCAACACTTCGCGCGCGGGCAAGGTCGGTGCGGGCGCGTTGCTGACGACACTCGCCAACGTTGTTGACAGCTGTTGCACCTTATCGACAGTGTAATTGCCGTAGATCAACACCTCGGCTGTAGCACTGCTCCAGAATCGGCTGATATAGGCATTAAGGTCACTCAAGTCAGTTTTTTGCAGGGCAGCGATCAACGCCTGCTCGCCCCACTCACCGTACACCAGCGCTTCATTCAGGTCGTCTATCACTTGGCTACTGGGGCGCTTGGCAACCGTATTTTGCAGGCTGCGGATCATGTCAGCGCGCACATCATCAAAACGATCCGGAGTGAATGTGGGTTCGACCATGCGCTGCAACAAGTGCTGCAGTAGCAAGGCCTGCTTGTCGTTATAGCCACCGACACGCAAACTGATACCCTCGCTGTGCTTGTACACGTCAAAACTCAATCCGGCCAGATGGGCGGGGTAGGCAAACTCATTGACCTGGTCCGTTATCAGTGCGGCATACAGCGCCCCCAATGCAGTCTGCTGCACACTTTGTGCGGCTTCCGGAGAACGGAAATTGATATAGTTGACGCCGCGGGGAATCCTGAACTCTGCATCCGGCATAAACCAGATTTTCTGCCGGTCAGTTTCCAGCATGACCTGTGGTACCGTTGCTAGACTCTCTGGCAGGGTGACCAGGGAGACATCATCCGCGATAAATTCATTGGCCGCGGGAAGGTGCAGGGCCGCCACGCCAGCATCATCAACAGGGCTGGCAACGCGCTGCAGGTCCAACGGCTGTTGGCTATACGGCACCTTGTAGTATTTCGACACCTGCTCACCTTTGACGGCTTTATCACTAAACGTCACCAGCGCGTTGTCTGGCCTGATCAGTTGCAGCAATTCTGCCAACACTGTCTCATCGTAGTGATCCATCATGTACGGGCCGCGCAAAATGTCTTCGGGCGCGTAATACTGCATGCCACTGGCCAGCCCACTCACATAGCCCATTGGACTGCCCTGTTCACGGAAACGAAAGCTGAGGTCCGCCAACCGCGACTGCTCGCCATAGAGCCAATCCTGCGGTCCCTCCTTACGCAACATATCCATGTAGGCAAACAGTAACTGCAGCACCCGATCAGGATCAGCCGCGCCCTTTTCCGTCAGGGCGATCACGACACTGAACAAAGCGCCTCCCTGCCAGGTGAGGCCATCGCCTGCAGACAAGCCCTGCGCCAGGCCTTCAGCCTTCAATTGGGACAGCAAACTGCCCTCCCCTTCATGCCCGACCAGATTGCCGAGATACACACTCGGGTTGATGCGGTACTGATCGCGATAATCGGGAATCGCAAAGGACACATCCAGTTGCTGCTGCGTCGCCAGCGGCTGTAGCTGTACCAATATTGGCAGACTATCCGGCGCAATCAACGGTGCAGTAATCGTCTGGCGCTCATAATCGCGATTGGGCACCTGGCTGAACAAGGGTCGCGTCAGCGTCTCCAACTCATCCAGCGACTCAGAGCCCAGCACGACCAGGCGCATGACGTTGGCAGAGTAGTGTTTGTTGTAGAACTGGATCAACTCGTCGCGCACCGCCGAGTCAGGACGATCGGCCAGTGTGTCCAGGCTTCCGACCGAAAACTGATTGTAGGGATGCTGTGGATTAATGATCTCCTGCAGCACATCCAGGCCGCGACGCTCATCGCTCTTCAGGCCCATTTGATACTCAGCCTCGACGGCGTTTTTCTCTCGCTCGACATACTGCGCCTCGAAGCGCGGCGCGATAAAGAACTGGGCGAAACGGTCCAGCGCGATCGGCAGATCAGGCGCGTTGATATCGAAGAAGTAGTTGGTATTCTCAAAGCTGGTGTACGCGTTGTGCGTGCCGCCGTGCTCGGTAATAAAGCGTTCGTACTCGGCAGCGTCTGGATATTTGTCGGTGCCCAGAAACAGCATGTGTTCCAGAAAATGCGCCAGGCCCTCCCTGCCGGGTGGGTTGTCGCCGCTGCCCACTAACACATCTAAAGAGGCGGCGGCCTTGGGGGTGTTGGGGTCAGAGATGAGCAGCACTTCCATCTGATTATCCAGGGTCAGTAGTCGATACTGATAGTCATCATTGGGGCTCTTGACGGGCTGTTCGCCCAGCGGCGCAGTGGTGACGCAGGACGCCAGCAACAGGGCGCCAAACAGAACTAGCAGGGACTTGAACCCCTGCCGGGGATGCAACACGGGCATTGGAGACTCCATCAGGTTTACGTTTGCTACAGGGCCACAGGGGCGATTGGCTCCGAGGTCGGCCAGGCATTAATTATGGCTTTAATCAGGGTTGCCAGCGGTATGGCGAAAAATACGCCCCACAGACCCCAGATCCCGCCGAAAAACAGTACGGCAATAATAATGGCCACCGGGTGCAGGTTCACCGCCTCCGAAAACAACCACGGTACCAATACATTACCGTCCAGTATCTGGATAACCATGTAGACCGCAAACATCGTATAAAATTCAGCGGAGAATCCCCATTGAAAGAACCCTACCATGACTACCGGCAGCGTCACCAGCGTGGCGCCAATATACGGCACGATCACCGACAGCCCCACCAGCAAACCCAGCAGCGCCGCATAATCCATGCCCAGCCAGGTAAACGCGCAATAGGTAACAAACCCGATAATCAAAATTTCCAGCATTTTACCCCGCACGTAACTGGCAAACTGCGCATTCATCTCGCTCCAGATACGCCGCAAAAAAGGTCGCTCTGCAGGCAGGAACCCTCCTAACCAGCCCAGCATCTGATCCCTATCCTTGAGAAAAAAGAACACCATCTCCGGGATGAGTATCAGGTAGACCATCACCATAAACAGCCCTGGTATTGAGGCCAGTGAGCGCGTGATGACGGCCTGACCCAGTCCTGCAAGTTCACCCCGCGCCATACTCACGAAGCTCACGAGTTGCTCCGCCGTGAGCAGATGGGGATACCAATCGGGCAGGACGCTCAGGAGTTGCTGCCATTGCTCCAGCATGTTGGGTAATTGGCTGAGCAGGCTCAGCATCTGGCGCCAGGCCAACGGTAGCAGGGCAAAGCTCACCCCAAAGAACACACCGACGAATACCAGGTAGGATATGGTCACGCCCAGCCAGTGTGGCAGGCCGATACGCTGCAGTTGCTTGGAGAGGCCCTCGGCCAGGTAGGCGAGCACAATCGCGGCCAGCACGGGCGCCAGAATATCGCCGATGGTCATCAGCAACACGACAGCCACGATCAGCAGCACCAACAGCAGCACCGATTCCTCCTCGGACAGGTAGCGGTGGTACCACGTTTTAAAGATTTCAAGCATAAATATTATTACTGCCAGTGCTCAGTGGGATGCCCCAGGCTCGGGTCATTTTCACTGTTTTAGCTGGTAAACGGAAGGTAATTAGCGCGGACTGGCGACGTTACTCCAACTCACCGATATGGAAGATACCGTAGCCCGACAGCACCACCTGCGGCAGCGCCGCCCCGATAACGATGCCCGCGCGGTCGGCGCGGATCTCATGGCTGATATCGGTGATCGGGTCGGTCACGGTGCCCAAAAGGTCACCGACTTGCACCTTATCGCCGAGTTGCACCTCGGTTAGGAAAATGCCGCCCTGGCCGCGCGGCACTCGAATCCAGGCGGAGCGTGCGAGGATTTTCGACTTTGGGTGTTCGCCCGGCGTTTCGTACATCTGGAGGAAATCCATCGCGTTGAGCACACCGCTGGTACCGATTCGGATTTCCTGTTCCACAAAGATAAAGGGCGGACCTGATTCGTAAATGATGGCGGCAATGCCGGCTTTGACGGCCTCACGGCGCAGGCTGCCCTGTGGGCCGACGCCGTTCACAATGATGCCCACACCGAAGTTTTCCGCCAGCGCCAGTGACTTTACGTCCGTCATGTCCACGCGTATCTGCGCCACGTTGCTGCGGAAGTTGGAGCCGGTGTGCAGGTCTATCACGTAATCGCAGCGCCGGATGACACGCTCAAAGATGGCGTTGGCGACGATGGACGCCACACTGCCCCTGACCGAGCCTGGAAATGCCCGGTTGAGGTCGCGGCGGTCTATCATGGACCGGTTCATGGTGCGAACGCCCAGGGAGTTGGCCGTGGGTATCACGATCATCGTGCCCTGCAAGCGCTGCGGGTCAACCGCCTCGAAACTGCGGCGCGCAATCTCAAGGCTGTTGATCTCGTCGCCGTGGATACAGGCAACCACGCACAGTGTCGGCCCTTCGGTCGCGCCTTGCGCCGCCCAGAGCGCTGAATCGAGGAAGCTGGATTCAAAGCTTCGATCTGTTTCAAAGGTGAATTTTCGCTTGCTGCCCGGTTCGACGATACCCGACCCGAGATCCAGTGGGCCCCACGTGGCGGCCTCGGCGGAAGGTGTAGTCGACGTCGACTCTGTTGCGGCAACTGGAATTGCCAGAAGCGCCACGACCAACGGTACAATGAGTGAATTTCTCATCATGCTACTGCGTCCCTAACCAGTGAACTGACAGTCGTTTCTCATTGCGGTGCAGGATTCTCTTTCTCCCAGACCCGTACTTTCTTGGCCGCCGCATCAAACAGCCGGGCAAAATTGTCCTTGCGTACCGCCTTGCTGGCCGCTGGTGACAGAGCGTCCCACAGCGGTTGGTACTGATTGAACACGGCAAACACGGCCTGCGGATCGGTCAGGGCTACATTGTCCGTGCCCATGAGGAAGCGATCCGGATATTCTTCAATCAGCGCCGCCGTTAGCTTGGTCGCTTCCGGTGTTGCCACCACATACTTGGCAACCTCGTCCCAGGAAATATCGAAGTTCACATGCTTGAACGCAGGATCCGCCAGAATTTCCTCCAGCATGGCCAGGTGATCTGCCACCGGCTGCACCACCCGCCCGAGCCCGGTATGCGCCCAGATGATGGTCGAATTCGGGTGGCGCCTGAACAGATCCTTGGCCTGATCGAAATACAACCGCTTAAATTCAGGCTTCACGAACGGCATGTGTATATCGGTGTGTAAAATCGACAGCAGCCCGCTCTCGGCCGTAAACTCAAAGATGCGATCAAGGGCAGGATCGATCAGGCTCGCCACATCGCCACTGACTTTGGCGGAAACAAATTCCTTGTGAATAGAGAACTCGCCGATACCGGTGAACACGCCGGGGTAGGTCTGCAATACACGGCGGATATGGTCGGCGGCATACATGTCAGCCGGGTTGAAGCCGATGATCATCGGTTCGAAGCGCGCCTGCTGC
>JANNVJ010000034.1:0-2905 GCA_031414375.1 Haliea sp.
GTAAATTTCCACCTGCTGGTGCAGGTCAGCCGGCAGGTCATCGATGCGCAGCACGGTCTCGAACTGGTATTTGGCGCTCGCGTAGTTGCCCGTTGCAAGGTAGGCGCGGGCCAGGCCCAGATGGGCGTCGATGGAGTCCGGGAATGCGGCGAGGTTGCGCGTGAAGGCGATTACCGCCGTGTCGGCCCGGTTGGAGCGCAGCGCCGCTTCACCGAGCAATGCGTTGAACGCGCCGTCGTCGATGTGCTGAGCTTCGAAGGGTGCCAGCAGGTCATAGGCTTCCTGATACTTGCCGCCATCCACGAGCTGCCTGGCGCTGACCAGATCGGCACCTGCTGCCCACGCTGTGCTGGCACATGCCAGACTGATGGCAAATGCGAGCGCCGGCAGGCCTCGAAGTGAGCGCTGCCGCAGGTCTTGCAGCTTGAGAGCGGACTTGACACAGGATTGATGCATCGCTTTCTTTCCTCTGGTCGTTGAGACGGCGCAAGCGCCTGGATACTGTGATGGATACGGTGTTGGATACGGTGTTAGATACTGTCATGCATGCGCAAATTTCGAAACCACGTCGATGGAGGGTGAACGTGGTTGTGTAGTATCTGGGGATTCTATATTGTCCCCTAGTTATATTTCAATCAAATGTGCATTCGTGGCGGAATGCCTGGCGCTGTGCCCCAATGCTGAGAGGCAGAGATGGCCACTACGGAACCACCAATTTCTCCTGCGGGGCTGACCGCAATAGTGGTCGGCAGCATGGTGGCCGAGCGCCGCCCCGATGGTTACGGTGCTGTACTTCATTGCGCGGCGCGAGCAGGGCAAGCCGGTAGTTGAAAAGTCCTCGGACTGGGTTACCTTCGGCGCTATCGTTGCCACCGGTATCTGCGGTGTATACGGCCTGGCGACCGGCAACATCACCTTCTGATGCAGCACCTGTAATTTTTTAATGTGACAAAAGGATCCAGCATGGAACACGTCTTGCCCGCATTGCCCTTCACACTGGAAGCACTAAAGCCGCACATGAGTCGTGAGACGCTGGAGTTCCACCATGGCAAGCACCACAACGCCTATGTGGTCAATCTGAATAACTTGAAAAAAGGCACCGAATTTGAGTCGATGTCACTCGAAGACATCGTGCGCAAGTCCAGCGGCAACATCTACGATAATGCCGCACAGAGTTGGAATCACACGTTCTTCTGGAACTGCCTGAAAGCCGACGGCGGTGGCGTGCCCACCGGTACGTTGGCCACGGCTATCGCTGCAAAGTGGGGCTCTTATGCGTCCTTCAGAGACGCCTTTGCCGAGTCTGCTGTCGGCAATTTCGGTTCGGCCTGGACCTGGCTGGTGCAGAAGGTCGACGGTAGTATCGACATTGTGAACATGGGCGCTGCGGGCACGCCGCTGACCACTGCCGATACAGCGTTGCTGACGATAGATGTATGGGAACATGCCTATTATATTGACTACCGCAACCGGCGTGCGCAGTACGTTGACACCTTCCTGAATGCACTGGTCAACTGGGATTTTGCCCAGTGCAATTTCCGTTGATAGACCCCGCCCGGATGCCACTGCTGTCCAGCCATGTGAGCGCGCTATGATGCAGGCCGAATTGGTCGCGCAGGCTGCGCTGATCGCCCATGTGGTGATCGGTTTTGTCGCTACGGTGCTCATCTCTGCCAATCGCCGTCCCTCGGCGGCGGTCGCCTGGGTGCTGGCCATTATCTTCATCCCCTTCCTCGGCGTGCTCTGGTTTCTGCTGGTGGGGGCAGGGCGGCTGCCGCAGGCGCGGCGCGACAAGCAGCGCGAGGTCAACGACCTGATCATCGCCCGCACGCAGGGCCTCGGGCTGGTGAGTCACTGCGAAGAGTGGCCACCCTGGCTGGGTTCGGCCGTGCATATGAATGTCGAGCTCGGTGCGCTGCCCATGGTAGGCGGGAACAGCGCCATTCTGCTGGAGCATTACGAGGGCTCCTTCGAGCGCATGGTACAGGACATCGACACCGCCGTTGACTATGTGCACGTTGAGTTCTACATCCTGGTGCAGGATGACACCACCAAACTGTTTTTCGCCGCACTCGAACGGGCGGTGCAGCGCGGTGTCACCGTGCGCGTGTTGTCCGATCATGTCTCGGGCTTCATGTTCCCGCACCGCGTCAAAACCCAGGGTGTGTTGCGGGCGATGGGGGCAAGATGGCATGCCATGTTGCCGCTGCGACCCTGGCGCGGCCAATGGCAGCGACCCGACCTGCGCAATCATCGCAAGCTGGTCGTGATCGACGGGCGGGTCGGGTTCACCGGCTCACAAAACCTCATTGAGTCCAGCTATCTCAAACCGAAGAATGTTGCGCGCGGCTTGCACTGGCGCGAACTCATGGTGCGCCTCGAAGGGCCGGTGGTGCGTGAACTCGACGCGGTGTTCGTCACCGATTGGTACAGCGAAACGACGGAACTGCTGGAGCTTGATACAACACCCATCATCGTCAGTACCGCCGAGGCCATGCTCGATGCCCAGGTGCTGCCCAGTGGGCCCAGTTTCGAGAACGACAATAATCTGAAACTGTTTGTCTACATGCTGCACAGCGCCAGCAAGCGTATCAGCATTGCCAGCCCCTATTTTGTACCCGACGAGGCGACATTGCTGGCGCTGGTTTCTGCGGCGTCCCGAGGTGTGGCGGTGGAGTTGTTCGTCTCGGCAATTGGCGATCAGTACTTCGTTTATCACGCCCAGCGCTCGTACTACGAAGCACTGTTGCGGGCCGGCGTATCAATCTACCTGTACCGTGCGCCAACCGTGCTGCACTCCAAACACTTCTCCATCGACGACGATGTCGCGGTGATTGGATCGAGCAACATGGACATCCGTTCGTTCAGCCTTAACATGGAGGTTTCCGTCATCGTGCACGGACGA
>JANNVJ010000035.1:0-59594 GCA_031414375.1 Haliea sp.
GGGTCAGAGCCCTTTTTCACCAAACCGTGAAAAAGGGCTCTGACCCCATAAACAGACCCCATAAACGAAACGGCAGCATTGCTGCTTTTATGGGGAGCCCAAGTAAGCCATTGCGGCCCAAACGGCGATTGTACCCGGGAGATTAGAAATGGCTAAGAAAGTCCAGGCTTACATAAAGCTGCAGGTAAAGGCCGGCCAGGCCAATCCCAGTCCGCCAGTAGGTCCGGCATTGGGTCAGCATGGTGTCAATATCATGGAGTTCTGCAAGGCGTTCAACGCCGAGACTCAGGGTATGGAGCCCGGTCTACCGATTCCGGTGATTATTACGGTCTATGGTGACCGTTCATTTACGTTCATTAAGAAGACGCCGCCGGCTTCAGTCCTGCTGATGAAGATTGCCAAGATCCAAAAGGGTTCCCCTACGCCTAATACCAACAAGGTCGGCAAGGTAAATCGGGCCCAACTGGAGGAGGTCGCCACCCAGAAATGGCCGGACCTGACCGCCGCCGACATGGACGCTGCCGTGCGCACTATCGCTGGTAGCGCACGTTCCTCCGGTATCGAAGTAGAAGGGGTAAACTAAGATGGCTAAGGTGTCCAAGCGCGTACGCGCATTTAAAGAAAAAGTTGACCCCCAGAAGGCTTACCCACTGGATGTGGCGGTAAACCTGCTGAAAGAATTTGCCACAGTGAAGTTCAACGAAACAGTTGAAGTTGCGGTGAACCTGGGCATAGATGCCCGTAAATCTGATCAGGCGGTGCGCGGCGCAACTACCCTGCCTTTCGGTACGGGTTCTGTAGTTCGCGTGGCGGTTTTCACCCAAGGTGAGGCTGCCGAAAAAGCCAAGGCTGCCGGCGCTGATTTGGTGGGTATGGAAGATCTCGCCGAACAGATCAAGGGCGGCATGTTGGACTTTGATGTGGTCATCGCGTCACCGGATGCCATGCGTGTGGTGGGCCAGCTTGGCCAGGTATTGGGTCCGCGCGGACTGATGCCTAACCCGAAGACGGGCACTGTGACTGCTGATGTCGTAACCGCGGTGAATAACGCCAAAGCCGGTCAGGTGCGCTATCGCACGGACAAGAATGGCATTATCCACGGCGGTATTGGCAAAATCAATTTTGAACTGGATGCTATCAAAGGCAATCTGGAAGCATTGCTGGCTGACCTGAGGAAGGCCAAGCCGGCTTCCGCAAAGGGTGTTTACCTGAAAAAAATCAGCCTGAGTACCACGATGGGCCCTGGCATCACAATCGATCAGGGGTCGGTAGAAAATTGATCGGATTGCCCCCACAAGGGGCGATTCCTCAAAACCTGCCAGGGATGGCAGGTGTTGTAGGCCGGAGCCGATACCTACTGGTTCGCTCCGGTCCACTTTGAGGTCTTTGGACAAGGCACCGGGCGGTTGGCCCATTTAGCTGAGAACTAAAGACCATCAAAGACCGTAGGTGCCAAAACCGATGCGGTCTGTCGGTTGCGGTTTAATCGCGGCAAGTCCCTCGGGATGCGCCAACGCCTACGCAGATGGTGAACATGTTCACCACGCACAAGCAGTGTTGGCATAGATTTGTCGGCATTTAACTGTGCTGACCTTAAACGAACAGTTCGTATAGGGACTGCACAAACTTAGCAATCCAGGAGTAACTCCAGTGGCAATAGGACTCGAAGACAAGAAAGCGATCATAGCTGAAGTTAACGAGACTGCCACCAGTGCACTGTCCTTGGTTATCGCCGACTCGCGCGGCGTAACGGTGGATGGAATGACAGCTTTGCGCAAAACGGCGCGTGAAAACCAGGTGACCCTCCGTGTAGTGCGGAACACTCTGGCCAAACGCGCACTGGAAGGAACCGAGTTCGAGTGCGTTAACGACTCGCTGGTCGGTCCCTCCCTGTTCGGATTTTCAATGCAAGATCCGGGTGCAGCGGCTCGAATATTCAAAGATTTCGCGAAGCAAAACGAAAAATTTGAAGTAAAAGCACTGGCGGTTAGCGGCCAGATGCTGGGTGCAGATCAGTTGGATGTTCTTGCTAAGTTGCCTACGCGTGATCAGGCACTCTCATTGTTGATGAGTGTTATGAAGGCGCCGGTGACCAAGCTGGTTCAGACAATGAACGAAGTACCTGGAAAACTGGTTCGCACACTCGCAGCAGTACGCGATCAGAAAGAAGCAGCGGCGTAAGCCTCTGTTGTGGATATCTAATCAGCTAAATAGGAGATAAGAGTCATGGCTCTGTCTAAAGACGAAATATTGAATGCAATTGCCGAAATGAGCGTGATGGACATTGTGTCGCTCATCGAAGCTATGGAAGAGAAGTTTGGTGTGACTGCCGCTGTGGCTGTCGCTGCTGCGCCCGCCGCTGCCGGTGGTGACGCTGGCAGTGCTGTTGAAGAGCAGACTGAATTCAACGTAATTCTCACCTCATCTGGCGAGAAGAAAGTAAACGTGATCAAGGTCGTTCGTGCGGTAACGGGATTGGGATTGAAGGAAGCCAAGGGTCTGGTCGATGGTGCACCTTCGCATGTCAAGGAAGGCGTTTCCAAGGCAGAAGCCGAGGACGTCAAGAAGCAGCTTGAAGAGGCTGGCGGCACCGTCGAGCTCAAGTAGGTTAGGCAGTGATCTGGCTTCGGTCGGATAAGGACGAGGCTGGTGGGCGATTTGCCCGCCGGCCTTTTCCCGCTTCAAGAATTGAGATTTTTCAGGGATGGTCCGAATTGCGCGACCACCTTATTTTAGCCCTGTAAGGGGCTAGTTGATTGCCCGAAGGGCGGTTAAAAGCTAATCACGCTGGGGAGTACTGATGGCATACTCGTACACTGAGAAAAAACGTATTCGCAAAGATTTCGGCGTATTGCCGAACGTCATGGACGTACCCTATCTGCTTGCGATCCAAATGGATTCCTACCGAAAATTCACCCAGCAGGGTGTTGCTCTTGAGGCGCGCGGCGACTATGGCCTGCATGCCGCTTTCAAGTCGGTGTTCCCTATCGTCAGTTACAGCGGCAACGCGGCGCTGGAATATGTTGACTACAAGTTGGGTAAGCCAATATTCGATGTCAACGAGTGCCAGTTACGCGGTGTGACCTACTCCTGTTCCCTGCGTGTAAAGGTTCGCCTGATCATTTATGACAAGGAGTCCTCCAACAAGACCATCAAGGACATCAAGGAGCAGGAAGTCTATATGGGGGAAATTCCCCTGATGACGGATAACGGTACGTTCGTTATCAATGGTACCGAGCGCGTAATTGTATCCCAGTTGCACCGTTCTCCCGGTGTATTTTTTGATCACGATAAGGGCAAGACACATTCGTCTGGCAAGCTGCTGTATTCGGCCAGGGTGATACCTTACCGTGGATCCTGGCTTGATTTTGAGTTCGACCCGAAGGATCAGGTATTCGTGCGTATCGACCGACGTCGCAAACTCCCAGCGACGATATTATTGCGTGCTCTCGGCTTTGAAGCCGAGGAAATCCTCGAGATGTTCTACGATGTGAACACTTTTCATGTCGCTAAGAATGGCAACTATTCGATGACGCTGATTCCTGAGCGTCTGCGCGGTGATGTGGCCGCTTTCGACATTAAGGCCGGCAAAAAAGTCGTGGTAGAGCAGGGGCGTCGTATTACTGCGCGCCACATTCGCGAACTTGAAGAAGCGAAAATTACAGCTCTGGAAATCCCCCCCGATTATCTGTTTGGCCGGTCGTTGGCCACGAATGTCGTCGATACGAAGACCGGAGAGGTAATCGTCGAGTGCAACACTGAACTCACCGCAGAAATACTCGCCAAGTTAACGGAGCTGGGTGTCACCAAGATCGCCACCCTGTACACCAATGAATTGGATTGTGGCCCTTTCATCTCTGACACCCTGCGCCAGGATTCAACCCGCAACGAGCTGGAAGCGTTGGTAGAGATATACCGCATGATGCGTCCGGGAGAGCCACCTACCAAGGAGTCTGCAGAGAATCTGTTCCAGAATCTGTTTTTCTCCGCTGACAGGTATGATCTGTCCGCTGTTGGTCGTATGAAGTTTAACCGCCGTCTGGGCCGAGAGGAAGTCATCGGAAGCGGCGTGCTCGACAAGCAAGATATTGTAGACGTACTGCGCACTCTGGTCGGGATCCGCAACGGTAAGGGAATGGTCGACGATATCGACCACCTCGGTAACCGTCGGGTTCGCAGCGTGGGAGAGATGGCAGAAAACCAATTCCGAGTGGGCCTGGTACGCGTCGAGCGAGCCGTTAAAGAGCGCTTGTCCATGGCAGAGAGCGAAGGGCTGATGCCTCAAGACTTGATCAATGCCAAGCCTGTATCGGCCGCGGTGAAAGAGTTCTTTGGCTCCAGCCAATTGTCTCAGTTCATGGACCAGAACAATCCCTTGTCGGAAGTTACCCACAAGCGCCGCGTTTCTGCGCTTGGACCAGGTGGTCTGACACGGGAGCGAGCAGGTTTTGAGGTGCGCGACGTTCATCCGACCCACTACGGTCGTGTGTGCCCGATTGAGACACCGGAAGGTCCTAACATTGGTCTGATCAATTC
This sequence comes from Haliea sp., assembly GCA_031414375.1. Taxonomy (GTDB): domain Bacteria; phylum Pseudomonadota; class Gammaproteobacteria; order Pseudomonadales; family Halieaceae; genus Marimicrobium. The sequence continues at coordinate 4,537 of JANNVJ010000035.1, forward strand.
TTTGGCAACGTACGCACGTACCAACGATTACGGCTTTCTTGAAAGCCCCTATCGCAAAGTCGTCAATGGCAAGGTTACCGATGACATCGAGTTTTTATCCGCGATTAACGAGTCGGAACATGTCATTGCCCAGGCCTCGGCAACCCTGGATAAAAACATGAGGTTTGTAGATGACCTGATTGCTGTTCGCCACATGAATGAATTTACGGTAATGCCGCCGGAGCGCGTCGATTTCATGGACGTATCACCCAAACAGGTGGTCTCTGTGGCCGCAGCGCTGATTCCATTTTTGGAGCACGATGATGCTAACCGCGCGCTAATGGGTTCCAACATGCAGCGCCAGGCTGTTCCGACCCTCGTGGCTGAAAAGCCTCTGGTTGGCACGGGAATGGAGCGCTATGTGGCTGCAGACTCCGGAGTGTGCGTAGTGGCGGAACGAGCCGGAGTCGTAGACTCAGCGGATGCCAGTCGTATCGTAGTCCGCGTGAATGATAAGGACGTGGGCGTAGACGAGGCACCGGTAGATATCTACAACCTGACCAAGTACACCCGCTCGAACCAGAACACTTGTATCAATCAGCGTCCCATCGTGCGTGCCGGAGATGTCATTGCGCGCGGCGATATTCTTGCTGACGGTCCCTCCATTGACATGGGGGAGCTCGCTCTGGGCCAGAATATGCGCATCGCTTTTATGCCCTGGAATGGCTACAACTTTGAGGACTCGATACTGGTCTCCGAAAAGGTGGTGAAGGAAGATCGCTTTACGACCATTCACATTCAGGAGCTCACGTGTATTGCCCGGGATACCAAGTTGGGTTCTGAGGAAATATCCGGTGATATTCCCAACGTAGGCGAGAGCGCCCTGGCCAAACTGGACGAGTCCGGTATTGTCTATATTGGTGCCGAGGTGGAAGCGGGTGACATTCTGGTAGGCAAGGTTACGCCAAAGGGCGAAACCCAGCTCACTCCAGAGGAAAAGCTGCTGCGCGCTATCTTTGGCGAGAAAGCATCCGATGTGAAGGACACATCCCTGCGCGTACCCACCAGCACCAAGGGTACCGTGATAGATGTGCAGGTCTTCACGCGCGATGGTTTGGAGAAAGATGCCCGAGCCTTGCAGATCGAAAAGCACCAGTTGGATGATTATCGCAAGGATCTCAAAGAAGAGTACCGCATCTTCGAGGAAGCAACATTCGCCCACTTGGCGAGCATGCTTAAAGGTAAGAGCACAGTCAGTGGTGCTGGATTGGCCAAGGGGACTACTCTCACCGCTGCAGTGCTGGCGGAACTCGAGCGAGAGCAATGGTTCAAGCTGAAGCTGTCAGATGCCAAGCTGAACGACGCCCTGGCGTCGGCGCAGCGACAGTTGGAGGAGCAAAATAAACTTCTCGAAGATCGCTTCGAGGACAAGAAAGGCAAGCTACAAAGTGGCGATGATCTTGCTCCGGGCGTGCTGAAAATCGTCAAGGTCTATTTGGCGATTAAACGCCGTATCCAGCCGGGTGACAAAATGGCAGGGCGTCACGGTAACAAGGGTGTTATCTCAGTGATCATGCCGGTCGAGGATATGCCTTACGATGAGAACGGCGAGCCGGTGGATATCGTGCTGAATCCGCTGGGCGTGCCGTCACGGATGAACGTGGGCCAGATTTTGGAAACTCACCTGGGCATGGCTGCCAAGGGCTTGGGTGACAAGATCAACGCCATGATAAAGGAACAGAAAAAGGTGGCCGAGGTGCGTAAGTTCCTTGAGTCAATCTACAACAATGGCGATGGTCGTACGGAGGATATCAAGTCTTTTAGCGACAGTGAGGTGATGGAACTGGCGGCAAACCTTGCCGATGGCGTTCCTATGGCTACACCGGTATTTGATGGTGCCGCTGAGGATTCTATCAAGAGCCTGCTGAGGCTTGCGGACATGCCCGAAAGTGGGCAGTTCACCCTGTATGACGGCCGCAGTGGTGAGGCTTTCGACCGACCGGTGACAGTTGGCTATATGTACATGCTGAAGTTGAATCACCTGGTGGACGACAAGATGCATGCCCGATCAACCGGTTCTTACAGCTTGGTCACTCAGCAACCGCTGGGTGGCAAAGCGCAGTTCGGTGGTCAGCGTTTTGGTGAGATGGAGGTCTGGGCTCTGGAAGCGTATGGCGCGGCCTACACCTTGCAGGAGATGCTCACGGTCAAGTCTGACGACGTGGCTGGGCGTACCAAAATGTACAAAAACATTGTCGATGGTGATCATCGTATGGAGCCGGGCATGCCCGAGTCCTTTAATGTGTTGGTTAAGGAAATACGTTCGCTGGCTATTGATATCGATCTCGAGAGCGACTGAGAAACGTAAACATTGGACTTGGTGGCAGGTGCGTTGGATATTCCACGCACTGCCTGGTAGTAAAAACCTCTTGGAGGATACGCCTTGAAAGACCTACTTAATCTGTTGAAGTCCCAGGGACACAATGACGATTTCGATTCTATCCGCATTGGTCTGGCATCACCGGAACTGATCCGCTCTTGGTCATTTGGTGAAGTGAAGAAGCCAGAGACCATCAATTACCGCACCTTCAAACCGGAGCGGGATGGTCTCTTCTGTGCCAAGATCTTTGGACCAGTGAAGGACTATGAGTGCTTGTGCGGCAAATACAAGCGTCTCAAGCATCGCGGTGTAATCTGCGAAAAATGTGGTGTTGAAGTGGCACTGGCCAAGGTGCGTCGAGAGCGCATGGGGCATATCGAGCTGGCGAGTCCTGTCGCGCATATCTGGTTCCTCAAATCTTTGCCATCGCGCATCGGTTTGTTGCTGGATATGACCTTGCGCGATATTGAGCGTGTCCTGTACTTCGAATCTTACGTTGTCACCGATCCTGGTATGACAACCCTCGAACAAAGTCAGTTGCTATCTGACGAGCAGTACTACGAGGCGATGGAAGAGTTTGGCGATGAATTCTCCGCCAAAATGGGCGCCGAGGCGATTCAGGATCTGATGATGCAGTTGGACCTGCACCAGGAAATCGCAACTCTGCGCGAAGAAATCCCTGTCACCAATTCAGAGACCAAAATCAAGAAGCTCTCCAAGCGTCTCAAGTTGATGGAGGCTTTTGCCAGCTCCGGTAACAAGCCGCAGTGGATGGTGTTGAACGTGCTGCCCGTGCTGCCGCCGGATTTGCGTCCGCTGGTACCATTGGATGGTGGTCGTTTTGCGACTTCCGATCTTAATGATCTGTACCGTCGCGTGATCAATCGTAACAATCGTCTGAAGCGTCTGCTGGACCTGAACGCGCCGGACATTATCGTGCGCAACGAAAAGCGGATGCTACAAGAATCTGTGGACGCTCTGCTGGACAACGGACGTCGAGGTCGAGCGATTACCGGATCGAACAAGCGCCCGTTGAAATCGTTGGCCGATATGATCAAGGGTAAACAGGGTCGTTTTCGTCAAAACCTGCTGGGCAAGCGTGTCGATTACTCCGGTCGTTCGGTGATTGTGGTGGGTCCGACCCTCAGGCTGCACCAGTGTGGGCTGCCAAAAAAGATGGCGCTGGAGCTGTTCAAGCCCTTTATTTTCGGCAAGCTGGAAGCACGTGGACTGGCCACAACCATTAAAGCCGCCAAGAAGATGGTAGAGCGGGAACCGCCGGAAGTGTGGGATATTCTGGCGGAAGTGATTCGTGAGCACCCGGTATTGCTGAACCGAGCCCCCACCCTGCACCGTCTGGGTATACAGGCGTTTGAGCCGGTACTGATTGAAGGTAAGGCGATTCAGCTGCATCCGCTGGTGTGCGCCGCCTACAACGCCGACTTTGACGGTGACCAGATGGCTGTGCACGTGCCGCTGACCATTGAAGCGCAGCTGGAAGCGCGCGCGCTGATGATGTCAACCAACAATATTTTGTCCCCGGCCAGTGGTGAACCCATTATCGTGCCTTCGCAGGACGTGGTTCTGGGCCTTTATTACATGACCCGTGAGCGTGTGAATGCCAAGGGTGAGGGCATGGCTTTTGCCAATGTCTCAGAGGTGCATCGCGCTTTCGTGGGCGGACATGTACACCTGCAGGCCCGGGTGAAGGTGCGTGTCCATGAGGTAGAGAAGACCGATGAAGGCGAAACGCTTGAAAGAACCTTCCTTGCTGATACCACGGTAGGTCGTGCCCTGTTATGGGAAATTGTGCCTTCCGGTATCGCCTTTGCCATGGTCAACCAGAATATGGCCAAGAAGGCGATCTCTAAAATCATCAACCAGTGTTACCGCATGGTGGGCTTGAAAGCCACTGTCATATTTGCCGACAAGCTGATGTACACGGGTTACGAGTACTCAACCCGCTCTGGCGCATCCATTGGCGTCAATGATTTCGTTATTCCGAAGGAAAAGGCCGGTCACATAGATCGCGCTAACGCCGAAGTGAAGGAAATCGAAAACCAGTATGCGGCCGGTCTGGTAACCCAGGGCGAAAAATATAACAAGGTGATCGATATTTGGTCGCGAGCCAATGACCTGGTATCCAAGTCGATGATGGAAGGCCTGTCAACGGAGCCGGTGATCAACCGCGAGGGCAAGGAGGAGCAGCAGGCTTCTTTCAACTCAGTCTACATATACGCGGATTCAGGTGCCCGGGGATCGCCCGCCCAGATTCGACAGTTGGCTGGTATGCGCGGCCTGATGGCCAAGCCTGATGGCTCTATTATTGAGACGCCGATTACTGCGAACTTCCGTGAGGGCCTGAACGTATTGCAGTACTTCATTTCCACGCACGGCGCACGCAAGGGTTTGGCGGATACAGCGCTCAAAACGGCTAACTCTGGATACCTCACGCGCCGCTTGGTAGATGTTGCCCAGGATCTGGTGGTAACCGAGGAAGACTGTGGCACCGACTACGGACTATTGATGACGCCGGTTATTGACGGTGGTGACATCATCGAATCACTCGGTGATCGTGTACTGGGTCGCCTCGTTATTAAAGATGTGATCCGACCAGGTACCGAGGATGAGATTGCAATCACTGCAGGCACCATGCTTGACGAGTTGTGGATCAAGCGCCTGGAAGAGATGGGTATCGACGAAATTGAGGTTCGCTCGCCGATAACCTGCGAGACGCGCCATGGAATTTGCTCGGCCTGTTACGGTCGAGATCTGGCTCGCGGACATCGCATTAATATGGGCGAAGCGGTGGGTGTCGTGGCCGCCCAGTCCATTGGTGAGCCCGGAACTCAGTTGACCATGCGTACCTTCCACATTGGTGGTGCAGCCTCCAGAGCGACCGCGCAGGACAACATTGAGGTAATGAACGATGGTGTTGTGCGCTTGCATAACCTGAAAACAGTACAGCGTATCGATGGTGACCTGGTTGCCGTCAGTCGTTCCGGTGAGTTGTCAGTGCTCGACGTTCGTGGTCGCGAGCGTGAGCGGTACAAACTGCCCTACGGCGCGATCCTGAAGGTCAAGGACAATCAGGATGTGCGCAAGGGTTCTGTCGTTGCCAACTGGGATCCCCACACTCACCCGATTATTACCGAGGTGGCGGGTACGGTAAAGTTCAGCGGTATGGAAGAAGGCATCACCATTAAGCGCCAGACCGATGATCTGACTGGTTTGTCCAGCATTTCTGTGATGGACGCAGGAGAGCGTCCGGCCGCCGGTAAGGACATTCGTCCCGCCGTCAGTCTCGTGGATGGTAAGGGCAAGGAGCTGTGCCTGGCGAATACCAATGTGCCGGCGCACTATTTCTTGCCGCCACATGCACAGGTGAACCTTGAAAATGGCGCCAAGATCAATGCTGGCGACATCATCGCTCGTATCCCGCAGGAAGGCTCCAAGACTCGCGATATTACCGGTGGTCTGCCGCGTGTTGCCGACCTGTTTGAGGCGCGCAAACCGAAAGAGCCTGCAATTCTCGCAGAGATTTCAGGCACCGTTAGCTTTGGTAAGGAAACCAAAGGCAAGCGTCGTCTGATGATAACGCCGACCGACAATGTCACGATGCCCGATGGCTCTGACCACTACGAAGCCCTGATCGCCAAATGGCGCCACATGTCCGTATTTGAGGGGGAACATGTGGAGAAGGGTGAGGTTGTTTCAGAAGGCTCGCCCAGCCCGCACGATATTTTGCGCCTGAAAGGTATCAAGGAGCTGGCCAAGTACATCGTCAATGAAATTCAGGAGGTCTATCGGTTGCAGGGGGTGAAGATTAACGATAAGCATATTGAAGTTATCGTTCGCCAGATGCTGCGTAAAGTGGTCATCACCTCCTCAGGTGATTCAAACCTGATTAAGGGTGAGCAGGTGGAGTTTACGACTCTGCTGGAGGAGAACGAGCGCTTACTGGCTGAAAATCTAGTACCTGCAACCGGTGAAAGAGAGCTACTGGGTATCACCAAAGCATCGCTTGCGACCGAAAGCTTTATTTCCGCAGCGTCTTTCCAGGAGACCACCCGTGTATTGACGGAAGCGGCTGTCACTGGCAAGCGCGACTATTTGCGGGGCCTCAAGGAGAACGTGGTTGTCGGGCGCCTGATCCCGGCCGGTACTGGACTGGCCTATCATGCGGAGCGTAAACGTAAGCGTGCGCGTGAAACTCAGGTCACTGTGTCGGCGCAGGAGATCGAAGCGGCATTGACTGAGGCCTTACAGGCCGACGATTAACCATTGTGGATAGCGCAAGGGCGGAGGGTAAAACACCCCCGCCCTTTTTTTATCCTTAGAGGCGCACGGTCCCATTTAGCAGGTTGACTCCTATCTACAGCGTCTATAGAATGCCGCCTCCTCTTTCCGGGGGCGGTTTCGCATGCTTTGTAGTTTTGATCGCGGCGATGACCCCTTGTAAGGACTCGAGGTTGACCCTGAATGGTCATGAGATGTAACTAAATTTGGAGTTCAAGATAGATGGCAACGATCAATCAATTGGTTCGTAAGCCTCGGAAACGCAAAGTAGAAAAAAGCGGTGTGCCTGCCCTACAAAGCTGCCCGCAGCGGCGTGGTGTATGCACACGCGTTTACACTACTACCCCGAAGAAGCCAAACTCTGCACTGCGCAAAGTGTGTCGTGTGCGCTTGACCAACGGTTATGAGGTCTCCTCGTATATCGGCGGTGAAGGGCACAACCTGCAGGAGCACAGTGTGGTTCTTATTCGCGGTGGTCGTGTAAAAGACTTGCCCGGTGTGCGTTATCACACAGTGCGTGGCAGCCTGGACACAGCTGGAGTATCAGACCGTCGTAACGGTCGCTCCAAGTACGGTGCCAAGCGTCCCAAGTAAGCAATTCTACTGGCGTAACCACGCTAACGATGTTGTAAGTAAGGCCGAACCTCTGCCTCCCCGCAATTGTGGCAGGTTGGTGTTCGGGTCACCTGAAGAGAGATAAGGGTATATATCATGCCGAGAAGACGAATAGTCGCCAAGCGCGAAGTACTGCCAGACCCCAAATTTGGCAATGTGACTTTGGCAAAGTTTATGAACCACGTGATGGAAAGTGGTAAGAAATCAGTCGCAGAGACCATCGTATACGGTGCTCTGGATATCGTTAAGGAGCGCCTTAACAAAGATCCCCTGGAAGCATTCAGCGAAGCGCTGGAAAACATCGCTCCTATGGTGGAAGTTAAGGCTCGTCGCGTAGGTGGTGCCACCTATCAGGTTCCGGTTGAAGTTCGTCCCTCTCGTCGGGTGGCGCTGTCCATGCGCTGGCTGGTGGAGCACTCCCGTAAACGTGGTGAGAAGTCCATGCGGCAGCGCTTGGCCGGTGAAATTATCGATGCCTCACAGGGCAAAGGTAATGCAGTGAAGAAACGTGAAGATGTGCACCGTATGGCAGAGGCCAACAAGGCATTTTCGCACTATCGTTTCTAATTTTCACTCGACAACATTTTATTGGGGATTAAATCGTGGCACGCAAAACTCCTATCAGCCGGTACCGAAATATTGGCATCTGTGCGCATGTGGACGCGGGTAAAACTACAACCACTGAACGTGTGCTGTTTTATACTGGCCGTTCCCACAAAATTGGCGAGGTGCACGATGGTGCCGCTACCATGGACTGGATGGAGCAGGAGCAAGAGCGTGGTATTACCATTACCTCAGCAGCAACCACCTGTTTTTGGAAGGGTATGGAAGCCCAGTTCGAAGACCATCGTATCAATATCATAGATACTCCAGGGCACGTGGACTTTACCATTGAAGTGGAGCGTTCCCTGCGTGTTCTGGACGGTGCGGTTGTAGTGTTGTGTGGTTCATCCGGGGTCCAGCCCCAAACGGAGACCGTCTGGCGTCAGGCGAACAGATATGAAGTGCCGCGAATTGTTTTCGTCAACAAAATGGATCGCGCGGGCGCCGATTTTCTAAAGGTTGTGAAGCAGTTGAAGGAGCGTCTTGGCGCCAATGCGGTTCCTCTGCAAATGACTATTGGAGCTGAAGAAGACTTTAAAGGTGTTGTCGACCTGGTGAAAAATAAGGCCATTCTGTGGAATGAAGCGGATCAGGGCATGACCTTTGAATACGCTGATGTGCCAGCGCATATGGTTGATGAAGTTGCGAAAATGCGCGAGTTCTTGATGGAAGCGGCCGCTGAGGCCAACGACGAGTACATGGAGAAGTACCTCGAGGAAGGAGAACTCACTGAGGAAGAGATCAAGAAAGGAATTCGCGCCCGTACTATTGCCAACGAGATCATCCCCGTTCTGGGTGGCTCTGCTTTCAAGAACAAGGGCGTACAGGCAATGCTGGATGCGGTTATTGACTACATGCCGGCACCGACAGAAGTTAAGGCAATAGAAGGGACCCTGCTGGACAAAGAGGGCACCATAGAGGTTCGCGAGGCAGATGACGACGCCCCCTTCTCGGCGCTGGCATTCAAGATCGCCACCGACCCTTTCGTAGGGACACTGACCTTCTTCCGCGTTTACTCTGGCACTCTGCAAAGCGGCACTGGCGTCTATAACTCGGTAAAAGAAAAGAAAGAACGGATTGGACGTATGGTGCAGATGCATGCCAATAGCCGTGAGGAAATCAAGGAAGTTCTGGCAGGTGATATTGCGGCAGCCATTGGCCTTAAGGATGTGACCACCGGCGACACGCTGTGCGATATGGATAGACCTATTGTCCTTGAGCGCATGGTATTCCCCGAGCCGGTGATTTCGGTAGCCGTCGAGCCGAAATCCAAGGCGGACCAGGAAAAAATGGGTGTTGCGCTGGGTAAACTGGCTCAGGAAGATCCCTCTTTTCGCGTCAGGACCGATGAGGAATCCGGCCAGACCATTATCTCAGGAATGGGGGAATTGCACCTGGATGTTTTGGTGGACAGAATGCGTCGTGAGTTTCACGTCGAAGCGAATATCGGCAAGCCCCAGGTTGCCTACCGTGAAGCGATTCGCAATACTTCTGAGATTGAAGGTAAGTTCGTGCGTCAGTCCGGTGGTCGCGGTCAATACGGTCACGTATGGATCCGATTTGAGCCCGGCGAAGATGGCAACGCAGAAGGGCTGGAGTTTGTTAACGAAGTTGTCGGTGGTACGGTTCCCCGCGAATACGTCCCTGCGGTCCAGAAAGGTATTGAAGAGCAGATGAAAAACGGCGTTCTCGCTGGCTATCCCCTGTTGGGTTTGAAGGCGAGCCTGTTCGACGGGTCGTACCATGATGTGGATTCCAATGAAATGGCGTTCAAGATAGCGGGCTCGATGGCCACCAAGAAGTTGGCGCAGTTGGGCGGCGCCGTGTTGCTGGAGCCTATTATGGCTGTTGAGGTGGTTACGCCAGAGGAGAACATGGGTGACGTGGTTGGCGACCTCAATCGTCGCCGCGGCCTTATCGGTGGTATGGACGAGAACGCCATGGGTAAAGTGATTACCGCAGAAGTGCCTTTGGCTGAGATGTTCGGTTACGCAACCGATCTGCGTTCCGCAACTCAGGGTCGTGCCACCTATACTATGGAGTTCGCCAAGTATTCGGAAGCGCCAAACAACATTGCGCAGGAAATTATTTCCAAAAACCAAACAAATTAATTTTTGGCTATTTCACAGAGGTAATTAAAGTGTCAAAGGAAGCATTTGCGCGTACCAAACCGCACGTTAACGTCGGCACGATTGGTCACGTTGACCATGGCAAGACGACGCTGACGGCGGCCCTGACCAAAGTGTGTGCCGAGACCTGGGGTGGGCAAGTGGTTGCCTTCGACGGTATCGACAACGCCCCGGAAGAGAAAGCGCGGGGTATTACCATTTCGACGTCTCACGTGGAGTACAACTCGGCGATTCGTCACTACGCGCACGTGGATTGCCCCGGACACGCGGACTATGTGAAGAACATGATCACGGGTGCGGCGCAGATGGATGGCGCAATTCTGGTGTGTGGTGCGACCGACGGCCCGATGCCGCAGACCCGCGAGCACATTCTGCTGTCGCGTCAGGTGGGTGTTCCCTTCATTGTGGTATTCCTGAACAAGGCTGACCTGCTGGCAGACGACTGTGGCGGTGCGGACTCTGAGGAATACGCAGAGATGAAGGAACTGGTCGAGATGGAGCTGCGCGAGCTGCTGGACAAGTACGAGTTCCCGGGTGACGACACGCCGATCATCTGTGGATCTGCGCTGATGGCGCTGAATGGAGAGGACGAGAACGGTCTGGGTACGACAGCGGTCAAGGCGCTGGTAGAGGCGCTGGACACGTTCATTCCTGAGCCGGTGCGCGCGATTGACCAGCCGTTTTTGATGCCGGTAGAGGACGTTTTCTCTATTTCAGGCCGTGGCACGGTGGTGACCGGTCGTGTTGAGCGTGGCATTGTGAAGATTGGTGAAGAGATCGAGATTATCGGTATCCGCGACACGCAGAAGACGACCTGTACGGGCGTTGAGATGTTCCGCAAGCTGCTGGATGAAGGTCGGGCAGGGGAGAACGTGGGCGTACTGCTGCGTGGTACCAAGCGTGAAGATGTACAGCGTGGGCAGGTACTGGCCAAGCCAGGCTCAGTGAAGCCGCACACCAAGTTTGAGGCAGAGGTTTACGTTCTGTCCAAGGAAGAAGGCGGTCGTCATACGCCGTTCTTCAAGGGCTACCGTCCGCAGTTTTACTTCCGCACGACGGATGTGACGGGTGCCTGCGAGTTGCCTGAGGGTGTTGAGATGGTGATGCCGGGTGATAACGTGCAGATGGTAGCGACCTTGATGGCGCCGATTGCGATGGAAGAAGGTCTGCGATTTGCGATTCGCGAAGGTGGCCGTACGGTTGGCGCCGGTGTGGTAGCCAAGATTATCGAGTAAACGACTGCGTGGCAGTCGGGGGACGAATTTGAAATCTGTCCCCTCCCTATAATATAAGCCCGACCCATGTGTCGGGCTTTTTTTATGCTCCAAATGCTAGTCACTGACTGATTTCGGCCAATCCCTAGTACTCACTATTAACGTTAGAAAGCTGTTCGTTCAAAGTAAGAAAGTCATAAAGGACACCAAGGAATAAAAGCCCGCCCGTGCATAGATAGAGCAGGCCAGTGAATATTTTCCCCATATAAAATCGGTGCACACCAAACACGCCCAGGAATGTAAGAAGTATCCAGGTAAGATTGTAATTGACAGGCCCAGCCACAAAACGCCTCTCTGCCTGTCGATCCATGGAGGGGATCAGGAATAAATCGACAATCCAGCCGATGAAGAAAAGACCTAATGTGAAAAACCAGATGACTCCAGTGATCGATTTTCCGTAGTAGAAGCGATGGGCTCCAATGAATCCGAAGATCCACAGGAGGTAGCCCAACAATAATGAGTGTGTGCGTTGGGTTTGATCCATGTACTTCCCCTCAGTTTAGGATGGTCGAGAGCGCCCATGGTCAGTCCTGTCCAGCCCTGCGTCAAGTCAATGAATCATCGCGTAGCGTTGCGATTGCTGACCTGGATCATGGAAATGATTGCGTTACCCGCTACGCTGCCGCGAGAGTCCTACATAGTATGTCCGAGGAGTAAGTATGTCAGTAGAACACCACGACCTTGTCCGCCAATTTCCACAACTGAAAATGCGCATCCATGAGTTAAAGCTTGGCGATGCCCATTTTCGAAGGTAGTTCGATGAATACCACAAACTCACGCGAGACATCGAAAACATGGAGGATGACGTAACTCCTGTGGCTCCCACACGGAGGCTGCAGCCAAGTTGCGACGGATACACCTGAAGGACGAGCTTTATCGTCTGTTGACTGCCGACTAAGGTCCAAGGATTGTATCGACGGCACATGCTGCACTGAAAAGCCAGTTGAAAATGAAACAACTCTTTCAATTGAAGCGATTCTCGCGGCTTTGAATCGTATTGGATAGAGAGTTTATGGGGTATGCGACAGATGCGGAGAGTCTATCGGTCGTGCGCGTGTGAGGGCCATGCCGGACGCGAGCGTGCTACTGCATCGATTGTGCCCGGAGTTGCATTCATCGATCCATCGGCAGGAATAGGGGGATATAGCTAGTGTGCATGGCAGAGGGGCAGTAGGCGGCCGGTCTCCTTATAATTAATTGTGCCTCCTGCTTGACAGTAGGTGGGGTGGTCATTAGAATTCGCGGTCCTTTTTCGGGGGGTTCCATTGCGGGCCCCCGGTTGTTTATTGATTGGAGTTCAGTCTGGTGCACAGTCAACGCATTCGAATTCGCCTCAAGGCTTTTGACCATCGATTGATAGATTCTTCTACTCAAGAAATCGTCGAAACAGCGCGCCGGACCGGTGCACTGGTTAAAGGTCCTATCCCGCTTCCCACCAGGAAGGAAAAGTTTACCGTGCTGGTCTCGCCGCACGTGAACAAGGATGCCCGTGATCAGTACGAGATTCGTACTCACAAGAGGCTGTTGGACATTGTGGAACCCACAGAAAAAACCGTGGATGCCCTGATGAAGCTCGACCTGGCAGCAGGTGTGGAAGTTCAGATTAGTCTTGGTTAACTACAAATTGTAGCAAGACCTGCTTGGGGCAGGAGTCCTGAGTGTGTAACGCCTAGCAATGGGCGGCCGTAGAGGGTGCAGCCCCGTACACTGAGAGGGTAGTAAAATGGCTATTGGTTTAGTCGGTCGTAAGTCCGGTATGACGCGTGTTTTTACCGCGGAAGGTGTTTCAATTCCAGTAACCGTAGTGGAGATTGCTCCAAACCGCGTTACTCAAGTCAAAGAGATCGATAGCGATGGCTATCGTGCGATTCAGGTCACCAGGGGCAGTCGTAAGGCCTCCAGGGTAAGCAAGTCACAGGCAGGGCAGTTTGCCAAGGCCGGTGTCGAAGCTGGCACAGGTCTGTGGGAGTTTCGTCTGGGTGATGCGGATGAGGCCCCAGCGGTTGGCTCTGAGCTCACCGTCGAGCGGTTCGTGGTTGGTCAGAAAGTCGATGTGGCGGGAAAATCCAAGGGAAAGGGTTTTCAGGGTGTGATCAAGCGCTGGAATTTTGCCATGCAGGATGCCACGCACGGTAACTCTCGTTCTCATCGCGCTCCCGGTTCTATTGGTCAGAACCAAACTCCCGGGCGCGTATGGAAAGGGAAAAAGATGGCGGGCCACATGGGTTCTGCAAATGTCACTACTCAGGGCCTGGAAATCGTCCGGGTGGATGTCGAACGCAATTTATTGCTTATCAAGGGTGCCGTACCTGGTGCACCCGGCGGTGACGTGATTGTTCGTCCCGCGGCCAAAGCATAAGGTTAGGGGGTCTCTAACGTGGAACTAAGTGTTTGTAAGCCGGGCAGCAGCGAATTGGCGACGGTGTCAGTGTCTGATGCGGCTTTCGCAAGAGAGTACAATGAGGACCTGGTTCACCAAGTAGTCACTGCCTATATGGCAGGAGCTCGTCAGGGAACTCGCGCGCAGAAAAATCGTGCTGCGGTTAACGGTGGTGGCAAGAAGCCGTGGCGACAGAAAGGCACTGGCCGGGCGCGTGCAGGGACTAGTCGGTCTCCGATATGGCGCAGCGGTGGTGTTACTTTTGCAGCGCAGCCGCAGGATCACACCCAGAAAGTTAATCGCAAAATGTACCGCGCTGCCATGCAGACAATCATGTCGGAACTTGCGCGTCAGGACCGTTTGGTGGTGGTAGAGAGCTTGGACTTGGAAGCCCCCAAAACCAAACTGCTGCTCCAGCGACTCAGCGAATACGGCGTAGACAATGTACTAATTGTCTCCGCAGAGGTAGATAAAAATCTGTATCTGGCAGCGCGTAATTTGCACAAAGTGGATGTGAGTGATGTTGACGGTATTGATCCGCTCAGTCTTATTGGTCACGACAAGGTTATGGTTACAATTGACGCTGTGAAGAAATTTGAGGAGATGTTGGGATGAACCAGGAGCGCATATTTCAGGTGCTTACGGGCCCTCATACCTCCGAAAAAGCCGCGATAGTTGCTGATGCAAATAATCAGTATGTATTCAAGGTGGCGGTTGACGCATCAAAGGCAGAAATAAAGAAATCTGTTGAGCAGTTGTTTAAGGTCAAAGTGAGCGATGTGAATACCTTGAGAGTCAAAGGTAAGGTCAAGCGCAATAAACATGGTTTCAGCACCAAATCAACCTGGAAGAAAGCCTACGTAAAACTGGAGCAGGGTCAAGACATCGACTTTGCCTTGGCAGATTAAGGAGTAGGAGCGAAATGGCCGTATTAAAGAGCAAACCCACTTCCCCAGGTCGTCGCCACGTCGTCCGGGTAGTTAACGACGATCTGCACAAGGGCGCACCCTATGCTCCCTTGTTGGAAAATCAAACCAGAAACGGCGGCCGTAACAATAACGGTCGGATTACGACTCGTCATATCGGCGGCGGGCACAAGCAGCATTATCGCATAATAGATTTCAAGCGTACCAAGGATGCGATCCCTGCAAAGGTAGAGCGTTTAGAGTATGACCCCAATCGCACGGCTCACATTGCTCTGCTGCTGTTTTCTGATGGCGAGCGACGTTACATTATTGCACCCCGTGGCGTGAAGGCCGGCGATGTCCTGCAGTCTGGATCTGCTGCCCCGATCAAGCCTGGCAACTGTTTGCCATTGCGCAATATCCCTGTCGGTTCAGTGGTGCATTGTATTGAATTGAAGCCCGGCAAAGGGGCGCAAATCGCGCGCTCAGCCGGAGCGTCCGTACAGCTCGTAGCGCGCGAAGGTCAGTACGCCACCTTGCGGTTGCGCTCCGGTGAAATGCGCAAAGTGTTGTCCGATTGTCGAGCAACACTGGGTGAGGTTTCCAATTCCGAGCACAACCTTCGCAAGTTGGGCAAGGCTGGAGCTGTCCGCTGGCGCGGTGTTCGGCCGACCGTTCGTGGCGTTGCGATGAACCCTGTTGACCACCCGCATGGTGGTGGTGAAGGGCGCACTTCCGGTGGTCGCCATCCAGTTAGTCCATGGGGAACACCCACCAAAGGATACAAAACCCGTAAAAACAAGCGTACCGACAGTTTGATTGTACGCCGTCGTGGTAAGAAATAGGTTCGGTCGATAGAGCCAAGAGACTAGAGGAATACACTGTGCCACGTTCGCTGAAAAAAGGTCCATTTATTGACCTGCACCTGATGAAAAAAGTCGAAGCTGCTATTGAAAGCAACGATCGTCGACCAATCAAGACCTGGTCACGGCGTTCTATGGTTTCACCCGATATGGTTGGACTGACTATCGCTGTTCACAACGGTCGCCAGCACATACCGGTTCTAATTAACGAAGACATGGTCGGACATAAACTGGGTGAGTTTGCACAAACCCGTACATTCCGGGGCCACGTTGCGGACAAGGCGACAAAACGCTAGCCGCAAATTTGTAGCGAGGTTTAGGGTATGGAAGTAGCAGCAAGATTGAAAGGCGCACAAATTTCTGCACAAAAGGTGCGCCTCGTTGCGGACCAGGTGCGCGGTATGCGCGTAGAAGAGGCGCTTGGCATATTGGAATTCAGCACCAAAAAGGCCGCCCACATTGTCAAGAAAGTACTCGACTCGGCTATAGCCAACGCTGAGAACAATGAAGGTGCGGATGTCGACGAGTTAAAGGTGTCCAGCATTTTTGTAGATGAAGGTATGACCATGAAGCGTTTGCGCCCGCGAGCTAAAGGTCGCGCGGATCGCATTTTGAAGCGCAGCTGCCATATCACTATAAAAGTTGCAGACAGCGACCGTTAAGTTTAGGAGAAGACCAAATGGGTCAGAAAGTACATCCCACCGGCATACGCTTAGGTATTGTAAAAGATCATACATCGATCTGGTATGCCGACAACAAGAACTATGCCAAGCAGCTGATTACGGATTTGCAGGCAAGGGCCTATATTGAGAAGACGTTGGACCATGCTTCTGTTAGCCGAATAGTGATCGAGCGACCGGCACAAACGGCTCGCATCACGATCCATACTGCCCGACCCGGCATTATTATTGGTAAGAAGGGCGAAGACGTGGACAAGCTGCGTAAAGATCTGACGCAGAAAATGGGTGTGCCTGTGCACATCAATATTGAAGAGATACGTAAACCAGATCTGGATGCAAAGTTGGTTGCGCAAAATGTTGCCCAGCAGCTTGAGCGTCGAGTGATGTTCCGTCGGGCCATGAAGCGGGTGGTGCAAAACGCCATGCGCCAGGGTGCTGAGGGCATCAAAGTTCAGGTTGGAGGTCGACTGGGCGGCACTGAAATCGCACGCACGGAATGGTATCGGGAAGGTCGAGTGCCTCTTCATACCCTGCGCGCTGATATCGATTATGCGACGTATGAAGCGCTTACGACCTACGGAAAAATAGGCGTGAAAGTTTGGATTTTTAAGGGCGAAGTCATTGGCACCGAAGGCCAGGCAGGCAGCGCCAAGAAGACAGCAACTAATTAAGGGTTACGCAGATGCTTCAACCAAAGCGTACAAAATTTCGCAAGATGATGAAGGGTCGCAATCGAGGCCTAGCTCATCGCGGCAGTAAGGTGAGCTTCGGCGAATTCGGATTGAAAGCTGTAAGCCGTGGGCGCCTCTCAGCTCGACAAATAGAAGCTGCCCGTCGTGCGATGACTCGCCACATCAAGCGTGGTGGAAAAATCTGGATTCGCGTATTCCCAGACAAGCCGATTACTGGTAAGCCACTCGAAGTGCGCCAGGGTAAGGGTAAAGGTAATGTCGAGTACTGGGTGGCCCAGATTAAGCCAGGCAAAGTGCTCTACGAACTTCAGGGCGTTTCTGAAGAGATAGCCAGAGAAGCATTTGCTCTGGCGGCGGCGAAGATACCGATTGCCACGCAGTTTGTTAAACGGACGGTGATGTGATGAAAACAAGTGAATTACGTGCGAAGTCTGCTGAGGAACTTGGCAAGGAGCTTCTGACTCTGCGTGAAGACCAGTTCAAGCTGCGCATGCAAAAAGCCACTGGTCAACTTGGTCAAACTCATTTGCTTCAGCACAATCAACGTGACATTGCTCGCGTGAAGACTGTACTCACTGAAAAGACAGGTAATTGAACATGTCAGCAGTAGAAAAGCGTACAAGAGTCACAACCGGTAAGGTTGTAAGCAACAAAATGGATAAGACGATCACTGTATTGATAGAGCGTCGGGAGAAGCATCCCGTGTATGGCAAATATATTACGCGCTCTTCGAAGATCCATGCTCACGATGAGAACAATCAGTGCTGTATGGGTGACACGGTTACCGTTGCTGAATCGCGCCCTATTTCCAAGAGTAAGACGTGGAAGTTGTTGGAAATAGTGGAAAGAGCCACGCAAGACTGATCCGGATACCAGCGTCAACGGGGTAGCGGCCTAGCCGCAAGTGGGAGTAGAAGATGATTCAGACACAGTCATATTTGGAAGTCGCAGACAACAGCGGTGCTCGTCGCGTGATGTGCATAAAGGTGTTGGGTGGCTCCAAGCGTCGTTATGCGCGCGTAGGCGACCTAATTAAAGTGACGGTTAAGGAAGCCAATCCGCGCGGTAAGGTTAAGAAAGGTCAGGTGATGACCGCTGTGGTCGTTCGTACCAGGAAAGGTGTTCGTCGTCCTGATGGATCTCTCATCAAGTTCGATGATAACGCAGCGGTTATGCTGGACGCGAAGGAGGCTCCGATAGGGACGCGGATATTCGGTCCTGTTACTCGGGAGCTTCGTGGAGAAAAGTTCATGAAGATTATTTCCTTGGCCCCGGAAGTTATCTAGTTCATCGGGTAGGGAGAGGCGGAGCAATGTTGAAAATTAAAAGCGAAGATGAAGTGATAATCCTGTCTGGGAAAGACAAGGGTAAGCGCGGCAAGGTACGCAAAGTCCTGGACTACAATCGAGTCCTTGTTTCCGGGATCAATATGGTTAAAAAGCATACTAAAGCTAACCCGCAGGCGGGGGTGGCTGGCGGTATTATTGAAAATGAGGCCCCGATCCAGATTTCCAATGTGGCAATTTTCAATCCCAGCACAAAAAAAGCTGATCGGGTTGGCTTTAAAGTCGATGGAGATCGCAAGGTACGAGTATTTAAATCCAGTGGCGAGGAGATTGACTCCTAAGCTAACTGTGGCTGACTGGTCGATAGGTAGAAGACATGGCAACGTTGAAGCACAAGTACAAGAACGAAATCATTCCCAGGCTTAAAGAAGAACTGGGTTTGGACAATGTGATGCAAGTTCCGCGCATCACAAAAATCACTCTCAATATGGGGGTCGGCGAAGCGCTGGGCGACAAGAAAGTGTTGGAAAATGCGGTCGCGGACATGGAGAAGATCGCTGGCCAGAAAGTGGTAGTGACCAAAGCGCGCAAATCTATCGCGAACTTCAAAGTGCGTGATGGTTGGCCGATCGGGTGTAAAGTAACGCTGCGCTCGGATCGCATGTATGAGTTTCTGGAGCGCCTGATCAGTATCGCTATTCCTCGTATTCGTGATTTCCGCGGGGTGAGCCCGAAGTCATTCGACGGCCGTGGCAATTTTGCGATGGGTGTAACCGAGCAAATTATATTTCCTGAAATTGAATACGACAAGGTAGATGCATTGCGTGGCATGGACATCACAATTACTACCTCTGCTCGTACGGATGATGAAGGTCGAGCACTATTGCGCGCTTTCAACTTCCCACTGAGAGATTAAGAGGCTTTATAGATGGCAAAGAAATCAATGATTGCACGCGAGAAAAAGCGTACACAGACCGCAGCAAAGTACGCAGTAAAGCGTGCGGCATTGAAGGCGACCCTGGTGAATACCAAGGCCTCTGACGAAGAGAAATGGGAAGCGCAGGTGAGCCTGCAAAAGCTCCCGCGTGACGCCAGTCCGGTCCGGCAGAGGCGTCGCTGCCAGATTACCGGTCGCCCACATGGGGTGTATCGTAAATTTGGCCTGTGTCGAAACAAATTGCGCGAGGCTGCCATGCGCGGCGACGTGCCCGGCCTGGTTAAGTCGAGCTGGTAACTGGCTAGATGGTCTACGGAGATTTATAGATTATGAGTATGCAAGATCCGCTGTCAGATATGCTGACCCGCATTCGCAATGCGCAAATGGCTGGCAAGAAACGTGTAGAAATGCCCGGTTCCAAGTTGAAGGTAGCTGTTGCCCAGGTATTGAAAGACGAAGGTTATGTAGATGGCTTCAGCGCTACTAATGAAAGTGGTAAGCCACGTCTGGCCATTGATTTAAAGTACTATTTGGGCAAGCCCGTTATCGCGGAAATAAATCGTGTAAGTCGCCCAGGATTGCGTTCCTACAGTGGTAGGGGCGAGTTGCCCTCCGTCCGCACGGGCTTGGGTGTGGCCATCATTTCCACTTCGCGAGGAGTGATGACAGATCGCGCGGCGCGCGCTGCCGGCGTTGGTGGCGAAGTGCTCTGCACTGTTTACTAAAACCCTATTTGCTGTAACGAGTATTTCAAAATGTCTAGAGTCGCAAAAGATCCGATACCGCTGCCCAAGGGTGTAGAGGTAAGCCTCAATGGTAGTGATCTCACCGTTAAGGGCGGTAAAGGTACGTTGGCCCTATCGCTGTCAAAAGGTATACAGCTGACACAGGATGACAACGTTCTGACCTTGGCCTATGAAGGGGTTCAATATAGCGCCATGGCAGGCACAACCCGTGCTCTGGTCAACAATATGGTCAAGGGCGTCAGTGAGGGCTGGGAGAAGAAGCTGGTTCTCAACGGTGTAGGCTACCGGGCTAAAGTTACTGGCGACATAGTGAACTTGACTGTGGGTTTGTCGCATCCGGTGGACTACCAGTTGCCAGCAGGCGTCTCTGCTGAGAGTGCTACTCCGACCGAAGTCATACTGAAGGGTATAGACAAGCATGCCGTGGGTCAGGCCGCAGCGGAGCTTCGCAGCTTTCGCCCACCGGAGCCTTATAAAGGTAAGGGTATTCGCTACGCCGACGAGAATGTCCATCGTAAAGAAGCCAAGAAAAAGTAGGTATTTGAGATGAGTGCAAAGAATGATTCAAGGTTACGCCGCGCACGTCGCGCCCGTACCCGTATACGTGATCTGGGTATGAACCGACTGAGTGTGCATCGTACTCCCAGGCATATCTATGCCCAGGTCATAGCCCCTGCTGGAGACAAGGTTATCGCGTACGCGTCCACGTTGGATTCTGATTTGCGCAATGGTGCCACTGGTAATATCGCCGCCGCGGCCGAAGTCGGCAAGCTGGTAGCGAAGCGAGCAATGGAGGCAGGCATTGCCAAGGTTGCTTTTGATCGCGGCGGATACAAGTACCACGGACGCGTTAAGGCGTTGGCTGATGCCGCTCGTGAAACCGGACTGGAATTCTAGGGTATAAACATGGCTTTTAACGATCAGAAGAAGCAACAAACTGAAGGCGATTTCCTGGAGAAGTTGGTGCAGGTCAATCGTGTGGCCAAAGTGGTCAAAGGTGGTCGTATCTTTAGTTTCACAGCGCTGACTGTTGTTGGTGACGGCAAGGGTAAGGTTGGTTTCGGGCGCGGCAAGGCGCGTGAGGTGCCAGTTGCCATTCAGAAGGCGATGGAAGCGGCGCGCCGGAACATGATTCACGTTAGTTTGAATAACGGCACTATCCAGTATCCGATTAAAGCGGCACACGGGGCCTCCAAGGTGTTTATGCGACCGGCCTCCGAAGGTACCGGTATCATTGCCGGTGGTGCGATGCGTGCCGTTCTGGAAATTGCTGGAGTACACAACGTTTTGGCGAAGTGTTACGGCTCGACTAATCCGGTAAATGTCGTAAGGGCAACGTTTAACGGTCTGCGCGCCATGTCCTCGCCGGCGGATGTTGCGGCCAAGCGTGGCAAGACTGTTGAAGAAATTCTGAATTAACTATTAGGTTGGCTAGTCATGTCTAAAGCAACTATCAAGGTAACACAGGTCAAAAGTACCTATGGTCGCCTGAAAAATCACCGGGCGTGTGTAGCGGGGCTGGGCTTGCGTCGTATTGGCCACACCGTTGAGGTGGAGGATACCCCGTCTGTTCGAGGCATGATCAACCGGGTGCACTACCTGGTAAAGGTACAGGAGTAAATTATGTCAGATGTAATGCGGCTCAACAGCCTGAGCCCCGCACCGGGCGCGAAAAAGAACGCTAAGCGTGTAGGTCGTGGTATTGGCAGTGGCACAGGCAAGACGGCAGGCCGTGGCCATAAAGGGCAAAAATCGCGCTCGGGCGGCAAGGTTAGGCCCGGCTTTGAAGGCGGTCAGATGCCGCTACAGAAGCGCTTGCCAAAGTATGGTTTTACATCGCGCATGAGTCGCACCACGGCGCAGATTCGTCTGGGGGAATTGAACGCAGTAGAGGGTGATATCGTCGATTTGGCGGCATTAAAAAATGCTGATCTGGTTAACGAGAATGTTCTACGGGCTCGCGTCTTTCTGTCTGGTGAATTGAAAAAAGCCGTTACGATCAGGGGCCTCGTTGTTACCAAGGGTGCCCGTGAAGCTATTGAAAAGTCTGGCGGAAAAGTAGAGGAATAAATGGCAACCGGACAGCTGCCCTCAGTCAACAAGGCGGGTCTCAGCGAGCTCTTTTCTCGTCTTCGTTTCGTTTTGCTTGCCATTCTGGTTTATCGGATTGGCACGCATATCCCAGTTCCAGGGATCGACCCCAAGCAACTGGAGGCGCTTTTCAGCCAGAACCAGGGGACCATTCTCGGACTGGCAAATATGTTTTCCGGTGGCGCTTTGGAGCGGATGAGTATTCTAGCACTGGGCATCATGCCTTACATTTCTGCGTCAATTATTATGCAGTTGATGTCAGCAGTGACCCCGCAGCTTGAGCAGTTGAAGAAAGAAGGCGAGTCGGGTCGACGTAAGATCAGCCAATACACGCGCTACCTGACGGTGGTACTGGCCATTGTTCAGGCCATCGGTATGACGGTTGGTATGGCAAACCAGGGCATGTCGTATGATACGTCGTTGCTGTTCTACGTGACCGCCGTTACCTCCTTGGTTACAGGCGCAGTATTTATGATGTGGCTTGGTGAGCAGATTACCGAGAAGGGTGTGGGTAACGGGATATCCCTATTGATCTTTGCCGGTATAGTTGCCGGTTTGCCCGCTGCAATCTTTCAGTCAATTGAGCAGGCGCGGCAGGGAGAACTAAATATTCTAATTCTGCTGTTTATTTTGACGCTAGCGATTGCTGTGATTTACATGATCGTCTTTATCGAGCGCGGTCAGCGGCGTATCACAGTTAATTACGCCAAACGGCAGCAGGGCCGCAAGATGTATCAGGCGCAGAGCTCACATTTGCCGTTGAAAGTGAATATGTCCGGAGTAATCCCGGCCATTTTTGCCAGCAGCATATTGCTGTTCCCGGCGTCTATCGCACAGTGGTTTGGATCGAGTGGCTCTGCGGACTGGTTGCAGGACATGGCGGTAGCAATCGGCCCCGGACAACCATTGAACATACTTTTGTTCACAGTGTTTGTCGTTTTCTTCTGCTTCTTCTACACGGCATTGATGTTCAATCCCGTAGAAGTAGCCGAGAACCTGAAGCGTTCGGGTGCGTTTGTGCCGGGTATCAGGCCTGGTGAGAAAACCGCCGATTACATCGATGGTGTTCTTACCCGGTTAACGGTGTTCGGTGCGGCGTACATCGCCTTGGTTTGTTTGATGCCCCAGTTTCTGGTCGTTATGTGGAACGTGCCTTTTTATCTGGGAGGCACCTCCCTGCTGATCGTGGTTGTGGTGGTAATGGACTTCATGGCGCAGGTACAGAGTCACCTGATGTCACACCAGTATGACTCGGTGATGAAAAAAGCGAATTTGAAGAATTATGGTGGAGCCGGACGCGTTCGATAGTCGGATCCGGATTGTCCAAGTAGGGAGTAGTTGTAATGAAGGTACGTGCGTCAGTAAAGAAAATTTGCAGGAACTGCAAAGTGGTCCGTCGCAAGGGTGTTGTCCGTGTGATCTGCAATACCGATCCCCGACACAAACAACGTCAGGGCTAAGGTCCGCCAGACGGCAGTTGATTTTTATTAGCGATATCGCTAGACTGCTGCGCCTTTTGCCAGCGACCCGAAGGACGGTAGCGTTTGATACCGGGGTTTGGACAAGGTACAGCATGCAACAACGACAAATGATTGGAGAGAGTTGAATGGCTCGTATTGCCGGCGTCAACATACCAGATAACAAGCATGCTGTTATCTCATTGACCTATATTTATGGAGTAGGCCGCAGTCAGGCCAGGCGCCTTTGTGCCGCCACCGGCGTTGCCGAAAATGTCAAGATAGGCGAGTTGACGGAGCAGGAAATGGACGCTCTTCGCGCTAAAGTAGGCGACATGGTAGTAGAAGGCGATTTACGTCGGGAGCTGTCCATGAACATCAAGCGTTTGATGGACTTAGGTTGCAACCGTGGCCTGCGTCACCGTAGAGGTCTACCTTTGCGAGGTCAGCGAACCAAGACCAATGCCCGTACCCGTAAGGGGCCGCGCAAACCGATTCGCAAGTAAGTACAGTTCGTCGCGAATCCTTTTTAGTGTAGCTGCACCCTAGTGCAGTGATGATATTAAAGCAGGAAATAGAGTATGGCCAAGCCAAGTGCCAAGAGCACTCGAAAGAAAATCACCAAGACTGTTGTTGATGGTATCGCGCATATCCATGCTTCTTTCAACAACACCATTATTACAATTACGGATCGTCAGGGTAACACCCTAAGCTGGGCAACGTCTGGCGGCTCTGGCTTCCGCGGTTCGCGCAAAAGTACTCCTTTTGCAGCGCAAGTTGCGGCCGAGCGTGCGGGCGAAGCGGCTAAGGAATACGGGCTCAAGAATCTCGATGTGCAGGTAAAGGGTCCCGGCCCCGGTCGAGAGTCTGCGGTTCGAGCGCTGAACACCTGTGGCTATAAGATCAGCAACATTACAGATGTCACCCCAATCCCGCACAACGGTTGCCGTCCACCCAAGAAACGTCGCGTATAACGCTAACAGGATAGAATTGACATGTCTCGATATATTGGACCCAAGTGCAAACTCTCCCGTCGTGAAGGAACCGATTTGTTCCTGAAAAGCGGGGTTCGTGCGTTGGAAAGCAAGTGTAAGGTAGAAACTATTCCTGGTCAGCACGGAGCACGTCGTGGCCGTCTGTCAGACTATGGCGTTCAGTTGCGTGAAAAGCAGAAGGTGCGTCGTATCTATGGTGTGCTGGAAAAGCAGTTCCGTAACTATTATAAAGAGGCAGCGCGTCTCAAAGGTGCCACAGGTGAAAATCTACTACAGCTTTTGGAGAGCAGGCTGGACAATGTGGTTTACCGTATGGGGTTCGGCTCTACCCGCGCAGAATCACGCCAACTCGTTTCCCACAAATCCATTCTGGTAAATGGTGCGATCGTAAATATACCTTCCTTCCAGGTGAAGGCAGGAGATGTTATCGCCCTCCGCGAGAAGGCCAAGAAGCAGCTGCGCGTGCAATCCGCCCTGGCGCTGGCTTCTCATCGTGGTGAAACCGAGTGGATCGAAGTCAACAGCGAGAAGCTCGAAGGAGTATTCAAGACAGTCCCTGATCGTCAGGATCTGTCCTCGGAAATCAACGAAAATCTGATCGTCGAACTTTACTCCAAGTAATCCACTGACGGACTAACCTAAAAGACAGGTGCCCCAATGCAGAGTGCAGTGAACGAATTTTTGACCCCCCGCGTAATCAATGTCGATGAGAAGAACAGCACACGCTCACAAGTGACGCTGGAACCTCTTGAGCGTGGCTTTGGCCACACTCTGGGGAATGCCCTTCGTCGAATATTGCTGTCTTCCATGCCCGGTAGCGCTATTACCGAGGTGGAGATTGATGGAGTGCTTCATGAGTACAGCGCGATTGAGGGTGTGCAGGAGGATGTCATCGAAATCCTGCTGAATCTCAAGGGCGTGGCGCTGGTCATGAGCGGTAAAGAGGAAGCTGAACTCACCTTGAGCAAGAAGGGGCCTGGTGTGGTCACTGCAGGCGATATTCAGGTTGATCACGATATTGAGATCCGCAACCCTGAGCATGTCATATGCCACCTTAACGCGGGTGCGGAAATTAATATGAGATTGACTGTGGCGCTCGGTCGCGGCTATTCGCCCGCTGATTCTCGTAAGAATCCTGATGATGAAACTCGTTCAATCGGGCGCCTGCAATTGGATGCGACCTTTTCTCCCGTCTACCGGGTTTCCTACGTTGTAGAGGCGGCCCGTGTGGAGCAGCGTACCGACCTGGATAAGCTGGTGCTGGATTTGGAAACTAACGGGACTATTGACCCCGAGGAAGCAATTCGTCGAGCGGCGACTATATTGCAGCAGCAGCTGGCAGTATTTGTCGATCTGGAGAGCGAGTCCGAGTCCGAGTCTGTAGTAGAAGAGGACGAAGTCGATCCAATTCTATTGCGTCCGGTAGACGATCTGGAGCTGACGGTCCGCTCTGCCAACTGCCTCAAAGCGGAAAACATCTATTACATTGGCGACTTGGTGCAGCGCACGGAAGTTGAGTTGTTGAAAACACCCAACCTAGGCAAGAAATCACTCACCGAGATCAAGGACGTCTTGGCGTCCCGCGGCCTGTCGCTGGGGATGCGCCTGGACAACTGGCCACCAGCCAGCTTGAAAAACGACGATCGGGTTCTGAGCGCGTAGTCAGTCAGTACCGACCAACAGAAAGTAGTGCTGCGATAGCACAGTAAATAGGATAGCCAAAATGCGTCATCGTCACAGTGGACGTCAGTTAAATCGCAATAGCTCTCACCGCAAGGCCATGTTTCGCAACATGACAGTTTCCCTGGTGGAGCATGAGCTGATAAGGACAACTTTGCCCAAGGCAAAGGAGTTGCGCAGCTATGCTGAGCCACTCATAACGTTGGCGAAGACGGATAGCATTGCTAATCGGCGCCTCGCGTTTGACAGAACGCGCGATAGATTAGCTGTAGGCAAATTGTTCAACGAGCTGGGGCCGCGCTATCAGCAGCGTCCTGGCGGGTACATTCGCATACTCAAGTGTGGCTATCGTACCGGCGACAAGGCCCCTATGGCTTATGTCGAGTTGGTTGATCGCCCCGCGCCGTTGGGTGGTGAGGACGAGGAATAGATCCTGTCGGGAGTCCGAATGCCTCCAATTTCTACGCAAGCTGAGAAGCAAACGCTCTTTTCGCCAAGCTGGGTAAGTCTGGCGAAGCAATGAACCACTTCGACGGCTCATTCTGGAGTTTGGTTAGGTCCTTTTCCCACAACCGTACCCTCATTGCCCGAATGGCAAAGCGCGAGGTGGCAGCCCGCTATCGCGGCTCCATTATTGGCCTGGCCTGGTCATTCGTTAATCCCGTATTACTTCTCCTAGTCTACACCTTCGTATTTACCGTCGTTTTCAAAGCTCGCTGGGGAGAAGCGCAGGTCACAATCGTGGATGATGGCGGTTTTGCGATCATGATTTTTGCCGGGATGATCGTGCACGCGCTTTTTTCCGAGTGTTTTATTCGCAGCCCTATTTTAGTCACGGGCAACGCCAATTTTGTTAAACGAGTCGTGTTTCCCCTGGAAGTATTGTCGTGGGTCTCTATTGGATCTGCTACTTTCCACGCGGGAATTAGTTTGCTCGTATTGATAGGTGCGCAGCTGTTGCTGACGGGACATATTCCATTTACGGCGCTACTTGTTCCAATAGTTTATCTGCCCCTGATGATTCTTACGCTCGGTCTCTCATGGTTTTTCTCCGCTTCGGGTGTCTATTTCCGTGATCTGTCTCAGGTGTCAGGGTTTATCAGTACCGTGCTGCTGTTTTTGTCACCGGTGTTTTACCCGCTATCTTCCATTCCCGAAGCCTATCGGTGGGCGTTTTATCTCAATCCGCTCACATTTATCATAGAATCCAGCCGCGAACTTCTGCTTTTCGGGCGGCTGCCCTCTGCGATTGAACTCGGCGTGTATTATGTCGTGAGTATAGGGGTTGCCTGGTTAGGTTTTGCCTGGTTTCAAAAAACCAGAAGTGGTTTTGCCGATGTCATCTGAAGTAGTCATTAATGCGAATTCGCTCAGTAAGGCTTATCAGGTGTATGAGCGGCCCCAGGATCGCTTTTTACAAATGCTGGCACGCGGCCGAAAGCAGTACTTCAGTGAGTTCCAGGCGCTGAAGGATGTCAGTTTTGCAATCGAAAAGGGAGAAACGGTCGGGATTATCGGCAGGAATGGGTCGGGTAAATCGACACTTTTGCAGATTATCTGCGGCACGCTTTTGCAGAGTTCAGGAGATGTGTCCGTCAATGGTAAGGTTGCAGCGCTGCTGGAGTTGGGCGCAGGTTTCAATCCCGAGTTCACTGGGCGCGAGAACGTCACCCTCTATGCTTCCATCCTGGGTCTTGATGAGCAGGCTATCGCTGAGCGATTCAAGAGCATAGTCGAGTTCGCGGATATCGGCGAGTTCCTGGACCAGCCCGTTAAAACGTATTCTAGCGGCATGGTTGTCCGGCTCGCGTTTGCCGTCATTGCGCACGTTGATGCCGATATTCTAGTCATCGATGAAGCACTAGCCGTTGGCGACGCCTATTTCGTGCAGAAGTGTATGCGCTTCCTGAGGCGCTTCTGTGAGAATGGCACATTGCTTTTTGTTTCCCATGATACAAATTCCGTCGTCGGACTCTGTGATCGAGCCATCTGGCTCGAGCGAGGGGTAGTGCAAGCTATAGGTGCAGCGAAAGAGGTGGTTAGTCTTTATCTGGAGGGTTTGTACAACACTGATGTTATTGCCAAACCCAGCAAGAACGCAATCGCAGGATCACGCAGTCCCAGTACCCCGAGCGAGTACAGGGATCAGCGCCATGAATTTATAAATAACAGTAATTTGAGAAATGATATCGAACTGTTTGCATTTGTTGAAAACGCTGCGGATTTTACCGACGGGCAGGCTGATATTGTTGACGTCGAATTTCTGGAGGAGGGAAAAAAGCTGAGTTGGATGGTGGGTGGCGAAAGCATCTCATTGCGGATTCACTGCGTTAGTGCTATCGATCTGGATAGACCCATAGTGGGCTTCTTTATTAAAAATCGTTTGGGGCAGGCAGTGTTTGGAGATAATACCTTCCTGACGTATCGCGAATCACCGGTGGCGGTTCCCGCCGGTAAGATGTGTGTCGCGAGCTTTGAATTCACCATGCCAATATTGCCAGTCGGTGATTACAGTGTAGATGTAAGTATATCCAATGGCACGCAGGACAGCTTCCATATGATCAACTGGAAGTATGATGTTTTGGTGTTCAGGGTGCAGTCGAGTTCGATTGTGCACGGCCTGGTCGGTATACCCATGAAATCTATTCTTCTGGAAGTTACGGATATCCCCCACTAGCTGTTTCCCTAGTCAGGCAGCCTTGCGCCGATTGCGCCTTTTCAGCACTTGCCCCAGAAACTGGCCGGTAAAAGAGCCTTTGGTTCTGGCGACTTCTTCTGGAGTACCAGTAGCAATAATCCTGCCGCCGCCACTCCCGCCCTCGGGACCTAAGTCCACGATCCAGTCCGCCGTTTTGATAACATCAAGATTGTGCTCGATGATGACCACCGTGTTCCCGTGATCGCGCAGACGGTGCAGGACTTCGAGCAATTGCTTGATATCCTCGAAGTGCAACCCTGTTGTAGGTTCGTCGAGAATATACAGGGTCTTGCCGGTATCTCGTTTGGACAGTTCTCGGGACAGCTTGACTCGTTGCGCCTCACCGCCGGATAGTGTGGTGGCGGCCTGACCGAGGCGGATGTAGGAGAGACCGACATCCATTAAGGTCTGCAGCTTGCGGGCGATAGCGGGGACGGGTTCAAAGAACGTCAGTGCGTCCTCGACCGTCATTTCCAGCGTCTCGTGTATGTTCTTGCCCTTGTAGCGGACCTCAAGGGTCTCGCGGTTGTAGCGCTTGCCCTTGCAGATATCACAGGGTACGTAGATATCCGGGAGGAAGTGCATTTCCACTTTGGTCACACCGTCACCCTGGCAGGCCTCGCAACGACCGCCCTTGACATTGAAGCTGAATCTTCCCGGCTTGTAGCCTCTGGAACGCGCTTCCTGCGTTCCAGCGAATAGTTCACGTACCGGAGTAAAGATGCCGGTGTAGGTCGCCGGATTGGACCGGGGCGTGCGGCCAATGGGACTCTGATCTATATCTATACACTTGTCGATCTGTTCCATTCCCGTTATCGACTCAAAGGGTGCGGGTGTCAGAGTGGTGGCACCATTGAGTTCCGTTGCGGCGATTGGATAGAGCGTACTATTGATCAGGGATGATTTGCCTGAGCCGGAGACTCCGGTGATACACGTCAGTAACCCCAGCGGGATTTCCAACGTTACCGATTGCAGATTGTTGCCCGTTGCCCCCTTCAGAACGAGCAAATGCTGCGCATCGCGCGGCGTGCGCTGCTGGGGTATGCTGATTTCCCTCGCCCCCGAGAGATAGGCGCCCGTCAGCGAGCGCTCGCAATTGAGAACATCCTGCAGGCTACCTGAAACCACGACCTGGCCCCCGTGAATCCCGGCGCCCGGTCCGATATCAATAATATGATCTGCACTGCGTATCGCTTCCTCGTCATGCTCGACCACCAGCACAGTGTTGCCCATATCCCGCAGATGAGTGAGAGTGGCCAGCAGCCGTTCATTGTCGCGTTGGTGCAGGCCAATGGATGGCTCGTCAAGAATGTACATGACCCCCACGAGTCCTGCACCAATCTGTGATGCCAGACGGATGCGTTGTGCCTCGCCGCCCGACAGTGTCTCAGCACTGCGGCTTAAGGTGAGATAGTTCAATCCAACATCGACCAGAAAACGGTAGCGCGCGCGCAGCTCCTTCAAAATTTTGTCGGCGATTTCTCCCCGACGACCCTCAAGCTGCAATTGGCCAAAGTAAATTTCCGCCTCACCCACCGGCATGGACGATATGCTGGGAAGGTCATAGTCGTCCACAAACACATGGCGTGCATCGCGGCGCAGCCTCGTACCCTCGCAATCGGGGCAGGGCTGGGTCGCCAAAAATTTGGACAGTTCTTCCCTCACGGATTGCGACTCTGTGTCCCGATAGCGGCGTTCCATATTGGGCAAGATACCTTCAAAGGTGTGTGTGCGTTTGAAGACATCGCCGCGGTCGTTGATGTAGGAGAATGCGATTTCCTGCTTGCCACTGCCGTGGAGGACGATTTGTCGATGCTTTCTACTCAACTGTGCGAAGGGTGTATCGATATTAAAGTCGTAGTGTTCCGACAGTGACTTCAGCATGTGGTAGTAGTACACATTGCGCCTGTCCCAGCCGCGAATCGCACCTTCCGCCAGGCTCGCCTCAGGAAATAGCACCAGGCGATCTTCATCGAAATACTGCTTCACACCCAAGCCATCGCAGCCACTGCAAGCACCTGCGGGATTATTGAATGAAAATAGCCGCGGCTCCAGTTCATCAATGCTATGGCCGCACTCCGGGCAGGCGAAGCGTGCGGAAAAGCTGATGTCCTTGGCATTGCTGTCCATGTAACTGATTGATGCCAGACCGTCGGTCAGGCCCAGCGCGGTCTCAAATGACTCAGCCAGGCGAATTCCCAGATCCTGGCGTACCTTGAAGCGGTCTACGACCACCTCGATACGATGCTTCTTTTTCTTATCAAGGGACGGGGCATCGTCCAGGTCGATAACGATACCGTCAATACGGGCGCGGACGAAGCCGCCGGCCCGCAGTTCCTCAAGTACATGCAGATGCTCGCCTTTGCGATCGCGCACCACGGGTGCCAGCAACATGAGCTTGGTTTCTTCAGGCAAGGTCAGCACGGTGTCCACCATTTGGCTTACCGTTTGGGCCTGCAAGTTAAGCCCGTGATCTGGGCAACGTGGTTCGCCGACCCGGGCGTAAAACAGGCGCAGGTAGTCGTAGATCTCTGTGATCGTGCCGACGGTGGAGCGAGGGTTATGCGAGGTTGATTTCTGCTCGATGGAAATCGCCGGTGACAGACCCTCGATATGATCCATATCCGGCTTTTCCATGATGGAAAGAAACTGGCGCGCGTAAGTCGACAGAGATTCCACGTAGCGACGCTGCCCCTCGGCGTAGAGTGTGTCAAAAGCCAGGGAGGATTTGCCAGAGCCCGACAGGCCGGTGATGACCACCAGCTTGTCCCGCGGTATGTCCAGATCAATGTTTTTGAGGTTGTGGGTGCGAGCCCCGCGTACTTGTATGGTGTCCATAAAACCTCTGATACTGCCGGGAAATTGAAACCAAACAGTATATGCCCACAGTAGCTTGTGTGGCAAAAACACCTGCTGATATTTTACCCGATGGCGGCGTTTGCATGTCCTGCAGCGCTCCAAACTGGTACCATGCGCGGCTGCTTTTTTGACTAACTCCTGATGACTCCACCCAAGTGATTACTGCTACTCCCATGACGACACAGGAGCGGCGCACGGTAGGCTCGCTCGCGTTGCTGTACTGTTTTCGCATGCTTGGCCTATTCATGGTTTTGCCGCTACTGGCGCTGTATACAGAGGATTTACCGGGTGCAACCCCGTCCCGGATCGGCCTGGCGTTGGGTATGTATGGTCTGGCCAATGCCGTACTACAGATCCCGCTCGGCTGGCTGTCAGACAAAGTGGGTCGCAAGCCTGTCATCATTGCCGGACTGGTCGTGTTTGCCCTGGGCAGCGCTGCGGCAGGCATGGCAGACAGCATCATGGGCATAATAGTGGGCCGTACGCTGCAGGGTGCTGGCGCTATCTCCAGTACCCTGATGGCACTGGTAGCGGATCTGACGCGTGAAGAGCAGCGCACGAAGGCCATGGCGGTAGTGGGTATGAGCATCGGCCTGTCCTTTGCTGTGGCGCTGGTTCTAGGGCCTGTGGTGGCAACGTTTGGGGGTCTACCGACGGTATTCTGGTTTACCGCGGCGCTCGCGGGCTCGGGTATTGTGATCCTTCTTTTGCTGGTGCCGCCATCCCCGCCGGTTGCGCTCTTGGCTCCTACCGAGGTCGGCATCAGCCTGGGGTTAATGCGGCGTGGGCTCAAGGATACAGCGCTGGCGCGGCTGAACTTCGGTGTGTTCGTTCTGCACTTTATTCTGGTGGCCTTCTTTCTGGTGGTGCCCGGTATTATTGAGATATCCCTGGGCATAAGCCGGGAACAACACTGGAGGGTGTATCTGCCGGTGTTATTGCTTTCATTGGCCGGTATGGTGCCCTTGATGATTCTGGCGGAGCGAGGCGGACGGCTGCGCCAGATGTTCCTGCTTGCCATTGCACTGGTGTGCGTGGCGATTGCTACGCTGGAATACGCAGCGGTCAGCCTGCTGATATATGCGGGTCTCTGCGTGTTTTTTGTGGGTTTTAATTATCTCGAGGCGACACTCCCCTCGCTGCTAAGCAAAACGGTATCCGCGGGCAGGAAAGGGACTGCGATGGGCGTTTACTCTACCTGCCAATTTATGGGTGCATTTGCTGGCGGAGCGGGCGGTGGGTGGCTACTGGAGCACTTGGGCGCAGGTACGCTCAGCAGCGTGTGCCTGGCGCTGGCCGCTGTCTGGTGGTTGTTGGTGTTACGGGCGCCTAAGCAGCAGACTGCGTAACCGTGCTGGGGCTAGATTGAACACTGCGACCTGCTAAATTGATGGGTTTTGCACAGGGTGGCTGTCGCAATTGAAGGACGGGATTGCTATAGTCGAGTTCCAATCCAGTTTCGTTTTTTTGAAGGAAATGAGGAAATTTTATGGCCGCACGGGGCGTGAACAAAGTCATCCTGGTAGGTAACTTGGGCAATGATCCGGAAATCCGGTATACCCAGGGCGGTGCAGCAATTACAAACGTGTCGATTGCGACGTCTGAGGCATGGAAGGACAAGCAAACCGGGCAACCACAGGAGCGGACTGAGTGGCACCGGGTCGTCTTTTTCAATCGCCTCGCTGAAATCGCCGGTGAGTATTTGCGCAAGGGATCCAAGGTATACGTTGAGGGCAGTCTGCGTACGCGGAAATGGCAGGATAAGGAAGGTCAGGATCGTTATACCACCGAGATCGTGGGCAATGAGATGCAAATGCTGGATACTCGCGGTGCCGGTCAGGGCGGAGATTTTCAGGAGTCCGGAGACTTTGCTCCACGTGCTCCCCGATCCGCCCCGGTTAAGCAAGCGGCAGACAGCGGGGCTCCTCCGGCGGGTGATTATGGAAGCTTCGATGACGATATCCCTTTTTAGGGGAGTTGCGTCAAATGCGTGGTCAGTAGGATTCGGTAGGTGAAACAACAACGGTGCGTGTACTCATACTGGGATCCGATACTCCGCTAGGCATGGCGCTACTCCAGCGGCAAGCCTTGCTGGGGCGTCACGAAATGGTGCCTATGAGCCGCGCTGCGTGTCGTTGGAAGAGTGAGCGACAGGCGAAAAAAAGTATCGTACGTGCCAAAAGTGATATCGTGGTGGATGTCCGTATTGAGGCTGCCGGAGACGGTGGACTGCAGATTCAGGAACTGGATTTGCAACGCTGTCACTGGGTGGCCAAGGGCTGCCAAAGGACACAAAGCGCTTATCTTTATGTTTCCAGTTCACGCGTGTTCTCCGGCCAGTTTGATCGCCCCTACGTTGAGCTCGATTCGCCGGATAACGAAGAAGCCGTGGGTCAGTTGCTGGCGCGCGCCGAGCATTTGGTAGGTGATGCCTGTGCGCGCCACCTGATTCTGCGCCTTGGCCCCA
The DNA here is from genome assembly GCA_031414375.1 of Haliea sp. Taxonomy (GTDB): domain Bacteria; phylum Pseudomonadota; class Gammaproteobacteria; order Pseudomonadales; family Halieaceae; genus Marimicrobium. The sequence goes on from JANNVJ010000035.1 coordinate 38,552, forward strand.
TCTTTTCCTATGACGGTACCAATCTCATCACCCAAATTCTGGGGCCATTGCGCGAGGGCGACAGCCTGATTCTGGACAACAACCTGCGCGGCTGCCCCGTGGCCGCCGACGATGGAGCCAGGGTGATTCTGGCATTGTTGGACCAGCTCGGTACGGGTCTGGAGCCATGGGGAATTTATCATTATGGCAGTTCAGATACTGCCACCTATTACGAATTTGCCGAGGCACTGCTGGCATCTGCTTCGCAGTTTTTTGACTTCAGTTCCTTTGCAGTACAACTCGAGCGTGAGCCCGAGGGGATGAGGCCATTGAGCCGCACACTGAACTGCAGCAAGATACGAAATACCTTCGCGATACGGCAGGTGCCCTGGCGCAGCGCGATTGGCGATCTGGTAAAACACTATTACGAACAGCAGTAGGGGGAATGTTCATGGGTAAAGCGACCGATGGCAGCTTGCAGCGATTGTCTGTCGCGGTATTGACGGTATCGGATACCCGCAGCCGGGAAAACGATACGTCCGGAGACTATCTCGCGCAGGCGCTGGAGGAGATCGGGCATCACACGCGCGGTCGGGCAATTGTTCGAGATGACATTTACCAGATACGCGCAGTTCTCTCCTCCTGGATTGCGGATGCAGACATCAATGCAGTACTGATCACCGGCGGCACAGGGTTTTCCGGGCGGGACTCCACGCCGGAAGCTGTGCGGCCACTTTTCGACAAGGAAATCGATGGTTTTGGCGAGGTTTTCCGCGCTCTATCCTATGCGGAAATTGGCTCATCCACACTGCAGTCGCGCGCGTTGGCAGGCTTTGCCAATGACACCGTCATTTTCTGTATGCCTGGCTCTACCGGGGCTTGCAAGACGGCCTGGAAAGGCCTTATTCGCGAGCAGTTGGACAGCCGTCATCGCCCCTGTAATTTCGTGGGGGTGCTCAGTGTGCGGGAATTGGACCATTGAGCCCTATGCTGCCAGTGACAGAGGCACTGGCGCGAGTACTCGGCGCTGCGCACCCGATTAACGAGTGTACGGAGCTGACACTGTTGGATGCCCTGGGTCATGTGCTGGCAGCGGACGTCATATCCCTTATTGATGTGCCACCGGCCGACAACAGTGCCATGGACGGCTACGCCCTGCGCGCCAGCGAGGTCGGGGGCGCACTACCGGTCAGTCAGCGCATCCCGGCGGGTACCGTTGGTCCTGCTTTGACCGCAGGAAGCGCTGCCCGAATTTTCACTGGAGCGGCGATTCCTGCCGGTGCCGATGCCGTGGTCATGCAGGAGGACTGCACGGAAGTTGCGGGTGTGCTGACGGTGTTGGCGCCTGTCACTGCCGGGCAAAACATCCGATCACGGGGGCAGGATATCGGGGCCGGTGAAACGGTGTTACCCCGCGGCCGCGTGCTGCGCCCACAGGATCTGGGTTTGTTGGCCTCCATGGGTTGTGCGTCGGTGCAGGTCTACCGGCCGTTGCGAGTGGCGGTACTATCGACCGGCGACGAATTGGTTGAGCCCGGCAGTGGCGATTTGCCTGCGGGAGCAATCTACAATTCCAACCGTTACACCCTGGCGGGGTTGCTGCGCTCGATCAATATTGAATTTGTTGATTGCGGCATTGTTGCGGACAATCCGCACGCGACTGCGCAGGCGCTACTCGCTGCTGCGGGGTGCGCCGATTGTGTTATCACCACTGGCGGCGTCTCCGTTGGCGAAGAGGATCATGTTAAGCATCAGGTAGAGCGCCTGGGTCGACTGGATCTGTGGAAGCTCGCAATAAAGCCGGGCAAACCCCTGGCGTTCGGCAGCATAGGCAGCACCCCGTTTATTGGCTTGCCCGGCAATCCGACATCCGTATTTGTGACCTTCTGCTTGATTGCCCGGCCGTTCCTGCTGCGCATGCAGGGCGTTACCGAGCCTGATGCTCCGCGCCTGCAGGCACGGGCTGCCTTCACTGTCGCTACTCCAGGACGACGACAGGAGTACTTGCGGGTTAGGCTGGAGAACACGGAGCAGGGGCTACAGGCTGTGAAATTTAAAAACCAGAGCTCCGGCGTACTTAGTTCCGTGAGTCACAGTAATGCGCTGGCAATAGTTCCAGCAGGATCAACGGTGTTGCGCGGCGCTAGTGTAGACGTGATATTGCTCGACTCTTTCGCGTGATAACGCTGCCGCGCGGGCCTGACTTACGCGGAAAATCAATTCCTATTGCGAATATTTCTGGAACACCAAGGAAGCATTGGTCCCGCCAAAGCCAAAGCTGTTGGACATCACGCGCTGCAAGTCGACATTGTCATGGCGTGCAATTGCTATGGGTAACCCTTGTGCTTCCGGGTCCAGTTCCTCGATATTGGCCGATGCAGCGATAAAGCCCCGCTGCTGCATAAGTAGGGAGTAGATAGCTTCCTGCACGCCGGCAGCGCCCAGAGAGTGGCCCGACAGTGATTTGGTGGAGCCGATTACCGGGATGCTGACCTGGTCTTTATACACCGCTCGCACGGCTTTCAATTCCTGGATATCCCCTACTGGTGTGCTGGTGCCGTGCGCATTGATATAGTCCACCGGCCCGACCACCGTGGCCAGTGCCTGTTGCATGCAGCGCACTGCGCCCTCGCCCGAGGGTGCAACCATATCGTAACCATCCGACGTAGCCCCGTAGCCCACCAACTCCGCGTAGATTTTTGCGCCTCTGGCCCTGGCATGTTCCAGCTCCTCCACCACCAGCATCCCGCCGCCACCGGCGATGACAAAGCCATCACGGTTGACGTCGTAGGCGCGGGAGGCGCGCTGCGGTGTATCATTATATTTTGTGGACAGGGCTCCCATGGCATCAAAGAGGCAGCTCAGAGTCCAGTGCAACTCCTCGCCGCCGCCGGCAAACACCAGATCCTGTTTGCCCAGCTGGATCTGCTCCATGGCATTGCCAATACAGTGCGCACTGGTGGAGCAGGCCGAAGAAATCGAATAGTTGACCCCCTTGATTTTGAAGGGTGTGGCCAGACAGGCAGATACCGTACTGCCCATGGTTTGGGTGACGCGATAGGGTCCGACCCGACGCAGACCGCGTTCGCGCAGGATGTCTGCAGCTTCGGTCTGGCTGGAAGAAGACGCCCCGCCCGAACCCGCAATGATGCCCGTGCGCTCGTTGGAGACCTCGGCGGGTTGCAGTCCCGCGTCATCGATCGCCCGCTGCATTGCGATGTAGGCGTACGCGGCGGCATTGCCCATAAAGCGCAACTGCTTGCGCTCGATGTGTGCCTCGATGTCGATGTCCGGGACGCCGGAAACATGAGAACGCATTCCGACGTCAATCTGTTCCTGGTTCAGGCTGATGCCGGAGTGGCCCTCAAAAAGAGACGTCGATACCGTATCGGCATCGTTCCCCAGGCAAGAGACGATGCCCAGTCCTGTGATGACTACTCGTTTACCCATAAGCCTAAAACGACTCCGTAGATTTGAAGAGACCAACCCGTAACTCTTTTGCGTTATATATCTCTGTGCCGTCGACCGAGAGACTGCCGTCGGCAATACCCATGATCAATTTGCGCTCGATCACGCGTTTGACATTGATGTTATAGATGACTTTGCTGGCACTGGGCAGTATCTGGCCGCTGAACTTGACCTCTGCGCAACCCAATGCCCGTCCGCGGCCCGGGTTGCCGCGCCACCCCAGAAAAAACCCCATCAGTTGCCACATGGCATCCAGGCCCAGGCAACCAGGCATGACGGGGTCTCCTGGGAAATGACACTGGAAAAACCATAGGTCCGGATGGATATCCAACTCGGCAATAATTTCGCCTTTGCCAAAGCCACCCCCTTGCGAACTGATATGCACAATGCGATCAACCATCAGCATATTGTCAGTGGGTAGCTGGGCGTTTCCTGGACCAAAAAGGTCACCGTTACCGCAAGCGATCAATTCATCTTTGCTGTACGTATTTTTGCCGATCATAGAGTATCCAGTATGGCCAGAATCCGGGTGCTGCGTGTTCCGCGCTATGCGTCACTCGCCACGAAACGGCATTAGCGTCCCACCCGAAAATGTGAGCGGACAGGAAGCGTGACCATTTTAATTGCTGGGAGTCACAAGTCCAGTGGTTTGCTGGCCAAAAATAGTGCCTTCGGATAACATGGACAGGCGCTATGCTTCCAATTCGCGGCAGCTCAGACGACTAATAAATCAAACGAGTACGCACGGCTACAGGGGATCAAAATGTTAACACCCGTACTTCTTTCCGGTGGTGTCGGTAGCCGCCTGTGGCCGGTGTCACGGGAGGCGCACCCCAAACAGTTTTTGCCTTTGGCCTCAGACATGACAATGCTACAGGCAACGCTGCAGCGCACTGTTGGACTCGCCGCCGCCGCGCCGCTGGTGGTGTGCAATGAAGAACACCGCTTCATGGTAGCGGAGCAATTGCGGCAACTGGATTTGTCGGCCAGCGCGTTGATTCTCGAACCGCAGGGGCGCAATACGGCGCCGGCGGTGGCGTTGGCGGCGCTACAGGCTATTGGCACTGACCCGGAGTCCATTCTGCTGGTGCTGCCGGCAGATCATCTAATCGCGGATGTCGATGCTTTCGTTGCTGCGGTGGGCAAAGCCCTGCCACTCGCCCGCGCCGGTCGTCTGATGACTTTTGGCGTGGTGCCTACTGCCCCCGAGACGGGCTACGGCTATATCAAGTGCGGTGCGGTCTTGGCTGATGATCTGTATGACCTGGAGTGCTTTGTTGAAAAGCCTGATGCGGCTACTGCCAGAAGCTATCTGGAGAGTGGCAGTTATTTGTGGAATAGCGGGATGTTCCTGATGCGGGCAAGCAGCTATTTGCAGGAGTTGGGTAAACTTGCACCGCAAATATTGTCCTGCTGTGAGCAGGCGATGCAAGCAGCGACGACCGATATGTTTTTTGTGCGCCCTGACGTCGAGGCATTCAAGCGGTGCCCGAGTGACAGTATTGACTACGCCGTCATGGAAAAAACGGACGCCGGCGGCGTGATCTCGCTCGACTGCGGCTGGAGTGATGTGGGCGCCTGGTCAGCATTGTGGGAGGTTGCTGAGCGCGACCTCGACGGTAACGTATGCCGTGGAGATGTCATTGTGGATGACTGCCGTGGCAGCTATTTTCGCAGTGATTCGCGTCTGGTGGCTGCAATCGGTGTGGACAACCTCGTTGTAGTCGAAACCGCCGATGCGATACTCGTGGCCGACCGGAACAAGGTCCAGGATGTAAAACGGATCGTCAATACGCTCAAGAAACAGCAGCGCACGGAAGCCTCACTGCACCGCCGCGTATACCGTCCCTGGGGCTCCTATGAATCGCTGGTGACCTCCGAACGATTCCAGGTGAAGCGCATTGTGGTCAACCCTGGACAGAGGTTGTCTTTGCAAATGCATCACCACAGAGCGGAGCACTGGATTATCGTCAAAGGTACCGCCGAGGTGACCTGTGAAGACAAAGTGTTTATGCTAGGAGAGGATGAATCCACTTACATCCCGCTGGGCCATAAGCATCGTCTGACGAACCCCGGGCATATACCGCTGGAAATAATTGAAGTGCAATCGGGAGCCTATTTGGGCGAGGACGATATTGTGCGCTTTGAAGACGTATACGGTCGCAGTAAATGAGGCCGACGCAACCTGGAGACTTATTACTGTGATTACAAAATGCTTGTTTCCCGTGGCAGGTTATGGCACGCGCTTTCTTCCTGCCACTAAAAGTATGCCCAAGGAAATGCTGCCCGTCGTTAATAAACCGCTGGTGCAATACGGTGTGGAGGAGGCCATCGAGGCGGGCATGACAACCTGCGCGATGGTCACCGGGCGCGGCAAGCGTGCGATTGCCGATCACTTCGATATCAGCTACGAGCTGGAACACCAGATTTCCGGCACGGGTAAGGAAGCCTACCTCACCAGCATCCGCAGCGTTCTGGACAAGGGCATTTTCACCATGGTGCGCCAGCGCGAAATGAAGGGTCTCGGACACGCGATTCTCACCGGCGAGGCGCTGATTGGAAACGAGCCGTTTGGCGTGCTGCTTTCGGACGATTTATGCTTCAATAACGGGCCGGGGGTGCTGGCCCAGATGGTAGAGCTGTACAAGCAGTTTCGCTGTTCCATCGTGGCCATTCAGGAAGTGCCGGAGGATGAAACCCACAAATATGGGGTGATCGGCGGCGAGAGCCTTAGAGACGGTATCTATCGTGTTGAGACGATGGTGGAAAAACCTGAGCCCAAGGACGCGCCGTCAAACCTGGCGATTATCGGGCGCTATATCCTGACGCCCGACATCTTCGATATCTTGCGTGAAACGGGGCCTGGTGCCAATGGTGAAATACAGCTTACCGATGCACTGCAAACCCAGGCTCGAAATGGCTGTGTCATGGCCTACAAATTTAAAGGCCGTCGCTTCGATTGCGGCAGTGTCCCAGGTTTTGTGGATGCTACGAATTTTGTCTACGAACACTATTATCTGAAGAGCTGAGCGAGGTCCCTGTGCAAGAAATTACCTGTTTCAAGGCCTACGACGTTCGCGGACGGGTACCAGACCAGCTCAATGAAGAGATCGCCCGCCGCATCGGTCGCGCCTACGCCGATGTGGTCAAACCGCGGCAGGTGGTGGTGGGGCATGATATACGCCTGAGCAGCGAAGCCATCAAGGCGGCGGTAACGAATGGCCTGCTGGACCAGGGCGTGGACGTATACGATATCGGCTTGTGCGGCACTGAGGAAATCTACTTCGCTACCTCGCACGCAGGTATGGACGGTGGTATTGCGATCACGGCCAGTCACAATCCGAAGGATTACAACGGCATGAAGTTTGTGCGCGAGGAGTCGCGCCCGATCTCTGGCGACACGGGTCTCTTTGATATCAAGGCGTCAGCAGAGCGCAATGAATTCACCGCTGCACCGCTGCCGGGAAAACTGTACCCGCTCGATACCTCTGCGGCGTATGTACAGCATTTGCTCTCCTATGTGGATATTCCCAGCCTGAAGCCGCTTAAGATTGTGGTGGATGCTGGTAATGGTGGCGCCGGTCGAGTAGTGGATTTGTTGGAGCCGCATCTGCCCTTTGAGTTTATAAAACTGCATCATGAGCCCGACGGCAATTTCCCCAACGGAGTGCCCAACCCGCTGTTGACAGAGAATCGCACGGCGGTAATTGCGGCAATGCGCGAGCACGGTGCCGATCTCGGGCTGGGCTGGGACGGGGATTTTGATCGTTGTTTTTTCTTCGATGAGCATGCCCAATTCATCGAAGGTTATTATGTGGTCGGCCTGTTGGCGGCGGCATTTTTACGGCAGCAGGGTCCGGCGCGCATCGTGCATGATCCGCGTCTCACCTGGAACACAATCGATATTGTGCAGGCGCTCGGCGGTGAGGCGGTGCAGAGCAAGACCGGACACGCTTTTATCAAGGAGCGTATGCGGCTGGAAAATGCGGTGTACGGTGGTGAAATGAGTGCTCACCACTACTTCCGGGATTTTGCCTATTGCGACAGTGGCATGATTCCCTGGTTACTGGTGACGGGTTTGATGTGCAGCGGAGGTCAACCACTTTCCGCGCTGGTAGCTGAGCGCATGGCGGCCTATCCGTGCAGCGGCGAGATCAATCGCACTATCGCAAACCCTGCCGCAGTGCTCTCAAAGATAGAAAATGTGTATGCCAAGCACGCCCAGGAGATCGATCACGTTGATGGCTTGAGCATGTCCATGGGGGACTGGCGCTTCAATCTACGTATGTCCAATACAGAGCCGGTCGTACGACTCAATGTGGAAAGCCGTGGCGATGTGGCGCTGATGAACGCCAAAACGATGGAACTGCTAGCCTTGATCGACGCTTGATTCCTTGTGGCCGCGGGCAGCGGTCATCACCTCAGCATTGTGCTGCTTCCCAGGCCTGTATCAGGCGTTCGGTCGCGGGGTCCATCGGGCCGCTATGGCCGGTGCCCGTCAGGCGTCGCAGAATGTCCGTGCTGATTTCCTTGCCCAGCTCCACTCCCCATTGATCAAAGGAATTTATCCGCCACAGTTGCCCACTGCAAAAAGTGCGGTGTTCGTAAAGGGCCAACAACGCTCCCAGAGTAGCGGGGTTGAGTGATTGCATGGTGATGACACTGCTGGGTCGATTGCCGGGCATGGCCAGATGGGGGGCCAGCTGGGCTGCCTCATGCTGGCTGAGCCCGCGGTGTAGCAAGGTAGCCGTAGCCTCTGCAAGCGAGCGACCGACCATCAGGGTGCGGCTCTGTGCCAAACAATTGGCCACCAGAATCCGGTGCTGCTGTGCGCTATCGGTGTGGCTATTCAGGGGTAGTATAAAGTCCACGGGGCACAGTAGCTGACCCTGGTGCAGCAACTGGTGAAAGGAATGCTGACCCATGGTGCCGGCCGAACCCCATAGCACCGGCGCTGTGACGTAATCCAGCGATTGTCCGTCGCTGCTGACCCGCTTACCATTACTCTCCATGGTCAGTTGCTGCAGAAAGTCAGGTAAGTACTGCAAACTATGATCGTAGGGCAGCACAACATGGGTGCTCGCACCCAGGAAATTACAGTACCAAAGTTCCAGCAAACTCATCAGCAGCGGCATATTGGCGCGCGGTTCGCTGCTGCGAAAATGCTGGTCCATTGCTGCGGCCCCCGCCAGGAATTGGGCGAATCTGTCCCAGCCAACAGCAATGGCACAACTGAGGCCTACCGCAGACCAGACCGAGTAGCGGCCACCCACCCAGTCCCACATTGGCAGGCAATTGTCGCCGGGAATGCCGAAGTCTTGGGCGGCCTGAAGATTGGTGGTTACGGCAAGAAAATGCTTATGCAGGTCCTGTACCGGTGTGCCCGCATTGAGCATCCACGTACGTGCGGCCAGGCCATTGGCGAGGGTTTCCTCCGTGCGAAAGGATTTGGAACAGAGAATAAACACAGTAGTGGCCGGATTCAGATCCGCCAATGTACCGTGTAGATCCGCCGGGTCCACGTTGGCGACATAGTGACAGCGGACCTTGCCGTGGAAGGGCTTCAGTGCCGCCGTTACCAGGCGCGGTCCCAGATCAGAACCACCGATACCGATGTTAACGACATCAGTGATTACCGCGCCTGTAAAGCCGGTGTGCTCGCCGAGGTAGAGTCGTTGCGCCAGGACTTTCATGCGTTCGCGCGCAGCTACCACCTGGCGAAACTTGTCCAATTGGGAACCGCCGCTGGAGGCGCGCAACAGAGTATGTAGAGCAGGTCGATCCTCGCTGCTATTGACGTGCTCGCCGCTGAACAGGTCCGCGATTCCCTCACGCACGCACGCCTGCTCGGCCAGCGTTAGCAGGCAATTCAGGGCGCCCTGATGCAACAGGTGTTTGGAGTAATCCAGACACAGGCCGGCAGTGGTCAGCGTGAACGCTTCTGCACGGTCACGCTGTGCGTCGAACAGCTGGTCCATAGACGCGGATTTTAGCGTTACCGCATGCGCCTGAAGTTCAGCATAAGCGGGAAGGTCGCATAGAAGGGTGCGTGTTGTCATTATTAGGGCCTGCGGGGAACGTATCCGAGCGTCGAGTATAGAAAGAGCGGTTTGCCGGTGCAATCGAAAGGACTCGGCTCGGGTAGCAGCACCCCGGATGCAACGTTAGTAGTCGCGATTGATCGACAACTCCGTCAGGCGTTCCAGAGCGCTGCGCGCATCGCTGGGCGGTATCAGCATCAGGTTTTGAAGCGCCAGGTCGTGGTAGTGCCCGGCGCGCTCACGGGTGTAGTCCAGTGCGCCGCAGCGCTTGACCGCGGCAATGACAAGGTCGATCTGCGCGGAGTTTTTCTCGGTGATGGCACGGCGCACGAGGGCCTGTTCAGCAGCACTGCCCCTGAGCAGTGTGTGTATGAGGGGCAGGGTAACTTTACCCTCCGCAAGGTCGTCACCGAGGTTCTTGCCCATTGTTGCCGGATTGCCGTCGTAATCCAGAACATCGTCAATCATCTGGAACGCGATGCCCAGATTGAGACCGAATTCGCGCAGGGTGTTTCGGGTATCCTCCTTTTCACCGGAAAGGGTGGCCGCACCGTAGCATGCAGCCGCAAACAGAATCGCTGTTTTACGCGTGATGACATCCAGGTATTGTGCTTCGTTGGTGCTGGCGTTGCCGGCGCGTGTCAATTGCAGGACTTCGCCTTCTGCGATGATATTGGTGGTCGCGGCCATATCGGTAAGGATGTCCATATCACCCAATCGGACCATCAATTGGAAAGCGCGCGTGTACAGGAAATCGCCCACCAGAACCGACGGTGCGTTGCCAAACTCCGCATTGGCGGTGGGTCGCCCGCGCCGCAGCGCGGAGATATCGACCACATCGTCATGCAGCAGGGTAGCCGTGTGAATAAACTCGATAATTGCAGCGAAGGTGATGTGTGCAGTATCGCAGCGCCCCAGCGCCGTGGCGGTAAGCAACACCAGTAGTGGGCGCAGCCGTTTACCGCCGGCGTCAACGATGTAATGGCCGACGTTTTCCACCATTTCCACGTTAGAATGCAGTTGCTCGACAATGAGCTGATTGACCTGCTCGAATTCCCGAGCGACGGTGGCGCGTATCTGATGCATAGGATATGGAGGAGTGAAAAGTGCCCGCGCATGCTAGGATGTGCCCACCGGCCTGTCAAGTTGAGCAACGCCCAAGAGGCGCGCTCGTGGTCAGTCGCAACTCCTTGTTTTTATAAAAAATTAGCCCTTGCTCCGGCTGTCTGATTTGCGTAAAATTGTCGCCCTCTGGACGGTGCTGCGCCTATTCGTAGTCCTCTTGAGTCAACCCAACTGTTTGTGCCTTGCTCTGCCCCCTTGATTTACAAGGGTTTATTTAAAATGCGAGCAGGCTAATTGAACGGAGCACGTTATGTACGCAGTAATTGAAAGCGGTGGTAAACAACACCGTGTCATTGAGGGCGAAACCCTCAAACTCGAAAAAATCGAAGTAGCCACCGGCGAGACGATCGAATTCGACCGGGTCCTGATGGTGGGTGGTGACACGATCAAGATCGGCACCCCGCTGGTTGCAGGTGGCATAGTGACCGCCGAAGTGCTTGCCCACGGCCGTCACAAAAAGGTCAAAATTGTTAAATTTAACCGCCGTAAGCACTACCGGAGAGAAACTGGCCATCGCCAGTGGTTCACCGAAGTGAAAATAACCGGTATTAAGGCTTAAGGGAGGGCTTGGACAATGGCACACAAGAAAGCTGGTGGTAGTACCCGTAACGGTCGTGATTCGGCCAGCAAACGTCTGGGCGTTAAGTGTTTTGGTGGTGAGACAGTCAGGGCCGGCAATATTATCGTACGCCAGCGTGGCACACGCTTTCACCCGGGCAGCAATGTGGGTCTTGGTAAGGATCACACACTGTTTGCCAAGGCTGATGGTAAGGTAGAATTTGTTTGCCGTGGCCCCAAGAGTCGCACCTTTGTGCAGGTGGTGAGCGCCTGAGTCGGCGGCACCAGCCAAACGATCCAAGGCCTCGTCAATTGACGGGGCTTTTTTTTATCCAGGACGATTTTAAGATCGAGCTTTGAGGCGGGAGCGTGTGCATTATCGCATTCCAGGGCACGCCACAAGTACATCCGTGTAGGCTCGACGACGGCCGTCCATGGCCGCCGACGTCCCTGAAATGCGATAATGCACACGCTCCCTCAGTCATCGACGAGAGTTCCGCTGTACCCAACAACGGGTTGAGAAAAAAATGAAATTTGTAGACGAGGTGAGTATCAGTGTTTACGCCGGGAAGGGCGGCAACGGCTGCATGAGCTTCCGGCGTGAGAAGTATATTGAAAAAGGCGGTCCCGATGGCGGTGACGGCGGTGACGGGGGTAGCGTTATCTTCGAGGCCGACGAATCCCTGAATACCATGGTGGATTATCGGTTCAAGCGTAATTACCGTGCTGGGGATGGTGAATCGGGGCGTAGCCGCAACTGTACCGGTAAGAGTGCGGAGGATCTGGTGCTGCGCGTCCCTGTGGGTACTACAATTATCGACGAGGACATTGGAGAGGTATTGGGCGATTTGTCAGTAGCCGGGCAACGACTGGTGGTGGCGCAGGCCGGCTTTCATGGCCTGGGCAATGCACGCTTCAAATCCAGCACCAATCGCGCACCCAGGCAGACCTCCCACGGCAGTGAAGGAGAAGTCCGCAGCCTGAAACTCGAACTCAAGGTGCTGGCGGACGTCGGCTTGTTGGGTCTGCCTAATGCTGGCAAGTCGACGCTGATTCGCGCGGTATCTTCTGCCAAGCCCAAGGTGGCTGACTACCCTTTTACGACCTTGGTACCTAACCTTGGGGTGGTGAGCGTAGAGGCCCATCGCAGTTTCGTCATGGCGGATATTCCTGGCCTGATCGAGGGCGCCTCGAATGGGGCTGGTCTGGGTATTCGCTTTCTCAAGCACCTGACCCGCAATCGCATTTTGTTGCATCTGGTGGATATGGCTCCTTACGACGACGTCACACCGGCCGACGCGGCGCTGACCATTGTGCGCGAACTGGAACGCTTTAGCCCGACGCTGGCGCAGCGCGAACGTTGGCTAGTGCTTAATAAGAGTGACTTGCTGGATGCAGAGACCTTTGCCGAACGCCGTGACGCGGTATTGCAGGCACTGGACTGGCATGGCCCTGTCTATTCCATTGCAGCGATCAATGCGCAAGGCACTGCCGCCTTATGTGGCGACCTGATGAGTTACCTGGAAGAGCGTCGCGCCCGCGAGTTGGCAGATCCACATCTGGCTGCGGCGGAACAGGAACTGCAAAGTCGCATGCAGTTAGAAGCCCGCCAGCGCATTGATGAATTGCGCGCCGAACTGCGCCGCGTGGCGTTGGAAGGCACAGACGAAGACGATGACGATTTTGATGACGACGACTTCGAGGTAGAAGTCGAGTACCGACTCTAGGCAAGCCAATGACCGAACGAACTGACATAGCCAAGTCCCGACGCTGGGTCGTGAAAGTGGGCAGTGCACTGCTCACCAATGACGGCCGCGGTCTGGACGAGGGCGTGATCTCTTCTCTGGTGGAGCAGCTGGCACAGCTGCGTGAGAGCGGCTGTGAGGTGGTACTGGTCTCCAGTGGTGCAGTAGCGGCCGGCATTGTCCGTCTGGGCTGGACCGCGCGCCCGCACCTCATCCATGAGCTGCAGGCGGCCGCTGCGGTAGGCCAGTCGATATTGGTACAAAGTTATGAGACGGCGTTCAAGCGCCACAATATTGCCACTGCCCAGATATTACTGGTGCATGACGATGTGCTCGCGCGGGACCGCTACCTCAATGCGCGCGGTACGCTCAAGACCCTGCTGAAACTTGGTGTGATTCCCATCGTCAATGAAAATGACACAGTGGTTACCGAAGAAATCCGCTTCGGTGACAACGATACCCTGGCCGCGCTGGTGGCCAATCTGATCGATGCCGACGTTTTGGTATTGCTAACCGACCAGCAGGGACTGTATCGGGAGGATCCCCGCCACAATCCTGCTGCAGAGCTGGTAGAAGTGTGTGATGCAGGCGACTTCAGCCTGGATGCGATGGCTGGCGAAGGGGGAAGCCTGGGTCGTGGTGGCATGGTGACGAAACTGCGTGCGGCGCGTCTGGCAGCCCGCTCCGGCACCGAGACGGTGATTGCATCAGGCAGGGTTGCGTCCATCCTGAACAGCATTGTCGCCGGTGCCAATGTCGGTACTTGGCTGCGCAGTGGCAAGCAGCCGCAGAATGCGCGTAAGCAGTGGCTGGCTGGGATGGTGCAGACACCGGGGAGCGTGGAGTTGGATGAGGGCGCGGTGCGCGTGTTGCGTGAATCCGGTCGCAGTCTGTTGCCGGTGGGCGTGCGTGCTGTTGGCGGAAACTTTGCCCGTGGCGACATGGTGTCCTGCCGTGATCCCGAAGGTCGCGAGATAGCTCGCGGTCTGGTGAACTATAGCGCCGATGAAACCCGGCGCATCATGGGTTCACCCTCGCAGGAGATAGAGGCCATTCTCGGCTATCAGGTGGACGAGGAACTCATCCACCGGGACAACCTGGTGCTGGTGTAGTCATTGGTCAGGTCGTGGCAGGTAGTTGTCCGGCTTACATCCACGCCCGGCCCCGTACCTAGCTCAACCAGCGACCCAGGCGGGTCTTCACCCAGAGGAAATCCATCAGCTTCTTCATACCCTCGGCGCTCTTGGCGCTGTAGGGATAGCCACTCTGCATTTTTCCGCCGAAGCGGTCAATCACGATGGGCATTTCATGGCAGTAGCCGCGAATGCCCTTCTTGCCGTTGACCTGACCCAGCCCTGAGTTTTTCTTGCCACCAAAGGGTGCTGCGGGAATACCGTAGCTGAGTGCCATATCATTGACACTGCAGGCGCCGGTGTCGATGGCTGCGGCGAGGCGATAGCCCTTTTCCTTATCCTTGGTCCACACATTGCCGTTGAGTCCGAACTCGGAGTCGTTGGCCAGTGCCAATGCTTCAGTTTCATTACCCACCTTCTGGATGCACAGGACGGGACCAAAGGTCTCCAGCAGCATGATATCCATACGGTTATCCACTTCGGTAATGACGGTGGGCTCGTAATACAGGCCCGCTAGGTCGGGATTACGACGCCCGCCCATCAGGATGTTCGCGCCCTTGGCGCGGGCATCTTCGACATGGGCTTCGATAATGGCCATCTGCCGGTCCCAGAATACGGCACCGATATCTTCGTTCCAGCCGTGCTGCGGCCCCTGGCGCAGGCCCTTGCCCTTTTCCAGTACCAGACGCAGGAACTCGTCGTAGACGTCCTTAACCACATAGATGCGTTCCGTGCCACAGCAGTAGTGCCCGGTGTTCATGCACGAGCCAATCCAGGCGCCGTCAGCGGCCCGGTCCAGATCGGCATCGGCGCACACAATCATCGCATCGTTGCCGCCCAGTTCCAGCGTGCAGGGCAGCAGCTGGCTGGCGCAGGCCTCGGCGACTTTGCGACCGGTCGCCACCGAGCCGGTAAAGGATATCTTGTCCACGCCGCCGCGCACGATGGCGGCGCCCGTTTCACCGTCGCCCAGCAGCACTTGCAGCACACCCTCCGGCAGTCCCGCCTCGCGGTAAATATCTTCTGCCAGTTTGGCGGAGAATGGGGTGACCTCGGAGCCCTTGGCCACGATCGTGTTACCGGCGAGCAAGGCCTGGGTCGCCTGGTTCATCACCAGCACGAAGGGTCCGTTCCACGGTGTGATCAAGCCAACGACGCCCAGCGGTTTGTACAGGATACGCAGTTGTTTCATTAGCCCCAGAATGCCGTGTACCTTGCGCTTGCGCGGCTTGAGAAACTTCTCTGCATTCTTGGCGTAGTAGCAGAGTTGGTCGGCTACTGAAAACACCTCCATACTCATGGCGTCGGTGCGGGCTTTACCCGTTTCCTTGACCACGGTGTCGATAATCTCGTCCTGCCGCGCGAGTACGATCTGCAGAGCGCGTTCGACGATAGCCGCGCGTTCCTTCATGCTGGTGGCGGCCCAGGCGGGTTGCGCCGCCCTGGCCCTGGCAATGGCGCTGGCCACATCTTCGGCATTGGCGCAGACCAGCTCGCCGGTGCGCTCCAGCGTGACCGGGCTGCGCAGCTGTAAGTGCCGGCGGGAGTCAGTGGATTCGATCGGTTCGTAGATAGACATGGCGTCCTCCTCGTGTGAAGCCGATAAACTAATGGTCATTAGTTTGAGTGTCAATGTCTTTTGCGACCACCGTGACTGACCATAAACGTCATCCGCAGAATAGGTAGTTGCGCTTACAAGCCAGTTTTAATGTGGAATAATGCTCGGCTTCTTCACCTGCCCCGTCACAGAGCGCATGACAGTGTCGCCAACGCTATTGCTTATTTTCTATTGCCTGGCCATCGCCGGATTTTCGCTGCTGGGCGGCCTGTTACCGAGCTGGGTCAAGATGACGCACACCCGCACCCAGGTGGTGATGAGTCTCGTCTCGGGGCTAATGCTCGGCGTGGCGTTCTATCATCTGCTGCCGCACAGTGTGGCGCTGGCGGGTGGCGCACATGGCGTGGATACCACGGTCTGGTGGTTGATGATCGGTTTAATTGTCATGTTACTGCTACTGCGTGTATTTCATTTCCACCAACACGATTTCAGCAAAGAAGACGGCGTTCAGCACGATCACCATCAGCACAATCACCCCCACCACGCTGAACACGACAGCTCCGTGCACGGCCTCAGTTGGGTCGGGCTAGCACTGGGCCTGGCGGTGCACACGCTGATCGATGGCGTGGCGCTCGGCGCGGTGATGCATGCGGGCAGTCCGGCGGGCGGCTTGATCGGGATTGGAGTGTTTCTTGCGATCGCGTTGCACAAGCCATTGGACGCCATGTCCATAGTTACCGTGATGGAGGCTGGTGGCTGGAGCAGGCAAGAGCGCACCATTACCAATCTGGTGTTCGCGCTTATGTGCCCACTGGGAGCTCTGCTATTTTTCTTTGGCGTGGACGTTGTGGCGGACAGTCGCAATCACCTGGTGGCTGCGGCGCTGGCCTTCTCGGCGGGCGCGTTTATCTGTATTGCCCTGAGTGACCTGCTGCCCGAGGTGCATTTTCACAGCCACGACCGGGCCAAACTCACTCTGGCTTTTCTGCTGGGCATCGTGGTCGCCTACGGGATCGGCAGTGTGGAACCTGCAGGTTTTCACTCTGACAAGCACGGGTCTGATGCGGTCCAGCAAGGTTGAACCTATCATTTACCCGCCCCTGTTATTCGCGCTCTAGCCACCCGGTCAGCTGTTCGGTAGCGATGATGGCTAACGCGGCGATATGTTGCGGCGAGCTGTTCAGGCAGGGAATGTACTCATAGCGCTCACCGCCCGCTGCCAGGAAATAGTCGCGGTTTTCCACCGCCAGCTCCTCCAGTGTTTCCAGGCAGTCGGCAGCAAAACCGGGACAGATAACCTGCACTGCTTTGACACCCTGCGCTGGCAGACCCTTGAGGGTCATATCGGTGTAAGGCTTTAACCACTCCTGCCTGCCAAAACGGGATTGGAATGTGGTCTGGTAGTCCGTCTCCGTTAACCCCAGTTCCGTGGCCACCAGGCGCGAGGTTTTCAAGCATTCGCAGTGGTAGGGGTCACCTTCATCCAGATAGCTTTGCGGCACGCCGTGGTAGGAAAATAACAGTTTCCCACCACTGCCATGTTCATTGCGGAAGGCGCGCACACTAGCGGCCACGGCGCTGATATAGGCTGGGTGATCGTGATAGTGACTGACAAAACGCAACTCCGGTAGCCAGCGCCGGCGTGTGAAATCGGCAGCCAGCGCGTCGAAGGTCGAGCCGGTGGTGGCTCCGCTGTATTGTGGATACAGGGGCAACACCAGTAGTTTTCGCACACCGCGTTGCAACATTCCTTGCAGCACATCAGGAATAGACGGCGTGCCATAGCGCATGGCGAACTCCACTATTATCCGGCCACCGAACTGGCTGGTCAGGGTTGCCCGCAGGGCATCGGCCTGATCCTGTGTATGAAAAAGCAGGGGCGAGCCGCGCTCCGTCCACACACTGCGATAAGAAGCGGCGGAACGGGCGGGGCGAATATTAAGGATGACTCCGTGCAAGATAAACCACCAAATCAGACGCGGAATTTCCACCACGCGGGGGTCGGACAGGAACTCCTTCAGGTAGGCCCTGAGTGCTGTTTTATCCGGTGCTTGTGGCGTACCGAGGTTGGTGAGCAGGATGCCTATGCGCGGTCGCTGCTCGTGATTGAAGTTATCAGTGCCGGTGTATTTCATGTTGGGGACGATATACGTTTGCCTGTGCATTGCCAAGCAAAGTTGCTGCGGTCGCCTTGTAGAGTCGCTGCGCTAGTGACAGGTAGGGGACATTTGTGGACCCGTAGGCTATTCTTGGCGCTCGCCTGCGAATTGGATGATCGCTATGAATTGGGACGCACTAGGAGCCATTGCAGAATTGGTTGGAGCTCTGGGTGTCATCGCCTCACTACTCTACCTGGCTGGCCAGGTTCGCGCCGGCGCTCGGGCATCCGCTGTTGCGGCAAAGCTGGAGTCTACGGGTCTGCTCAATAAGTTCATTGACCTGCTCATTGTGAATCCCGAGCTCAGCGATATACATATGCGGGGCATCGTCAGTCTCGATGCACTTACCAAGGAGGAGTATCTGCGATTCTCGAATATGAGTCTCAAGGCCTTCTGGTTCTTTTCCGCAAGTTACTTTCAGTTCAGAGAGGGAAGTATTTCTGAAGATGACTTCTACGAGCATCGGGCGGTAATGCGCTACTGGCTACGTGGGGAGGGCTGCCGTACCTGGTGGGCGAAGTTTGGTCGAATGTCGATGTCGCCAGTGTTTCGCGAATTTGTCGATGCCGAAATCCTGGCAGTCGATGCCGCGAATCAGCCCAATTCGGCTTAACAAGTGATTACTTACAGGAAAAGACTACCCTGATGCAGACACAGCGGTTGAATAGTTGGACTCATGACCACGTGTTCAGCCAGGACGAGCAGCGCGCAGGTGAGAAGCGCACCATCGCGATTGTTGTTCTGACTGCGGTGATGATGGTCGTTGAAATAGCAGCCGGGCTGATCTATGGCTCCATGGCGCTGCTGGCGGACGGCTTGCACATGGCCTCCCATGCCACTGCGCTGAGTATTGCTGTATTCGCCTACGTAGTGTCGCGTCGGCTGGCGGCGGATCGTCGCTTTGCCTTCGGTGTCGGCAAAATTAACAGCCTCGCCGGGTTTGCCAGTGCGGTGATGTTGATGGGTTTTGCAGTGGTCATGGTGATCGAGAGCACCGACCGCTTGATCAACCCGCTGGCCATTGCCTTTGACCAGGCGCTAATAGTGGCCGTCGTTGGCCTGGTGGTGAATGGCGTCAGTGCCTGGGTGTTGATGTCGACGCCGCATGAGCACGATCATGCACACGACTACGATGATGATCATGAGCATTCCCACCACGGGCATGATCACAACCTCCGTGCTGCCTACCTGCACGTGTTGGCGGATGCGCTGACATCACTGTTGGCGATTATGGCGCTGCTGGCAGGCAAGTATATGGGCGCAAGTTGGCTGGATCCGGCCATGGGTATTGTGGGTGCGGTACTGGTCGCGCGCTGGTCGTACGGCCTTATTCGCGATACCGGGCGGGTGCTGCTCGATCACCAAGCTGATGACGATCATCTTGCGCTGCTGCGCGCGTCCATCGAACTGAACTCGACCGACCGGATCACGGATCTGCATGTGTGGAGTATCGGGCATGGCATCTTCGCCGCCGAGATAGCCATCGTTAGTGACGAGCCCAAAACACCGCACTACTATAAATCCCTCATCCCCGCGCAACTGGATATTGTCCACGCTACGGTGGAAGTACAACGCTGTGGCGCGGACGAATTTTAACAGAGGTTTTCAGGCGCTTATTTTCTCTGGAAAATTCATCTCACTTGCACATCAACGATGTCCTGGAGTATCGAGGTTCCTAAAGCCTCCCCAGCTGCCTGATCATCCAGCAGTTGGGACGCGAAAAATCGCATGCCGTAAGTGGCGGTGATGTCACGCGCAAGGGCATTGTCAATATACGTAAAGGGCTCACCCGGTATCGTCTGGCGCACACCGTCCCCGCAACCCGCGTTGAATGCGGGCACGATGCCTGCGATATCGGAAAACGACCAGTGTCCCGCATCGGCGATCTCGACTTTCCACGCCGGACCCACTGCCGCTTCGAAGTTGATGCGCATAAATAAATTACCCAGAGTGCCGATACTATTGTCTTCCTCGGCCACCATAAACAACAGCGGCTCTTCAATATTGGCGACGGTCACACCCGGAAATATAGGATTCTCCACCGGTGCAGCAATGATTAGTCCCGCTTTGAAACGCGGGTCATCCTGCAGGATCTTGCCTGCGGTAACGGCGCCATAACTGTGCCCTGCAACTGCAACCCGCGCTGCGTCAAACCGCCCCTGCAATGATTCTGGTAATGCCGGTGAATTGTCTGTTAGCAATTCATCCAGCACTGCGGAGACATCACTGGCCCGTGTGGCGAGGAATTCCACATTCAGCATGGCGCCCGAATCAAACAGTGTATTGCGCGCATGGTCGGGTGCCGCCACTGCGATGCCATGGCTGGCCAGTCGTTCGGCCAGGGAAAAAGATGAATAGCGCGTGCACTCATAGCAGTGCGAGAAAATAACCAGCGGCAACTTGGTCGGGCTGGAGACCGGCTGTGGTGCGCTGCCCGAGGAAGTCTCGCGCCGCGTACATTGCTCTGGAGCGGTGGCCAAAAGTGCAGTCAATTCGTCGCGCTCGGCCTCGTCGACAGCAAAATCGGCTATCGATTGCGAGTTCTGCGCGTTGGCTGCGGGATACCAAATTTCAACATCCAGTAACCGGCCTTCACTCGCGTTCATGACGGTGATCGTCCGGTTGCCAACCGGATAGGGGCCCATCTCATCATAGCTGTAGGTTTGAGTATCGGTATTGGGGTTATCGCCGCCATCAGAGCAGGCAGCGATACCCAGCGGCAAACACACGAGCAGACCAGCACGTACTATGAATTTCCACATATTGACTCACTTTCCATGGGTTGAATGCCGGACGCCATTGCGTTGCGTCGCCATCCTCGCCAGCGGTGGTGCATCACTGCGACGAGCATTTCTCCGAAGAGTACCACACGACTGACGTATAGGCCCGATCCAAGGGATCGAAGTCGGGGCCCTTCCAATCGACTATCACTGGGTTAAACTGTTATGCCTACTGACTGACCCGTAGACTGCGGAGGTGAACATGTCCTATAGACGTATTTCGATTGACGAAGCCAAAGTAATGATAGAAAAAGGTGGTGTCACCATAGGTGATGTGAGGGATACCGATGCCTATCGAGCTGGCAGTATTGAGAATGCCATCCATGTCCAGCACGAGACTATGGATGAATTTTTATCGGTTGCTGCTAAAGACAAACCGCTGATCCTCTATTGCTACCATGGCAATTCAAGCCAGGGTGCGGCGAACTATTTCGTTGAACAGGGATATAAGGAGGTCTATAGCATGGATGGTGGGTATGAATCCTGGCGACTGAAAT
>JANNVJ010000036.1:0-29919 GCA_031414375.1 Haliea sp.
CCCCCCCCCCCCCCCCCTCCCCCCCCCCCCCCCCCCCCCCCCCCCCCCCCCGCCCGCCCGCCGCCCCCCCCCCCGCGGCCCCCCCCCCCCCCCCCCCCAGACTTGGTCAACTCGCCCAGTTATCAGGCAGCGTGGGATATATCCAGATTGACCGTATAGCCAACGGCCGCGAGCATATTGACCAGACGATCCACGGTGCATTTTTCGATTTTGCCTTTCAGCACGTCATTTAACCGTGGCTGGGTCGTGCCCAGCATTTTGGCTGCGCTGGCCTGTGTCAGGCCGGATTCTTTCACGTACGCTGATACTGTCATCATCAATTGCGCCCGTAATCGAAGATTGGCCGCTTTTACCGAGTCAGTCTCAATCGCGTCCCAAACACTGTCGAATTCTCTGGCCATTATTGCTGGTGCCTCTTTACGACTTGCTGGAATCGGGTCTTTGCCAGCGCGATATCAGAAGGTCGGGTTTTTTGTGACTTTTTTTCGAAGATATGTAATACATGCACGTAACCCGCAAACTTTGCGATATAGATAATCCGGAATTGCCTGCCCACTTGTATCCTGATTTCTCTGACACCCTGTCCAATAGCTGGAAAGGGCTTCCAGTTTTCCGGTTCCCTGTCTCGCTGCACCCGATCGATCTCATAACCTGCCCGTTGACGGGCCGCTTCAGGCACCTCACGGATTCGATCCAGCGTATCTGCTTCAAACACGACCTTTCGCATGATAGTCCCTTATCGTGCATATATCAAATTTGATATTGTTAAACGTTACTCAAAACCAGGGCACCGTTGCTGTTTTGGATAGGCCGAACTGATCAAACACGCCGCCAACGGGTGTGTCTAGCAGCTGACCGAATTCGATATAACGGCGGTGCCTGTGGCCGTTTGATCCGCTGACCAGTTCCACGTAGGGACCATCCAGCCCCTTGGTGAGCATCTTGGCTTGATAGTTGTTCATTTCCGCTTCGGTTATGGAGCCACGTTTTACCAGCCGTCGCAGTTTTGCAGAACTCATGGCAGACTGCTGTCGGGATACCGTGCGAAAAACGGAACTGGTGGGCACAGGTTTCATATCGCTTTGCTGACAGTAGCCGCTCATGCCTCCAATCCAGTTTTGGCACTGGAGTTTGTTCAGTGCCTCAGCTGTTCCGTGTAACCGCAACAAGTTACCAAGGACCTGTTTGCTGTTGGGAAAGCTGACGCCGATGTTGGCGGAACGCGAATCGCAAAGGATTTTGTGTAGCTTGATATAAACAGCATTCATCAATACTGTTTCTTTAAATTCCGGGTCTGAGAGTAGGCTGATGTCGATGTAGTAGTCCATAGATAATGCCCTATTGATCACTTTCGCCAAATACGCCGCCGCGCACCAGTACGGCCATCACATAGTGCTCGTCTTCGGGTCTAATCAATTTCCCACCGCGCGCCCAGTGGTCAAAAAAGGTGTAGAAATCCTGTTTCTCCTTCGGTGTACGGAAGGCTTTGCCGAGATTAGTGACTGCACCGTAGGGCTCAATGGCAATTGGGCCGACGGAAGTTTCGAGGTTGAATTCAGGATACCAGGTATCGATGGTGCGCAGCGCGTTACCTATTTTTTGTGAGTGCAACGCGGCGATGCCATCGACGGCATATAGCACTTTACTTTTATTTCCCTTGCCTTTGTCTAACACCAGCTCTTCACTGGGGTAGATATCCTGAGCCTTACCTACCTTTGCATGGCAGGTAATATCCAGAAACAGAAAGTCATTTTCACTGGCCAGTGCGGTGGCGATTCTTTCCGCCAGAGAGGTGATCTGTGCGTCGCTGGCTTCCATATTGCGAGGGTCGTATTGGGTGGCAGCGAATAGCCATTCTTGTTCTGTACCTTTATTCATCGCCTTTACCATCACTTCAATGACTTCTGCACCAATACGGTTGCGCCACAAAAACCGTGCGTTGGCGATATTAAGTGCATAGCGCCTGGCTAACTCACGGAAGCCGTCCCGCTCTGTGTAGCTCCTCGCAGAGGAGGCGTAGCTCTGCTTAAATAATGCATTGTTGCAGGCAGATGGGTGATGAATGCCGCCGAGCACCTTAAGAGTAAATTGCAGTTTTAGGGTGTCCTGTTCTATGCCCAATGAACAGGCATCAACCGTCTGTGGGTTCGGCTTTTCTACTTCGCTGTTCAATTTTGCTGGGTCATTTTGAATGGCGAGTTTCAATCGATTGGAAATCGTTCCGCGTACCGATTTTTCCTTGAGCACAAGTGGTGTAACTGCATCGCGGTTTTCCCAGGTTGTGCCGTACATGTAACCATCGGAAGGGACCAGTTTCTTTTCGAAAGCAAGTACGGATGCGGTATCTTTGTTTTTAGCCATGTTGTTTCTCCTTGTCAAAACAGGTTGTTAAAAGCCATCTTGTAAAAGTTGTTGTTCAGTTTCATGTCTGTTCTGTTGGCATAGATAGAGATTGGTGTTGGGCTGGTAGTGATAATGCCAAAGCAGCTCGTCCACATGATCGAAGCGATAAGCCATTTTGAATTCGCCCAGAGTCACCACTGCTTCGGCGAAGCGGTGCTGAGTGTCCGGATCGCGTTGGTTTTTGGCTTTCCCTAGTTCGCTGATGCCTTGAAAGCCAGTGGCAATGGGCACGATCCAGCCGCGCTGGCCGTTGTTGCTGGTTCGCTTTCGCTCACTGGTCCAATTGACCATGGTCTCGTCATTTATTTCTTCTTTTGAGCAGTGATGGTGGATGGTGAGGTAGTCGAGCAATGCATCCAGTGCATCCTGGCCCGACTGCATCGCTTCAATCATCAGGTCGCGGCGCTCAATCAGTGCGTAGCCCGGCATTAAACGTGGCCTGAGTTGTCGAAAATCCCTGAAGAATTGTGGGTCTTCGAACTTCACAATATCGCCGCCAGCGATCTTTAACTGGCTTTGCAGGCGGTGACTAATCATTGCAAGAACGTCAGTCTCTTCGAGTTTGTCGATCCCAGAGTATTGGATGATCAGGCTCACCTCTAGATGACAGCGTGCCTCCTCAATAAAGGCGGGGCGAGAACCGTCTTTGTGAAGCGGGTTGGCAGTGCCGACAATGGAATATTCGTAGTCACCAGGCCCCTTGTAAGTTTGCAAATCAAATTGATGACTGACCACACCCACAGCTTCAAAATTAATGGCAATACTCTGTTGGTTGAGTTTGCGCTGCAGGGCATGAACTGCACCCAACCAGGCGGTCATGGCGGGAAAGCCTATGGTGTACGGGCTCGACAGTGCATTGGCGTTGTGCACACGTATGCGGGGGATTAGCAGCATATTGTCGGTCATCGCAAAACCTCCCGATGAGTGTCGATGGCTTGTTGTAAATAAGTAACTTCCGCCGGGCCGAGGATCGCAGGCTTACTAATGACCCGTTGGTAGGCGAGATAAATCCAGCGAGTAATGGCTTCGCAGAGTTCCCCCAGCCATGTATCGGTTTGTGCGCGCTCGTCTCTGAATTCGTCGCACAACCAAACCCTCTGGTAGTGAGGGAGATTGCTGTTCTCCTCGCGATACTGCTCTGTTGCAACGGCGCGTAACGCAGCCATTTTTAGGATGATCTGGTCAATGATCTCTTCAATGCGGTGGTCTCTGCCGGTTTGCAGATTCTTTAAGGGAATGGTTCCATCCGTCGAGGCAACAAAAATGTTGTGCAGTTTCTGCAGAGACTCGCGGATATCACCGAAGCGGACGGTGCTTTTAAAGAAACTATCTCTGGGAAATTGTATTGAGCGTTGGACGAAATGAGGTGGTGCAGACATTAGGAGACGAGCTTTACCGCCATATTGGTTGTTGAGCACGCTGATATTTTGCGGCTTGGTACCGCCATAGCCTATGGTGGTGAGATTGTAGATTTCGGCAAAGCCTTCATTGCTGGCTTCGTTTTTGCGCTTTTTTTCACGCTGTTGTTTTTGATGCTCTGAAAATCGCAGTTCATCCACGCGTTTTCGCAGTTCATAAATCAGTCCTGAGTTGCTAAGCACCGATAATAGGTGGTAGCTATCAACAACGGGGAAGTAGATCTGTTTGATCTTTGAGCTGGTAATACTTTCTTTGCCGGCATTGAACATTGCCAAAAATCCATTTCTTACTATTTCGTAGCTCTCGCCGTCGATACTCAGCAGCTCTTTGGCTAATGGTGTCTCGCATTCGATATGAGTATGAAGCGGTTCGCCATCATCCATTGTGAGTGAGAGAAACTTGTAGACATCGAGTGCTGCCGCATTTCCTAATGCATCCTGCCCCACTTCTACATTACCCGTTCTCAGATAACCATCGGAATTTCGGTTTGTGGTTGCAATAATGGAGCTTACATAGCCATTTTTGTTTTTGCGGGCGCTGGGATGGCTAAAGGTGCAAGGGTGAGTAGAAATGCTGATCTGTCTCGCGCGCCTGGCCGCATCCGGTAACCAATTTTCAAACGAAAACTTCTCCTCAGATTGCTTTTGAAGCTCACTAAGCTCTACTTCGTTCATGGAGGCGTTGGTCTCCTTCTTGAGCCAATCTTCCTTTCGTCTTTGAAAAAAAGCCTCAATGGTCGAATCTGGCATAGATTATCTCCTTTCTTTCCTGAATAGACCCATCTGATCGTCGTAAAGATAGTCGCGCTCTGATGCATCGACTAATGGTCGTCGCAATAGTATTTCGCCATAGCGAACGGTCGCTTTTCGCAGCGAGTAGCCTCGTATTTCCGCCTGTGAAGACAGTGATTGTTCATAATTGCGTTGAAACCAGAGTCGCTGTTTTTGTTTCTCTGTTAAGTGACTCGGTTTGATGTTGTAGCTTTCTGCCATGTTGACCGGCTCACCATCATGCTCGTAACGCGTAATGTGACCTTGTTCATCGAGCTGATAAAAGCAGGGCTTATCATCCGGGAATCGGTATAACGCGACTGAAGGTTCACTTTGACGAAATCGATTCAGTGCTTGCGGCAGGGCAGTAAGGTACCAGTGTTGGTTGAGGTAACCCTCTAGAGACTCCGGTCCTTTAGCGTCGTAACGGGTTAGCCAATGTGCTGTCACGGCGTGTTCCAGATTGGCCAACCCGAAGCCCAATGATAGATCAAGAGTGATTCGCGGTGTGGCATCCAGCCGTTTCGCTACGACCGTTTGATTAATTAATTGTTTGAGATCGTGAACTGCACAGGAGGCGAAACGCTCCTTGCCGTTCACGATAATCTTTCCATTGTATTCGTACCCTGGTCGGGAGAAATATCGGGCATATGCCTTTTCACCGCGCTCCACGGTTTTCCAGTTGTATTGCAGAATACCAATATTCGGTGTGTCCACCGGGCCTGAGCGGTGGCGTCTTACACGGCCAGCCAATTGGATAATCGAGCGGTACGAGGATGGCTCGATAATTGCCCAGTCAAAGTCGTGGTCTCTGCCGACCTCCTCAACAGGTGTGGCGACCAATATAAACACTACATGCTCAGGTGGAGTTTTCTGTGAGGCGAGTTGGTCGAGGTGTTGGCGAATGATGGTGTTGCTGAAGGCTTCGGGCTTTTCACCAGATTTTTCCTTGCGTTTTAGTACCGCGTCCAGATGTTTTTCCTGCTCGTGTCGCAGTAGCAGAACCTGCTGGCTGTGGTAGGGCATTATCCGTAAATGGATGTTGTCATCGATGGGGTATTCGAGCAGGTATTGAGTGAGGGCGACACAGGGTGAAATATTCGCTACACGGATCACACCGAAGGAGACATCGAGATTGGTTTCTTTATCCCGCTGGTTGTGCTGGCGATGTTTGTCCAGAGCGGCTTTGGCGATAATGTCGAAATAGCGTGTCTGTTTGGATTGGCGATCTTCAGATTTCGCAGCAATCGCCTGCTCGCAATCAATTATGGTCGCGCGGCGTTTGACCGGTTGTTGGCTGAGCTTGTCGATGCGTTTGCTGGTAAATCGTTGATGGTGTTGAGCATAAATAGGATTGGCCTGCGCGGCATCGTTTGCTTGAATATCTGCGATACGGGTATTGAACTCGTCAATCCAGGCACAACCAACCGTCGCGCAGGCGTTGCGCGTTTTGGCAAACAGGCTCCAGCCTTCGCGATAACAATGAAAGTAGCCTTCGGCGAGCGCGGGAGGAATCGTGGCCGAGGAGATCATCACTCTGCGGCCCAGCATTCCCGCTAGATGAATCAGTCGACCGATAGCAATGGTATCTGCACCGGTAAAATCATCGACCTCATCAATGACCAGATCGGACGACATCAGCCGCAGTGATGGCAAAATATAGCGTCCGCCTCGTGTGGTTTCGGTGGCGGCCATGATGTGATCGATGGTACAGGCGAGTACCGGTGCATACAGGAATTTGCGTGCCTTGGCATTTGGTAACAAAGTGGCCATGCCATCTTCAGGAATATCCAAGTCGTAGATTATCTCATCCTGTTCTGCCAGAAGACTTTCCTGTGACTCTGAACCCTTCTCCCCGGTTGGTTCTACTTCTCTCTTCTGCTGGTCGTGAAGTTCGGCGATGGCTTTGGAGCCGATCAGCACGCCGAGGTCACTGCCGTCGCTATGCTGAAAAATACGCTCGCGGTATTCGTCGCCGGTTTGCAAGGTGAGAGTGCGAAGGCCCAGGGCCAGAATGTAGCGTAGGCTCTCCTGATTCTCGGAAAGCGCCAGCATCACTTTGGCATTGGCGAAGGTTTTTCCACATCCGGTACTGGCCATATTGACTGCGAAAAAACCGTACTTCTGCTGGTTGTGCGTATTCGCCCAGTCGCGGACTTTTTTAGCCGCTTTATCTTGCCAAGCGAATGCACTCGGGCTTTTCTTTTTGAGTGGGCCAATATTGTCTGTTACCGGAAGCGCATTTTCCAGCTGCGGCAGTTTTTGTGCATTGCGCTTGGCCTGTTGATAAACGCCTACCAGATGCTGATCAAGCGCTTGTTTGGGCGAGCCATCCTTCTGGGTATTGGCGATCATGGTTGTGGTACTGTGCCACTGCCCTGACTCTTCTAAGGTCAGAGACGAGTAGTAGTGATCGCCCAACATGAGACAGAGCCTGGCGTGGTGTAGTAACAAGCGTTGGCTGCCATCGTGCATTATTTTTTCGAAGAGTGGCGTTTGTTCGCGCAGTTTCGTCGCCCACCGCTTAAGCGGCCTTAGCCAGAGCTTGGATTGGGTCAGCAGTCCTTCGGGAAAGCGTAGACAGTTTTCCAATGTGCTTGCCGCGTCGTCATTCTGGTAGCCCCATTGCTCATCGATATAGGCCAGGACTTTTTCAATGGATTCCGCATCGTACCCGCCCCACTTGTCAAGCAATGTGTGTGAGGGTATTCGTGGTAGTGGCATGCGGTGGTGAGTGAGTATTAACCACGCTACAAGTTGGGCAATGGGAGGGAGGGCGGACAATGGCTGGATTTGCTTCATATCCGTTTGCAGTAGTTTGGCCTCATCAATTTCACCGGAGGCTAACAGTTTCAGCCAGCCCTCATCTGTGGCAGCGTCTGTTTGGGTAATCAACGCTTTGAGCAACAGGCAAGAGACCCACTCATGGCGCAAGGCGTCGCCAGCTTTGCCTCGGTAGCTCTTATCCAGCTTTTCCTGAAAACGGGCGTTGGCTTTACCCCAGTCATGTAGTAGTGCTGCTATTGATGTAAGGGATTGAATTAATGGTAAATAGTGCCAGTCAGTCGTGTCGTCTCGATAGGTGTGGTTTGTTGTTGTGCTGTTTACAGGCACAATCCCCCGGACGTTGAATTTTTGTTTGTTGCCTATCACCCATACCAGATCACTTCTCGACCGCGAACGAATCCAATGGCAGGCAATAGCAGTATTTTTCGAGGCGGTCTTGCGAAGCAGTTTCCTCACTGCATTCAACCCCTCCTGAGTAATCACCGTCTGCCAGGTGTTGTCCCCAATCCGGTCCGCAAAGGCATCTAGCACCAGCCGGGTGCGAGGTAGGGCTTTCTTCTCACACTGGGAGACGAAAGTGACCATCATTCTGGACTCGTCTCCCACACCGTTTTCAATGCCACACTTTTCACCTGGTCAAACATAAACTCCAGTGCCTTGTGTTCGGTAAACGCCTG
Source organism: Haliea sp. (assembly GCA_031414375.1). Classification (GTDB taxonomy): domain Bacteria; phylum Pseudomonadota; class Gammaproteobacteria; order Pseudomonadales; family Halieaceae; genus Marimicrobium. Next base: position 8,057 of record JANNVJ010000036.1, read on the forward strand.
CAGACACTGTTGGCGGAATTCCTGCTCGGTGACGTTTTCCTTCGCGCAGATAAAGGCCCAGGGCAGGATGATGGCATCCTTGATTAAATCGGCGATATCGAACACCAGCGCACCGCGACGGGTTTTACCATGCATAACGGCGAAGCCGTGGGGTATGCCGAGCACCCATAAGGCGGTGGCGGCTAATCCGTATGCCAGGTAATTGCCGTGGTTGAGAAAGGCGTTGGCGGTGTCTACTGCTTCCCGTTCGCGGGTGAAGTCACCATAACCTGTACTCCGCGAGGCAATTTTGTAGAGCTGTTTAGTAAGTTCTGCTTCGCCCTGCAGCAGTTCTCCGACTTTGCGGGCAGCGGCGATTTTATTGCGACTGTTAGCAAGAGCTTGTTTGAGGGCTGGGTCGTCCGAGACAAAACCTTCGGATTTCAGATCGCGATCCTTGCTCCAGACCTGATCCAGAAATCTGATGCGCTGGTGCTGAAACTGTTTAGCCGCCTGAAGGCGCTTTTCATCATCGAACCAGAACTGCATCCAGCCCTGCAGGTATTCGGTGGGGCGGTATTCACTTTGCGGTGTCAGCCATTCGATTTCATTGGCCATCAGCAGAGGGGTGCCGCCGCCACCACAAAAGCCGACCAACACCCCCGCCTGTGCCAGCATGCGCATCGCGGCCTGGGTTATGGAAGTTCCCGTACCCAGCAGCAGACAAGTGGTGTTGGCAATGGGGATGTTCCAGTACTGATTTTCGTCCTTGGCTTCTGTGAGGTACAGTACACGGCCATCTTTCTGCATCACCCTGCACTTTTCGAGGTAATAAATGTTCGCCCGTTTGGAGTGCAAAATGGCCTTGAGGTCGGTTAACTGTTCCATGTCGAAGAATCATCGTCCAGTGAAATTTCGTTCGGGGCGTCGTCGTTAACTTTACAATAGCATCAATCAATAAGGTCGGCTGAGCGCCATGGCTAAAAACCTATGATATTGGGGACCGACCTGCTCGTTTAATGGACAGGTTATGGGAGAGCTACTGCCTTGGCTCTTGCACTGACGCCAGTACCGTGCCCAATGGCACTGCGATAGCTACAATCAGTCGTTGGTGTGGGTCTTGGCCCCGGCCAGAAAATGCTTGAACGGCCTATTGACATACGGTATGTTCAAACCCCGTCTTTAGACGGAGATATGCGCCCCGCTTTCCCTGAATTTTAGCGTCCGGCGCCGGATTGCGAGCCCTCTCCCCGTTCCCGGATGCGACGAAATGTTGCAGCTCGACTACACTTGAGAGCTTCCCAGGAAGCACAACCAATGAGGACTACACCATGGCAATAAAAGTTGTACCCAAGGAAGATATGCTGGATGCCATCGGCACCAAGTTTGAGCCGGGCGCGTGGATTGAAGTGAACCAGGACCGCATCAACACCTTCGCCGACTGCACCGAGGACCATCAATTCATTCACGTAGACCCGGAAGCGGCAAAAAACACGCCCTTCGGCGGCACCATCGCCCACGGTTTTCTGACCCTGTCCCTGCTGGCCAAGCTGGCCGAGGGCAACGGCATCATTCCCGAAAATATTGTCATGGGCCTGAACTATGGCTTCGACAAGGTACGCTTCCTGGCACCGGTGCGCTCCGGCAAGCGCGTGCGGGCGCATGCGGAAATCGCGGATGTCACGCGCAAGGACGACAACCGCTTTTTAATCAAGCAGGCCATCTCTGTGGAAATCGAGGGTGAGACAACGCCCGCCCTGGTTGCCGAGTGGTTGACCATGGTGGTCACTGCTTAAGCGGGCGGCTGGATTCATTTTTAAGTATAGAGGGTATTAACCATGTCTATTCGTTATGACGGCAAAGTTGCGATTGTTACCGGCTCCGGTGGCGGTTTGGGGCGCAGCCATGCTATTGAGCTGGCCAAGCGCGGTGCCAAAGTAGTCATCAATGACCTGGGTGGCGGTGTTGATGGTTCCGGTGGTTCTTCCGAGGCGGCGCGGGCGGTAGTGGCTGAAATCGAAGCGCTGGGCGGTGAGGCCATCGCCAACGGTGCCAATGTCGCCAAGTACAATGAGGTTGAGGCCATGGTCAAGCAGGCCATGGATAAGTGGGGCCGGGTCGATATCCTGGTCAACAACGCTGGCATCCTGCGCGACAAGAGCTTCACCAAGGGTACGCTGGAAGATTTCAAGCTGGTGCTGGACGTCCACTTGATGGGCAGCGTGAATTGCACCAAGGCGTGCTGGGACATCATGCGTGAGCAGGCCTATGGCCGTATCGTGGTGACCACATCCTCTTCCGGCCTGTACGGCAACTTCGGCCAGAGCAATTACGGCAGTGCCAAGATGGGTGTCATCGGCCTGATGAATACCCTGTCGCAGGAAGGTGCGAAGTACAATATCCGCATCAATGCACTGGCGCCCACTGCTGCCACCCGTATGACCGAGGGCCTGATTCCAGCAGAAGCCTTGGCCCTGTTGACGCCCGAAACAGTGACACCCGCAGTACTGTACATGGTGAGCGAGGACGCACCGTCCAAGACCATCATCGCAGCCGGCGCTGGCAGCTTCGCTGTTGCCCGAATTGTGGAATCCGTGGGCAAATGGTTGCCGCTGGACGAACAGACGCCAGAAGGCATCGCCGCACACTGGGACGCTATTTCGTCAACGGTAGGTGAGAATCAGCCACAGGCCGGTTTTGAACAGACTGTGAAGATGACCGGCCATGCGATGGCAGGTCTGGGCCTCATCAAGTAGGTATCGATTCAGTGGCGCCTTCGGGGCGTCCTCTAACGGAGAGCACGAACATGAGAGAAGCAGTTATAGTCGCCACCGCCCGCACCCCGATTGGCAAGGCCTTTCGCGGTGGGTTTAACAACCTCGGGGGTGCCACGCTGGGTGCCGCATCAGTGGCGGAAGCCGTCAAACGTGCCGGTATTGATCCGGCCCGTGTCGAGGACGTGATTATGGGCAGTGCCCTGCAGCAGGGCGCGACCGGAACCAACATTGCGCGGCAGATCGCGCTGCGCGCGGGACTGCCTGTCACCACTTCGGGCATGACCATTGATCGCCAGTGCTCCTCCGGCCTGATGGCCGTGGCGACTGCCGCCAAGCAGATCATGCATGACGGCATGAGCTGCGTGATCGGCGGTGGACTGGAGTCTATCTCCCTGGTGCAGAACGAACACATGAACCTGCACCGCATGGTAGATGAAGAATTGATGGCGATGGAGCCAAACATGTTCGTGGGGATGCTGCAGACCGCCGAAATTGTCGCCCAGCGCTACAACATTTCCCGCGACGCGATGGACGAATACGGCCTGCAATCGCAGCAGCGCACAGCCGCCGCCTATGCCGCGGGCAAGTATGCCGACGAACTGGTGGCGGTGACCTGCAAGCGCACTGTGTGGGACAAGGCGACCGGTGAGGCTTCACTGGCTGAGGCTACGGTCAGTGCCGATGAAGGTCTGCGCGCCACGACCGCTGAAGGCCTTGCAGGTCTCAAGACGGTGGTTGAGGGCGGCACCATTACCGCTGGCAATGCCTCGCAGTTGTCCGACGGCTCGTCCGCACAATTGCTGGTGGACTCCAAATTAGCAGAGAAGGAAGGCCTTCCGGTGCTGGGTATTTATCGCGGTATGGCCGTGGCCGGTTGCGCACCCGACGTGATGGGTATCGGGCCGATCTTCGCCGTGCCCAAGCTGCTCAAGCAGCACGGCCTTACGGTCAATGACATCGGCTTGTGGGAACTGAACGAAGCTTTTGCGGTGCAGGTCATTTACTGCCGTGACCAGCTGGGTATCGACAACGACAAGCTCAATGTTAACGGTGGTGCTATTTCGATTGGCCATCCTTACGGTATGAGCGGCTCGCGCATGATTGGCCACGCGCTGCTCGAGGGCAAGCGCCGCGGTGTGAAGTATGTGGTTATCACCATGTGTGTCGGCGGTGGTATGGGTGCGGCAGGCCTGTTCGAGGTGGCCTGACATACACGAGATCACAGCGGCGCCTGCGGGCGCCGTTCTTGTTTTAGACGAAACTGTAATTTTTGAATAGCCGAGGCGGAAAAAAATGAAAGCAGTGGTATGCAAGGAACACGGTCTGCCGGATAAATTGACGTTGGTCACGGACTGGCCGGAACCATCGGTGGGTGAGCACGATGTGCTGATTGACGTAAAGGCCGCTGGCCTGAATTTCCCCGACGTGTTGATGATTCAGGGCAAGTATCAAATGCAACCCGAGATGCCCTTTATCCCCGGCGGAGAGTGTGCCGGGGTGGTGGCCGCAGTAGGTGCGAAAGTGAGTCGCTTCAAGGTGGGGGACAAGGTGCTGTCCGCTGGCGGTTCCGGCGCGTTTTGCCAGAAAATTGCAGTCCACGAACTGGGTGCTTTCCCCATGCCACAAGGGCTCAGCTTTGAGCAGGCCGCTGGTGTCAGCATTACCTATTTCACCTCTTATTACGCGCTCAAGCAGCGAGCTAATCTGCAGCCGGGTGAAACTCTGTTGGTGCTGGGTGCGGCCGGTGGTGTCGGCACCAGCGCCATCGAACTCGGTAAACACATGGGCGCGAAAGTCATTGCAGCGGCGAGCACCGATGAAAAGCTGGCGTTGTGCAAAACCTTGGGCGCTGACGAAGTGATCAACTACAGTAAGGTAAGCCTGAAGGATGCGATCAAGGAATTAACCGGTGGCAAGGGTGTGGATGTGGTCTACGATCCGGTGGGTGGTGACTATGCTGAGCCGGCGATTCGCGGTATGGCCTGGAACGGCCGTTATCTGGTGATTGGTTTTGCCAGTGGTCCCATCCCCAAAATTGCGCTGAACCTCACGCTGCTCAAAGGCTGCTCGCTGGTGGGCGTATTCTGGGGACGCTTCTCCATCGAAGAGCGAGAGGTCAATCTCAAGAACATTGAAGAGCTGTGGCAGCTGTTTGCCAGTGGTAAAATCAGCCCCGTGGTGACGGATGTCTTTCCGCTCGAACGGTATGAGGAAGCCTTCAACTGTATGATGGAACGCCGCGCTCGCGGCAAGGTCATCCTCACGCTGTAGGTGTCTGTGATGCAAAGTTTCGAATTCAATACGGTAGCGCGGATCATCGTTGGTATGGGCAGTGCGCTGGAGCTGGCAGGCCAGTGCCGACAGCTGGGCGTGACGCGGCCTCTGCTGGTGACCGATCCGGGTTTGATGGCGATTGGTCTGGTGCCGCCGGTGCTGGCGGCATTGGAAAAAGCAGGTTTCGCGCCATTGGTGTTCGACCAGGTGCGCGAGGACCCGCCGGAGGCCACGGTACTTGCGGCTGTGGCAGCGGCGCGCAGCGGCAACGTCGATGGTGTCATCGCAGTGGGCGGTGGCAGTTCCATGGATGTGGCAAAGGTAGTCGCTGTGTTGCTAGCGGGCGAGCAGACGCTGGCGGACATGTACGGCGTGGGCAAAGTCACTGGCGGCAGGTTGCCTTTGATGCTGGTGCCGACCACCGCCGGTACTGGTTCAGAGGCCACCCCCGTCGCGATCATCACCACCGGCGAGACGACCAAGGCCGGTGTGTCCTCGCCAGTATTGTTGCCGGATGTGGCGGTACTCGATGCCGCGCTAACTCTAGGTTTGCCAGCAGCGGTGACCGCCATGACCGGTGTCGATGCCATGGTGCACGCGATCGAGGCCTATACGTCACGGCACAAGAAAAATCCCCTGTCCGATAACCTGGCATTGCAAGCGCTGCATCTGTTGTCGCGCAATATTCGTACCGCGGTGCACGATGGCACGAATCGGCAGGCGCGGGAGAACATGCTGCTGGGCGCCTGCCTGGCCGGACAGGCGTTTGCCAATGCGCCCGTGGCTGCGGTACACGCGCTGGCCTACCCGCTGGGCGGGCACTACCACATTCCGCACGGCTTGAGCAATTCGCTGGTGTTGCCCTCGGTGCTGGCGTTCAACGCACCACTGGCCAGTGCGTTATACGCCGAACTGGCAGAAGTGGTGATTGGCGCACCGGTTGCCGGTGGCGCTGAGGCGAAAACTGCGGCATTGATCGCTGCGCTGCGCGAGTTGATTGATGATGTGGCCTTGCCGGCCACCCTGCGACAGGCCGGAGTGAAGGAGCATGACCTGGAAATGCTGGCCACGGACGCCATGCTGCAACAGCGTTTGTTAGTGAACAACCCGCGTGATGTTGCCTATGCTGATGCGCTGGCAATTTATCAAGCTGCCTACGGAGCGGTCGTATGAGCAAGGCGCCTCCGCCCACGCGCGCGGAGTACAAGATTTTCTATCCCATAACCACGCGCTGGTCCGACAACGACATCTACGGCCATGTGAACAACGTGGTCTATTATTCCTATTTTGATACCGCCGCCAACCGCTACCTGATCGAAGAGGGCGGGCTGGATATCAGCGACGGCAGCATTGTCGGTTACGTGGTGAGTTCAGGCTGTGAGTATCACTCCCCTATCACCTATCCCGAAGCAGTGGAGGCCGGCGTGCGCGTGGATCGTCTGGGCAACAGCTCGGTGCAGTACGGTATTGCGATATTCCGGGAGGGCGAGCAGATAGCGGCAGCGCACGGGCATTTCGTACATGTGTTTGTGGAGCGCGCAGTGAATCGTTCCGTTCCCATCCCACAAAATCTGCGGGCCGCGCTGGAGCGTCTGCAGGTTTAGTCAGCGGTTTACCTGCTTTCTAAATGTGTTGAAGCGATCTGCATAGCCTTCCCCCGCGTGCCACTTTTTAAGATCAGACCACTTCAGCACGTAGGAACGCGCGACGTCCAGCGCTTGCTCCAGGCACTGTGCATCTTCGTATTCATAATAGTTCAGCAGTCTGTCCTTCACACAATCCGTTGGGCTCAGAAGTTTTAGGGTACCGATAGCCGTAGGCCACTCGGCCACCTGCGAGCCTGCTATCTGTTCATGACCCACCGCGAGCGGGGCCGTAGGAAACTCTAGCACCCACTGGCATTGCTCATGTTCAAAGTAGCGAGTAGAACCTTTGGAAGTGAACCCGATGGTAGTTAATGCTGCGGCAATGGATTTTTTGCGAGCGTAGGTCAGGTCTATGAAGTCGAGGTCGAAGGAACCGAACCGCTCGTTGGTGTAGACGCACACACAGGAACCGCCGACCAATACCACGTCAATACCGGCTCCAGCCAGGGTCTCGACCACCAGTGCCGCCAATTCCGCGCGGTTGAGCTGGCGGATTTTCTTCACAGCGGTTTACCTGTGCGCCTGGGACGCCTGCGATTGCATTGCAAATCTTCCTGCAGATCAGACGGGCAGTAACTGAGCGCCTGCAACAGCAGCTGTTGTACCTCCTGTGAGAAAGAATAGCGCCTGTTGAAACTGTAGACCTTGGTGCGGCCAGATTTTTCTGCGATCAGCAACCCATCGCGCTCCATTCGCGCCAGCTGACTCTGGCACGTCGATACTCGCATACCCCAGAAGTCAGAGATTTCCTTGGCGTAGCCCTTCTTGCGAGCGGCAAGAAACATGAGCACGCGCTCTGCGCCCTCGCTGCCTAATACGGCTTCCAGCATGATAATGCCCCCAAACCAATTACCGAACTATTCGGTTATATTACCGAATAGTTCGGTATATTGGAAGAACGGATAGAGCGGCGGCCTCAACCTGGAGTGTGGTCAATTTATTGCTGGTGCAGCTTTGCAGTAGCAGCTATTACTCAGCATCATACTCGTGATGAATATCCTTGCCGGTGTAGTCCTTGATCATCGCGGTGGCGATCAAGCTACACAAGGCGCACGCCGCTATGTAAAAAGCGATGGCGGTGCCCGAACCGAATCCGGCGAGCAGGGCCGTGGCGATTAATGGCGCCGGACCGCCTGCGATCAGCGAGGCCAATTGGTATCCCAGCGATGATCCCGAATAGCGTACGCGTCCGGTGAAGGCCTCGGCGATCAGTGCCGCCTGGGGGCCGTACATCATGTCGTGCGGGATCAGCGAAAGCACAATCGCGACAAAAATCCAGGTGGGGTCTTTGGTGTCCAGCATCGTGAAATACACGAAGGCAAACACCAGCATGAGGGCCGCGCCCATCATGTACATTTTCTTGCGGCCTATGCGGTCTGACCAATAGCCGGACAAGGGGATGGTGATAAACGACAGCAGGGCGGCGCACAACACCGCTGTCAGCAGGAAATCACGGGAGACTCCCAATACGGTCGTGCCATAGGAAAACACAAAGGCCGTGAAGATATAGAACGGCGCCTGTTCACCCATGCGCAGCAACGCTGATAAAAGAATTTCTTTGGGGTGCTTGCGGATAGCCTCCAGCACCGGTTGGCGCGCAACGCGCTCGGTGGCTACCAGGTTTCTAAATGTAGGTGTTTCCAAAATACCGAGGCGGATGTACAGCCCCACCGCAACCAGAAAGATCGAGAGCAGAAATGGAATACGCCAACCCCACTCCAGAAAAGCATCGCCCGACAGGGCGCTGAACCCCAGCACCGCCGCGTTGGCCAGGAATAAGCCAGCGGGCACGCCAAATTGCGGCCACGAGGCGATGAAGCCGCGGTGGGAATTGGTGCGCGCCCATTCCATTGCCAGCAACACCGAGCCGCCCCATTCGCCGCCGACGCCAATGCCTTGGATAAAGCGCAGCACGGTGAGGATCACCGCGCCCCAGATCCCGATGGACTCATACGTTGGTACCAGCGCCACCAGAAACGTGGCGACGCCCATCAGCAATAAGGTCCAGACCAGCGTGGCCTTGCGGCCGATGCGGTCACCGTAGTGTCCGAAGATGGCCGCGCCCACAGGCCGCGCCGCGAAACCCACGGCATAAATCGTGAAAGCTTGCAGTGTGCCCACGAGCGGATCCGACTCGGGAAAAAAGAGCTTGGCGAATACCAGGCCAGTGACGATGGAATAGAGAAAAAAGTCGTACCACTCGATGGTGGTGCCGATGGTCGCGGCGATGATGGCGCGTTTCAGCTGCGTGTGGTGCTCCTCAGCCGATAGCGCTTCGTGGTGGCCCGCCTGATCCATACTTGTTGGGTTCATTCCGTTTCCTTCTGTGACAGCTAAAGCTTTAACGGTCGTTGAAAATCAGCACTAGCAATACCACAAAAAACACCGCGGCACTGAACAGTGGCGCGAGCGGGCTGTGAATCTGGTACAGCGCACCGGCGCAGAGGGGGCCGACCGCGAACCCGATGGCGGGGCAGGAACTCACCAGTCCCGCTGCCGCGCCTTGCTCCTGGGGCGTTACTGCCAAGGACGCGCCGGCGGAAATTGACGGCATGCACAGCGCCATACCGGCACCCAAAAACGCCATACCGACGGCCAGTACCGCAAAGGTTTCAAAGCCAGACACGATCGCAGCCCCAAACAGCAGGGACAGCAGGCCCACGCGGATAAACTGGGTGGGCTTTACCTGCACGCGTTGCATCACGGTGAGCTGTACTAAAAAGGTGAACGCGGCGGAGACCATCAACGCGGCCCCGGTCATCTGCGCGGTCTCGATGCCGCTCAAGTGTAGTTTGTCCTGCAACTGGAAACCCAGTGTCTGTTGTATGCTGGAAAAGCCTACAAACACGCCAATGCCGGTGACCAGTAACAATGCGATGCGGCGGTCGCTATAGCGCAATTTCGGGCCTGGCTTGCGTTCAGTGAGATTCTCAGCGCGCGGCTGCGGCAGCTTGCGCCACACCACCACTGCAGCGACGGCGGCGAGGGCAGCGGCGAAGTACAAAGGCGCCAGCAGGCCGAATGTGGCCAGGGCTCCGCTCACAGCAGGGCCCAAAATCGTGCCCATACTGTTGGCCGTCCCCAGGCGAGCCATTGTTTTGGTGCGCTGCTCGCGGCTGGTGTGGTCGGCGGCGTAGGCCGCGCTGGCGGGACCGGTAGCTGACATGACTATCGATTGGCTGCAGCGCGTAAGCAGCAGTGTCCCATAGAGCAGGGCACCACTGAGCAGACCGGTCAGGCCAGCATAAAACACGCTGGTAAACAGCAGGGTGCCTACCGTGTATCCGATCAATCCTGTAATGATGATCGGCTTGCGACCCACGCGATCGCTGAAGCGACCCCAGCGCGGGGCTGCAAGGCCGAAGATCAGCGCCGAGAGTGCGATGATGGAGGTGATCTGTAATTCGCGCAGATGAACTTCTCGCCCCAGGGGAGCGAGTATGGCAAACACCAACGACTGCCCCATCCCCGTCGCCATCAGAGCCAGGATGAGCACAGTCAGTTGTTGGCGGGTTAGTTGCCCCTGCAAGGGGATGCCCGCCCGGTCTGGTTACTTGAGCTCAGAAGAGGATTTCTCCAGCACTCTACGCGCTACGATCAACTGTTGTATCTGCTGCGTGCCCTCAAAGATATCGAGAATTTTAGAGTCGCGCGCGAATTTTTCCAGCAGGTACTGCTCGCTGTAGCCCAGGCTCTGGCACAACGCCACGCAGCGCAAGGTAATATTATTCCCGACTCTGCCCGCCTTGGCCTTGCACATCGAGGCTTCCATTGAGTTGGGCATCTTGTTGTCTGCCATCCATGCGGCTTTCAGTACGAGTAGTCTGGCCCCATGCCACTCGGCCTCCATCTGGCACAATTCGGCTTCCACCGCGCTCAGGTTGGCTGGCTTCTTGTCAAATTTGAGTTCTACACCTTCTTCTTTAAGCAACTGGCGGGCCATATCCAAGGCTGCGCGCGACACACCGATTGCCATAGCTGCGACCGGTGGGCGGGTGTTGTCGAAGGTTTGCATGACACCGCCAAAGGCTTTCTTGCGTCCCTCGGCATCGGTGGCGATGTCCGCGCTGCCCAGCACGTTCGCCTTCGGAATGCGACAGTCATTGAAACTGATGGCGGCGGTATCGGACGCGCGAATACCCAGCTTATGCTCCAGCCGCGTGACTGCGCAGCCCGGCGTACCCTTCTCCACGATGAAGGACTTGATAGCGGACTTGCCCAGCGATTTGTCCAGCGTAGCCCACACCACCAGCGTGTCGCAGCGGTCGCCGTCGGTGACATAAATTTTCTCGCCGTTGAGCACCCATTCATCGCCGTCGGCCACTGCGGTGGTGCTGATATTGGCAGAGTCAGAACCCGTGCCGGGTTCCGTAATACACATCGCCGCATAGCTACTGCCGTATTTCGCGACCTGCTCGGGCGTACCCACTGCGCTGATCGCGGCGTTGCCCAGACCGCTGCCCGGCATCCCCAGGAACAGACCCGCGTCGCCCCAGCACAGGCCGAACAAACCGGTGACCGCGCCCATGTTGCCGCCGTTGACCACCGTACCTGCGGGGACAGTCACTTTGGGGCCGCCGGGATTGGAGCGCGCGCCGCCGATCAATTTGGCCACCTCTTCCATTTCTTTGGGGTAGGTGTGTTCTTCCTTGTCATACTTGCGTGAGTAAGGTCGCATCATATGTTCGGCCAGCATCATGGTCTGTTCAAATGTTTCCTGGTGTTTTTTGGAGAGCTCGAGATTAATCATGGCTTTGATTCCTGAAGTCGTATGTCGAAAGTCGAGGGTCAGACGCTGGCGATGCCTTCCAATGTGGCGATGGCGCGCAGGTTGCGATACCACAGCTCAACCGGGTGTTCCCGACAGAAACCGTGTCCGCCTAGCAGTTGTACGCCGTCGGTACCGATCTTCATCGCATGTTCGGCGCAAAACAGTTTGGCCAGGTAGGCGTGTTCGTGAAAATCCAGGCCCTGCTCCGCGCGCGCTGCGGCGCGCCAGGTCATCAGGCGCATGGCCTCCAGTTCAATGGCGATGTCGGCGATCATGAATGCCACAGATTGTCGGTTGGTGATCGGTTCGCCAAAGGCCACCCTTTCATTACAGTACGGTATCACGTAGTCCAGCACCGCCTGGCAGGTGCCGACGGCCAACGCACAGATGCCGATGCGACTCAGGTCGATGAAGCGCTGTAGATCGAAGGGGCCGTCGCCGAGCAATGCAGTGGCGGGCAGTTGCACATTGTCCAGCGTCAGGGTCGCCAACTGCGCGCCGTGCAAACCCATATTCGCTTCCGCCGTGCGTGTCATACCCGGTGGGGTGCCTTCGACGATGAAGGCTGCGGCGCTGCCGTTTTCCAGGCGCGCGATAACCAGCACCAGTTCAGCGTCCAGCCCCAGCGGCACCATGCACTTGGTGCCAGAGAGGGAGTAACCATTGTTGTTAGCAATGGCAGTAGTCGCGGGTGCTGTCGGCTCGAAGGTCGCACGCGGCTCCAGCAGTGCCGTGGTAGCCGCCTTGAAATCGTCACAGCAAAACAGCGGCAGGTACTTTTCGCGCTGTGCGTCTGAGCCCTGGTCCAACAGAGTGTTTACGAATGACATGGGGCTTATCGATCCCAACGCCATGGCCATATCGCCATGCGCCAGATCTTCGAAGATGAGTGCGTTGGAGGTGGGGGAGCGCTCCACACCAGCGCCGCCGAGCGCCTCCGGGATCGGTAGCAGGGTCAGTCCCAATTCTGCCGTTTTGGGGTAAAAGTCTTGCGCCGGGCTGCCGCCGCCATCCACGGCTTGGGACAGTGTGCGCATCTCGGCGGCGGCGAAACGTTGCATGGACTCGCGGTTCATGCGCTGCTCATCGGTGAGGGTCAGGTCAAATAGCAGGGCTTGGGCGGTATCGTTCATGGTGCTCTCTCTCGTTACTTGGGTTTAGGCGGCGGTCAGGCTGGGTGCCTGCAGGCCGCCGATCAGGTAATCCACCAGATGATCCAGCAGCGTGCTCTCATCAAAATGACTCATGTCTCCCAGCGGTGTGTGCGTCAGCCAGCCGACTTCTGCGACACCGTGGAACACGTTGGTACTCATAAACATGAGGCGCAGTCGTCGCACGGACGCTGGCAGTTCAGGCAACTGTTCCGCCAGTGCACGGTCGAGGCGCTGCCAGAAGGGCGCATACAGGGTATTTACCATGGCTGCGATGTCCGCGTCGTTTTCACTCACCAGCCGCGACAGGAAATGTACCCCGTCTGCGCCCCAGCTCTGTCGCGCAGGCAACTGCACCAGCGGGCGCAGTGTGTCGCGGCAGGCGCCGCGCAGTGATCGCTTCGAGGCGTGCTCAGGGCGCAGCGCATTGGCGATACGCCCCAGTTCATGGGCGATGAGTTCTACCAGCGCCCGGACCACACCGAGTTTGTTCTGGAAATGGTAGTGCATGGCAGCAGAATTTCTGGAGCCGGCCTCCGCGCTGATACGCCGCAGGGAGACCGCGTGCAAACCCTCTCGGGCATACAGGTGCAGCGCCGTCATCAGCAGCCGCTCGCGGGTAGCAGCGCTCTTGTCCGGAACGCAGTGCGCAGGCTGCATCATTTGCTGAGTAGACTTTCCGGTGGTTTGGCCAGCGCCAATATGAAACGCGTATAACTGACCGGGAACAGGCGGCACAGCAGTGAAATGACGGCGGCGTCCAGGCCTATCAGCAGGCGCTGCTTGCGCTTTTCGATCGCGCCGATGATTTTTTTCGCAGCGACTTCCGGTGTGGTCCGCGCCACTTTCTCGAATTCGCTGCCACGCACGTCGGCAGTGACGGCGGGATCACCGCCGCGAGCAGCACGGGCGATATTGGTCTTGATACCACCCGGGTGCACGCAGCACACGTGCACATTGGTCCCATGCATCTCCTGACGCAGTGCCTCCGTGTAGCCACGTACGGCGAATTTCGCCGCATTGTAAGCGGACTGGGTCGGGACGCCGATCAATCCAAATACCGATGAAAGATTCACCAGATGCCCCTGTGTCGCGCGGCGCAGCAGGGGCAGAAACGCCTGGGTGCCGTAAACGACCCCCCAGAAATTGATTCCCATCAGCCACTCCTGGTTCTCATAGCTGCTGGCCTCTACGGTCGACATCAGGGCCACCCCCGCATTGTTGATAACGATATCGACATGGCCTGTGGCAGCGGCGATCCGCTCGGCCCAGGCGTGCATGCCGGTCTTGTCAGCCACATCCAACACCTGGCCGTCAGCAGGGACATCCTGGCGCGACAGCATGCCGAGGGTGGCTTGCAGGCCGTCGGGATTGATATCGCTGAGATACAGCGAGCATCCCTGGCGGTTAAGTTGCAGGGCCAGTGCCCGGCCGATGCCCGAGCCGGCGCCAGTAATAACGGCGATCTTGCCTTGTACATAGCTCATGGATGGACTCCGCTGCCTCGTGGGGACGGGTAATAATAGGCACTTCCAGCCTTAAAGCAATTGCTTTACCTGCTCTTTTTTACTCGAACACACGAGGCTGCCCCCTCGCGTGAGTGTGATCGTGAGCTGGGTGCAAAGTCCCCGCCATGCGTTAATCGGTAGCCGTAGTCTGGACACTCCCCGGAGCTTCCCCTACAATCCCACGCCAGATTACACACCCCCGGCTGATGCACCGGGTCCAGTGTGCCCCGGTGAATAACCACAGCTGTATACGTAACAAGGCGAGATGCGGATTCCCATCTCGCCTTTTTGCGAGCGCCCGGCTGAGGGGCGCGCGCAGCTGGCATGATGCCACTGATCGACGGAGGTTCGCTTGTCCAACCCGGCCATATTAGCCCTTGAAGATGGCAGTATTTTCAAAGGTTTGGCAATTGGTGCTACGGGTACCTCAGTCGGTGAGGTGGTGTTCAATACCGCTATGAGCGGCTACCAGGAGATCCTCACGGACCCCTCTTATGCGCGCCAAATCGTTACCCTGACGTATCCCCATATTGGCAATACCGGCACTAACGCCGAGGACGAGGAGTCCAGTGCAGTCTGGGCCGCTGGTTTGGTGATCAGGAATTTACCCCTGCTGGCCAGCAACTATCGCAACCAACAGGGTTTGTCAGACTATTTGCGAAGCCGCAATATTGTGGCGATTGCCGAAATCGATACGCGCAGACTGACCCGCATTTTGCGCGAGAAAGGTGCCCTCAATGGTTGCCTGATGGCAGGTGAGGCAATCGATGAAGCGCAAGCCTTGCAACAGGCGCGCCAGTTCGCCGGGCTCAAAGGTATGGACCTTGCCAAAGAAGTGACCGCAGCAGGCAGCTACCCCTGGCGTGAAGGCAGTTGGGTGATGGGGGCCGGCCACAGTGAACGCTCCGACGCGGACTTGCCCTGGCATGTGGTGGCCTACGACTTTGGCGTCAAGCGTAACATCCTGCGCATGTTGGTTGACCACGGCTGTCGCCTGACCGTGGTGCCAGCACAGACCCCCGCCGCCGCAGTGTTGGCGATGAATCCCGACGGCATTTTTCTGTCCAATGGTCCGGGTGACCCGCAGCCCTGTACCTACGCGATTGACGCAATCCGGGAAATTCTGACCACGGATATCCCGGTGTTCGGGATTTGTCTGGGGCACCAGTTGCTGGGCCTGGCCAGCGGTGCGGCTACCGTAAAGATGAAGTTCGGCCATCACGGTGCCAACCATCCGGTACGAAATGTTGCTGACGGCACCGTTCTGATCACCAGCCAGAATCACGGTTTCGCGGTTGACGAGGCGAGCCTGCCAGAGAATCTGCGCGTGACCCACAAGTCCTTGTTCGATGGCAGCCTACAGGGCATGCAGCGCACCGATAAGCCTGCGTTCAGTTTCCAGGGCCATCCGGAAGCCAGTCCCGGCCCGCACGACGCCGCGCCATTGTTCCAACATTTTATGGCCTTGATAACTGCACGGGCCCGGAAGAAGTAAGCCACCATGCCGAAGCGCACTGACATAAAAAGCATCCTGATCCTTGGCGCTGGTCCTATCGTCATCGGACAGGCCTGCGAGTTCGACTACTCGGGCGCGCAGGCCTGCAAAGCCCTGCGCGAGGAGGGCTACCGGGTCATTCTGGTTAACTCCAACCCCGCCACCATCATGACCGACCCGGCCATGGCAGACGCCACCTACATCGAGCCCATCGAGTGGCAGACCGTGGCGCGCATTATTGAAGTGGAAAGACCCGACGCCCTGCTGCCCACCATGGGTGGTCAGACCGCCCTCAACTGCGCCCTGGACCTGGCCCGCGAAGGCGTGCTTGAGAAGTACGCAGTGGAGATGATAGGGGCCACCAAGGAGGCGATCGACATGGCGGAGGACCGCCAGTTGTTCGGCCAGGCGATGAAGCGCATCGGGCTGGACATGCCCCGCGCCGCCCTCGCCCACAGCCTGGAAGAAGCGTTTCAGGTACAGGATTCCATCGGTTTTCCGTGCATTATCCGGCCCTCCTTCACGATGGGTGGGTCCGGCGGTGGTATCGCCTACAACCGCAGTGAGTTTGAAGAGATTTGTCGGCGCGGACTGGATCTGTCGCCGACCAACGAGTTGTTGATTGACGAATCCCTGATCGGCTGGAAAGAGTTCGAGATGGAAGTGGTGCGCGACAAGAACGACAACTGCATCATCGTCTGCTCTATCGAGAATTTCGACGCCATGGGCGTGCATACGGGTGATTCGATCACCGTGGCGCCGGCGCAGACACTGACGGACAAGGAATACCAGATCATGCGTAACGCCTCGCTGGCGGTACTGCGTGAGATCGGAGTGGAAACCGGCGGCTCCAATGTGCAGTTCGGGCAGGATCCGAAAACCGGCCGCATGGTGATCATCGAGATGAATCCGCGGGTGTCGCGCTCCTCGGCGCTGGCCTCGAAGGCGACCGGTTTTCCCATCGCCCGGGTGGCGGCCAAGTTGGCGATTGGTTATACGCTGGATGAGTTGCTCAATGACATCACCGGCGGCGCAACGCCGGCCTCCTTCGAGCCCTCCATCGACTATGTCGTTACCAAGATTCCGCGCTTTGCCTTTGAAAAGTTCGCAGGCGCTGATACCCGTCTCACCACCCAGATGAAGTCTGTGGGTGAAGTCATGGCCATTGGCCGCACGTTCCAGGAGTCACTGCAAAAAGCCCTGCGCGGTCTGGAAGTGGGCTCGGCCGGCTTTGAACACAAGATTGATGTGGACGACCCTGAACTGCGCGATGAGCTGGTGGCGGAATTGACCAATCCCGGGCCGGATCGTATCTGGTACATCGGAGATGCGTTCCGCGCCGGTATGAGCGTGGATGAGGTGTATGAGTACTCTGGCGTGGATCCGTGGTTCCTGGTGCAGATTCAGGACATCATCGCGACCGAAGACGGCCTGAAACGGGTCAACCTGGAAGAGATCGATCACGCGCAGATGTTCGTGCTCAAGCGCAAGGGCTTTTCCGATGAACGCCTGGCCGTGTTGCTGGCAGTGTCTGAAACCGCAGTGCGCGAGCACCGCCACGACCTGGGTGTGCGCCCGGTCTACAAGCGTGTGGACACCTGCGCTGCTGAGTTTGCCTCCGCGACCGCTTACATGTACTCCACCTACGAGGAGGAGTGTGAGGCGGCGCCCACCGATCGCGATAAAATTCTGATATTGGGCGGCGGCCCCAACCGTATCGGCCAGGGTATCGAATTCGATTATTGCTGCGTACACGCGGCACTGGCACTGCGCGAGGATGGCTTTGAGACCATCATGGTCAATTGCAACCCGGAAACCGTTTCCACCGACTATGACACCTCAGATCGTCTCTATTTTGAGCCCGTGACGTTGGAGGATGTGCTGGAGATTGTCGATCTGGAGAAACCGAAAGGTGTGATCGTGCAATTTGGTGGCCAGACGCCACTCAAGCTGGCGCGTGCGCTGGAAGCCCAGGGCGTACCCATCATCGGCACCACTCCCGATGCGATCGACCGGGCCGAAGATCGGGAGCGCTTCCAGCACATGATTCAGAAGCTGGGACTCAGGCAGCCCACCAACACGACCGTGCGCAGCACCGGGCAAGCACTGGAAGCGGCCAAGGCCATCGGCTACCCGCTAGTGGTGCGCCCCTCCTATGTGCTGGGCGGTCGTGCTATGGAGATTGTTTATCGGGAGGAGGATCTGCTGCGTTATATGCGCGATGCGGTGCAGGCTTCCGACGATGCGCCGGTACTGCTGGACAGTTTTCTCAGCGCCGCGATTGAAGTGGATATCGACGCGGTGAGCGATGGTGAGGAAGTTGTAATCGGTGCCATCATGCAGCATATCGAACAGGCCGGTGTGCACTCCGGTGACTCTGCCTGTTCGCTGCCGCCCTACAGCCTGGACGCCAAACTGCAGGATGAAATGCGTGAGCAGGTCAAAAAAATGGCGCTGGAATTGGGTGTCAAGGGCCTGATGAATGTGCAGCTGGCCTGGCAGGACGGAGAGGTCTATGTGATCGAGGTCAATCCGCGCGCCTCCCGCACCGTTCCCTTTGTGTCCAAGTGTATCGGCGTCTCCCTGGCCAAGATTGCGGCCCGCTGTATGGTGGGGCAGACGCTGGCAGAGCAGGGGTTTACCCGCGAAATTGTGCCGCCGTATTTCTGTGTGAAAGAGGCGGTTTTGCCCTTTAACAAATTTCCTGGTGTCGATCCGATCCTGGGGCCAGAGATGAAATCCACTGGCGAAGTCATGGGTATTGGCGACACCTTTGCTGAGGCCTTTGCCAAGGCGCAACTGGGCGTCGGCGGCAGTGGCCCGCCCTCCGGCGGTACGGCGCTGCTCAGCGTGCGTGATGTGGACAAGCCTGGCATTGTGGCTGTGGCCAGGGACCTCGCCGAGATGGGCTTTTCGCTGGTGGCCACAGGTGGCACCGCGCAGGTGCTGGAGCAGGCAGGTCTCACCGTGCGACGCGTCAACAAGGTGCATGAGGGGCGCCCTCATATTGTCGACATGATCAAGAATGATGAGGCTGACTTCATTATCAATACCACCGAGGGCCGCCGCGCTATCGAGGATTCCGCGCCTATTCGGGCCAGCGCCGAGGCTCATCGCGTGTTTTACACTACCACCCTGACGGCGGCAGAGGCGATTTGTATGGCGTTGAAATTTAAAGGGGAAAAGTCAGTGCGACGCCTCCAGGATTTGCACGCGAGAATTAAACCATGAACAGGTTTCCGATGACGTTGGCCGGTGAACTGCGCTTGCGCGAGGAACTGGAGCGGTTAAAAAGGGTAGAGCGTCCGCGCATTGTGCAGGCCATTGCGGAGGCGCGGGCACACGGTGATCTCAAAGAGAATGCCGAGTATCACGCTGCCCGCGAGCAGCAGAGTTTTACCGAAGGCCGGATCATGGAGATCGAAGGCAGACTCGGCAATGCGCAGGTGATTGATATCACTGCTATTCCCCGCACAGGCAGAGTGATCTTTGGCACCACGATCGACCTGCTCAACGTCGCGACCGGGGATGCTGTGCGGTACCGCATCGTCGGCGAAGATGAGGCCGACATAAAAGGCAATATGATTTCTGTAGGCTCACCGATTGCCCGTGCCCTGATCGGCAAAGAGGAGGGGGATGTGGTCATCGTCCGGGCCCCCAGTGGTGATATCGAGTATGAGATCGATCAGGTACACCATATTTGAGGTGCGGAAAATCCGATAATGCAAATAATTCTCATTTAGCTTATGATCTGCGTTTTACATGAGTTGACGGAACACTATGAGCATCTCCCTCTGGTCCCTGAAGACCGGTGACCGCTGCGAAATTCTCGGCTACGACAACGGCCTCGATGAGAAGTACCGCATACGTTTGATGGAGTTCGGGTTTCACCCCGGTGAGTCGGTGTCCTGCTTGCATTCTCTGGCCTTCGGCGCACCCAAGGTGTACCGCGTCAGCAATACCGTGTATTCGCTGGACGATGAAGTGGCTGCCCACGTTCTGGTCAGGATTACCCCTTCCCCATGACGAAAGTTCTGCTGATGGGCAGCCCCAATTCGGGTAAAAGCCTCCTGTTCAACCGCCTGACCGGCCTGCACCATAAGGTGGCTAATTTCCCAGGGATCACCGTTGATATCAGCGTGGGTCGCATACAGGCGCTGCCTGAACTGGAGTTGGTCGACTTCCCCGGCACCTACTCATTACAGGCTATATCTGCTGACGAACGCGTTGCGGTCGAGTATTTCGAACGGGCATTGCTTGATCCTGATGTCAGCCAGGTGTTGTGTATTATTGATGCTACCCGCCTGGAAAAGAGCCTCTACTTTACCCTGCAGGTTATTCGCGAAAGTACCCGGCATGGCAAACGCGTCACGGTGCTGGCGAATATGATTGATGTTCTGGATTCCCACCAACTCAGTCTCGATGTCGCGGAGCTGGCTGTTGCGCTGCGGGCGCCTGTGCTGCCTATTTCCGCACGGACCGGCAAGGGGTTGGAGGCCGTTATTGGTGAACTGAAAAAGGCGCCGATACCACTTACAGACAGCATGGATGATCAACCCTCGACGGCGCCCGACGAGCAGTTACGTATCACCGCGCACCAGCTCGCACAGCGCTTTGGCACCAAGGGTGATGTGTTGATCCGCAACCAGACGCGACTCGATAACATATTCCTGCATTCACTGACCGGGGGTATTGCCTTTTTCTTCATCATGTACCTGTTGTTCCAGTCCATCTTCACCTGGTCGGCGCCGCTCATGGATGCGGTGGAGACTGTGCTGGGTACGGTGGCTGACCTGGTCGTGCCTCTGATCGGCAACCAGACCTTGAGGGATTTTACGGCTGATGCCGTGTTTGGTGGCCTCGGTGCCTTTCTGGTTTTCGTCCCACAGATATTCGTCCTGACGTTTGTGATCGGTCTGTTGGAAGACTCGGGGTATATGGCGCGTGCCGCCCTGATATGTCACAAGCCGCTGCGCCTGTTTGGATTGACCGGCAAGAGTTTTATTCCCATGCTGTCGGGCGTGGCCTGTGCTATTCCGGCGATTTACGCCGCCCGTGCCATCGATTCGCCACGGAAGCGCTTGCTGACGTACATGGCGATACCGTTGATGCCCTGTTCCGCGCGGTTACCGGTGTATACCTTATTGATTGCTGCATTTATTCCTGCGGGAACGGCTTTCGGCGGCCTGCTTGGCTGGCAGGGGCTGGCCATGTTTGCCATTTATTTCTTCGGCATGTTTTGTGGCCTGTTGGTGACTGCGCTGGTCTCGCGTACCAGCAAGGACCATTATAACGACCTGCCCTTTGTACTGGAGCTGCCGCCGTACCGGATTCCCAGCGTGCGACCCCTGCTGCGCAACTGCTGGAATCGCTCCAAGCACTTTGTCACCAAGGCGGGCAAGATCATTTTTGCGGTAACAGTAGGGGTGTGGGTTTTAGGCTATTTCCCTAATTTCGGCGCCGATCTGGGTACGTCCTGGCTGGGGCATATGGGCCAGTTCATCGAGCCCCTGTTTGCACCCCTGGGTCTTGACTGGCGTTATGGGGTGGCGATATTGAGTTCCTTCCTGGCCAGGGAGGTCTTTGTGGGCACCCTGGGCACCATCTTTGGGATTGAGTCTGCGGATGAACAAATGGCGCCACTGGTAGAGCACATTCAAAACAGTGAGCTGGCCCTTGGCTCCGGGCTCGCGCTGCTGGTGTTCTTCGCCATTGCGCTGCAGTGTGTTTCTACCCTGGCCATCCTCGCCAAGGAGAGTGGTTCAACGTCGCTGGCCGTAAAGATGTTTGCGGGCTACTTCCTGTTTGCTTATGCAGCGGCAGTGGCCGTGTATCAACTGACCAGCCTCTTTACCTGACGCTGTAGCACACTGGTAGAAAGGGAGACCCCCGGCTTGGCCGGGGAGGCACTCAGGGTTTGACGATTGTGGAAGTCCCCTGCTAACTCCTGCGCGTGCGCCGTGAACGGTTTGCTTCACACCGGATGTCTATTGGTAGGGGCACGCACGAACCGTCCCTCCGGGGATAAGGCCTGATCGCTCAGAGGGCTGGGATATTCGCTCTTCAGGCCTTATCCCCACAGGGACGCTGGCGCAGTGAACTCAACCGTTGTGACCTACGTGCGATAGAGGCGAGTGGCAGTGGGCATGCTCCGCGGCGAATATCTCAGCCGCTTGATCAGGCCGCTTTGGGTGCCGCCTGGCTGCCGCGAATCAGAGCGCCGGGTACGGCTCCCGTATACTGGCCGTTTTCCATAATGACT
>JANNVJ010000037.1:0-15630 GCA_031414375.1 Haliea sp.
ACCCGAACCCGCCGGATCTGACCCTGCCAACGCGATCCTGTCACGGTGGTATCCTCAAACAGTCCTCCTGGGCGGGAAATCGCCTGCAGATGGGCGGCCATGACGTGTTGGTAGTAGCGGGTAAACGCTGTCTCGCGGGCACTGGGTTGCGCGTAGTGGGCCAGCGTCTGCGTAAAGTCAGTGAGACTGGGTTCATCCTGGACATAGACCTGCAGTATCCACGGTGCTTCATCCAGCTCCGGTATCGCCTCGCTAATCGCCGTCTGGATCGCATCACGCAAGCGCGCCATAAACTCCGGTGTACGGGCCTCACACCCCACCGGCTCTATGTCAAACACGGCGCCGAGACTCACGCCATCCTCCAACAAAAAAGTCCGACTGTCGGGGTCGTATTCCACCCACGGCAGCAAATCGGTAAAGGAGGCGGGTCTTTCGTAGAGTTGTTTTACCGTGGCGGTTCTTAACAGTGGCCCATCGTCAGGTGTTCGGCGTGTCATTGGGTGGTTACTCAGTTTTTAGTGTGTGTCAGTTCATCGGTGCTTTCGTCCACTGGATCGCCAGGCACTTCTCCCGGCAGGGCGTACTCCACGGTTTGATAGAAGGGAAAGGTGGTCACATAGCCGGGGACCGGGGTGCGCTCATCCCCCGACAGATGGGGAAAGACATACATCACCAGGGTCGGATTGGGGAGACGGGGAAACATCACATCGATCTCGTTGGCTGCCTCCCGGACGAAACCGCTGTAGTGCTCAATGCCGGCCTGCGGCAGCGGTCGCCCGCCCTTTACCGTCGCGGCGGGTGCGTACAGCTCGGACATATGCTGCTCATAGAGGGCTTTCATGGTGGGCCCGTCCTGGGGCAGCACCGACTCTTTGGTACTGGTACAACTGATCAAGGCCAGACTAATCCAGACCAGCGCCAGTCGTTGTGTATGTTTGCAGTCCATAGGGATTACCGTGATGCAGTTTCCTGCCGTTAGCGTGAAAATCGATGGGAAGTTCGTGATCGACGTGAATCGCCAGTTCAATGCCGGCGGGGACGAACACGGCATCAAAGTTTTGCGCCTGGCGCTCCCGCAACCACTGAGCGACTTCTTGGCTACCCCCACTGGCGGTTTTGCCCAGGATGTACTTGCCCGCATCACCGGTGACCGTACTGGAGGCAGTGCCGGTATCACTCACCACTGTGGTTGTTTGCGACTGAGCCGCCGCCTGGGCAGCCGCTTCAATTGCCATGGCACCGATGCGCTGGGTTAAATACGCCGGGGCGTTGGTTTTACGCTCGCCAGAGATACAGGGAATGCCCCGGGCATCAGAGATCCACCCCAGCGGCTTGTCCCTGTTTCCACTGGAACCACGGAGGCTATTATCGTCACTGGACACGGTCTGTATCGTGCCATCTTCGAAGACGAAGGTGACCGATTCCAGTTGTCCGGTGACACAGGACAAGGTCCAGTCGCCGATGGCAGTACCACTGAAGACCATGCCCTGAACACCCGGTATGGTCAGTCCATTGGCAGCCAGGTTGTCCTTGCCGGCAATCACTTTAAATGGCATGGGATCCAGGACCTGCCCTTTTACCGGTACCCGACCCACCAAGGCCGTCATGGCGATGGATCCAATCAGGGTGGCATTGCGCGGAATCGTGTACACCGGGGTGGCACTGTTCAACGCTTTGGCTCCGCGCTCGACCAGATGCTCACCCTGCGGTTGGGCGCTGGTCAACGCATCTTGCGTTGAGCGACCCAAGCGTGGCAGCAGTGTACTGTCCGCACCCGGCGATGACGTGGTCTGCTCCAGAGGCTGCACCCAGACCAGGGTTTCGCCCGCGGCCGCAGGCGCTGTCAATCCGTCCAACCCCAACCCCACGGGGATATCCGACGCGTTCCCGGCATTGGTGGAGTACGAGCGGTGACCCGACAGGGACTGGGACAGTGTGTCTACGCGTGCGGTCAATTCGGCGATGAGCGAGGCATCGCGTTGTGCATTGGCTTGGCGTTGCGTCTCCGTATCCTGATTTTTCGCCTGCAGGGTCTGCTCTACGCGCGACAGGACCGTCTTTTCGATCTGACTGCGATCCTGTATCAACGCCTGGTTGTCCTGTATAAGGCCCGCGTTCTCCTGGCGCAGTGCTTTGACTTCGGTGGTCATGGCACTGACGTTCGCCGTGAGGGTTTTAATAGTATCGGCGGGAGTGTCGGCGTCCGGCCGTGGGGCTTGAGGCACTGCGCCCAATTCTTGCCACTGTTCGTTGCCTGGTGAGCAGGATTTGACAGCGACAAAAACCGTGAGCACAAGCACCAGGCTGGCCAACAGCGGCAGGAGACGGTTACTGCTGACCATCGACATCACTCCTCCTTAAAAGGACACGTCAAACGGACGATCAGAAATCAGGTACACGGCCGTGGCATCGGCCTCACTGCCCGCAGGCAGTAATCGATTGTGCTGAAAGGTGGCGGTCAGCCAAGACCCACGCAGTTCACGCGGGTCGAGTATCACGGGTTCTTGGGTTTTGTTGTGCACCCGGACCGCGGTCACGGTATGCACACCGGCCCGCCAGGCAGCGACAGGGACTGCCTCGATGCGCCCTCCCCTCACCAGGTCAATGGGCTGCTGGGTGACCGGCACCCGCACAATGCCGGGGGTAAAGTCCAGTAATCGGGCAGGCGCATACAATTGCTGGGCCGCATAACGTGTCAGTGCCACATACCCCCAGTGCACCGCCGAATGCGCAGTGGTGTCCAGGGATGGATCATCGGTTGCAGGATTGTCTACTAGGATCTGCAGCGCCGGTCGCGGCGGGATCGCGGGATCCTGCGCCTGCGCAGAGACATCCAGGACGTAGAGCGGTCCCTCGCGCTCCGAGCGCACCATGACTCGGGTTGCGTCGAACGGTGCGTTCGCCAACAGATAGAGCGTGCCGTTGATGCTCTGGCTGCGCAGCAATGACGAGAGCGCCTGGGGGACGCCCACACTGACCGAATCCGGGAAATGCAGCAGTCGCTCCTCGCCCACAGTCAGCATTACGGCAATGGGCGACTTCGTCCACACAATGCGCTCCGTCGAATCACTCGGTGCGGCGTCGTCGGGATTTGCCAGGGCCAGTAGTGGCCAACACATCAGGAGCACCCACAGGAGATGTCTCCAGCGGTGCGGTGGTGTCTGTGTCATGAGCCTTCGCCCTCCTGATCGGGTTGAGTCGTCGCGGAGATGTCCTCGGGGTTCAGGCGGCGTGGACCCTCGCCCTCATAGCCATCCAGGGCCAGGCCCCACGGGTTGGCTTCCGGATCAATGGCCTGGCGCACGATACGCAAGGGGTAACGAATGGTGGTCTGCTTGACGGTCATGCCTTTGACGGATTCCAGCAGGTCCAGATCCAGCCATACCACCCATACATCGGCCGCCAGTACATCCACGCGACGTTCTTCGAATCCATGCCCCGGCACTTCATGCATGCCACGGGTGCGGTAGGCGAGCTCACCGCGCTTGGCCTTGTGCTCCATATCGGCGATCAGGTCATCGCGGTAGCGTGGGGTCAGGTAGGGTGATATCCGAAAGATGGCCTTGCCATAATCGCTAGCGCCATTCTCGGGCCAGCGATTGAGTTGCTGAAAAATGTAGAAGGCAAAGGCATAGACATTGGCCGGGGGTACTTCTCCCACCGACAACTGCGCACCGGAGCGCAAATCGGGGGGGACATGCACGCGCAGGTATTTGGGCGACTGGCTCCAGCCGTACCACAAGGCCATTATCACCAGGACCTGAAACCCGATGACCCACCACAGTGATCGCAAGTGGGAGCGGACGTTATCGATCTCGTAACGGTATCGCTGCACGGCGCGTCCTCCCGATGTCCCAGGCGCCGCTACGACGTATCCAGGGCGCGCGACGTAATCCCAGGTCGTGCAATCGAATCTGGAATTGCTGCTGGTAATAGCCCTCTGGGCGCCCGCGTTTAATGCGCTGGAACACCGTTGCGCTTACGACCACCGTCGCCACGACGCCGACTCCGGCAATGCCAAATCCCATCGTGATAGCACCTAGCAGCCACGCCAGTAGGAGACTCAGTGGCAACCAGACCAGGATCGCGACGACGACAATCGTGCCAAGCTCGGAGGACGAACAGCCCCTGAATATGACCGGCTCTGCATTGAGCCGATCTGCCAGAATGTCGTGTTGATCAGACACAGTCCCCTCCCCTTCAAAGTTCGGTCTCAGTAGGCTTGGATTAGATGACGCCAGCCGCTTCAGTGAGCAGGTAGCTCGCGAAGATCAGGACGATGGCACCGACGACACCCAATACACCGACCTCGGCCCATTCCGCTTTACCCTGGCGCGCTTCGTTGAACTTGGCAAAGCCCAGGTAGGCAATCCACAAGAAACCCAGCACCGCGATGGCCAGACCCAGCACGAGGCCGCCGTCTTTGATGTAACCCTGGATCAACCCGATCCAGTCACCCGCCGGTGGCGCAGTACTGGGCGCGATGGGCGTCGGCAAGGCCGCCCACAGGGGTGCATTAAAGGTAGTGGCTAACAGGCTGACCCAGACGGTCCACCGTGTTTGCGCCGGTAGCGTTTTGCTGGCGTGTTCAATTGCATGTGTCATAACGTGTTTCCTTTTGTAGTGCTTCGAAAAAACGGGGAGTACCCCGGTGTGTTGTGTCTGATCAATGTTCCGTTTCTTGGTGTGACCGGTGCCTGCGACTCAGCGCAGATAAAAGCCCAATACCATCAGCACAATGCTGGCCCGGATAGCGCTCCATGACACATCCAGTAGCGTAACTTGCCCGTCCTGCCAGGCCCGAAAGGTGCCCAAGGTGATCCAGATCACCCACACGAAGGCCAACACCAACACACTTGCCGCAATGCCCAGCAGCAATGTGTCCGGGGCGACACCCGAGCCGCTCTGAAATACCGCATTTTGGGCAGGGCTCATCCTGGATTCCTAGCGGCGGTAATCGCCACGCAGTGGTGGAAATGATCGGGGCTGTGCACGTGGGGCATCAATTTGTGCCTGGATACCGTTTATCATCAGGTTCACGTCGTCGCGCAGCCAGTCGTACTGAAATCGAACACGCGCATCGTTGTCTGCTTCTGTCTGCGCCTTGGTGATCAGTGATTCAATCGCGTGCAACTCGTGCACGATGCGCGCCAGTGCTTCGCGCTCGGCATCCGTGTCGGCGTACAGTGCGGGCGTCATGGCAAGTCCGAGGATCAGTCCGATGATTCGCAGTAGATGGCGTGACATAGGACAGGTGCTCCCGTGGATTCGTCAGGTGCATAGTGCGGCCCCGGCTGTTAGGGGGCGATAGGGAATCTATTCGCTTGTTGGCGTGGTTATTGGCGGGTTGGGGCTTGTTACTTTACTAGGGTTCCCAATATGGTAATGCGGAGGCTCCTGGCGCTTGCATGACAATTGCGACACTTTGTTCTGCCCGAGTGACCGCGACATAAAAATTGGCCGCCGACTTAGGCTCTAGCTGCTTTCCCGATTGCACGAAATCGATGATGGGGCCTGTGGGCACGATTAGCACACGCTCAAAAGCGTTGCCTTTCGCAAGTCCGAAATTGAGGTACTCAAGATCGAACTTCTTTCCGGAATTCGCTCCATTACGCAAGCATCTTGGCGAAAATCGGGCAAGGTAAGCGTCAAGATTGCCTTCATGGAGCAGAAAAACGCCATCATGACCAGTGACATTTTTGTTCAGAGACTGTGTCGCAGGAAACGACCAAGTCGCGTCAAAAATGCTGTCGGAGAAAGCCGCTATTTTAGGATGGCAACGCCAGGTGGTGACACTATCGATAATACTCAATATACCCAGTGCCTCACGTTCTCGAAACCAATATATTGCTTCGGCATAGGCATATTTTTTGTTTTTAGCGCTACGATGGTTCGTGGAGAGAACCGCTTGCCGTATATCACCAACCATCCGAATATCAATCGATGATTTAAGTAGCGCGTCTATAATCTCCCAATCGTAACTACTTAAATCCTGCACCTCATCTATGAGAATTTCATCGTAAATACACTCTAGTCTATGCAGCAAAGCGCCTTTACTTGCCTCAATTAATTCGGAAGCGAGCCGGCCAAGTTCACAAGCGTAGACAGCTCCGTGAGAGTCAACAAATCGTGCTAATCCCTTTGCCATTCGGTGTGGACGTCCTTCGAAATTGAAGCCTCGAATTCGCTCTCCGGGAAACATAAACGGCAGGAATGGTCTGGCAAAATCTCGTAATAGCAGCGTAAACCAGCCCATTACCTGAACACCTGGATGGTTCCCGGCATAAGTTGAGAGCCGCGCACGCAATTCAGACTGGTTCGTTTGGGTAAATGTGACCACCAGCGCTCGCTGGCTATGCGGTAAAGACGCACAGTGCTGTACAAGGCCCTGCGTTTTTCTTGACCCAGCGACTGCAAGCGTTAAGTAGTTAGCCATGTATGAATTTGGCTGCTCGGAGCATGTATTCTGGCGGAGTAATTTTTCGCTCCGACTGAGCCAGCCGAAGGGCAACTTCAGTTTTTTCGCGCCTCATCCACTTCGACAGGTCTGCGTGTGGCTGTATCTCCAGTATGTCCCGTAATGCCTGTTCGCCATTAAAATGAATCAATTGCGGCTCAAGAGTTTCGCCATGCGCCACAGCTCCAATAAAAAGCTCTCGCCGCCCTGCCTGCAACCAATCCTGAACCTGGATACCGAGTTCCTGTGGGTCGTTGCCATCATTGTCGCGAAGTGCGGCAACTGTTTTGTCAAGAGCTGCGCAAAGCCCGAGGCAGCGTTTCAGCGACAGACCTCGCATACTGAGGACGTCGATCCCACACTCCATTGGATTCTTTCCATGAATGTCCTTAAATACACGTTCAAAGACAATTTCGTCGGAGGGACCTTCGACTAAAACTATCTTATCGGCCAACACCATCCTGAGAGTGTCATAACCTGGGAGCTTCTGGAAATATGAGACAGTCTCTGGATCCAGTTCAGGAATTCTATGGGCTTTGCCGCGCCCCATCAAAAGTAGTGCGTCTAGTCCTAAACGGTTGAGTACAAAAGAACTGTGAGTAGTGATAAAAAGCTGTTGTTGCTTGCCCGCCAGTGACTCCATGCGCGACAGCAACGTAGTGAGACTAGTGTGGGTCAGGTGGTTCTCTGGCTCCTCCACGATAACAAAATAAGCCCGGTCAGAGTGCTTATTCATTGCTAGCGAAACTTTTATTGCCGCCTGCTGCCCTTGTCCCGACATCGAGAATGGCACATTGTCAACATGGGGGGTCACCGAACCCTCCCAAGAGGTACGAGCAGTCTGGTCCATTGCCAGAGAAATGGGACGATCATGAAGCGATGCATGCAGCTTACCAATACGTTGATTTATTTCCTTTAGAGCACCATCGGACATTGAGGCTTTCACATGGCGATACGCGAGGGAGATCGCGGCCCGTTCAGACGGGTCAAGATGATCTCCAAGAATCTGGCGCAAGTGGTAATCAATGCCGGTGCTAGATCTAACTGTTCGCGAGTCGATAATCGCGGTTGCGAGCTGCTTGGGTCGATTGGTAATTACATTGTCGGCAAAAGAGCGCCAATCAGCCATGTAATACTCGATCGGAAGAATAGCCGATGCTTTCTCCGCCCATGCTTCGAGTTCAGCAACATATTCGGGATTTGGAAATATTCTCAGAGCGACTCCTGGGCACGCCAAGGTTGGTATTTCTGTGTTGATCGCTCCACAAAGCTGCTGCAGATCATCACGATTCTCAAGAAACAATTCGATGCGTATTTCCGGAAAGGCGACTGGTTTACCGGCTATGCGCAATTGCACGAATTTCTCGATAATATTGGTATTAAACCAATAGGGATTAAGCTCTTCAATAACGCTACGTCCGTTAATGCGCCCCGTTAATGCAAGCGCGATTGCCTCCACCAAAGTGGACTTTCCACCTTCGTTAGCTCCAACTATCACGTTAAGCTTTTGGTTTAGCTCGAGCTCAAACTCTTCATAGATTCGGTAATTGTGGATTTTGATTCTCGTTATCAATTCAAACTCCCCTTTTTGGTTTGTCGGCAGTCATACAAAGAGCTGAATAACGGTCTTCATCGGCAGAAAAAGTCGCATTCTTAAATTTTGGGTATCCAACAGCTCAAAACCAAATTGCTCATAGAAACCACGCACACCCTCATCCAGGGCATCTACAACCACAGCATAGGACGGTAGGTGCTCGTTGATGGCGTAGGCGTGACGCAGCGCGCGGATCAGGGTGATCTTACCCAGCCCCTGCCCCTGTGCTGCTCTATTCACCGCAAGTTGTGCAATCAACAGAACTGGAACCGGATAATGTGGCAAGGACTTGGCGGCAGATTTCGGTAAGGTTTTTCGACTAATTTCCGTATGGGACAGTGTGTAGTAGGCACAGATATCGGCTTCTTTCCCTTTGGCGGGCAACACCATGGTCATACTGATACCGGCAGTCCGGTGCTTGGCGGCAAATTGCTGGAGGAAATCGTTTAACTGCGGCGTGCCGCAATCGAATGCGCTGCGATCATGAATGGTTTTATTCAGTTCAACGAATTCTGATGAGGGTATCACCGAATACCCTTGCGCTTGGCGAACGCCCTGGCCTCACGCAGTTTCTTGTTGGGGGTGTTCGCAGCATCACAGGCCTGGATAAATCGATCAAAGACATCGTCCTTGAGGACAAGCATGCCATGCGCCTTGATCACCCGCTGCGCATCCTTCTCGATCAGCTGGACAATATAGTCGGTCAGACTCTTCATGCCTTCAAGCGCTGCGGCTTTTTCTGCCGCCGCCTTGACCGTCTCATCAATTCGCATATCTATACGTGTTGTTGCCATGGGGGGTGTCTCCACTGAACGCTTTTTACTCACTGACTAGGATAGCAGGTTGAACGAATATGTACAGCACTAATCCGTACATATTTCCCAGTACTGGCGTCCAGGAAAAGCCGCCGTTTGTTGATAAATTACCAGCATGGCGTGCTTACAGGTATTTCTTAAAGGTACTGGCCGTGACCGTCACTGCCAAGCCAAACCCGATGGCAAACGGCAAAATCACCCAGGAGGGATGTACACTGACCGGCATCGACAGGTAGAGCACCCAGGCAATGATAATGAGGGGAATAGCCGCTTTCTTGGCGTAGTGATACACAAAGGAGCTTTCCCTCCCACCCCCCCAACGGCGCAAATCACGTCGCACCAGACCATCGACGAGGGCCACCAGGGTAAAGAGTCCGAATACCGGTGTCGCCAGAGTCAAAATGGCGAGCCGAACAGCGAAGACCTGAGTGATTTGCATAGCCGCCAATACAAAGTCGGCAATAGTCAGATAAAAGCTGTGTAACGAGCGTCGTAGACCGGTGTCCTCTGCCGACGGTGTGGGCGCCACCCATTCCATCAGGTCGACGAGGTGTGTGCACTCAAACAACACATGATAGACGCGGGTTGCCAAATTGATCGCAAAGCGTACGGGATCGGGTGTCAGTAAACTGCGGCGAAAATCTCCGTCCAGGTAACTCAATTCAGATTGCAACATTTGTCGACTGTGCTGCAACCCCTGCTCTTCCCACCAGAACGCCATCCCGATCCACTCGATGAGGATGGAGAACACCAGGGACAACAACAACCACTTCAGGCCTTGCGCCAATACGGTCAGCAAACGGGAAATCGTGCCAGGCTCCGCGATGGGTCGGCGCGGCTCTTGTACCTCAGCCATGGTGCACGGCGGTCGAGTCGCCGGACGCATCCCCCGGGCTTGAGGCCTCCATCCCGGTATGCCACCAGGTCTCGCGTACCCGATACCACTGATCATTGGTACCATAGCTGCGCTGCATAGCCTGTGTAATCTCGGCAAACACGGTGGGCATTGCCTCATCTCCTCGACTGTCCGGCAAGGGCATGCGGATTTTCCAGAGG
The DNA here is from genome assembly GCA_031414375.1 of Haliea sp. GTDB lineage: Bacteria > Pseudomonadota > Gammaproteobacteria > Pseudomonadales > Halieaceae > Marimicrobium. The sequence continues at coordinate 9,923 of JANNVJ010000037.1, forward strand.
TGGCCGCCCTCCAGCAGGGCGAAGGCCTGTCCTTTGGGCAGTGCCACCATATCAGCGGCAGTCAGCATAGGTACCTCCGAGACACTGATGCGGTCTTCGTTGCGCGATGTAAAATCGATACCCGAGCCGGGTTCCGAGGAATCATCCACGCCGGAGACACTCATCAAGGTAAAGACTTCCACGCGAGGTAGCTGGTCGGTGAGCATTTCTGCCGTGGCCAGCTCCTTGACCCGCAGCATGATCAGCGTATTGAAGTTACCGGCCACCTGACCCGCCTTGGCTTTATTGCCGATACGCGCTTCGACATCAGACCAGGTCTGGGTGTAGGCCGTTACCTGAAACCCCGCTCCACCAGCTTTGTTTAGTAAGGGCACAAACTCGTCGCCGATCAGCTCGTTGAACTCATCTGCATGCAGGGAGATGGTCGGCAGGTTCGCAGGGACGGGCTGTTGGGGTGCGTGTTGGGCAACGGGGTCGAGACCTTGCGTTGTCACCCCGTGCTTGTAGATGTGTCCCGCTACGGAGACCAGGTCCGCAAACATGGAATTCCCTACGGCACTGGCCACGGTGGTATCGGTGAGCGCATCCAATCCGACATAAACAATCCCTTTGCGACGCACCACATCCATCCACTCAAAGATCGGGCGCCGGTCCTGGTCATCCTCATAATCCGGTGAGATGAGGGCGGCGATGTTGCCGGTGGTGAGCTTTTCCATCAAAGGACCGACGGAACTGACGATCTTATCGAAATAAGTCTTGTCGTACTTGAACGCCGACGCTAGTCCATCCAGGACCGGGTCGTATACTGTCTTTTGTTGCAGGAAACGCAGCAAGGCGATCGCGTCTACGGAGCGTCCACGAAGCGAAGCCGGCAAATTGCGTTCGTTGATCTTTACCGCCAGGGTCTTAACCTCGACTTCCCAACCTTCAACGGCAGCCTGCTGGGCGCAATAGCGCGCGTACTCCACAAACAACGGCTCGATATCATTAATGTGGCGCCGGATCTGTTGATAGTCAGGGCGACGGTTCAGGGCGACCAACGCGCGGGCGATAATATTCACAAAGCGCCAGGCAAACTCCTTGAAGGCCGCTGAGTTGCCCTCGTTGGGCAATTGGTTGGCGATCCGGGTCGCAACTTCAGTAATACGGGAGAAATTGCCTATGGCATTGTAGCGGGCGGAGATCTCGGGGAAGCCCAGGTGAAAGATATAGAAGTCCTCCAGGCGCCCCGCCCGCTTGGTTTCGGCGTAGATCCGGCGCAACAGGTCCGCATCCCCTTTGGGATCAAACACAATCACGACATCGCCCCGGCGAATATCCTGAGTGATCAACAGTTCGGCCAATCGGGTTTTGCCCACCCGGGTGGTACCCAACACCAGGGTATGCCCGACCCGCTCCCCGATGTCCATCCACACCGGTTCCTCCTTCGGTTCCACTGCGTGCAGAGCCGGTTTACCGCCGACAGCGGGCAAGGGTGCAAACGGATTCCACCGGGAACGGCTGCGCAACCCGCGGGAAATGAACGAGAGTAGCGGGATGCGCTCCCAGACTACTTCCTGTCGGCGTGCCCAGCGGTAGAGAGCGCCAGGTTGCACGTAGCGCCGGACCTCTGGTCGAAGCGTATCGCGCAAGCGCTGGGTATGCTGCTGCGTCCAGCGAAAGCCTTTGCCCAGGAACAATTTATGCTGGCTTACTGGCATCCTATCGGCGCGCAAGCGATAGACCGGCAACCGACGCATGTTGCGTTGATATCGCAACACCCGCCACGCTTGCCTTCCTCTGACACCGCCGAAGAAAAACAGGATGGCGGCAGTCAGATGTGCGATGCCTGGCGGCATCATCAGCGCCCAGGGCGCCAGTAGTGCAATCACGCCAGCCGCAAAGGCCACACTCATCGACCACAGTTCGACGGGAGGTCGCAAGAGTGCCTCAATGGGATGAGCGCTCACTGTTCAACGCCGTTCGCGGAGATCAATACCGGGTAGCGACGGATCCCCAATGCCTGTGCGATATCACTGGCCGAACCTAATGTGATCGGAAGACCCTGGGCTAGACCCGCTACGCGGCGCACATCCTCTTCCGTCTCAGCCTGCACCAACATACCGACAGCGCCCAGGTGTAGTAGCGCCGCACGATGGGATTGCAACCAGCGCAGGGACACGTCGTCCGAGCCTATGATAAAAAACGGGGGCGCATTCCCCATCGCCAGGCGTTTTTTGATGGTCTCGGAAATAGTGTGAGCAGAGATCTTTCCTGGTGTCAGTCCCGGTGACCGGATCGGTAACAGGTTGCTGAGCTGTGCTGCGCCCATCAGCTCACTGTCCAGTGTGGGATTGCCTGCGGCGGTGGCCAAGTGCTGGGAGTCCGCCGGGTGCAGCGATTTTAGGTAAGGTGCAAGGGATTCTGTGTGGCCGGAATCGTATATCACCGTCAGTTGTGCCCAACTCGGATCGGGAAGTATCAGCACCACCACCAGCACGCCGATCAACCCACAGTAACTGAACCTGACCATCCGGTTAGCCCTCCCAGGGTTCAGTGTTCAATACTCGCCAATGCCCCTTGACGCGTTCGCTGTATGTTTGCGCGCGGGCTGGGTCGTTGGGCGCATGGTAACAACCGACGGTGTCCCACCAGTCAACTCTCAAGGAGTGGCAGCGCTTGAGAATCGCCGCTCCCACCCGCAAATTGTGATAAGGGTCCAGGGACTGCCAGGGTGAACCTAAGGCTCGCTGATGGTAACGCCAGTTCACCTGCATCAAGCCAATGTCCACCGTCGCAGCATCATCGGCCAGAGCGCGTTGCAAGGCCTGCCAGGCCGCTTCGCGTGACGCAAAAAACTGACCTTGGCCACTGACATTCAGGGTCCAGGGCCAGGGACGCCAGCGCTGTTGGCTCAAGCGGTGCTGGCCACTCTCGGTCAAGGCGATGGCGTACAATAGCGGGGCAGGTATCGCCTGCTCCAGAGCAATCGCTCGGTAACCCGAAGGTATCTCCTCCGCGGTGGCGGTGTTGAGTGAACCAGCCGTTAGAATGATGGCTATCGTCATTCTCAGTAACATCACACGATACCCCGCGTCATAACCGGGCGAGCGAGAAGGGTATGACAGCGTCGCCTCGCCGAAGCAGCGCCACGGGCGGATGGTTTGATTTCCCGTTGGTCGTCGCGGCAAGTCGGTTGAGGGCGCCCCCATCCACGTTCAAGGTGATGCGTCGCTCCTTTACCCATTGTCGATTGATCTTTCTCGTTTCGGCCCAGTGACGTATACGGTCCTCCTCGCCCACAGCCACGTCGAGCAAGTACACATCAATGCCGGCGAACGTTGAAAGTTTGGCCAGCAGGCGATCGAGTACCGCATCACAAGCCACACAGTCGGTCGCGGTAAAAAAGAGCACACGATCGGTCTTCCCCAGGGCCGCCTCCGTGTTGGCTGCTGTCTTTGATGATCGCATCGCCACTTGTAAGGCATCAATCAACTGACTCTGGGGAAACAGACGGCGCTGCGCTTCGTCATAGGCGTGCTGAAAGGCCAGGATACGTTCCGCGTCCTCACGCATCATCCGTGCCCACTGCTCGGCATACCGTTGACGCTCTTGATCGTCCCGGGCATGGATACCGAGTACTTCAACTGGTGACAAGGTGGCAGGACTGATACTGCCGCGTACTCCCGTCATCAACGAGCGGTATCGCTGCCATTCATCCATGTCCAGTGCCCATACCGTTGCGCGAGCACGCTCGCTGGCTTCCTTGTCTGTCTCCGCCTGTATTGCTGTCTGGATGTCCGAGTGCTGTTGGTCGAGGGTCGACGCGACTTGCGCCCTGACTGACCATGGGCTGAGCAACATCGCGCTCATCGCCATGACCAGCCACCCTGCAGCGACTCGGCTAGGAACCATGGGCTGAGTTCTCAACGGTAGGGTGCGTTGCCAGATCACGCGCGATGATGAGGGTTTGCCCGCGTGCGCACTCGCTCGCAACCGTTTCTACTGAGGCCGATGGTTTGATGCTCGGATTGGGTTGGCTCGGTGCTAAGGACACTGCGCACAACAATGCCTGCAAAGAACTCCACGCCACTGCAGCAATCAGAATCACGCCTGCGATGAACATATCCATTACGGATCGCCTCGGTGCGTTCTGGAAGTTTTGGGGCTATTTGCGGGAGACTGACTATCGGCAGCGGTGCTGTCGCCGCAGCGTTCGAAGGACATCAGGTGGTGAACCGGATCGTTTACCAGCACAAACGTGGGGCCAACCAGCAAGGCGAGAACATCTTTTATAGATAGTGACTCAAAACGACGTTGCGCATTCGGCAAGGGTAGGTTCAACAGGTCCTTTACCTCGGTGCTCCATTGGTCGGAGGATACCAATCGATACCCTGACGTATTGAGTACCCATTCCACCGCTCCACCGACCGTAGCGATGTTTTCCGGTACGCTCAGTGGCACTGTTACCGACAGCAAATCCTGCTGATCGAGGGCGGTACTTGGCGGGAGAACGGAGTACCGCGCGATCTGCGTTACAGTAGTCGTCAGCGTGGACGGTGGCGTATTCTCCTGCGCAGCCAAGCTGAAACTGACCATGCCGAGCGTCAAACCTAGCGTAAATGAAAAGCGCTTGGACAAATGGCGTGTTGGCAACATGGCGTGCGACCCTCAGAGTCAATGGATCGCATCATGGCCCAGGATCCGGTTTGCCTTGAACGCAAAATTCACTCTCAGTCTGTCTCGGTTATGGCTTAGCGACCGAGGTAGACCGCTGAGATTTGCTCCCGTACATGGCCTAACTCCCGGCTGATCGTCAGGCGCGCGATGTGATCCTGCTTTTTTTGCTGGGAACTCAACTCGGCGGCAGTGGGCCCACCGGCGGCTGGCGAGAGCCAGCCCGTCAGGTCCAAGTATCGTTGCTGGGCATAGGCATGACGCAGTCCATGCAGGCGCGACAATCCCGCCTGGTTTGTATGGCGTTCGTAGACGCGCAGTTGCTGAATGTATTGCTTGTCGCTCGGAATCAAGGCACCGGCGCCAGCCAAACGGTGCGCGCGATTGAGCACTTCCCGTTGTGTGGTGGTCAGCAGCGGGATCACTCGTTCCTTACCGCCCTTGGTCCAGCTGGCTTTCAGCACTATGTGGTCGCCCTGATCGGCGAAGCGGGGAATGAACTTGATCGCTTCCTCCCGCCGCAGTCCAAACACGCGCTGCAGCTCCAGGCTCATGCGCACATAGTCGTCCTTGATATCTTTTAGCTGCATCTCCTTGACCTCCGTGGCTTTGGAGGTATTGCTCACAAACTGTCGATCCGGAATGCCGTAAAAGTCGTTGGCCCGTGCTATGACATTGCGACGATCCACCTTGGTTGCCCACCAACGCAGGCAGTTCATCCGGTTTTTGATGGTGCCAGGGGTTATACCCTCGGACATCCAGTGCTTGACCAGCGCATCCACGTGCTTGGGCTTCAGCGAATGGGTGGACATCCGCCTAAAACCCATGGCATTCAGCTGCCTAGCAACGAGATTCAGGATCCGCTGCCGATTGGCCTGGGTACTGTAGCTGCCATCGCGATTGCGGGCGCACAGTTGTTTCAATTGGTAGTTCAGGTCGCGCATGTGTGTTTTCCTGTTCGGTAAGTGTTTTTGACCAACCACAGGCTCGTAGCCTGACGGGTTCCGCTGACGCGGTACGGTCTCGGGACACAACTCCCGTTCAACCTGAGA
>JANNVJ010000038.1:0-9702 GCA_031414375.1 Haliea sp.
GCAAGACTCACGCTTCACCGCCACGGGCTACGTCAAAGGACAAGTGGTGATGCAGGTATGGCCGCAGGGTCAGTATGTTTCGATCTTCAAGGGCGACGGCGGCTTCGCCATTGAACCGGGTTGGTTGGCTGCGGACGATGGCGCGTGGAAGCTGCGACCTCTTGTCGGCGGCGAGAGTCTTGCGAGCTATGCGTTGGATGGCGACACGCTGACCCTGAGTACACCCCATACCACTCCGATCACGTGGCAGCGGACAACGCGCGATGCTCGCATCGAGCAAGCGGAGGCGATGCTGAAAACGCCGCCGACACCGACCGCAAGCGACTGGGCGCTGCGCGGACTCCAGTGGGCGCGGATGTGGGAACCGGACGCCGAGTTGTTCGCCGTCAGTGTGCAGGATCCGACGCCCGACGGTTACGTGGGCCGCGAATCGCAGCTCTTTCTCGACTATCACTCCGCGTCTACGCATGCGCGCTTGAGTGTCAGTCCGGGTTCGGTGGGCACTGTCATCACCGGCGTTTTCCCCGGCGATACAGGGCTCGGTGGTGCGATGGATCCGGTGCCCGTGCCGATACTGGATCTGGTCGATATCGTCAATGCCGCACGAATCGCGAAGGAAAAATCTCACTACGGCAACGCGATGCTGTCGGTGCAGCGCACAGACGCGGGCAATCGTCTTGTATGGTCGATGACACCGTTGGATCCCCGCCTTGGGGAGCACGTGTGTTACGACGTTCCGAAGTCGCGATTTTTTGATTGCCGCACCGTCTACGGCGATCAAGCGGCGGACTATGAACGACTCGCCGCCCGCGCAGCCGCGGCGCTGCAGAGTCTGCTTCATCGAGGGTCTGCTGCGTCGGCTGAAGGTTCGGTGCCTACGGGATCGTTGTCCGGCGGCAGCGTTGATACGACGCCGGGCGCACCGGCCTGGGATGGTGGCGCGGCATATCGGCAGTCGTCCGCGGAATCGGCCGCTTACTGGAGCGGCGACCCGGATGCCTACAACCGCGTGCAGAATCACGAGTGTAATTCCTCGGATTCCGCACGATTCGGGTGTTAGTAGCGGCACCTGTGGAGCGGTGTCGCGGAGCCGTTCGCATGATTCCACGTTGCCAATACCCGAACTCGGCCCTTTGGGCTGGCCACGTTTGCGCGCGTAGAGAAGAATCCTGAGCATGACGGAACTTCCCGACGATCCACCACCGGGCTGTACCAGCATTCAAAGGGAATGATCGAAGACGAGAAGCGAAATGGGTTCATAACATGCGGTAGCCACCGATCCCTTCGGTCATTCGGACGTAGTGTCCATGCCGCCAAGCTTGGCGTTATATCCCTTAAGAGGAACAGTGGGCCAGCAGCCACCGCAATTCAGGAGACGTTTAGTGGCGTCTACCCTTCTCTGGCGCAAGCAGCGCAGGATTCAGCGCAGTGACGCCAGTCCGCACTACTGCCGCACCAAAATCCACCCGGCGATTATCACGCCCACCGCGGGCACCAGCGTGGTCAGGGCGTTGCTCTCCGGAGTCTCCCCGAGTTTGACCTTGGAGAAGATCACCTTGGGTAGCGTGCCGGTCCCGGCGCCGGAGGTAAAACTCGCGATCACCAGGTGGCGGACCTCATGGCGCCGTTGACAGATTTAATTCCTTACTATAAAGTAAGGAATTAGCAATTTTGGAAGGAGAATGACCATGACGACAGCCGCCCTCACCTCTAAGGGGCAGGTCACTATCCCCGCACCGGTCCGGAATGCCCTGGGTCTGGGGGCGGGCGACCGCATTGATTTTATTGAAACCGAAAAGGGCCAATTTGCCATTGTGGCGGCTACCCAGCCGGTTCAAGGCCTGAAAGGGCTTATCGCCAAACCCAAAAAGGCAGTTTCCATTCAAGACATGAATATCGCCATTGCTGCACGGGGAGCTTCAGTCAAATGATCGGACTGGATACCAATGTGTTGGTTCGTTACCTCACCCAGGATGATGCGGCACAATCAAAAAAGGCCAACACCTTGATGGAGTCCCTGTCCGCCGAAGCACCGGGATTTATCGCCATAGTATCCATCGTGGAACTCGTCTGGGTTTTGCAGGGCTGTTACCACAGTGACAAAAAGGAAATTATGGCCGTCCTCGATACGCTATTAAAAACCAAAAGCCTGATGGTTGACCACGCCGATGTGGTGTGGCAAGCCCTGCGACAGTTTTCCAACGCCAACACAGATTTTGCCGATTGCCTGATTGAACGATTCAACCATGCTGCCGGTTGTGACTATACAGCCACCTTTGATCGTGACGCTGCAAAGGCAGCTGGCATGAAACTTCTGAGCTGATTCCCATTCCCTTAAAAAGCGAACTTTCCGAGCGAAGTGCGGCCGCCTGAAACAGGGCTTCCTGCGGGTGTGCTGCGACACCTGCCACTTCGAGCGGCTGGTGTCTGAACGGCAAACTGAGCAATTCTGGCATTTTCCGTCATTCGGAGCCACGCCATGAATCACATGGCCTCTTTTCCCTGGGGGGATTCGAGCCCAGCAGCACTCAGCCCGCAAGGAAGCCAGTGAAAACCGCATGGTATGAGCTGTTGCGTCCTCTCGTTCAGGAATGAACGGAAATGAATGGCATGCTCACCGCCGCGAGCAAGATTTCAGGTCAATAGGTGGGGATTCCGCGAATTTCTATCGTTCAGCAAGTTCAGTTGACGGGCGCAGTGAGGAACTCTACTCACAACAGGCTGTTTGTATGCCCTATACTTCCGTTCGCCCGGTGCCGTTATTGATCACACCGACACTGTTCGTCGGGCAAAAAGCAACCTATGGTGCGGTGTTTTAAGAGCGGCTGCACGTATGGCTGGCGGCAATGCAAGCGGGCCAGCCGGGCTGAAATTTGAAGTCATCATCTCGGATTTTGGCTGCCCAAACATCGCGCCGGGAAACCCGGAATGAGAAATATTTTCGATAAACTGTTGCGCTTAGGGCTCAAATCCATCTTCGTCGTCTATCTGCTGATTGCCCTGCTGGTAGAAATTGGCAAAGACCGCGAAAATGGGGTGCCCAATTACGGCAGTGTTACCACGAGCATCCAAGGAGCCACCTAGCCGATAACCTTGCTTATCGACGCCGTGCAGAGACAATGAAACTCACTTTTCAAAACGAAGTCATCGGCCTGTCGGCTGAAACACCTCAAGAGGTGGAAATCTGCGCTTTGCTTGCAGTGGCGGATGGCCATATCTTCCAGCTGCATGCGTCGTCAGGTCGCGGCATGGCCTTCAGCATGATCGGTCCGGAAGACTCTGCACGCCGCGCGTCGCTCAACATTGTCCAAAGTATCGCGCCGCGTTTCGCGCCGATCTCGAACCTCGCGCACACGCCTTTTGAATTTGAAGGGCAGCACTATGCCAGCATCGAAGGCTTTTGGCAGGGCTTGAAACGGGCGGAGCCGGGTCAGCGGCGTGCCATGGCCAAGTTTTGGGGCCGCGAGGCGAAGCACATTGGTGGCAGTGTCGATCAGCCTTTGGAGTTCGACTGGCAGGGCGTCACGATAGCGGCAGGCTCGCCCGAGCACTGGGCGTTGATGCGGGCCGCCTGCATGGCCAAGTTCAGCCAGCATGACGTTGCGCGGACCGCACTGCTGGCTACGGAAGAACGCTGGCTCACGCATAAGGTGCGCCGCGACAGCCGGACGATCCCTGGCGCTATCATGGCGGACATCTGGATGCGAATACGTGCCCGCCTGCAAGACGAAGCGGCATCCCGGCAATGATCGGCCTGAAATTCGAAGCTCTGGTAAGCATCACCGGGATGACGCCTCGACAGATCCGGTATCTGATCGCCGAAGGATTGGTGCCGCCGCCGACTGGTGCACGCACCTGCGCAACGTTGTCCACGTCACGGCGATCCGGCTGCTGCTCAATGCGCGCGAAGGTAGCCGCAAAGGTCGAGGAACTTTTGTCGCGACGGGTTCCGGATGAGCGCAAATATGCTGCTCATTGACCCACTTGCCGCGCTCTTCCGGCCCGCACTGGAAGGCTGCGCGTCGCTCATTCTCGACAGTACTTATCTCGAACTGACGCTGTTGCCGCCACTCGCAAAAATCGCCGTCCTCCGGCGTTTTACCAATATGAGTGACCAACGCATCGAAGCTGTCCTGACCTTGCCGGCGATCGCACCGCAGGAAGTTGTCTTTCGACTGATCGTCAATATTGGCGGTGTCGAATATCATGGTACCCCTCGGAGCGCCAAACGTGGCCGACGCGCGCAGGATGCGGCCGTGGCCAATGGTCGGCGCGCGATCCGCTACGAGTTGCTCAAGCACGATATCCAGATGATCTCGATCGCAGGGATTGAACCAGGAGACAGGGTCGAGGTTCAAATCTGGAGCATCAAACCGCTAGTGCGGCTCGAAGAAAACAGGGCGACACTGTCCATTCCGCTGAGCGCCCGGCAGGATGCCATCATGTCCGCACTCCCGGATGCCAATGCTCCGGTGACTACCCAGGAGTTATGGCATAGAGCGACACTTGCTTTGGATTCTTGGGACATGCAGGTGACCCTGTGCGGGCCAGGCGCACCTTATGAAATAGTTTCGCCCGAGCCAATCAATATCGACTGCGCCGCGCCGATCCAGTTGGAGATCATGCCCGTTAATGGCCGCTCGCTCGATCATTCCGCCTGGCAAGTCGACCAGGCAGGCGGTTGGGAAGTGACTTCCGCGCGCGGAACCGAAACATTCCGGCACCCGATGAATCCAGGCGGCAGCCTGATCAGCAATCGGGACGACTGGATTTTCGGCGCCATGGAGACAGGTCAGGGTGAAGTCCGCGTTACTGCGCCTCTACCGACCGAAGGTATAGCACCCAACGCCCGTGCGTTAAGGGCCTTTGCAGCAGCCGCTTTTGCGGAATCGGGGACGCCACAAGAGCCCGATGCCATTAAACGTATAGCCAATATTCTCAGCCGCGATTCATGCTTGACGTTCATCAGACCGGACGGCGTACTTCCTGACGGAATCCCGGTATAGCAGAAAATGGCTCCGCCTGAAATGCGCTCACCAGAAAATACGGGCTTGCTGCCATGGGCCATGGCGGTCATTGCCCTGCTTTCGATCCTAGGCATCTTCCATCTGATCGATTATCCGCTGCCGGATCGGCTTGGTGCGATCCTTGGTCTGATCATACTGGGCGCTACAGCCTTCCTTCCCAGCAAAGTGTCGCCAGCTCGACGGCGCCTGCCGTTACTCACCGTGCTTGTCCTGCCGTGGATTGCTGCGCTTGGCGCTGGACCACTACTGGATGATTTTACTTATGGCGGAGCACCCCCACCCGACTGGATGATCCCCACACAATGTGCCCTGCTGATCGCGTCTGCGATCTTGCCACTTGTCCTTATGCCTTCCATGCGCGGAGCGCGCCGTTTCACCATGGCCGTCGGCATTTTCAACTTATCACTGACACTCTTCGTAACTGTGTCGGGCATCCTCATCCTGACTCCCGAACCGTAGGCAAGTCCGACGGAGCTGTCGGCTAAAGTACCTTCGATACACTAAAAACCTTGAATTGTTCACTATGCTCGCGCTATTCGCATTAGGTCTAGTGATAGATTTTAACGGAAAAACCGACGTCCGGTGATGTCCGCTCCTCGGGTATGGGCGGTTTGCGATTGTTCTGATCCTCTGCCTCATCGTGCGGCGAGTTCTCGCCGATGGGCATTGTGTCTCTAGGGAGTGACTTACCCTCTGAATCCATCCCGACGGGGATCGCATCTCTGTCTATGCGAGTGCCCCCATCGTTTGTCTCATCGCCCGGCGAAATCTCTCCCACGGGCATGGGTGCTTTGCGATAGTCCTGCGTCTGCTCCGGATTATCGGTACCTGGATCGGCGCTCCCGTAGGGAGTGGGATCGGTACGCGCAGTATTTTGAGGCAGGCTCTCATAGTAGGGGTCGTAAGGGATTTTCGCCTCACGGACACCGCCGCCTTGCTCCGTAGTGCGGACACATCCTGGCGGCAGCCTGGTGCCTATTGGATTATCGAGAAAATTATAGCCACCAGGTCCACCTGGCTGGCACGGATTGGGCGAGCTCGAAGTAGTAGGCAGTTCCAGGCGCGCATTATCGGGTGGTGTGCGGGGAGTCCTCCGATACGATTCTTCATCGCCTCGGCACGACCAGTTTCGGGGCGTGGTTGCGACGCCATTGATGATTATCACTGGCGGCGGACAAAATGGATTGCCGACCACACCCTGCGTGCCGGTTTTGCCACTGTTCCCACCGGTGTCCGGCGGCGGATCCGCGCTGAAAACGTCTTGCGCTCGCGCACCAGATGCAGTTAACGCTGCAACGACCAACGCCAGGAGCGTGCACCTGACCACGGAAATAGTTTCTACGAACATCCATTTCCGCTGTACGTTCATCCAACACTCTCCCGGTGGGTCTACGTGTGGAACGTCAATATACCTCGCAGTATAGGAAAGATTAACGAGTTGTCGATTGCGGTGCATACGGCCCCCGTGGCGGTGCTGGTAGGAGGTTTGGTTGTCGCAGTCGTTTCGGCACTGCGCGCTGCACACCGCTTGCCAATTACAGGATATGGATTACCCTTAATTCTTGGGGTGAGCGGGCCAAAGGTTCCGGTCCGAGTCAGCAGCGGGAGGGCAGGATGCACAACACTATTGCGCTGTTGGTCTGGTTCACTGCTGTTGGTATCGCGCTCTCGGTCACACCTGCGCTGGCGCAGCAAGCGGATGCAGAACCCGAGCTTATCCTGCCAGAATCCCCTACCGGCCTGCCAATGGAATCGATTTGGGACGAGTCCCCCGAAGCAGCGGACGGTAAACTGCTGGACGCTGGTGCATACAGAGTATCGCGTTGGGGCGATATCGTGATCCGGGGCAGGCCAGCGGAGGACGGGCGCATAGTATCTGCCCTGTGGTTCATTCAATGCGGCGGGACCGAAAACCCGGCGACCCAAGTCACCCTGATAGGCGAACCCCCTGATGACTTGTGCGACAACGTTATCGCCCTGAAACCCGGTCTCACACGAATGGTTGATGGCGAAAATCATACCCTGTACGGCCAGTCGACCGGCTGGACCGTGGTCGATTTTGCCCAAGCGGTAGAGAATACGAATTTTCATTCGGGCTGGCCACCGGCAAGCGATTCAAACGATAAGGATTGGGGAGTCTCCAGCCTGGGAGCGGTTTTTCGCAACCAGAATGGCAAGCGTGTGTTCTTTGCGCCCGGCGAAACCGTCAAGCTGTCAGAACAAGTCAGCTTTGTCGTGGAGCCTGTCATGGAGGAAGGGGAACTGGAAACCATTTTGGCGGCAGCCGTCCTGGACAGCTGGGGTGCAGGCTCGGCCACAGAGGAGACCGCCAAAATAACGCGGCCCCCAGGATTTTACGTTGTTTTCGTCGCCATTCCCCTCGTGCTGTTGGGTGTCTTCGGTTACCGTATTTTACGTTCCTTGCGCCGTCGCCGGGGTGGCAAAAATTTCAGTGATCAGGGATAGGAGGTAAATTTCGATGTCTTCAACCAAAACAAACATTGCACAAGCAAGGTGGCGGTCCTGGTCGGCGCCGAGTGTACTGTTATTGATCGCACTGCTGCTGGCAACTGTGGTAATGCCGGAATCCGCTCGCGCCGGCGAGTTAGAATATCAGAATTGCATCAGGGAGCTTTGCACATCATACGGCGTTGATGAACACAACTGCTCCACGCAGGAAGTGTGTCTGCGTGAACTCAACGGTTCGAACAATACGGGGTCCCAGGCAGTTCGCTACGGGGCCATCGCCATCGAAACAAGCTCACTCTTTTTTGGCTATATGAAAGATGTCGGGTCGCGTGAGGAGGCTGAACAAGGTGCGCTGGCCTATTGCCGCAAAGCCGGTGGTACGGCCTCTGGCTGCGAGATTGCTGTATGGGGCCAAAATATCTGTCTTGCCCTGGCGACCAGCACGGGAGGAAAGGGCGGGAATGCATGGGGCTCTGCCTGGTCCGACGATGGCACGGCATCGAAACGCGATGCTGTCCAGACGTGCGGCAAGCATGGCGGTACTCGCTGTAAGGTGACCGTTAGCTTTTGCACCGGATAGCGTACTGCGGACAGATTTATTCACGATACAAGCAGTCGTTCTGCCAAGAAATCCGCAGCGGGTGGGGATGCAGCAAGGCCAGTCGCAGGGCTATCGTGCAGTATTCGTAAAGATATAATGATAAAACTACGAAATACTGTTTTAAATAGTTCAAAAACTGATTAATATACCCTTCCAGCATCCAGAACTTCGAGCACACCCCTAACGATGCCAGCTCAGCAGACTGTAGCCCGTACCTTGCCGCAGGTCGTTGCCGACGCAGCCGCCAACCACGGCCAGCGTCCGGCTATCACCGATGGCGAGGTGCAACTGACCTATGCCGCACTGGATGCGGCGCGTAACCGCGCAGCGCGGGCATTTATCGCCGCCGGTCTGCAACAGGGTGAGCGCATCGCCATCTGGGGCCCCAACATCTACCAGTGGATTATCGCGGCGATAGGCGCACAAACGGTCGGTGGCGTGCTGGTGCCGCTGAACACCCGCTACAAGGGCGCCGAGGCGGGCTACATTCTGCGCTCCAGCGGCGCGAAGATGTTATTTACCGTCGGTGATTTTCTCGGCGTGCAGTATCCCGAACTGCTGGCTGACCAGTCCCTGCCGTCGCTTGAGCGCACGGTATTGCTCACCGGTACAGCGGCAGGCTGCCAGTCCTGGGACGCATTCCTGGCGGCGGGAGACGCGGTGTCCGATGCACAGGTGAGCAGTCGCGCGGCCGCCCTCACGCCGGAGGACACGCTGGACATTCTCTTCACCTCCGGAACCACCGGCAATCCCAAGGGTGTAGTGACCGGCCACGGCCAGAACATCCGCACTTTCGAAACCTGGAGTGCGACGGTCGGCCTGCGCTGCGACGACAATTACCTGATCATCAATCCGTTCTTCCACTCTTTCGGCTACAAGGCCGGGTGGCTGGCGGCCATTATTCGCGGGGCGCACATCCTGCCGGTGCTGAATTTTGATCTCGACACCGTACTGGCGCAGATCGAACGCGACAGCATCTCCATGATCCCCGGCCCGCCAACCATCTACCAGTCCCTGCTGGCGCATCCGCGGCGTAAAGACTACGACTTGTCCAGCCTGCGCTTAGCTGTAACCGGTGCCGCGCCGGTGCCGGTGGAACTGGTGCGCCAGATGCGCGAGGAACTGGGCTTCGAAGTTGTCGTCACCGCCTACGGCCTCACCGAGAGTTGTGGCGTGGTGTCGATCTGTCGCGCGGATGACAGCGCCGAACGTATTTCCCATACCTCCGGCTGCGCCATGGAGGGCACGCAAATACAATGCGTCAACCGTGAGGGACAGACCGTTGCGGCGGGTACTGACGGTGAAATCTGGTGTCGTGGCTTCAATGTGATGCAGCAGTATTTCAACAATGACGCGGCAACGGCAGACGCCATCACCAGCGATGGCTGGCTCAAAACCGGCGATATCGGGATGATGGACGAGGATGGGTACGTGCGTATCACC
Source organism: Haliea sp. (assembly GCA_031414375.1). Classification (GTDB taxonomy): domain Bacteria; phylum Pseudomonadota; class Gammaproteobacteria; order Pseudomonadales; family Halieaceae; genus Marimicrobium. The sequence continues at coordinate 9,541 of JANNVJ010000038.1, forward strand.
GGGCGCATTAAGGAGCTGTTCATTGTGGGTGGTTTCAATTGCTATCCCGCTGAAATTGAGATCATTCTTTGTGGTATGCCGGGTGTCGCGCGGGCAGCGGTGATCGGTATACCTGACGCGCGCATGGGTGAGGTGGCCAGGGCCTATCTTGTAAAAGACGCG
>JANNVJ010000039.1:0-11015 GCA_031414375.1 Haliea sp.
TGTCCTTACCGGGCACATAGGTAACAGTTCATTCCGAGGACATAGGTAACAGTTTCGGGGCAAACGGGTTTTCACCCACTGGCTCCACCTTGTTCACGTCCTGATCAAAGAAGCCTAGATCATAATCCATAAAACTGACAAGCCAGATCTCGTCAGCGATCTCTCTGATGCCTACATACTGGCCTGCAAACACCGTGCTGAAGTTTACCTTTCGCCGTCCAATACAGATCCTGCCACATTGAGTGACCTGGATCGTGCGGTCGTGGAAGGGATACTCAGGCGGCTCAGGATGGAAGAACTCCCTCGCCGAGGGTGTATACACTTCACCCGGATAGCGGCCCTCCAGTGACTGATGGGGGCGGTCATTGTTGTAACCCTCGATGAACTCCTCGAAGCGAGATTGCTGCTGCAGGAAGTTGTAACTTGGCGGTTTAGTAGCTTCTTTTTTCAGCGTCAGGTGCATGCGTTCATGGCGGCCATTCTGCTGTGGGCGACCTGGCTTAATTCGCTCAATACTAATACCAAGGCGTAGCCACCAAACGGCAAGACGGCTCAATCCAAACAACGCATGCGCTGAAGCAAACGGTACGCCGTTATCGGTACGAATAGCTGTCGGTAGCCCGAACTCCTTAAAAACACGCTCAAACACGGGAAAAGCACCTGATTCCTTCACGGATTCCAAACTCTCGCAGGCCAGCAGGTAGCGCGAGAATTGATCGGTGATCGTCAGTGGGAAGCAGTATTGTTTATTCCCTAACATGAACTGACCTTTGTAGTCGGCACACCACAGCGTGTTGGGAGCGGTCGCAGTACTCAGGCCCGTACCCTTGGCTTTGTAGCGTCTGCGCTTGCGTTGCTTGACCAAACCATGCCGATCAAGGATCGAGTGGATGGTGCTTGCTGCCGGTGGGCTGATGATGGGCAGCACCTTGATCAGCTTGTCTCGAATCTTTGGCGCGCCCCAGCTCTTGTGCTCTCGCTTGATCTGCAGAATCGCCTTCTCGACCTGAAATGGAGTTTTGTTGGGGTGTCGATACGGGCTTCTGGCTTTGTCTTCCAGACCTCGAAGGCCGAAATCTTTATAGCGGTTGAAGATCTTGTAGCCACTCTTGCGAGAGATACCGAATTCTCGGCAAACCGCTGACATTTTCTCGCCATCCAAGAGCTTGGCGACAAATCTGAGGCGCTCATCCATACGGTTACACTCTTTCCAAGGCATTTGGAGTCCTCCTCCAAATGCTCAATTGTGTAACCTATGTGCCCGGTATAAAGTGCAACCTATGTGCCGATATGGTCACTGAAACTTGCCGGTCGCATACGTTGTTCTTACCCCGGGCATCGGTCGTTGAGTGCGCTAGGCTTCATACTCACCAAACACACCGCCACAATCCTGAATAAAGCATCTGCCAGCACATTCCATCTTCCGCCATCGTCCGCCTGTTGCTACAAACCACCATAGTATCCAGTGATGCTTAATCTGCCGACACCGGACATGGTATGGTAGGCGGGAGTTGATGTTGAGGGCCAGATAAATGTGGGCGGAAGTAGTCTACGCGGGAGTGGTAGTGCTCCACCTTGCGTTCATGGGGCGCGCCATCCTGCGCCCGCACCGTGATCCGGAATCACGCATCGCGTGGGTGGTCGCTATCGCCGTGATACCGATGGCGGGCATCGGGGCCTACATACTGTTTGGCGAGACCAACATCGGCCGCAAACGCGCAGAGCGTGCGGCGGCGGCGCTGGCAACTATGCCACCGGCCATTCCTTCTCATTCGATAAACGATGTCTGGATACGACCAAACTTACCGGAGCGCTGCGAGCCCCTATTCCGCCAGGGTGAGACCATCAACGGGTTTGCGCCAGTGGGAGGCAACTCAGCGCAGCTAATGGCAGACTCCAACAGTGCAATCGATACCATGGTAGCGGATATGGATGCAGCCGTAGACCATATCCACCTTATCTTCTACATCTGGCTGGAGGACAACAATGGCCGCAAGGTAGTTGAGGCACTCAAGCGCGCGGCTGCCCGCGGCGTAAAGTGCCGGGCCATGGCAGACGGCTTAGGCTCTCGCGCCATGATTCGTTCCAATAGCTGGAAAGATATGCAGGATGCGGGTGTACAGCTTACGGAGGCATTACGAATTGGAAATCTGCTGATGCGGATAGTACATGGGCGCATCGACCTGCGCAATCATCGCAAAATTGTCGTGATCGATAATCGGATCACCTATTGCGGCAGCCAGAACTGCGCGGACCCGGAGTTCCGGGTAAAACCAAAGTTCGCGCCCTGGGTTGACGCACTGGTGCGTTTTGAGGGGCCGATCGCCCGACAGAACCAGCACATTTTTATCAGTGACTGGATGAACAGTGTAGATGAGGACATTCGCGACATCCTTGAGCAGGAACTTCATATAAACGGTCCAGGATTCACCGCACAGGTGATTGCCACAGGGCCGACGGTACGCGACGCCGCCATGCCCGAAACGTTTGAGACCCTGATGCATGCAGCGCGTCGTACGCTGACTATCACCACGCCCTATTTTGTGCCCAAGGAATCTATGCAGGCGGCGTTGTGCGCCGCAGCACACCGTGGCGTCACCACGACTCTCATCCTGCCGGCGCGCAACGATTCCTGGCAGGTGGCAGCCACCAGCCGCAGCTATTACCAGGATCTACTGGAGGCCGGAGTAAAGTTATACGAGTTCTCAGGCGGTCTGCTGCACACCAAGTCAGTGACCGTGGACGAAGACATCACACTGATCGGCTCGGCGAATATGGATCGTCGAAGTTTCGATCTGAACTATGAGAACAACATTTTGTTTTTCGACAAGACATTGACCGGCGAGATGCAAAATCGACAGCGCACCTATCTGGCCGCGTCACGGCAAGTCAGTATTGCCGATGTCACAGCCTGGTCGCTGGGACGTCGTCTTTGGAATAATACGGTGGGCATGATGAGTCCTCTGCTGTGACGGTGCGCGCTTCCCTATCATCCTACCTTTTTGTACTCTGCCCGCCCTATTCCGGCTCAACGCTGCTGTGGAAGTTACTGTCAACCTCACAGAATGTCTCGTCACTGCCCGTTGAGGGACAGTTCCTGCCCGAGCTTGCAGGCTTTATGCGCGATAAGCCCTGGGATCCCGGCCGCCCGCTGCCATGGCCGGCAATAAAAGCGGTGTGGGAAACCTATTGGGACATGGGTAAACCTGTCCTGCTCGAAAAGAGCCCTCCCAACCTGATACACGCGCGCGACATTGTGGCCAACTTTCAACCAGTGAAGTTTATCGTGATGGTCAGAAACCCCTATGCACAGAGCGAGGGACTGATGCGACGCAACCATTGGCCCGTGGGCCGCGCCGCAAATTTTTCCATGACCTGCCTGCGCGCGCAGCTGCAAAACGCCCGGGAGCTGGATGACGTACTGGTACTGACCTACGAATCACTGGTAGAAAATCCAGCGCAGGCCTGCCAGCAACTGGTGTCGTTCATGCCCGAGCTGGCTGACATGGATCACGCGGCCAGCTTTGAGGTCCATTCCGTCGATGGCACACTCAACCGCCCCATAACCGACCTGAACACCAAGAAGATTGCAGCTATACCACCTGAGACCCTGGCAGCGATGAATACTATTTTCAGTCAGCACCAGGAAACACTCACGGCATGGGGCTATGACGTGCTGGCACCCGGTGAAAACGCTTGACAGGTGTTTGCCGCTCGGTATTCAGTAGCGAACAAGAAAAACACTGAACAGGAGATGGACTGCGATGCGAGTAAACCCCTACCTTATCATGTGCATTGTGGCGGCCATCAGCGCCTGCAGTAATTCCAACGATTCATACATCACCGTGACGCCACTGACCGATCGCTATGAGCTCAGCAGTACCGACAGCGTACCAGAGGGTGTGGCGTTTGATCCGCAGGAACGGGCGTTCTACGCCACCAGCTTGCAGGGCGGCAGCATTGTGCGCATCGATGCCAGTGGTAAAGAGTCCATTTTTCGCGCCGCCGACAGCCGCGCGCGACTGCTTGGGGCCAAAGTCAACGCCCAACAGCGGCGCCTGTGGGTCTGCGCACAGCAGGTCGATGGTGCCGACAACCGTGTGTGGGTATTCGACCTGGCAACGGGGCAGCTGGACATGGAATTTTTGCTGGGTGCGCTGACCACCAACGGGAACTGCAATGACCTGGTGCTGGACAGTGCAGGCGTGGCCTATGTGACTGACCCTGCCAATCCCTACCTCTATCGACTGGACCCGGCAACGGGAACCGGCAGCGTTCTGGCCACCCACCCGCTGCTGGACGACATCACTGGCGTTGGTCTCGGGCTGAACGGCATTGCCCTCACTCCCGATGAGAGAGCGCTGATTGTCGGCAAGTTCGTGCCCGCATCACTGCTGCGCGTGAGCCTGCCCGATGGTGCCAGCATCGAACCCGTCGCTTTGGTCGGTGATACACTGCCATCACCCGACGGACTTGCTGTATTGCAGGGCGACCTGTACACCGTGTCGGGTAACAGCGTCAGCCGCGTGCGTCCGAATGCAGACTTCACGGCGGGCGAAGTAGTCACAGTGACACAAAAGAGCGGCCTGTCCACAGCGACCGTTGCGGAGTCAGAACTGTACGTGATCAAAAGCGAGGTTCTGAATTTTGTACTGAACCAGCCGCTGGATACACCGTTTGAGATATTTCGTGTTGACCCGGATGCATTCAACCCTTAGGCAAGCAGTGCATCGTGTATCTCTCCACTAAAAGAGCGGCGCTATTCATGGCAGTGATCGCCAGTACCAGTGCAGCAACCTACGCCGCCGATGTTGTACCCACATCACCGCAACTGAGCGTACAACTCTGGTCGATCAAGGACGACGTCGTCAGGGATTTCGAAGGGACCTTGAAAAAGCTCGCTGCCATGGGTTTTCAGGGTGTGGAATTTGCCGGTCATTTTGGTCCTTATGAAAAAGACCCGGAAGGCCTGAAAGCGGTACTGGAAAAATACGGACTGCAAAGCTCGGGCGCCCATGTCCCATTTGAAAAACTCTCACCCACAAATTTTGACGCAACTGTGGCCTTCTACAAAGCTATCGACTGCACATATCTCATTGTCCCTATCGATGTACGCGCTTTTACTGCAACGGGAGCCAGAGATGTGGCCGTCGAACTGGACGCACTACAAAAGAAATTGGCCCCGCTTGGAATGCACACCGGCTACCACAACCACCAACCGGAAATGATCGGCGATCCAGGAAATACCCCCTGGGATGTCATCGGCTCAAACACATCCCACGGTGTCATTCTGCAACAAGACGTAGGCTGGACCGCAGCGGCGGGCAAAAATCCTGTCAGTTTTGTCAACGCCTATCCCGGACGCACACTGACAACCCACTACAAGGCCGCCGTTCCAGGGGGCAGCAACCAGGAATCCGCCATCATCGGCCGCGACAGCACTGACTGGAAAGCGCTGCTCACCGCCAACACCACGGTAGGTGGCACCTTATGGCTGGTCGTCGAACAGGAAGTGTATCCACAGGGCATGACACCCCTGCAGAGCGTGGAGGCATCGCTGCGTGGTTTACAGGCGATCATTGCTGATGAACAGTAAGCGCCCGTGAGAACACTCACCCAGCACCGCGATAATCTATATCGTAGGCTATTCAGGACCGTAGCCATTCCCGACGATCTTATCTCGGTAACCGATATCGACACCGCAGCGGAGGTTGATCCGCGCAGTGTAGGCCTTGAGCAGGCTGCTGTGGATGCCATTTGGGATGCGTGCCAGAACCTGTACCGCAGCGGCGTCTACCCACTGCTCTCATTGTGCCTGCGCCGCCGCGGCGAGGTTGTGCTCAACCGCAGCCTGGGGCACTACCGTGAAGATAAAGTCGCCTCGGTCACTACCCCTATTTGTGTCTATTCCGCATCCAAGGCTGTCACTGCGGTTCTGTTGCATTTGCTGGCGCAGCAGGATGCCGTCAACTTGTTGAATCCGGTGAGCTATTACCTACCCGCATTCGCCGCCAAGGGTAAAGGCGGTATCACCCTGTTGCAGTTGCTTACCCACAGGGGTGGTATTGCGAACGTACCGAACGATATCGAACTTGACATGCTGTATGACCACGACGCAGCGCTGCAGTTGATCTGCGCGGCACAGCCCAGCGATCATCAGGGTCGCGTCCAGGCCTACCACGCCATCACCACGGGCTTCATCTTCAATGAAATATTCAAGGTGACCACCGGGCTCGATGCCCAGCAGTATCTGGACCGCTATATTCGCAAGCCCATGGGCATGCGCTATTTCCGTTACGGCCTGACCAAGCGCGACCAGGCCCGTGTTGCCATCAATACCTGCACCGGGCTGGATAGCGCCCTGATCAACCGCGCGCTTACCGGTGTATTGGGAGCGCAGCCGGATCAGGCGGTGGCGATGACCAACGACCCGCGCTTCTACCGCGCCGTCATACCGTCGGTCAATCTGTTTGGCACCGCCGAGGAGGTGAGCCGCTTCTACCAGATGCTGCTCAACCACGGCGAGTGGCAAGGCCAGCAGATTCTCCATCCCGTCACTGTACATGGGGCGACGCGCTCGCAGGGAAAGTTTGCGCTGGACAAAACGCTCAAGCTCCCCATGCGCTACAGTGCCGGCTTCATGCTGGGCGGTTCGCCCATAGGGATGTATGGCATGGATACGCAGTATGCCTATGGCCACCTGGGCTATGCCAACATCGTCTGCTGGGCCGATCCACAGCGCGACATCGCTGTCAGCCTGATGAATACCGGCAAGCTCGTCATTGGGCCGCACCTGAAGACCCTGCCCTTGATGTTGGATGCAATCTCTGCAGGATGCCCAAAGGACGTCAACATGAAAACAGATACGCCCCTCTACCACAGGGTATGACAACCCAATAAAAGGACTTGCATGATCAAGCAACGGCACAACCAGCACATTCTGCTCGCCGCTCGACCCAAGGGTGAAATCAAGCCCGAAGATTTCAAGCTGGTGGATGTGCCTATGCCCGTGCCCGCAGCGGGCGAAGTGCTGGTAGAGGTCCACTACCTTGCAGTGGAGCCTGCCATGAAAGGCTGGATGGAAGCGCGTGTAGATTATGTCGCCCCGCTGCAGATTGGAGATGTTATGCGCGGCCAGGGTGCAGGCGTTGTGCTGCAGTCGGACAATCCGGCATTGCCGGTCGGTACGCAGGTCACGGGGGCCTTTGGCTGGCGGCGCTATCTGGTCAGCGACGGTCGCTCGCTACCACTGCGAAAAGTGCCGGATGCGGTATCCCCCGCCACCGCCCTGAATGTGTTGGGCATTACCGGCATTACCGCCTGGTTCGGCATGCTGGAGATTGGCAAGCCGCAACCGGGTGATACAGTGCTGATCTCCGGCGCGGCGGGCGCGACCGGCTCGATTGCAGGACAACTGGCGCGCATCGCGGGTGCGCGGGTTGTGGGTATCGCCGGCGGCGCACGCAAATGTGCCTGGTTGGTTTCCGAGTTGGGCTTTGATGCCGCGATCGACTATAAATCTGAAGATACCGCAGGGCGGGTTGCCGCGTTGTGTCCCAATGGGCTGAACGTCTACTTTGATAACGTGGGCGGTGAGATTCTCGATATCGCTTTAGCCAATCTGGCGAACAACGCCCGCGTTGTGCTGTGTGGTGGAATCTCCCGCTACAATGAAACTGGCCCGATAGCCGGGCCGGTGAACTATTTCAATCTCATCTATCGCCGCGCCCGCATGGAGGGTTTCATTGTCCTGGATTACGCCGCGCGCTTCCCCGAGGCTGTGGAGTCTCTGGTAGGGCACCTCAATAGTGGCGAACTGCGCCATCATGAAACGGTGTTGCAGGGCTTCGAACACTTGCCGCTGGCGCTGCAGAACCTGTTCAGCGGTGGTAACAAGGGCAAGCAGTTGGTGGCCTTGATGTCTGAATCCTGCTCATGAGTATTATCAATTACAGCGCACCAAAGCGCCTGCTGGCCATCGCGCGCGGCCATCCGTATGAGCGCGAGGCGTTTGCCGCCCTGCTCAATGGGCTGGAAGAGTTCGATGTGTGCCATGTAGAGCAACCGGTGGCACAGCGCTGCCTGGGGCCCCAGGCCGCACGCGATTTCGATGCTATCGTTTGCTATGACATGCCCGGCATCGACTTTACCGCCACCGATGCACCGCGCCTGGTAACACCCGACCCTGACTTTGTTCGCGATTACCTCGCCATGCTGGACGCAGGGGTGGGTGTGGTCTTCATGCATCACGCCATAGCCGCGTGGCCGGCCTGGTCGGACTACGCCGAGATTGTCGGCGGTCGTTTTCACTATCGCCCGGCGCTGTTGCGCGGCCAGCAGTGGCCGGATTCCGGTTATCGTCACCAGGTGAGCCACAGTGTGCGTAAAGTCGCCTCGCATCCGGTGACGGAGGGTATTCCCGAACACTTTACCATCACCGATGAACTCTATCTGTGTCCGGTCTTCGAAGAGGATGTGGTGCCGCTGCTGCGCAGTGATTACAACTTTCAGGAGAATAATTTTTATTCCGCCGCCAGGGCGGTCGCCGGAGACATGCATTCCCGTGCCGACTGGTGCCACCGGGCAGGTTCCAACCTGGTGGGTTGGGCGAAGCACTGGGGCAACAGCCCTATCGTTTACCTGCAGGGCGGTGACGACGCCGCAGCCATGGCCAACGAGCACTTATGCCGACTGGTGCATAACGCGGTACGCTGGGTCAGCAGCGCTGCCGCCCATGATTGGGCCAGGGGAAATGCGCGAGATTAGCGCGGCGGAAACGCAACATATCCGTTGGCCACAATATACTCAAACAGATAGTCCGCTGTAAGCCTGTGGCCGTCTGCATTTGGATGCAGCGGATCATAGTACTTTTTCTGCGGCAGTCTGAGCTCGTGCATTTCATGCCCCTTATAGGCATTCAGCACGTCTACTACCGGCAAGCCCGCTGACGCTGCGGCGGCACCCAATTTTGCGTGCAGAGGAGCCAAGGCGTAATTGTCGAAGTTCCCATTTTCTTCAAAGATGGGATGGATCAGGAATATGATGGGGACATGCCTTTGCTGTGATACAGCTGCAATTTTCTTGATATTCGATACAACCTGATCCCAGTACACGCAATGCAGGAACTCGAAATATGCCATGCCACAGTCCTCTTTTTTGATTCGCTCGTTGATCTCAAAGAGTTTTCTAGATACAAAATTAGCCGTGTGCAACACAGGTTTGAAATAGTAGCGGCCGAGTTCGCCATTGGCATTGTGAAACACAGGGTCGGCCGGATCATTGAGTACATAGGCCCAAACAATTAAATCCGGCGAGTACTCAAAAGCTTCATGTTCCAACAAATACAGTTCCTGCGAGGTCGAATAGCCCGATAGCGCCAGCACAATAGCCTCGACTTTCTGTTCCGTGTCCGCTGTCGGCAGATTTAATTTCGTTTCCAACACCTGCGCAAAACGCTCTTCATAACTGACTCCCTGCCCCTCGGCAACAGAATCCCCCACAATCACTATTCTAAAGGTTCCATTGTGCTTGCTATAACTATAGTCGGCGCCCCGAAAGCCATGTGCGTTGCTGTCGCACAGACTGGGAACCCGAACATAGATCAACTCGGGGGAGTCAGAGACCATGGTACATAAATCCCTGCCCCCTCTTGCCGATTCTATTCGAGCATGTTCCTTGTTGTAGCGGATTGTAAGAAAGGTTTCGCTCGCCAAAAGACACACCAGAACAGTCGCCATCGACAAGCCAATACTGAACACAAAGCCCTTTATTTTACTGATACTTGCCATACAGTAACCTCCACACGTCAGGCGGCGCATCAACCGCGCAAGGTCTGCCACCAGTGCGCTTCGTGAATAGGGAAGCGTTGCGCCTGCTCCTGCACAGCCTGTGAGGCTCCCGCCGGCAACTGGCCTTCAAGGGTGGGCGGCAGTGGCGACGCCTGTTGCACCGGGTCGATGACCTCCAGATCGAGCGCCGCAATGCAATCTGCAAAACGCTGCATCTCGCCCTCGTGGTGGTCACTGGCCTGGTGCTGCCAAAATGTTGCCGCATCGCGGAACGACAGCAGACAGTAATAAAAACCCGGTTCCTGACCACGCCAATACTCATAGCGCAGCACACCCTCCTCCGAGCCATGGGTCTCTCGATACATATACCTCATCACCTCCTCAAACTCGGCTTCCTTGCCAGGGTGTATTTGAATTTTTGCCAGCAAACTACTCATGCGCTTGGGACCTTTGAAGTTCGTCAGAGTATGACGCTAACAGGGACCAACGCCCCGGTCCAGAACGACAGGCGCGACTCTCACAAGCCAGGTCCGTAAACAGTCACTTGCTCGCGCCACATCGGTGGCATAACGTGGTCAACGAACAATCACCGGCCCGAGAATGAAACCATGCATCAAGCCGACTACGATAATCTCACACTGGAAGGGGAATGGCTCTGCGATGTCGAGCTGGTGCCGTCAGCGGACAGCCCAGGCACCATCGATTCACCGTGGGGCGCAAGCAGCATCGGTTATATCGCCAGCGGCGAATTCCAGGGGCCGTTACTGAATGGGCGTGTCCTGCCCGGCGGCGGTGACTGGCCGGCGCTGTCCATGGACGGCGAAAATTCCTACCAGGTTAACGTGCGGGCCGTGTGGGAAACGCATGATGGCGCCCGCATCTACGTGCAGTATTACGGCTTTATTGCGGTGGCGCCGGAACTGGCAGGAAATCAGGAGGCCTTGGCGCAACTTGATCCGTCTGCCTACTATTTTCGCACGGCGCCCACCTTTCGTACCGGCGATGCGCGCTATCTGTGGCTCAATAAAATTCTTGCTGTGGGTATCGGACGATTTACCGATAGCGGCCTCGGTTACCGTATCTACCAGATCAAGTAGACTACTGGATCATGATTTGAGGCTCCGTTGCGGCGAGTGTCCGGCGGCAAGCCCCCCAAGGGGAAAAACCGGGAGTAATAGCCGCGGGGGGAGTACCGGGCCACCCCCCCGGGAGAGCCCGCACATAACA
>JANNVJ010000040.1:0-52114 GCA_031414375.1 Haliea sp.
AATTCTTGCGCAATATGCGGACATCGACCTGCTGGTGAATAATGCCTCGGGTTTCGCGCCCACTCCGATTGAAACCTGCACTGCGGTGCAATTCGACAGCCTGCTGGCGTCCAATTTACGCGCGCCTTACTTTCTGATTCAGGGTTTACTGCCCGGGCTGCGTGCGCGCGGCGCCAGCATTGTCAATATTGTCGATGTGTACGCGGATCGCCCGTTACGCCACTTTAGTGCTTATAGTGCGGCTAAAGCGGGCCTGGCTTCACTAACCCGCAGTCTGGCAATAGAACTGGGCCCTGAGGTGCGAGTCAACGGTATTGCTCCGGGTGCGATACTATGGCCCGAGGGTAACGATTCCCATGACAAGCCTGGCCGCGACAAATTGATAGCCAGCACACCGCTGCAACGTCTGGGTGATCCGACTGACATAGCGCGAACCGTGGCTTTCCTCGCCTGTGATGCACCCTTCATCACTGGCGAGGTCATTGTGGTGGACGGCGGCAGGAGCCTGGTCAGTTAGTATCCGCAGGTGGGCTGATCAGGGCATCGTGATTTGACAGCTTGGCACCCAGCAGAATAAACATCTCATCATCGGTTGCAGCCCCGGGCATAATGATACAGGCATCGCACCAGCCATCACCGGCACCTGGCGCTGAGTCACAGCTGGTATCGTCATCCTTGCCCTTGCAACTTGCGCCAATGTTGCCCGCTACACAGGCCGTGGGATTACACGCAGACGCATTGCTTGGCCGTTTGGACAGTCGCGTAACGGTTTCGATATTGGGCGACCCATCCGTGTTAACACCATTATTGTAGGTGGCACACCACTCCATGGTGCGCTGCGTGGGGTCGCTGCTATTGAACACCAGTGCGGGATCGAACAGTTTGTACACGGGTTCGTCGTAGGTGAAGCTTTCATAGATCTGCTCGCCACCCTTTACGGACATGAAAAACCGCTCGCCGCGTTTATGGGTATGGGAACTGAGAGCCAGCAGGCCATCGCCCTGCTCGAATACATAATCGCGGCACACCGTTTTTTTCGTGAAGGGCTGTGTGCCGGTAGCAGCAGTAATGTGGTTAGTGACGTTGACGCCCTTGGCGTTGAAGCGTCGGTCATCGGCAAAATAGATATTGCGCCACAGGTGGTGAACGCCGTCCTTGGTGGTCAGGTTGAAGGCGTGGGAGTTCCAGTAAAAAATGCCATGCGCCGGAAAGCTCTGGTAGAAACCCTCGCGCTCGATTCCCGCGCCCAGTCCCAGAATGGTTCCTCTGCTGCTTCCCGGGGGGGCAGGAGGTCCGTAGCCCAGACACGCGATACTGTCCTCAACCACCGCCCGGCACTGCCCTTGTGTACCGCAGAAGCTGCGATTGGTCGGCTCACACAGCTGGCCTTCCTTGTCGCCACCCGCGCACGTCCACTCCCCGAAACTGGGATCGTGAATCTGGTCTACATCTACCGGAGCGAGATAGAGCAGATTATGGTGCGTGAAGGCATCCGAGCGTGATTCGCCGCTCTTCGCGTAGAAGTTGTCACGCGTTTCGTCCAGATACTGTGGGGGTATAACATCGCGGAAATCTTCATACACTGCAAAGCACAGCTCGCGTTCCTTTTCTGCGGGCACGGCGTGTGCAGGCATTTTGAACTGTACACCTTTATCCGCAGCGGGCGGCGGCAGTGGCGTGGTATTGAGGGGTTCTGCCTCCGGCAGACACACACCCAGCAGTCGTTCGATCTCGTCTTCGCCACGGCCCAGAGTGTCACCCACGGAGCCTTCACGCGGAGCACCGGCCTCTATCCACAATCGAATGACTTCTAGTTGCCCGGGGGAGATGGCCGCTCCGGCACTGGGCATGGGCGCACCGCCGATCGCATAGCTGCCCGGGAAGGTCTTGGCTGACAGCTTGTGGTAGAGAAAGCTGAGCGAGGGATTGCCCGGCTCCACCAGCGCCAGTGATGAGCCCTTGGATGGCGCTGCCACTAAGTTGTCGAACGCGTTCAATGATGTCAGGTCCAGATCACCCTGGTTGGCACTACCGTGGCACAGCGAGTTAGCGCAACCGTTCTGCTCGAAGACAACCGCCTGAATCGCTTCAAAGGTGCTGTCAAACGTCGGGCAGTATGTCAGTTCCTCATCGCTGGAAATGAGCGCATCCAGCGTGCGAATCTCCCAGGTGTTGTTGCCGTGATTGTGCAAATGCACTTCGATCGAATCGCCCTGGCTTACCGCAAAGGGCAATACCAGAGTCTCCTTTATGATGCCTCTGTCGCTGGGGATAGGGACAGTAGATTCCCACACCGGGGTGCCTGCTATCGATACTGCGATATGCGCGTTGGCTGGCGCGTTAAAGTTGAGCGCGCTGTGGCTCATGGCCAGTTCAAGATTGGTGCCAGCTTCCAGATCAAGCAGGCTCTGTTGGCTGATAGACAGGTAGTTACAGAATTCCGTACGCACTTCCAAAAGGTCATCTTCAACCAGCCAGCCAGTATCTTGCTTGCACGTCACTTCTGCCGGACGGTGCTCCGGGAACGCATCGCGATTTTTGGGCTGCACATCCCAGGCAATAGGTTCCACCAGCGGTATACGCAAAATTTCGGTCACATACGTGTAGGGCTGGTTGGTTAGCCAGGCGATAAGTTTGGCGTGTTCGCTGCGCGTGAGCTGCGTGGCACCAATAGGTGGCATGGTGTGCGACTCCAGCACATATTGTATGGCTGACTTGAAGGAATTAACTCGGTCAACACCTTCCAGGGAAAAGGGTGCCAACGGATTGCTGCCGCTGTTGTGACACCCGATGCACTTGGTTTGTATGATGGGCTCTATGTCTTTTTCGAAGGACATCATCGGCCCCGGACCTTCCTCAGGCGTGATCGGGCCTGCGCTCAGTGCTGAGTTCGAAGAACCGCCCCCGCCACCACAGGCACTGGCTGCAAGTAAGACGACGGTGAGCGATACACGGAAAAAGGCTGCAAAAGGAAATGTCATAGAGCACCTGTAGTGTTGCTTTGGCGTTATTGTGTGCTGGACTGATTGTCGTCATCCCTGTGATATGCACACATGAAAACGCGCCAGCTCTTTCCAGTCTATAGCGAAAGTTTAGGCTGTCAACGCTAGAGACCTTCCGATGTATGGGGGTTTTCGGCGGAAAAGTGCCTATCCGCCCCAGATTACCAGGGCAGCACGCACCACCAGCGCTATCAACACCAGTGACGACAGAAAAAACAGCACAAAGCGCACTTCAATCTTGTTCCACAGCGTCTGTTGCAGGGTATGAACAACCCGCAAGGCGACATAGGTCCATGCCAGGGTGACGTTCAATCCGTCACCAGCGCCCAGCAACGCCAGGGTCAGTGTCACCGCATAGAACAGCGTGGGCTGCTCCAGCAGGTGATTGTAATTGTCCGCTTTCCAGCGCACCCGTGGCGGCAGTTCCCCCATCTGCTGCCCATTCGGAAGATTGGCATCCAGCTTCATTCCCGATTTGCTCACGGCGGGAAGCCGGGTGATATACATCCAGGCCCAGACTACACAGGTTAGTAACAGCAAGGCGGTGACGGGGGCCAGGATTTCAGTGGATACAGGCATGGTTTTCTCCTTTTTTGTTGCCGGTGGTGATAACTTACCACAGTCTGTATCCATAGCGTCCAGAGGTAAAAAGAATGGCTTGGGAAAATCCGCTTACCGCGCACTGCTCCGGCTTCAGGACGATGCAGGACAACCTGAGCTACACCATCCCCGCGCATGAGATCGCCGGAAAAATTCCGCAAGAGCTTAAAGGCATTTTTTTTCGCATCGGTCCGGCGCGCAACGAACTGGCCGGTAAACCCTTCGGCCACTGGTTCGATGGTGACGGAGGTGTGAGCAGCTTCCGCATAGAAGATGGCCAGGTACATTACCGCTGCAGTTTTGTAAAAACACCCAAATATGTCGATGAGACAGCCGCGCAAAAAGTGGTCTACCGAAGTTTTGGACACAATGCGCCCGGCGGGTTTTTCAAAAATCTGCATATGCCCGCCAACGCCGCCAATACCAGTATTGTTTACCATGGTGGAAAACTCCTCAGCCTGTTCGAAGGCGGCAGGCCGTGGCGGCTACATCTGGAAACGCTGGAGACGATTGGCGAAGAAGGGTTCGACGGCGTGTTGAAGCCGCGCGACACTTACAGCGCGCATGGCAAAGTTCATCCACGCACAGGCGACTATATTAACTTTGGCATGGCGGCAGGCATCCGGGGCCCGCAGATGAACCTGTTTCGTGTGGCCCCCGATGGGCGCATGGTGCAGCGCGGCTCCGTCAAGGTTGATCGCATGGCGTTCTGCCATGACAACGCAATGACTGAGAACTACCTGGTGATCATGCTGATGCCGGTATCTTTCAAAAGCCCGCTCAAAGTCATCATGGCGCGCGAGACCATCGCGCAGAATATGGATTATCAGCCAGAACTCGGAATGAAAGTGTATGTGGTGTCGCTGGATGATTTCAGCCTGGTGCGCACCTTCGAGGTCGACCCATTTACCTTTGCGCACTGTTCCAATTGTTGGGAAAAGAATGGCGAGTTATTCGTCGATGTGGTGGAGCTGAATGCCGCGCAAGGTGACCAGGGCAATGCACAGTACAGGGATATTTTCCACCAGCCCTTTCCGGCCGCCGGCAGAATGCAGCGCTACCGCTTTAACATGATGACGGGCACAGTGCAGGCCGACGACTTGCCCAACAATCTACCCTGCGAATTTCCCCAGTGGGATTGGCGCCGGACGGGCAGTGAATCGCGCTTCATTTATACAGCGGGCATTTGCGCGAATGAGACGCCCGGCTTTTACAATGCCCTGCAGCGTATAGACCTTACGACTGGCGACATCAAGGTGTTTGATGCCGGCAGCGCACGCTATGTCTCGGAAGCCATTTTCGTGCCCCGTACGCCCGACGCACCGGAGTCAGAGGGCTATCTGCTCACTGCGGTGTATGACGCCAATACCGAGCGGTCAGAACTTCTTATTCTCGATGCGCAAACGCTGTCAGAGCCGATTGCTACGGTGCCGCTCAAGAATCATATTCCCCATGGATTTCACGGCGGCTGGACCAGTCTCTGATACAGGGTTGATGGCCGCGGCGAACGGGTTTGGTGCGGCGGCAAACAGTCCCGCGCCGGTGATCGCATAACCTCCTGTTGGCGCCACTCTCTTTTCTCGTCCTGCAGTGCAGGCGATGCCAGAGGCCCTGGCGCGCTCGCTCTGCCCAGCGTCACCGTTGGAGCGGGAGCTGCTACGACTCTAACGGATACATTGAAGCGGCGGCAATGTTGTTGCGGTGTGATTTACACGGCATCGCCTGGCAAATACTGAATACAGTATTATGTTTTGCGGTTAGCGTGAAGTGTTTCAAAATACATTTTCAGGGTAGTGGTGCCGCGCTTCGGACCCACGCCATCAATTTCACCGGCGGTCACGATAAAATTTGCCAGGTCGCCAAACTGCGTTGAAAGCAGTCCGATGAATTTAACCAGACCTCTGGCCAGCCACATCGGGATCACGGTAATTTTTGGCGGCTTGCCCACGACCTCAAAGGCCAGCACAGCGGCTTCACGTTGCGTCATGATGTCCGGACCGCCGGCTTCAACTTCCAGTTCCTTACCCTCAGCGGTATCGACGCAGACTTCGGCCAGATCACGTCCGTGGATAGGATTCATTCTGTTGCTGCCCTCGCCCACCAGAAAAGCGCGGCCCTTGCTGGCCATATCGTAGAGCGCGCCCATATCGGAAAAGTAACCGCAGGGCCTGACAATGCGATACTCCATCCCGGATTGTTTGAGATCGGCGACGACCTTCTCGTGCGCGCGGGTAATCGCCAGATGCATGATGTGTTCAGCACCCTGCATGGAAACATACACGAAGCGACTGACCGAGGAGCCATGGCACAGGTCAATCAGATTGCGATTGCACTGGTAATCAACCTGTTCAAAGGTCAGCCCGTCGCGCTGGCGCGAGATACCAACGGATGAATAGACAATATCGATGCCATCCATAACACCCGCCAGCGTATCGGGTTTGGAGATCTCCCCGATAAAAAGTTCATCATAGTCCTCGGCTGACAGCGCAGGTGCCGTAAACGGACCCGGTTCAAACAACCGCTCTTTACTGCGGGACAGCACTCGTACCCAGTAGCCGCGTTCCTTGAACGCTTTAACAGCGTATTTGCCGAGATAGCCGGTGGCCCCCGCAATTAGTACTCTCTTTAGTGTCTGCTCAGGCATGGAATGTCCCGCAATGAACGGCTTGGGCGATAGAGTCGAGCAATTGGCCTGCTAACCGCTTTGCTCAGCTCTAAACATCCAACTGCCGATGTGGCCTATGTAACTCGAGATTGGCGTTCCGGGAGGAATATCAGCTGAGCCGCGACGGATCTCGCAGAAACCGTCGGAAGCGCGAACCTCGGTGATCCAGTCAGGGTTGCGTCCGGCGGCGACCACGAGCTGACATATCAATAAGCTCATTGGCATTGGCATCGGCATCTCGAACGTGCTATTTGGTTTTGCTGCGATTGCGGCCACCATTATTTTGGCGGCATCGCTATTGGGATCAGCAGTGATCGCCTGATCGAAAGTCCGCTCCTGTAGGTGGTTACATGACCAGTCTTCAATGACATAGAGCCCGCCCGGGCGAAGTCTGGGAAACAGCATCTCGAAAGTTGCAGTAGTGGGGGCCAGAAGGTGGCTGGCGTCGTCAACAACGAGGTCCAGGGGCTGGCTCTGGAATACAGCATCAACGAGTCTTGGTACTTCCACGCGGTCGGCTTGGTCGACTCCCCAACGGACTGTGACTTTCGCTGCGGGATCGTGCCCGGCGAGAAACGTTGCAAGGCTGGCTACAGGTTGGCTGGACAATTCGATGGCGAGCAACGCTGCGGGTTGCAAAAGCTTGGTAAAGAATGATGTGCTGCCGCCCTGATCGACACCCACCTCAACCATATGGCAGTGCTTAAACTCCCCAGACAGAGCGAGGTAGCGATCTGTGAAGTAGCGATTCTTTCTCAGGCAAACCCATTCCCGACGGGTCGGATTACGATGCATGGGCCGCAGTTCGAAAGTGGTACCATCGACAATCTCGATTTCGGGTGAACTACTCATGCAAGTTGCATACTCGCGTAGTGGAGGGGTTAGTCCGATTCAATCCAGTCGCGCTCCGCCGTCGACGTTAATCGTCTGGCCTGTCACGTAGCTGGCGTCGCTTGAGCACATAAATGAAACCACAGCGGCCAGCTCCGAAACTTTTCCCTGGCGCCCCATGGGAATAAATTTCTCCAGCTGTTCCCGATAAGAGCCGTCCGGTAGTTGGTACTTTTGTGTGGCCCTGGCGATCGTGCCATCCATCATGTCGGTATCGTGGGAGCCGGGGCTCACACAATTTACCCGTATACCGATGCCCGCCAGCTCCAAAGCCAATTGCTGGGTGAGGCCGATCACGCCGAACTTGGATGCGCAGTAGGCGCCGTAGTCCTGCAGGCCTACGCGACCCGCGAGTGACGCTATCATGACAATCGCACCGCCGTTACCACATTCCCGCATCAGCCGGCCGCCGTATTTTGTCACCAGGAACACACCGTTGACGTTGACATCCATCGTCTCATACCAGACATCTTCCTCGGTATCCAGTATGGGTGAGGCCCCTGCATTGCTCGGAACGCCGGCATTGTTGACGATGATATCCAGCCGACCGAATTCAGATTGCACGGAGTCAACCATTGCCACGACCTGCTCCTTCTTCGTGACATCGCATTCCAGCGCGAGTGCCCTGCGCCCTTTTTGCCTGATCTCCTGCGCGAGTGACGCCACTCCCTGCCAAGCCATTTCTTGCTCATGTTGTGGAAAGGACGAAGGTGCGCGGGGCCTCCCACACACGACGATGTCTGCCCCGTCGTCAGCCAGACGCAACGCAATGGCGCGGCCAATGCCCCGAAAGCGCGCGGCTCCAGTGATTAAAGCGACTTTTCCAGACAGTCCTTGCGGGTCACTCATGGCATTTCACACCGGCTCGTCGTCTATTGCTGTTCATTGTGCATCGACTCCAGTTTTCCCTGGCGAACGAAAAGAAAAAGAGGAAAAGCAAAGGCATAGGCGATACCAAATGCGAGAATGATATAGATCCAGAAGAAGCGCATTCCGAGTCGCCGTGATTCGAAGAAAATCCACAGTAGCCCTGCCACGCAGGCGATGGTCAGGTCCCAGGTCAGGGACTTCGCTGCGGCATTGGTAGCACCTGCCGCCATGAACGCGCCAAGGTCGAAACTTCCTCCGGATTCGGCAATAAACTGGAGATTGTAATACCAGGTCATCACAATGCCGGCCAGCGCCAGCAACAGGTAGAGAATTCTTGGGATACTCATAGCGCTATCGTCCTGGGTAATTACTGATTATTCTACTGAGTATACGATCAAATCATCGGTATAAGAATACAGGGAGCAGCACCATGGATCTTGAGTTGCAGGGCAAGCGGGTTATTGTGTCTGGCGCCAGTCGTGGCATCGGCCTGGCCATCGCGGAAAAGTTTCTGGCGGAGGGCGCCTCGGTCGCGTTTTTTGCGCGCGGGCAAGAGGGGGTAGATTCCACACTCAAGACATTGAGTGGCAAGGGCGACGTCGTTGGTGCGGCGGTCGACGCGGCAGATCATGCTGTGGTTCGATCCTGGGTAGGAACGGCAGCGCAGCGCTTGGGCGGGATTGATATCGTCATCAACAATACGAGCGCCTCAGCCAGCGTGGAGTGGACCATGGAGGCCTGGCGCCAGAGTTTTGAGGTTGATCTGATGGGTGCTGTTGTCATGAATGAGGCCGCTCTACCCTGGCTGGAAGAGTCCACAGCGCCGGCGATCTTGCAAATCGCCACAGTGACAGCCTTTGAACACCATGACATGTCGGTCTGTCCCAGTTACGGCGCGATCAAAGCCGCGACAATCAATTACGCCGCCCAGCTAGCGCAAAATTGGGGCGGCAAGGGAATACGTTCCAACAGCGTGTCACCCGGCCCCATCTATATCGAGGGTGGGGTATGGCAGGGTATAAAGGAGCATTACTTTGAGCTCTATGAGCGAGACCGAGTCGCGCATCCCAGTGGCCGCCTGGGTAGCGCGGCAGAAGTTGCCAATGTTGCTGTGTTCGTGTGTAGTCCTGCGGCCAGTTGGATTAACGGAGAGAATGTCGTCGTCGATGGTGGATTTACCAAGCGAGTCGGTTTCTAGTAGTCTGACGAATTGTACATCAATGAAAATAGAGAGAATGCTGAATTGACTAGAGCCAGGCGTTTCGCCATCAGTTGCATCGTTACATTATTCACTCAGGGATACAGTGTGCCGGACGCTCTGGCAGTTGCAAGGAAAACCCCGATCAACATCCTGATCATGATCACTGACGATCAGCGCTTTGACCAGATTGGCGTGGTGCAGGCCGAGCAAGGGCAGAAAGCACGATTTCCGTTTATTGAAACGCCACGACTGGACGCCCTCGCGGCCCAGGGCATGCGCTTTCGCAATGCGTTTGTCACTACCTCGCTGTGCTCGCCCAGTCGGTCTGCCATCTTGACCGGCCAGTACGGCCACACCAACGGCATTATTGACAACGTCACACCCTTCTCGCCCAGGCCAACGTGGGCTACCGCATTGCAGGCTGCAGGGTATACCACCGCCTATATTGGCAAATGGCATCACGGTGAAGAGCAGTGGGAGCGGCCCGGTTTTGACTATATAGCCACCTTTCGTGGACAGGGTGAATACAATGATACGGTTTTTAAAATCAATAATGAAATCACCAATACACCTACCAAGGGCTATGTCGACGAACGTAGCGTCGATTTCGCGATTAAATTTCTAGAAGATCAACCGCGCGATAAACCATTTGCCATGATGATCGGCTTCAAGGCTCCCCATCAGCCCTTTACGCCCATGGAGGAAGACGCGAAAAAATATCCATTTGAAAGCCTCGCGCCAGCACCTAATTGGAATGCCTTGCCGCCGTGGAGCGATTGGAAGGAACCAACACCTTGGCGCTCAGCTCCGCCCAGCCCCAGTTGGTATACGGAGATTCTGCGTACGATCGATGGTGTCGACA
Organism: Haliea sp.; assembly: GCA_031414375.1. Lineage (GTDB taxonomy): Bacteria > Pseudomonadota > Gammaproteobacteria > Pseudomonadales > Halieaceae > Marimicrobium. The sequence goes on from JANNVJ010000040.1 coordinate 10,092, forward strand.
GGAACGTAGGGCGTGTGCTGGATGTATTGAATGAGCTTAATCTGGCGCGAGATACCCTCGTCATTTTTACCAGCGACAATGGCTATTACTTCGGGGAACACGGGCAGGGCGACAAACGTTCCGCCTACGAGGAGAGTATTCGAGTCCCCATGATCCTGCGCTTGCCCGGTGTGATTGCGCCCGGCTCAGTTTCTGACGCTATGGTGCTGAATATAGATCTTGCACCAACGATTCTGGATGTTGCGCAGCAGGAAATCCCGCCAGCCATGCAGGGTCGCAGTCTGCGACCCTTGTTCGGTGGCGATTCAGTAGCGTGGCGCGAGGCGTTTCTGTACGAATATTGGCAGGAAAACTCCTGGTGGGATCCCTCACGAGAGACCAGGGTGCCAACGATTCTGGCGGTGCGCACACCCAGGTACAAACTGATTACGTATCCGGATTATAACAAGTGGACCGAGTTGTTTGATCTTGAGGCTGACCCTGATGAAACGCATAACCTCGTCGGGTACGCAAGTGCGCTGAGCCACCATATCGAGATGTGCCACGTGCTCAGCCAGTTGCTTGCAGAGACGGACTATGTCGCCAAGCCGTCTGTGGACACCTGGTTGATCGGCCTCAGCAACTCTTTCACCACCTATCAGGCACATGCCAAGCAGCCTGCGACACTGCGCCGTCCACCGCTGCTGATGCCAAATTGTTAGCACGTGCAGGATAGATAAAACGCATTGCAGCAGCCCGCGAACACAGGAGAACGGCAGCATGGGTAGACTGGAGGGAAAGCGCATGGTCATTACGGGCTCGTCCCGCAGTCTTGGCCGGCACTTCGCCCTGGCCTGTGCCGCTGAGGGCGCCGCGCTGATTATCAATGGCACCAATGAAGAAGCATTGGCTGTGGTGGCCAAGGAAGTTGCCGCGCTGGGTGTCCCCGTGCATGCTGTGTCCGGTTCGGTCGCCGAAGCGCCCGTCTGCAATGCGCTGATTGAAACGTGCATCGACAAATTCGGCGGCATCGACGTGCTGGTCAACAACGCCGGTATCGTACGCGATCGCACCTTGCTGAAGATGAGCGATGAAGACTTTGACGCCGTCATCGCGGTGAATTTGCGCGGCCCCTTTCTGTGTACCCGCCGCGCTGCGCAGGCTATGAGTGAGCAGGGCAGTGGTCACATCATACAGATCACCTCGGCCTCCGGTCTGGTGGGAAATTTTGGCCAGACCAACTACGCGGCGGCCAAGGCCGGGCTGATGGGCATGATGTACACCACCACCAAGGAATTGGCGCGCTACAATATCCGTTGCAACGCCATGTGGCCGGTCGCCCGTACCGACATGACCCAGCCGCTGATCGACAAGTCGGGCAAAACGGCAGCGGAGCTGGGTTTTGGTGAGCCACAGGACGTGGCTATGGGCCTGGTTTGGTTGGCCAGCGATGCGGCCCAAAAATTCAATGGCCAGTGCCTGACCTTCAATGGCATCAAGACAGCGCTATGGCGATCTCCGGCTGAGGTGTATGTGAAGCAGCAGCAGAAGCCGATCAGCATCGAGGAACTGGAAGGCTATTACGCCGAGCTTGATCCGGTTGTGATCTACAGTAGCCGCAGTTGATTCTGGGCCTGCTGGTTTACCAACCTGTGATCTGCAGCCCTGTTCTGCCAAGGCCGCAATCGCCATCTGCCTGCTGCAGGATGGATGCGGCAGCTGCTGCATCCGGCGCATTCTGGAACTGCTGCAGCCCCGCCTGAAATTCGTTCGCTGCGGCGGTCTGCCCTAAAGCCCCAGATCTGATGACGTAGCTCCAGGCCAGCCAAAGATCGGTTCTGGAGGTGCCGCTGACCTGTCTTGACCCCAGGCCGCCCACTACCAATCCTTTACAGTATTCCGGCGCCTGCTGCCCAGCGGCAGTGCTCTGCCATGGCCACTCGAGCGCGCTGGCGCTGGCGCTGGCCAGAGCCAACATCACAGCAATAAGTGTTCTGGTCATTGGTGTGCCCTGTGGCAAGTTAAATTTGGTTAGCGGCGGTGCGCGCCGGTTGCATCAGGAGAGTCACCGACTTCACGCGGCATCTGTGATTCAGAGTCACCGACTTCACGTGGCATCTGTGATTCAGAATCTCCAACTTCACGCGGCATCTCGTAGCCAAGGTCCCCGACTGCACCGGGCGCGACCCCGCTCCGGCGCTCTATTGCGCGTTGGCGCGCCGCATCATCGTCATAAACGCTATTGTCATAGCCGTCATTGTCGTTGCCATCGTGAAGGATGACCGTATCGTTCTCTTGCACGGGGGCTTGCTCGACCGCTTCCGTTGCGGATTGCGACTCCTGCTGTGCTTCGGGTGGCGGAGCATCAGCGAGGTTGGTTTCTGGCAGATCCACCACCTCGGCACCTTCGGTGGGTGGAGAGTCGGTGAATTCAGGATTCCCCTCGGCATCTTTCGTTTCGTAGATTTGCGCCCACGCCGTACTGTGCAGGGCCAGTGCTACCAGACAGATTGAAAAGGTTTTCAGGTATCGCATGGCAATCTCTCGTTTAGAAAGTTCCTCCCGATAATAGTGCATTTTTTGGTCGTGCGACAGGTGTGGGAGTAAGAGTGGTGAGGATGCGGTTTCAATCGGCTGAATCGGCATCGCGCAGACGCTCCTTGCGGCGCTCCTCCTCCGCCAGTGCGGCTTTAATCTCCAGCATCACAGCGTCGACATTCGCCGTATGGGTGTCCATCTCGAAGTGTCCGGTCAATTTCAGGTCGGGGTGCAATGCGCCTTCCTCGTACAGTGCCCAAATCTCCTGGGCATAGTGGCTATTAAGCAACTCGGGCGCGAACAGGCCGTAGTAGTCAGTCATGTTCTTTACATCGCGTTCCAGCATGGCGCAGGCATTATTATTGGCCGCCGCGTCAACCGCCTGCGGTAGGTCGATAATGACAGGCCCGTTTTCATCCACCAGCACGTTGAATTCGGATAGGTCGCCGTGGACCAGTCCGGCGCACAGCATGCACATCACATAGTGCATGACCATGGCGTGATCCTCGCGGGCCTGTTCCGCCGACATGGAGACTTCACTGAGGCGCGGTGCGACATCACCGTTTTCATCGGTGACCAGTTCCATTAGCAGAACGCCGTCGAAACACCCGTAGGGCTCTGGCACCCGCACACCTGCACGCGCCAGACGGTAGAGTGCATCCACCTCGGCATTCTGCCAGGTATCCTCTTGCTGCTTGCGTCCGAATTTGGAGCCCTTCTCGATGGCCCTGGCCCGCCGCGTGTTGCGCACCTTGCGGCCCTCGGTATATTGCGCTGCCTTTTTGAAGCTGCGTTTGAGGGCGTCCTTGTAGATCTTGGCGCAGCGGATCTTGGAGCCGCAGCGCACGATATAGACGTCGGCTTCTTTGCCACTCATCAGCGGACGAATGACTTCATCGACCACGCCATCATCGACCAGGGGTTGCAGGCGGCTGGGCACTTTCACTGCTGCAGTGTTCCGAAAAGGGTGATTTGCTGATTAATGATCATTACCTTCAAAAGAGTACTTGTAGACTTGTCGCTGGCACAGTTTGACACAGAACCTGTTGGGCGGGGCAGGAGATACCGAGTTTTTTGCTGCGTGGCCATCTGAGCGTACTATGCCTTAAAAAACGAGCGGATGCAGAAATCTTACCGCATCTTGCGTGCTATGCTGTCGTTCTCCAATAGTGGGAAGATGAGCCTTGGAAACACTCCAGATAGATGAATCGCTGAATGTTTTTGGCGAAACCCTGTTGCCGTGCAGTGACGATCCGCTGACAGGGTTTCTGCGGGATGGTTGTTGCAACACCAATGACCAGGATGTCGGGTCCCACACGGTATGCATCCAGGTTACGGAGGCATTCCTGCAGTACTCGCGCTTTTCCGGGAATGACCTGAGTACCCCCATGCCAGAGTATGGGTTTGCAGGGCTAAAACCCGGTGACCGATGGTGTCTGTGCGCCCCGCGCTGGCTGCAGGCACACCAGCAAAACATGGCGCCCAAGGTGTTCCTCACACGAACCCATAAGCGCGCACTGGAAACCGTGCCGCTGGCAGTGTTGCGCCAATATGCGGCCGACCTGAACTGATCGCTCACCCATCGTTGTTTAAAGAGGAGACACTATGCTGGCTGCACCACTGCCGACAGTGGAATTGAATCCGGCCAGCGCGCCGATCGCGGTGGTCATCTGGCTGCATGGCCTGGGCGCTGACGGACACGATTTCGAGCCGATCGTGCCGCAGCTGAGGCTGCCGGCGGCACTACCCGTGCGCTTCGTGTTTCCCCATGCGCCCGAAATGGCCGTCACCGCCTTCGGCGGGCAGCGCGCCCGGGCGTGGTTTGATTTTGATCCGGCAGCCGGCGGTATCGATGTGGCGGGCCTGAAGAAATCCACGTTGCAGATTCAGGATCTCATTCAGAATGAGATTGATAACGGTATTGCGCCCGAACGTATCCTGCTGGCCGGCTTTTCCCAGGGTGGAGTGATGGCCTTGCATACCGGACTGTACTACCCGAAGCGCCTGGCGGGGATTCTCGCCCTCTCTACTTTTTTGGCCGAGGGTGAGAAACTTGCCGCTACCAAAGCAGACGCCAATGCGCAAATTCCCATCCTGATGTGCCATGGTCAGCAGGATGCAGTGTTGCCGATGGCATTGGGCAAGACGTCGCTGGCAACCTTGCAGAGCGCGGGTTATGCGGTGGAGTGGCGCGAGTATCCGATGGCGCACGAGGTATGTATGCCAGAAATACAGGAGATAAGTCGTTGGTTACAGACGGTGCTCGGGTAGTGAAGTGACACGCACGAAACGTCCCTCCGGGGATAAGGCCTGATCGCTCAGAGGGCTGGGATATTCGCTCTTCAGGCCTTATCCCCGGAGGGACTCTGGCGCAACGAAGCCTCCAACCGTGATCCATCGACGTTGTTATTGGGTTAACTGAAACGCCCCCTGCAGGGGGATATTCACTGAGGGAAGCAGTATGTTTACATTAAAGAATATGGGCCTGACCGTGGTTTTTCTATTTTTCATGGGCGGGGGTATCGCACACTTTATCAGCACCGATTTTTTTGTAGCCATCATGCCGCCCTACATTGGCTATCACCGCGAAATCGTTTATATCAGCGGGGTTTTCGAGATACTGGGTGCCATAGGTATTCTTATTCCGGCGCTGCGGCAATGGGCGGGAAACGGTCTGCTGTTATTGGTGGTGTTAGTGTCGCCGGCCAATATCCACATGTGGTTGCACCCGGATCTTTTCCCCGACGTACCACCGACGTTCCTGAGCATAAGACTGGTGCTGCAGGTAGCGCTGCTGGTGTTGATCTGGTGGTGTACGCGCACGCCGAACCGTGGTGCCGGTGGACAGCTATAAGCTGGAAACCAAACTCCGCAGCAAATCTGCTGCTGGTATCTCGCGGCACCCCGTCGCATTCTGGCCGCACCACAAGGGTGTAAAATCGTCGCGGCCGCTTGCTTCTGCGGCGGCGCGCAGTAAGGAGACAGGACCTGCCGCAGAGGGGAACGCGGGCGCGCTTGCCGCCATCGGGCCTAGCTCGCGCATCAGGCGATTGACGATCCCGCGGGCCGCTCGGCCGGTGAAGACATTGGTCAGCGCCGTGTGTTGTGCTGCATCGCTTTGCAATGCCGCTCTGTGCAGTGCGCTGGTTTTTGCTTCAGCGCACAACAAAAAAGCAGTTCCCACCTGTACGCCGGATGCCCCCAATGCCAGCGCGGCGGCAACGCCGCCAGGGCTGGCGATTCCGCCGGCGGCGATCACGGGTAGGGAAACTGCGGCGCAGATACGTGGCACGAGCGCCAGAGTGCCGCTCTGAGTGGTCATGTCCCGGGTGAGAAAACTGCCGCGATGACCGCCCGCTTCCAGTCCCTGGGCGATAATCGCATCGACTCCACGCGCGGCCAGCCAGAGCGCTTCATCGACCGTTGTGGCACAGCCCAGTATCCGTGTTCCCCAGCGCATGATCTGCTCCAGTTGTTTGCGCTCAGGCAGTCCGAAATGGAAACTGGCGACCGCTGGCCTGAATTTCTCCAACACGGTCATGGCGGCCTCACCAAACGGCTCGCGCGCATTCGCGCCGGGTGACTGCGGCACTTCGATGCCCAGTTCGTCGAAGTACATCGACAAACATTGCAGCCATTCCTGTTGCTGCTGCGCACTAACCTGTGGCGACACGTGGCAAAAGAAGTTTATGTTGCAGGGCTTGTCCGTGCTGGACGTCAACCTGTGCAGTTCGTTTTCCAGTGCGGTTGGTGTGAGCATGGCGGCGGGCAGTGAGCCCAGGCCCCCGGCGTTGGATACGGCAGCAGCCAGCTCGGCGTCCTGCACGCCGGCCATCGGCGCCTGGATGACGGGCAGCTCTATGCCCAGCAGTTGTGCTATTCCCGCGATACTAGATCGCCTTTTGCGCATGCGCCGTTCTCTGCAGGCCTGCGCTGTGGCAGGTGACCTCTATATAGTGGCGAATCGCCGCCCAGGCGGCGTAGGCTTCCGGCACCTCGGCGGTGACCAGACCATGCCATCCCTGGATCATGCCTGGCCAGCTTTCCAGCGTAACGTGCACTCCCGCACGCAACGCATTGGCAGCCAGCGTGATCGCTCCCTCGCGCACCGTATCGTACTGGCCAATCTGCAAATACATCGGTGGCAGGCCCTGCAACTCAGCGTAGGCTGGAGACACGCGGGGGTCATCCAGCTCCAGTTGCCCGGCCAGATATTCCAGGCCCCGGTTGCGCACCCACTGCGGTGTCAGAAACGGGTCTCGACCGGGTACGGTTGCCCCGGCCACCGCCAAATCGAACCAGCCGGTGAGGGAGACGAAACACGCAGGCATGGGCAGCCCTGCCGCACGCAGCCGCAACAGAAGTCCCAGCGCCAGGCTGCCACCGCAGGACTCACCCAGCAGCACGATAGTGGCTGCATCCACTCCTTGTTGCAGCAATCCACAGTAAGCATTGAAACAGTCGTCGTGCGCAGCAGGATAGGGGTTCTCAGGCGCCAGCCTGTAATCGGGCATTACCACAGCACAACCGGTTTGGCGTGCAATGATTTCTGCGTAAAAATGGTACTCATCGAGTGCGGTCGAAACAAAGGCACCGCCGTGACAGTGAAAGGCGGTCAACGCAGTATTGGTGCCGTGCAAGGTGAAGGCACCGCAGCGCACGCCGCCGTAGAAGCTGATCTCTACCTGTAAGTCATCGCCGGTAGGATGACCGTGAAACGGCGCGAACATGGCGCGCACCGCGTGGAAATCAGCGGCGGGGTCGGCAAAATTTGGCGGGATCAACCCCACGATAGCGTGCAGTTCTTTACTGGTGGTCACGCGGCTTCTCTCGGCGCAGGCAGCACGTCCAATAGGACATCTAGACAGTGTTCGACATGGGAAGCGACTGCTGACGCCGGGTACTGTCCAGGTCGGCCAGATCCGCAAGGATATCGATAAACGCTTTGACGGATGCGAGCGGAGCTGACTCGGACATCGTATGGTAGCCCGAAGTCGGAATCTGCAAGGTCGTTCCATCCACCAGTCCGTTCGAGGCGCTGATGATACGCCCCATTTCGGTGGAGCCGATGGAGCGAGGATCTTCACCCGCCGCGCGTAATTGCACATTCATCGCTTCAACATAAGCGTCCTTCATCTGGAAGCGGACACCGCGGTTGTCACACAGGTTCAGCAGCTTTTGTGTTAGTGCGGGATTGAAGGCGGCGTTGGCATCTTTGTTGCGCAACACGAGCTGTTGCTGTGCGGCCGCCTGAAAGTCTGGGTAGGGGCTGGTGTCGACCACAATAAGTTGGTTGGTGGTGTTGCCAAAACGGCGAAACCATTCGAGGAGATAGCGCCAGCTCTTGCCTGCTTCCTCCTGGGAGGTGAAGAAGACGGTGCCGCTAAAGCCCAGGCCGAACAGGTAGACCAGAGCGGCGGTGGTCAATACGTTGTCCAGCTGGCCGACCAGTGCCTGCTCCGTGACCTTCAGCGCATCGGCAAAGGCAACCGGGGTGCCCGCGACCAGATGTTCCAGGCCTTTGACTTCAAAAATCAGGTTATTTCTGTATTCACAGATATACGCGCGATTGATGACACCGCGCCCGCAATACGCGCCAGACCAGGGCTCGTAGGCGTACACATATTCAGCGCCAAAGCGGTCGACGATCTTCTTCATCAGCTGCTCGCCCACGGAATTGCCTAACAGATCCGATCTGGCACCCGCCACGAACGCCGCATACTGAAACTCGTTGGGACCGGTGCAGATCAGACCATGGCGGTCAACATGCGCCGACAGCATCAGGCTTTCAGGTTTGTCGCCGTGGGCGACCAACAGGCCTTGGTACCAGGTGACCTGAGCGCCACGCTCCTCTAACTCGCGCTGCAGTACGCGGAAAAAGCTGTGCTCAGAGCCCACCACGCTGGGATTGCGCATCAGCAGGGCCAGTAGGTCCAGAAAGCCCGCGGGAAGTTGTGCTGACTGCGTGCCGGGTCTGCTGCGGCGCTCAGGTGTTAATTGTTCGTAGTCGGGTTTCATTGTGCGTCAATCCGTTTTGGCGGCTGATGAAAATTCGTTCACCTTAGAGGCAAATATTTACTTGCCTGCTTACAGGTGTTCAGCTACATTTTTGCCAAATGTGGTGTGTATATACCACTATTGCTGCGCTGATTGGAATGCAAATTTCAAGGTTCAATCGAAAGGACGTTGACCAGTGTTAACTCTGGATAGCAAAGTGGTCTGGTACGGGACGTTGAAAATCGACTCCAACGCGACGCCTGTCATTTACGATCCCCTGATATCACCCAGCATAAAAGGCTGTATCTACCTGTACAATTTTGAGCGCGATGCGATCGTCCAATATACTTGGAAGATTGTGCAAGACCTGCTGGCCGATCTGGACAAGGTTGAGAAGGCGACGATTAAAAAAGCCATTGATCCCAGGTGGAAGGCTGCCCGGAAACGGTTCACCAAAGACCAGGTGTATGCCTTTACCGCGCAGCAGAAGGAGGCGATCCCGGTTGCTTCACCCGAAAATGCTGCACGGCGTTGGGATGCCAGCGAGGATGACAGTTTTGAATTGGAAGACCCGGGTTGATGTAGTAGCGCCTTATGCCTTCCAGACACGCTTGTTCATGGTGCCAAACATCTGCGACAACTCCACGCGCACCGGCTGCACCTTAACGGCACAGTAGTCGGCACTGGTCGGTCCACCTGGCCAGAATTGCGCCAGATCATAATCCATGACGTCCCAGATGCGGTCTTTGGTCGCCTGATCCGTCAACACGGTGGCAGTGCCGCGCACGAGTAGGTGCACGAAGTCATCCGGGGCAACCTGGAACTGGATATCAACGGCACCGTTATCTTGTATCTCACGCGCCTTGGCGGAGGTTGGCCCGGTTGCTATCCAGAGAATGTCTCCCTCCCAGGTGGGGTGCACCATCCTTACCCGCGCTTCATTGCCGGCAACAGTGGCCAGCGCGCACCAGATCGCCTTTTTGGCGGCGGCCTCCACGTCGCGGAAAAAAGCGTCTTTGTCTCGATTGGCTATGAGTGTCATGCTGGCCTCCTTGTAAGATGATATCTGTCCATGCTATTTTCAGGCGCGTGTCTTGCAATAAGCATCTGCTGAAGATGTTTATAGCAGCGCCTCCACCGGATAGCAACCGGACAATAATTCTAATGGAAGTCGTCAAAAATGTCTCAAACGACAAGAGCCTGTGCCCGCCTATTGGTGCTGGCTGTAACAATGGTAAGTCAGACTGTATTCGGTCAGGACAGTCAGGACGGCAGACTGGAGGAAGTGATCGTTACCGCTGAGAAGCGGGTCAGTACGGTGCAGGATACCCCTATTGCCATAACAGCATTGACGGGCGAGGAACTCGATCGGGCATTGATCAGCAAGCCATTGGATTTGCAGTTCAGTGTGCCCAACATGCTAATGAGCAAAGATCAATTTTCCAGCGCCGGCATTACGCTGCGTGGCATTGGCAACCTCGCCATTGGTTCGGCGGCCAGCACCGGAACGGGTAACCTCTTCAATGGCGTGTATCTGAACAACGGCAGAATCTTCGAAATGGAGTTCTACGATGCCGAGCGTATCGAGGTGCTGCGCGGACCACAGGGCACACTGTATGGTCGCAATACGACAGCGGGTGTTATCAACTTCATTACCCGTAAACCAGAGGACGAGTTCGGCGGCAACGTGATTGTGGAGGCCGGTAACTACGACTATGGCAAGGTGAAGGGGGCGCTCAACATCCCATTGACGGACAGCGTTGCCCAGCGTTTTGCGGTGTTCTACACCGAGCGTAACGGGTATGTAGACAATCGTTACAACGGCGACCAGATTGATGGGCGGGACATGTATTCCGTGCGCTCCACCACACGCTGGGCCAATGACGATACCGATGCGACACTAACGGTAAACTACTTCAAAGAAGACGATGATCGCATGCGGGCCAGTGACCAGCGCTGTCTGCGCGACGCCGAGGGTATCCTCGGATGCCTGCCGACCGCATTGGCAAATGATACCACCAACGCCGCGGCCACCGCCTCCGGGTTCCTCATACAATCGTTCGTAGAACCGCTCACCGGGCTCAACTTTCCTGCAGATGACTTCATAAACTCGCCCCAGTCCGATGATCCGCGCGAGCAATGGATGGACTTTACGCCACAATACAAGGTGGAAGATACGATAGTAGCATTTGAGGTCAATCATGAATTTGGCGATCTGACGCTGACGTCACTGAGTGGATATCACAACTCTGAACTGGATGCGATGAATGATTACGACTTCAACGTGGCCTCTGAAGTGTGGCCGGTCGAGGTCACCGTGCAGCGGGGTCCTGCCGGTCCTATCACCGTCGATCGTCTTTACAACGTGGACCGATCAACCACGGAGCCAGAGCAGTTCAGTCAAGAGTTACGCCTGGCATCGAGTTATGACGGTGACTGGAACTATATGCTGGGCGGCTTCTACCTCACCTACGAGAGTAACGATGACTATTACATCTATTCAGCTTCCATCGAGCTCACAGGTGAGGTGCTTGGCGTGCCTCAAGCACAACGCATTTACCATAATGAAGCCCGTCCTTATGAGCTGGATACCTATGCGGGCTTCGGCGAACTCTATTGGCAGGCCAGACAGGACATTGCCGTGACGTTTGGGCTGCGTTACACGCGCGAGGAAAAAAAGTCGAGTCAACGTACGGTGTATCTCGGCTTTCTAAGTGACCCAACCTCCGAGACTGAAGGCTACAGCGATTTCGAGGGAAAGTACGACGAACCAACGGGGAAAATCAACGTTAGCTGGGATGCCGCAGATAACATCATGCCGTATGTGACACTGTCGAGAAGTTACAAGGGCGGCGGTTTCAATCCGATTGCTGCCGAGTCGCCATTACTCGACCCCGCTCAAGGCGGCAGTCCGGATTTTGCACAGTTCGATCCGGAGTACATCAACGCCATCGAACTGGGACTGAAGAGTCGCTTCTTTTCTGACACTCTGCAGGCCAACGTAACCTACTTCTACTATGACTATGAGGGCTTGCAGGTTGGCAAGATCACCAATCAAACCGCGGTCAATGAGAACTATGATGCGGCCATTCAGGGATTTGAGGGAGAGTTTGTCTGGCTGCCCGATGATCGCTGGCGCGTCAGCACCAATGTGGCGTGGTTAGACGCCCAAATGGACGGTGGCGCAAGTGTAGACCCGGCCAACATCAACCAGTTAGGCACCACCCAATACGTAGTCAAAGGTCCGATTTCCAATATCTATGCTGGGCCTGGATGTCCGAGTGGAACCCCAACCTGTGAGGGCCTACCCGTCCAGCTTGATGGCAATACGCTGCCTAACGCCCCTGAGTTCTCCGTCAATCTTGGGGTAGGTTACACATGGCCACTGAAAAACGGGATGGCACTGGTGGCGGCTACCAATTATTACTGGCAGGACGAATTCTATACGCGCGTCGTCAATGCTCCCAACGATAAGGTGGACAACTGGGAGGTCTGGAACGCAACCGCTACCCTCTACAGCGCTGACAAAACCTGGTTTGCCGAATTGTGGGTTCGCAACCTCAATAATGATGACTATGTCACTGGGCAGGCGCTGGGCGACCAGAACGTAGGGCTTGCGACCAACCAGTTTTTATTGGAGCCCAGGACGTATGGAGTGAGCCTCGGCTATAACTTCTAAATGTTCCGCATCTTTTTTCCGCCAGCGGGGCTGGCATCTGCCGACAAAAAACTGCTGTTGCTGTTGGCGGCCGCTTTTTTTCTTGCCCAATACGATATGTCAGTACTGAGCCTCGCGCTGCCCGATATGCAGGCAAGCTTCAATATTGCTGAAGAGGATCTGGGAAAGGTGATCGGCGCGGCCAGATTGGGCGCCCTTCCGGCGGTATTCCTGGCATTGCTATCTGATCGTATTGGTCGACGACGACTACTCATGGTGACACTGCTGGGGCTGTCTATTACTACGGGGGCTACCGGTTTTGCGCGCACCGCCGAGGACTTTATCGCCATCCAGTTCTGCGCGCGCGCGTTTGCTACGGCAGAGGAAATCATCGCGTTGATCTATGTGCTGGAGATGTTGCCCGCACTGCATCGCGGGTGGGGTGTTGGTTTTTTGGCGGCCATGGGTGGCTTGGGCTCGGGGGCGGCCTCGCTACTCTACGCCCTGGTGGGCTACTTGCCTGGAGGATGGCGGGCGCTCTATGTTATTGCCGGTTTTTCCATTCTCTATATTGTCTGGTTGCGGCGCCTGCTGCCGGAAACTGAGCTCTTTGACCGTTATGTCGAACGTAATGCGAAGCTGGATTTCTGGCAACCGATGCTAGAGATTTATCGCTTCCACAAGCGCGCTATGACGGCAATAGCCCTGATTGCCGCGACCTTTATGTTTCAACTGTCCGCCACTATCAATTTTATGTCGAAATACCTGCAGGAAACGCACCACTATGCGCCGCAGCAAGTCAGTCTATTGTTTATCGTGGCAGGCTCGATAGCACTTATCGGCACCACCACAGCGGGGCGCATTTCAGACTACATTGGTCGCCGAGCAACATTGGCAGCGGCGCTGTTAGTCAATTGTGCGGCAACGCTGGCGTTTTACAATACCAGTGGCTGGCTACTACCGCTGGCGTGGATAGCCTCGCTATTCAGCTTCTTTGCCATTGAAGTGATGATCAATGCTATTGGCGGTGAGCTATTCCCTACCAGCTGTCGCTCAACGGCCTCTAGCGTGCGCGCGATCTGCGCGATGTTTGCAGCCGTAGCAGGGCTTGCTATCGAAGGAACCCTGTTTAATTTGGTTGGGAGCCATGCGGCAGCGCTCTCAATCATGTGTCTGAGTACGCTGCTGGCAATTCCCGTAGTGATACTGATACTGCGGGAGACATCGCAGGTTGAGCTAAGCTAATATTGGCCTACACTTCTGTTGTCATTGTCTCCAGATTTTTTTCGGTAGGTAGAGATCGAACTATGTCGACCCAGTCTAAGCCGCCTGCGACCGCCAGTGTCAAGAACCACTTTTCGTTTAAGAAAATTATGACCGGTTCAGACCTGTCCAGAAGGCGCTTGCCGATAATGTCTGCGACCAGCGACAATCCCGGTCCGGTCGTCTGGTTGACGGCTTGCAGCCACGGTGATGAAGTCAGCGGTATCGTTGTTATTCAGGAGGTATTTCGAAGTATTCGCAGACGCCTTATTCGGGGTAGTGTGCGCGCCTTTCCGCTGATGAACCCCTTGGGATTTGAGTCCGGCCTGCGGCACATTACCCTTAGCGGGGAAGATCTCAATCGCTCCTTTCCGGGTAACGCCCATGGCTCGCTGGGAGAGCGCATCGCACATAAGATATTTGAATCGATTATCAAAACCGAACCTGATCTCGTCGTCGACTTTCACAATGACTGGATCGAGTCGATTCCGTATGTGCTGGTCGATCATGATCCTGGAAAGCAACACAACAAAGCGTATCGCAAGGCGATTCATGCTGCCAAGCAGGCAGGAATGAGCATCATCGTTGACGAGGAGGAGCTGCACAAAAGCCTGTCTTTTAATTTGCTCCTGCGTGATATTCCCGCCCTAACTTTCGAACTGGGAAAGCCGAACATCGTCAGTGAGTCGTATGTCACCTACGGCTTGGAAGCCATTTGGAATATTCTCGCCGATCTTGGCATGATCTTGCCTCGTGACAAGCCCTTCAGGTATCCACTGCCGCCAGATTATGCCCACGACACCTTGCTGCGATATTCGGACAAACCTTACGGCGCGAAAACGGGCATTATCAGATTTCTGGCCGCTCCTGGCGATGTGGTCAAAACCGGGCAACCGCTGGCCAAGATTGTGAATGCGTTTGGCAGAAGCCAGGAGACCATGACGGCCATTGAAGATGGCATTGTTCTGGGGCATTCAGATTCCTCGGTTGCCTTTCCTGGCGTACCCATAATGGCGTTCGGCATCCATGAGAAACGCGATGTTGCCGCAAGGGAAATGAAGCCAGCATCCGGGAACGTGAAATAGCGTCTGAAAAGCGACGCTGCGGTGGAGGTGGAATACGATGACTGAAACTGAAGTAAGGGAAGCGGTACTTGCTGTAGCGAAGGAGATGATTGCCTGCGGACTCGTGGAGGGCACCGCGGGTAATGTGTCAGCCCGCTTACCAGATGGGAATGTTGTTTTAACGCCCTCCTCCATAGACTACATGACTATGTCGCTGGATGATCTGGTGGTGACAGACATCGATGGCAACGTACTGGCAGGGCATAGAACGCCGACATCGGAGAAATCTCTCCATTTAGCCTGCCTGCGCAAGCATCAGGATATCGGAGCAGTAATGCACTGCCATGCCATGTTTGCGACCATGTTTGCGATTGCCCGGCAGCCAATACCCTGCGTGATCGAGGAGTTTGATGTGTATGTGGGAGGCGATGTGCCGGTAGCCGACTACCAGATGACGGGCAGCGATGCCCTGGCGGAGGAAGTATCCAACCGGGTCGCAGATCGGGGCGCCGTGTTAATGGCCAATCATGGTTTATTGTGTGTCGGGAAAAACCCGCTGGATGTACTCAAAGTTGCGAAGCTGGTAGAGCGAACGGCGCAAATAGTGTGGGGAGCACGATTGCTGGGGAATCTGGTGCCCTTGCCGGACGCCACATTGGAGCAGTTTGCGCCGATCTATAAACTGATTGGGCGCAATCACTAGTGTTGTCGGGGATAGTGTCTCTTTCTTCAGGAGGGTAGGCGTCGATGCAAAAAGACTATCTGTTTCAATCCAAATTTCTGGAGAAAAACCACGAGTTTCTGGCCTGGTTTACCTACCCATGCTTTATGGTTGGCTTTACCGCCCTGTATTTTTGGGGTTTGCAACAGGGCTTCGGTTTAGGAACGTGGGTGATCGCCGTAACGGTAGTCAATTTTTTCACCACCTTGTTATTTGAACAAATCCTGCCCAGGAATCGGCAGATGAATTACCTGCATGATGGCCAGTCACTCAATGATATTGGCCATGGCATGATGCAGGCGACCAGCAGGGCGGTGTTGCAGTCATCGATGATTCTCGTTTTCGCCTTCCTCAATGAACTGCGCCTGGAGACGTTCGGCCAGATATGGCCGGTCCAATGGCATTTTTCTGCCCAGTTTCTGTTGGCCCTGTTGCTCGCAAGTTTTATGGATTATGTCGTACACCGCAGTTTTCATACCTTCGATCGAATGTGGCACTTTCATGTTATCCACCATGACACGCCGCAAATGCATATTATGAAATCAGCGCGTGTGCATTTTGGCGAGGAAATCATTAACTCAGCGATTAAACCACTGCCACTGGTATTGCTCGGTGCACCTACTGAGATTGTTGTGTTTGTGGGCATGTGGACAGTGTTTGACGGAAATATAGTGCATTCCAACATCCACCAGCGTTTCCCGGCCTGGTTTCACTACGTGCTGGGGACCGTTCAGCTACACAATTTGCATCACGCGAAAAACAGGAAATACCAGGATTCCAACTATTCCGGTTCGGTGCCTTTATGGGACATCGTATTTGGGACCTACAATCATCCCGATCATTCTGACATGGGCGATTTGGGATTGACGGACAGCCAGGGCCAGGTGCCGAAGAATTTTTTTCAACAAGTTCTATTCCCGTTCAGGGCGCAGTTTTTGGCCAAGCGGTAGTCTTTGCTAAATGGCTGATGGCATATGCACGATAGCCATACTGTCTGCCATGTCGGCAGAAATGAAACCCGTGCTGCGGGCTCTCGGTCTAGGCGTTAGAACATCGGGTGATGCCGGCTATACGCGTGGAGTCTATCGTGGCGTAACCGTTATCACAGCAGTGACAAAAATGGGTTTGGTCGCCGCACAAAGAACAACAGAGGAGCTCTTTTCCCATGTTGGTGCTGATATTGATCATCTCTTTGTCGTCGGTATTGCCGGAGCCAATGATCCACAACTCAAGATAGGCGAAGTAATCGCGCCGACATACGTTGTGGATGAACGTGATGGGATCCCGCGGTTCCCTGTAAATCTGAGTAATGTTCCATCGTCAGGCGTTATCTACAGCACTGATCAACTGTTCTATAGCAAAGAACACCTTGCGATGCTGCAGGAAAAGAACGTGTCGTTGGTCGATATGGAATCGGGTGCCATCGCGGCAGTGTGTGAGCGCCATAACTGCCCGTTCACCATTGTCAGGGCTGTTAGCGACAGGGTTGCCAGGCATGCAGAAAACTATGATGTGTTTCATCTGGCCCATGACGATGGTTCGCCAAATTACCTGGCAGCCATTCGTTACATTCTGCGGAGGCCCTGGAAAGTGGCCTATCTCATCTCGATGGGGCTGGGCGCAAATAAAGCCATAAAAAGTTCCTCATCGGAACTGGTAAAAGCCATTGATGCTTTGTTGTCTCGTGCTTAGCCCAAAAAGACAGCGGCCACCAAAAAAATAGCCTTCGCTGCGGCTTTGGCGCCTACCCAGAGGTATTTGTGGATCGCGATTGCTGCATCAGAAGAATCAAATCGGCTCTGCTGCGCACAACTTCGGTCAGGGGCTTTTTGCGCAGTCTTGCGACTTCTGCAACCGTATACGGTGCATATTGCGTTGCCAGTTCCAAGGGGCCAAATTTTCGCAGCATCCAATTGAGTACGGCGGTCGTATCCTGATCTGACAGCGACGACAGGGCGACACCGGGAACGCGCACCAGGTATTCCCTACCGCCCGGTACGGTCAGAAATCGTGCGATACTATCGTGTAAGGCAGGTACGCTGTTTAGTCCGCCAATACCCTCCGCCAAATGGCAGCCCTGACACTCCACCATATACATCGTTGCAGGATCCTTTGCCAAAAGGGGTGACGAGTACAGGCAGAGCAACACCAGGATGTGCCACGGTGTGATCATCCATGGCTTCCGGCGGAACATGTCTGCGTACTGGTGCATCACGACTCGTTAACACCAATCACAACGCTGACGGTGCTGTTATACACAATACCAGCCTGCCCCATACACCAATCGATATCGTTACTTTTACTGGGATAATAGACTGGCTTGTCACCTTCGTTGCGATGGCAGAAACAGCGTTGGCACGTTGTTTTGCCACAGCAGTCGTTGTAAGAAACGACATAGTGCTTATTGTCGGCAGGATTAAGGCATGTACCAATCCAGGAGACAGGCGACATCTCCGTGCCGGGCGGGCAAGAGTGCGCCGTTCCACCACAGCAGCTGGCGATGAAGCCATCAATGGAACAATAGCGCCAGTAATTACAGTCGTAGATATCGCCCTGCGGTGTGGTGGCGTCAGGTTCACCCTTTTCGTCCTGAGGTGACGCATAGGCGCGGGCGATTGGCAGCAATGGCAAGGTGCTGGTGCCGATGACGAGCATGCCGAGCCTGTTCAGAAAGCTGCGCCGTGACGTGTAGCGTGCCAGTTGGCGAGTGCGCCTGGCAAAAAAGCGATCCAGCCTGCTTCCCTTTTGCGGCACTGCATGGGATGAGAAACGTTCTGAGTCACGCACTGGCCAAAAACTCCTGTAGTGATGCGACACCTCTTTCATGGGCTTCGAAAAGGCTCTCCAAATGTTCCCTCGAATTGACCAGACCCTTGGCTCGAATCACCCCTGTCTTGTCAATCAAGGCAGCGAAAGGCAACTTCTCGACTAAAAAAGCCAAGCCCAGCTTACTGGATATAACATAGCGGCTTTCTGTTAGTTGGTGGAGAGCGATAAATTCACGATGCTGTTGCTGTTCTTGGGTAGTCTCACCATCGCTGGCCAGGATAAGCTGCAAGGGATGATTCTTTGCTTCAGATGCTTCTACAGAATGAACAATCGGCAGTAAGGTTTTGCACACGGGGCAGGAAGGAGAGACAAACAATAGCAGAGTGCTCCTAACGCCGTCCCCCAGAGTAATCTGGCTCTCGTCAATCGCGACCAGACTATCTATTGGCGATTTCTCTCCTGCTTGTGGTCCACGGTGTGTCATCAGTGCCCCGGCGGGGAAAACACGTTCATGCAAAATGCCAATCTGACGCATCAACGCGAATACGACAAAGCACAAAACTGCTACGATTACCCAAAGCACCAGATGGGATATCAGCAAAGCGCTCATTCAAAAAACCCTATACTGTCTTTGGCGTTACGCGCGAAGTACCGTCTCGATTGTTGCTGATTACCTATGGCCTGTTCGATGCTGGCATAAATGAAAATGACCGCGCTACCTGCCAGAATAACGGTTGCGATATCCTGAATCGAAAAGGCGCGCGCAGTTGTCGGCAGAGCGGCCGCCAGGGACAGGACCGCCAACACGCAATTTCTAATGACCAGCGCCCAGCTGATTGACTGCGATGACGCAGAGGGGCCGTCGCAACCACAGTCCAGATCGGTCCGGCCTTTTATCAGGTTGATGCTCATGGCAGTGGCGTATAACGTCAGTACCGAGGCCGCGACGACGGGGGGAACTGGCCAGCGCACTATCACTAGGGTAAACGCCAGCAATCCCTCGATCAGTATCAGCAAAAGTGCAAATGCGGGTAAGATCACGGTCGGTAAAAGGCGATAGCTCTCAAGCTGTGCTGTAAAGTGGTAATAGTGACCCAGTTTATGCAACATGGCGCGCAAAAAAACAAAAACCAGCAATACGCGAATGATAGTGCTAATGGCAATGTCGATCGACATTGCCTAGCGGCCCCATCCTGGTAGCTGTAGCACCAGATTAGAGTAATTACCTGTCGTGACGCGTGACTTAAAGGTCATATCAGAGGCATCATAGATCGCTACCATGCCACTAAACTGACCGCCCAGAATCAACGTCGGATCATCATCCTGCGTTACCACGATCGCATCCGGCCTGGCGAGCGGTTCCTGAAGGCTGAAACGTGTCAGGAAGGTGTACAGTTCACTGAATGGCCAGATCCACTGCGTGCCAAATTCAGTAGGCACACCGGAAAACGTAAAGCCGGGGCTAACCAGTGGATGTTCGCCAACCTTCTGCTGCGAAGACAGGTTGAACATCCACAATGCGGTACCACCTGTTTTATGCGTATCAGCGTCACCCTGATGCATCAAGACATAAGCCACCTGACTGGCTGCATGCACAGCGAAAAACTGGCGCCCGCCGACGCGCCACCGTTCTTTGCGCTCATCTGCCGAGATCAATGACCAGGGCTTGGAAAACGAGATGGAAGAATCCGCCTGATCAGGATCTATGTTGATACCGTAGAGGTATCCTTCAAAAGAAACAAAATACCAGGTTCGATCAACGCGTATCCCTTTCTCGGTCAACGGATCTTTCTGCGGATCAAAAAACCGTTCACTCCTTTGTTTGTCCTGCAAGCTCCCATCGTCATTCAGTGAAACAAACAGTAGCGCGCCGTCACCGCAAAACATCATGATACGTCGAGTGCCGGCGGCATAAACCAGAGAACAACCCGGGGTGGCTATTTCCTCTACAAATCGACGATTCCTGACATCAACGATGCTAATAGATTGGGCGGGATTCATGTTGAACACTGCGAGAAACTGTTCATCATCCGTTAGGGTTGCGTTGGCGCCGGGCAGCGAATTCTGGGCGCGCTTCGCTGGAATGACAACCTCGGCGGTGGGCGTTAGTGTCTTACTTTCGTAGAAGGTGACCACATCGGTGCGCTCACCACGGCTACCACGCGAATAGTGCGTCTCTGGCACATAAAATTCGCGAATGTTGTGTTGCGGAAACAAAGGCACGGTGATGCCCCAGCCGCCATCAACGCTGCCAAGGACTTTGTTGCGTCGAAAATCGACCAGCGCAGCGCGCTCAAGTACCGGATCACTGGCCCAGAACCAATTGCTACTGAAGGGCTCTGGTAGAGACTCCACCTGCCCTAACTGTTCTGTCGGTAGATCCGCCCCTGCGAGAGTCGCCAGGAGTAGGGCTCCCGTCGGGAGGAAACGCTTCATTGCGGTCTCCTGGTGTTATTGAATGCTCTGCAGCGTGCAGTGCTAGCCATCGCAAAAACGTCGTAGTTGGTGTTGAAAGCAGTGATTCTGTCGCTGCAGCGCCTCATTCTGCTTTAGTAAATCAATTACCATGGCAACGGCAATCCAGTCGATATCCAGATCGGTATGCAGTCGCACAGCTTTGCGTAGCCAGTGGACGCTGGTCGCTGCAAAAACCCAATCGACAGTCTTGGCACCTGTTAGCGGCTGGGCGATACCGTGATCCACTACCTCAATGATCAGTTGTTCGCTCAGGCCTTCATACTGACACAGTTCGTGCAGTGAAATGCTCATTACTATATCCGTCATCGTTAGTTACTCCACTGTGCCCTGGGATCAAAATCGGCTTTCTCTGACAATGATTGCCACAAGGCGGTTACCTCGGCAGTCGCGGTGGCAGGCATCACCACCTTCAGTAGCGCATACAAATCCCCTGTGCCGTTTTTGCTTACCAGGCCCTTACCCTTGATGCGCAGCCTGGCCCCTGACTGACTGTTGGGTGTTATCGTCAACTGGATCTTGCCGGTTAACGTCGGCACCGTAACTTTCGCCCCCAATGCCGCCTCCCATGGCGCCAATGGGACTGTTACCACCAGGTTATGACCTTCAATATCAAACAGTGGGTGCGGAACCAATCGAATATGCAGGTAGAGATCGCCACTGGGAGCATCCCCCTGGCCAGCACCGCCCTGACCTCTAAGGCGGATTCTCTCTCCATCAACGACACCGAGGGGAATTTTGACCTTGAGGCTTTTCTTAACGTTAGATAGTTGACCATTGGCGTACACCGGGATCGAATACTCTACATGTTTTGACGTTTCTGTCAGCGTTTCTTCGAGGAATACAGACATCTCAATTTCCGCATCCTGACCTCGAAAGCCTGGACGCTGGCGAGGAGATTCAGCGCCTGCGCCACTGAATATTGAGTTAAAGAAATCGGAAAAATCTGCTTGGGAACGGTTGCCTCCGGCGCCTGAAAAATCGCTGCTGCTGCGCCATCCCGGTGGCGGCTCAAAGCCACTCTCTGCGCGACCGCGGTACTGGCGCAGTTCGTCATACTCCGCTCTGCGCCCTGCATCTTTTAGTACTTCATAGGCTTCAGCGACCTCCTTGAATTTATCCTCCGCCCCCTTGTCGGGATTCATATCCGGATGATACTTGCGAGCCAGCTTGCGATACGCTGTTTTAATGGCCTTGCTATCCGAGTCAGGTTCGACGCCGAGAGTCTGATAGTAATCTTTGAATTCCATAAAGCTATCCAACGAATAGAAAGTAGTAGTGTAGCGGTAACGGTGATCAGGCCTAGCACTTTTTATCCAGAGTGCGTTCCAGCCAGGTAGTTAGTATGGTTGATTCAAGCGAGATTGTTTTCTTGCAGCCAAAGAATCTTCCTATAGTCAAAGCTGTCTTTGATGGTCGGCTTAATGATTTCGAAATAGGGGGACAAATCAAAATCCCTGGGTGTGAAATGGCTGAAGTGCTTTGCCTCCAGTAAGACCTCATCACACTGGCCTGGCGCAACGCCCCGACAAACCTGTGCATGCTGGGGGAGTATCGGATATCTGATTGCCAGGAAAGCCTGCGCGATCAATGTGGAGCAGATGGCCCTGGTTGGGTCGCCGCTGCCAAAGGCGATCAAGCGCCGCCGCAGCTGTGACGGTACTGGCGGTGTGGGAATAAGGTAGCGCATCAGATCAACGATGTTTCGCTTGTCGTAAAGATGCCCCACACGATCAAGCACATACTGTATGGTGGCGTGTCTGTCCTGCTCTGTGAGATTGACGGGCCGGCAAATACGCAGGTTGTAGCCGACATATTTCGCCAAAGGTGAACGGATAACGCCGGCCACCAGATCTGCTTCGACCACAAAGCCCCTGCCATCTTCGCCGACTCCCGCGTACATACAAATGTGAGACCAGGTGGATTGAGTGAGATACTTGATGGCAGTACTGACTCGGCTGTTCCCTTCAATCAGGAGTAGATCGCCTGGCACCAGAGCATGATCCAGTTGTGCCTGGCTGAGAACTGAGAATCGTTCGTAGCTGGGACGAGGTTTGGTCAGGAATCTGGCAAGGTGCGATCCGATGTGTTGTAGAACGGTGTTCATGTCAGCGTTAGACCGCCAGGGAAGTCACAAGAGTAAGGCAAAGCCAGCATAATGCTCCATTGTGGAAAAATCCATGTTTAGCGATCCCAACAAACATACTGGGGTATATTGGAGCATAACTTCAGTCTATAGAGGCTACCTATGTTGCAAGCGCTGTACCCGTTAGCCCTTGGCCTACTACTGTGTAATCCTGCTTTCTCAAGTGCGCCTGTCACCGCCACTCTGGACCTCACAACCTCCTGGGTTGGGATTACTGCCCTCATAATATTTGTCGCAGCCTACGTACTCGTTATTCTGGAAGAGAAGCTACACCTTAGAAAATCCAAGCCGATGCTGCTGGCGGCTGCGCTCATCTGGATTTGTATAGCGGTGGCCTATAACCAGCAGGGTATGCCCAACACAGTGGAGGGCGCTATTCGACATAATTTTATCGAATATGCAGAGCTGTTTTTCTTTTTGTTGGTGGCGATGACCTACATCAACTCTATGCTGGAGCGCGGTGTTTTTGAGGAACTGCGTCTGCAGCTGGCATCCAGAGGCTTCAGTTACAAGTCCCTGTTCTGGTTGACGGGCATCCTGGCGTTCTTCATTTCATCGATCGCCGACAACCTGACCACTGCACTGATCTTTGGCGCCGTGGTGCTCGCTGTCGGGCGGGATCAACCTCGCTTTGTGGCCATTTCCTGTATCAATGTTGTGGTGGCGGCCAATGCTGGCGGTGCCTTCTGTCCGTTTGGTGATGTGACCACACTGATGGTTTGGCAAAAGGGTGTGGTGCAATTCTGGGAGTTTTTTGCTCTCTTTGTCCCCTCGGCGGTGAACTTTCTTGTCCCAGCCCTGATCATGCAATTCGCCGTACCTGCGGGAAAACCACCACCCACTCTGGATGACACCGTTGAGGGCCTCAAATATGGCGGAATTACGATAGTCGTATTGTTTCTGCTTACCATTGTTACAGCGGTATGCTTTCAAAACTTCCTCCACATACCGCCGGCGTTTGGCATGATGGCGGGCTTGGCCTACCTGAATTTCTATGGGTACTTCCTGCGCCGCAAATCCAGAACCTGGGTCCTCATAAGGGACTATCCACCTGACGCCGACCCTGACAAAGTGCCAGATCCTGAGGCAGATCCTTACGACTTCGATGTTTTCACAAAAATTGCACAGGCCGAGTGGGATACGCTGTTCTTTTTCTATGGTGTGATCCTGACGGTGGGCGGCCTGGGATTCATCGGGTACCTTGCCATGCTATCCGAAGCGATGTACGTGAACCTGGGAGCGACCAATGCCAATATACTGGTGGGCCTGGTGTCGGCGGTGGTTGATAATATTCCGGTGATGTTCGCGGTGCTGACCATGGAGCCGCAAATGCCCCTCAGTCAATGGCTGTTGGTTACCCTGACCGCAGGCGTTGGCGGCAGCCTGCTATCAATCGGCTCAGCGGCAGGCGTAGCGCTGATGGGGCAGGCCCGGGGTCACTACACGTTTTTTAGCCACCTGAAATGGACGCCGGTTATCGCCCTTGGCTACATCGCCAGTATCTGGGTTCACCTGGTGATCAACGGTTGATGGTAAAGGACGATTCTTGCGCTACACTGGTACTTCCGGTGCGGTATGCGGATGATATTTATCAACTATAACTGTCGGGAGAGAGAAATAATGGCCACCAAAAAAGCAACACCTAAAGCCAGGGCCGCGCGCAAGAGCTCAAGCAAAAGCAAAATGTCTGCGAGCAACATCGCCGGCATGGATCTGGGAAAGTACGTTGAGGATTTTAAAATCGGCAATTATTCCTGGGATGATATGCTCAAGAGCAGCAGTAAGAATATGAGTGCGATTGCCGACGCGAATCGCGCCATAATCGATGGCTACACCGATATCGCCAAGCGCCAGTATGAGATGCTCAAGGGTATCCTGCGTGAGTTGCGTAAAGTCAGGGGCGAGCGGGATGTTGTGGTCAAGGAGCTCAAGCGCCTCATGGAGCGTGCGAAAAAGGATATGCAGGCGCTACAGAAGATGGCCAGCAGAACGAATAGCAAGGCGCAGGGGATCGTCAAAAGACGCGCTGAGGCGAATCTTAAGGCGTGGAGGAAGCTGGTTGCTGAAGCCAGGGCTACGGTAGGCGAAAAGCTCCCGGCAATGGACTTGTCCTCTATTAAAAAGAAAGCCGCTCCCAAGAAAAAAGTGACGCCAAAGAAAAAGGCAGCTGCGAAGAGAAAGGCAGCTGCGAAGAAAAAAGCAACGCCTAAGAAGAAGGCGGCACCCAAAAAGAAGGCCGCCGCAAAAAAACGTGGCCGGCGCACCTGAACAAGAACCTTCCAGAAAGTACGATAGGCACGCATCGACCCTTGGGAAAACTATCCATGGGTCGCCAGCAATAAGTCGTTAGGATTGCAGGCGACCCTTGTCATCTACTGCGTGTCATCTACTGCGGTGCTGGTTGGATAGCCCTTCGCAAGCCACGCGTCCATACCCTGCTCCATGGCGATGGCGCGAGTGAAACCCATATCGCGCAGGGTGGCGGCCGCCAGTATAGAAATTTTCCCGAACTGGCAGTACACCACGATTCGCGCCGTGGGATCAGGCAGCAGGGCATCGACGCGCAGTTCGAGCTGTCCTCTGGGTAGCGATATAGCTGCTGCGATATGGCCGCCTTGAAAACTCTCGCGCTCACGGACGTCCAGCAATGTGATATCCGGGTCGGCGCTCTTGCTGCGACGCAAGACTTCCTCCGGTGACATAAAGGAGATGCGCTGGGCGGCCTCGCCGATCAATTGTTCTACTGTTTTGCTACCACTGAGATTGGTGCGCAATGCCTCGGTCAGGTGTTCGGGCATGGTCAGGTTGAGCGATTGCATCAATTCGATGAAGTTGCTTCGCTCGGTCACCTGCAGCCGTTTATTGTTGGCTACTTCCTCGCCGATCGTGCTGAACTCTCTTTTGGAGTATATATGCGCCGGGTAAACCAGTGTGTCTGGTGCCAATAGTAATAGCTTGTGGAAAAGGCTGTCATAAAGTTGCTCAGCACTCCCCGTTGGCAGGTCTGTGCGTCCGGTACTACCAAGCAATAGGGTGTCACCCGTGAACACCCGGTCCTGTACCTGCACGCAGATGGAATCGGCAGTGTGTCCTGGCGTGTGGAGAATATTGAGGGCGAGATTGCCAACGTAGACTATTTCACCGTCATCAACAGCCATGCTGACATATGGGGCTGGACTGAGCCGATGCATTATGACCGGTACATTCAAATGGGCGGCGAGTTCATCGGCGGCAGAGAAGTGGTCTGCGTGGGTGTGTGTATCCAACAGGTAGCGGATTCGCAGTCCATGCTGCGCGGCAAGGCCGAGGTAGTGTTCAATTTCGTGTATATCGGGATCGATGACGATGGCCATGCAGGTTTCTGGGCAGCCCAGCAGATACGACTGGCAGCCTCGATCAGTTGCGATCTGGTGAAAGATCATCGCTCGCCTCGCACAATTTTCCTACAGCATAGCGCAAATGCGCAGTACCGCCACTGCATTGACTGCGCGTGCTTTGCGGGCTGATGATGCGTAAGACGTGCGGCGCAACAGGAGGTGTAGAATGAAAATGGGTATCGCAGGCCTTGGTAAAATGGGGGCCAACATGGTGCGGCGCTTGCGGCGCGGGGGTATCGAGATAGTCGCGTTTAATCGCAACGCAGGGGTGACGGATACGCTTGTAGCGGAAACAGGGATGTCGGCGAGTTACTCTCTGGCGCAAATGATTCAGGCTCTTCCTGTCCCCAGGGTAGTGTGGTTGATGCTACCGGCCGGTGAGGTCACCCAGCAGGCTATTGACCAGGTACTGCCACTGCTCAGCCGCGGGGATGTGCTGGTGGATGGTGCTAATACCTTCTACAAGGACTCGATGCGTCGCGCCGAGGTAGCAGAGACGGCGGGAATTCACTACGTCGATGCCGGGGTGTCGGGCGGCATCTGGGGGCTCGATAATGGTTATGCACTAATGCTCGGTGGCGCACAGCAGGCGCTGAGGCAACTTGAACCAGCAATCCGAGTGCTGGCACCGGGGCCGGACACTGGCTGGTTGCATTGCGGGCCGGCGGGTAGCGGTCATTTCGTCAAGATGATTCACAACGGGATTGAATACGGCATGATGCAGGCCTATGCCGAGGGCTTTGCGCTGATGAAAGCCCGTGAGAATTTCAATCTCGACCTGGGCGCGATCGCTGAAATGTGGCGTCACGGCAGTGTGGTCAGGAGTTGGCTTCTGGATTTGACCGCCAGTTTCCTGGCCGACGATCAGCAGCTGGACAATGTGCTGCCGATTGTTGCTGATTCGGGAGAAGGGCGCTGGACCGCGTTGGAAGCCATTGAACAGGGCGTGCCTGCGCCGGTGATGAGCCTGGCGCTGATGATGCGTTATGCCAGCCAGGGCGGTGACGAGTACGGCGCTAAATTGCTGGCCAAAATGCGCCAGGGTTTTGGTGGCCATGCGCTCGGCGAAGAGCACAAGTTATGATCGGCCCCTGTCATTTCGTTATCTTTGGTGCTACCGGCGATCTGTCGGTCAGCAAACTGTTGCCGGCGCTGTACTTCCTGCACAAGGACGGACGCTTGCCTGCCAATCTGGCTTTTATTGGCGTCTCGAGGCGCGACTGGAACACCAGCCAGTGGCAGAACTTTATGCGCGAGCAGCTGACGCAACGCCTCGGCAAAAACTATGTTGAGGACGTTTTCCAGCAGTTTGTAAACCGATTCAGTTATGTACAAGTCGTGCATGACCAGAGCGAGCACTATGCCAGCTTGAAAGGGGAACTGGCCAAGCCGCGCGAGGGAGTGTGCGCCAATATTGTGTTCTACCTGGCGATCGCACCCACCGATTTCACCGTCGTGGTGAGCCAGCTTGATGCGGCCGGACTCAGTGGCCGCTTGTTTGGCAATCGCATAGTGCTGGAAAAGCCTTTCGGTCACGACCTGGATACTGCATTGCAGCTGAACGAACATTTGCACCGCCATTTTGAAGAAGAGCAGATTTTTCGCATAGATCATTACCTGGGAAAAGAATCAGTGCAGAACCTGCTGGTGTTTCGTTTCGCTAATAGTTTGGTCGAGCCGATCTGGAATCGCAATTACATCGACCATGTGCAGATTACTGTCGCCGAAAGCAGTGGCATCGGTAGCCGCGCTGGCTATTTTGACAGCACCGGCACCTTGCGCGATGTGCTGCAGAACCACATGATGCAACTGCTTTCGGTAGTGGCGATGGAGCCTCCGGCCCAGCTTGACGCTAACGCCCTACGTGATGAAAAGGTCAAAGTACTGCGCGCCATACGCCCGATTCCCCGCGATGCCGTCAACCAGTATGTGCTGCGCGCTCAGTACGGTGCCGGAGACGGAGCGTTGGCTTATCAGGACGAGCCCGGTGTGGCCAAAAACTCGGTGACGGAAACCTACGTCGCGGCCAAATTCTATGTTGATAACTGGCGCTGGTCGGGTGTGCCATTCTACCTGCGCACAGGTAAGCGCCTGCCGGAGGATCGCACCATTGTCAGTCTGCGACTGAAGCAGCCGCCGCTACAATTATTTCGCGAGACGCCGATGGAGCAGATCGAACCCAACTGGATTGTACTGTCGATACAGCCCGAGGAAAGTATGCATATTGAAATGCAGGCCAAGGAGCCCGGGCTGGATATGCGTACGCGTACCCTGCAATTGCGCGCCTGCTTTCGGGCTGACGATGAACGCCCGCTCGGTGCCTATGAGGCGCTGTTACTGGATGTGATCGAGGGTGACCGCAGTTTGTTTATTCGCTTTGACGAAGTGGAATGGTCATGGAAGATAGTCGATCCCATTCTGCGCCACTTCAGTGGCGATCGCCGTTTTATCGAGAGTTATGCGGCGGGCAGTTGGGGGCCGGAACAAGCCACTCGACTGTTCGACAGCGCTGATCAAAACTGGCGCAATCACATTTAGCGATGACGCCACGCATCCACCATTTTGCCAATAAGGCGCTGCTGATCGATACGCTCTACACACGTATCGCCACGCTCGCCGCATCGTGCCTGGAGCAGCACGGCTATTTCAGTATCGTGCTGGCAGGTGGTACTACGCCGCGCGAACTGTATCAGCGCCTACGCTATCTCCCCACCGACTGGCAGCGCTGGCATATTTACTTCGGTGATGAGCGCTATCTCCCTGCCGGAGATCCCGCACGCAACGACAGCATGATCGCAGCCGTATGGCTGGATCATGTTGCTATTCCATCCATGCAAATACATGGCGTGCCGACTGCCGCCAACGTTACCACGGCAGCCGCTGCCTACGCTTCTGTGCTGCAGCGAGCACCGGGTTTTGATCTGGCATTGCTGGGATTGGGCGAGGACGGTCACACGGCGAGTCTTTTCCCCGGTGACCCGCTGCTTGCCGACAGTGCTGGGTGGACACTTGCTGTTAGCAATGCGCCCAAGCCACCGCCGCAGCGTGTCAGCATGAGCCCCAAAAGCCTGAGCATGGCTGGGGCTGCCTGGTTCATTGTGACCGGTGACAGCAAGCGGCAAGCATTACGGGACTGGCTGGCTGGGGTATCACTGCCGCCGCAAACCATAAGGCCGCAGGCTGGGATTGATATTTACACCGATATCACCCGTTAGGGGCAGCCCGCTAGCGCCTTGGCTGGTCCCTTGATCAGTTGCACCGCTGCGCCGCGAAAATCGGCATTGGTGACAGTCCGATTGGCGCGCACCAGTGTTTGCACTAGCGTATCAAGCGATGCTTTGTCTTTGCTGGCCGCGCGAATCTCGGTGTCCAGCTTGTGCATTACGAGCACTGCTCGAGCAGTCTGCTTCCCCTGCGATCGATCGGTTGCTGCACACTGTGTATCCGCACTCCACTGCGCCAGAATATCCAACGATTCGTTGTAGCGACGCTCGGAAATGCCGCCCGAGCGCAACAGTAACTCCAGACTGTAGTACTCGGCGAGGCCCTCGACGATCCAATCACTGCCCGCTGCGCCATACAGACGGCTGCCTACGTGAAACAGCTCATGCAACATGGGACTGGTGCGGTTACCACTAATGAGAGGGCGATCAGGGTGCAGGTAGAGCGAGCCCACACCGGACAGCCCGCCACGCCACATAGTCTCGGAGCCACTGACAATGAGAAGACGCTGTGGGAAATCGGGAAGGACTTTAATCAGTGAGGGCATCGTCCTGAGCACGAAAGTCAGTACATCATTCGCCTTCGGATTTTTGCCCAGTGGACTGGCAACACTGATGATCCGCTCGCCTACCGTGTCACGCCGCACGCCCAACTTTCCAGCCAGCAGCCAGCCGAGTGGTCGATCGAGTAATCGGCGCGAACCCGTGACTTTGAGTACACGGCCTGCACCGCGGCCATACGGGGTTTCAATCGCCCAATCCTTGGGCGCAACCAGCTTGAGCGTCGCCTTCGATGTGGCGCCCTTCACGACACGTGCGCTTGCCGGGGGGAACAGTTTATCCAGCTTCAGCAGAGCCCAGGTGTCTTCAATGCGCGAATCCTCAGCGCCATTGGCCCTTTTATTTCCGATCACAAAATCAAACCTCAGCACACTGCCCTGCTTGAGCGGACGCCAGGTGACGCGATCCCCGTTCACTTCAATACGTGAGGTGGGCCGAATATTTTTGTAGCGCTCGCTGGGCATCACGAACTCGATACTGCGCACCAAACGCCTGGGTTGATCCAGCGTCAGGGTGACATTTGCGAGACCGGTTTTGGGATCCAGCGTGGCGCCGTAGACCATCTGGTACACCTTGGCAGGATCCACGGCGTTCTGCGCCCTTGGCGCCGCGCTGGCACCTAGCAACAGTGCCAGGCAGCACCCAATACCCAGTAGGATGCGCGATCTGCATCGTACCAAAGTCCCGGTAGCCGGGGTCACTGCAGTGAATCGAAAGCCTGATCGCGCGTTCACAAAATACCCCCTCAATGATTTGAATGTTCTCGCCAGCATGGTAACAGATTGGCGGTTCGTCTTTCATTCGGCATGGGACTATACTCTCGTAAGAGGATACAAGAGGACACAAGAGGATAAAAATATGACTATTCGGATTGGTCGTTTTCTGGGTGAAATGGTTCTTTTGTGCCTCTGTTTGGCATTTAATTCTGGCGCCTATGCGGCTGAGCGAGGGGCGGTAACCGCGATCGCCGCGCTGAATGCCCAGGCCGCAGCATTTATCGGTTTTTCATCTGGCGACGTGCTGTACTGTACCCGGCTGAGTGGTTGCACGACACTCATCGGCACTCCGAAGTCCGCCGTAACTGCTATCGATGCCCCGCTCGATGGGAATAGCATCCGGGTCTGGGTGGGCTATGATGACGGGACTGTTTACTTCTGCACCTTGACCGGAGGGTGTTTGCTGCAGGAGCAAAAAGTATCGGGACCTGCGGCAAGTGAACGGGGCTTTCCGACCACCAGGTTGAAGCGTCAGGCTACCGAAAATTAGAGGCATTTCGGACACAGTACAGCCGGCATTCGCCGTTGCTTGCATCGGTATCGCATCGTTTGCCGGCATGGATGGCGTCATGAAGGGTATTGCCATTGAGATGGGTGCATATAACGCGATGCTGTGGCGTACGTGCATCGCGCTGCTGATAGCGGCAACGCTTTTTATTTGGCGACAAGGACGTTGGCCCGGCACCTCGATACTCAGGTTTCACATTTGGCGCGGCGTTGTCACCTCACTGATGGCCTATCTGTTCTTCTGGGGCCTGGTCTATGTGCCGCTGGCGGAAGCGATTGGCCTGTCATTCATTGCACCGCTGATTGCCTTGTATCTGGCTGCGGTGTTGCTAAAGGAGAAAATCGGCGAAAAGGCGATATGGGCCTCGCTGATTGGCTTTGCGGGTGCACTGGTGATTATTGGTGCAAAGTTGGGCGGCGACTACAGTGATGAGATTGGCAAAGGTATTGCCGCAATTTTGCTGTCAGCACTACTGTATGCCTACAACCTGATTCTACAACGGCAGCAGGCACTGATGGCACAGCCGATAGAGATCGTATTTTTCCAGAACGCTACCATGTTTTCCATCTACCTGGTTTTTGCGCCATTCAAAGCAGTGGTGCCGTCCATGACGCAGCTACCCAACCTGGCAGCTGCTGCCATACTGGGCACAGTGGCATTGCTGCTGCTGTCCTGGGCCTATGCGCGGGCGGAGGCGAGAATTCTCATTCCGGTTGAGTATACGGCTTTCATCTGGGCGGCTCTGTTCGGTTGGCTGGCATTTTCTGAAGTGCCTAGTGTGGCAACGCTGGGCGGAACCTTTCTTATCGTTGTTGGGTGTCTGGTGGCCATTCGGCAAAAGCCCGGTCAGGTCGATCATATAGAAACGACAGTCGTCTAGGCAGCAGCAATGAAACACGATTATCGATGGCTCCACGCGAGCGCTCTGACGGCAAGTTTGTTGATGATCATACCGGCGCAGGCTGGCGACTGGGAGCGTGTCTATGAAGACCAGGACCTGAGCGTAGAACGGCGCGACTATCTTGGTTCAGAGTTGGATGAGGTTAAGGGCATTGTCCGCGTAAAAGCCACGCTCAACGCGTTGATGGCGCTGCTGAAGGATGCCCAGGCCAATCGAGAGTGGGTCTATCGCAGTGGCGGTGCGAGTATTGTGCAGGACGCCGGCTATCCTCTGGCGTACGTGTACGGCGTAGTCGATGCGCCATTTCCGATGAGCGACAGGGATACGGTGGTGCGCTTCGACTACGAACAGGATCCCAAGACAAAGGAAATCACCATCACCATCACCAACATGCCAGATTTCATACCCGCTAAGGCTGAGTACATACGTGTACCCAAAATTGGCGGGCACTGGCACCTGAAACCGACAGAGGATGGCTGGGTGGAGGTACGCTACCAGGTGTACGGCGACCCGGGTGGCTGGATTCCTGTGTGGATGGCGAATCGAGCCGCGACGGTGTCGGTGCAGGAGACATTACGCAACATGCAATCTGCTGTTATGCGGTACGAGGGCGCCAGCTCTGAATTTGTGCAAGAGATTGCTGCGTCTGTCAATTGATAGTCCGTACTAACGCACGTATCCGATGATCGCAATAAAGTGGCAGGCAGAGCCTGCCAGCACAAAGAAGTGCCAGATACCGTGGGCGTGGGTTAGCCAATGCACTTTGTCCAGGATGTAAAAGATCACGCCGACGGTGTACGTCAATCCGCCTGCGGCCAGCCACCAAAAGCCCATCCCCGGCAGGGCTGCCTGCAGGCCGGCCAGATCAAGTGAGCACGCCCAACCCATGCCGAGATAGATAAGCAGTTGGCAGACCTTTACCGCCCGCCCGGATAACAGGATTTCCGACAGAATGCCGACTACGGCAAGCACCCAGACCAGCGCCAGAATCAATGTGCCGTTGCTGCTGTTGAGGCTTATCAGCATGAGTGGCGTGTAAGTGCCGGCGATGAGCAGGTAGATCGAAATATGGTCCAGGACTTTAAAGACTCGTTTGAGCCGTGGCGCCTGGAAGCTGTGATAGAGCGTAGACATCGAGTAGAGCAGCACCAGCGTCAGGCCGAATACGCTGTAACCAATGATCATTCTGGGATCACCGGTGGGTATGCTCAACGCCAACAATGCGCCAAGCGCCACCAGGGAAAATAGTGAGCCTACCAGGTGGCTAATACTGTTAAGCTTTTCACCATAGTACATGGATGCTGATGTTCTCCTGTGCCTGCAGCACGATAGCCTAAACAGCGGAGTCTTACAAAGCGCATGTCAAACCCTAAAAAAACGGTCAGGGTATTCTGCCACAGCGTCAGTCTGGTACTGGGTTGGCAGCGCGCCGGACAGCTTATGGTTGCAGTCGCCTATGCCTGCCTATTGCTGGCCTGTGCGTCCAGTCCGCAGCCCGGCGTGCAGTTACCTGCTGCTCCTCTGGTCGCGACGGGTGAGCAGCATACGGTGGCACTGCTGGGGGCCACCGGTATGGTGGGTGACTTCCTGCTGCGGGAGGCATTGGCGCGCGGTTACAGTGTGCGCGCATTGGCGCGAACCCCGGCCAAGCTCGATGAATTTAGCGGCAGAATCACTATCGTTGAGGGTGATGCCCGTGATCCGGCCGTCATAGCACAGCTGCTGCGCGGCAGTGACGTGGTGATCAGTGCGCTGGGTCCGGTCAAGGCGGACGGCGATGCCAGCCTGTTCGTCAATACCATCGTTACCAGTCATGTGTTATGGGCGATGCAAGCGCAGCAGATCTCACGGTATATGGTTGTTTCTGGCGCGGGTGTGGTGCTGCCCGGGGATGAGCGCGATTTATTGGGTTGGTGGATACGAACGCTGGCACAGGTCGGGCTGCGCGATGCACTGCAGGACAAACAGGCGGAGTATGAGGTGCTCGCGAATAGTTCCGTTGACTGGACGTTGCTGCGTTGCCCTTTGATCGATGCACAATCGTTTCGCGCTCCTGCACTGGCTTCCTTGCAAACGCCGCCTGCGTTTCGAGTGCGGGCTGGCGAGGTGGCGCGCTTCACACTCGACCAGATTGACTCCCCCGACTTTAGTCGACAGGGTCCATTCCTGGGGAGCCAGCGCACCACAGCAGATGCTCTTTCGGTTGACTCCAGGCTTTAACGCGGCCTCCTGATCATGCTAAACGTTTTGCGATGGGCAATAGTTAGTGCGCTGCTGCCACCCTTGCTGCTGGTGACGGCGCTAGCGGGCCTCGCCTTTTATATCCTGGAGGATGAGCCGCTGGTGGGTCGGGGTGCGCCAGTCGACTCTACGACTGTGCTGGCGGGTAAGGCGCTGCTCAAGCAGATAAAAATTCAGGTCGAGACAGCTGCTGCCCAGGGCACAACGTTGGCTGTCACGGAAGACCAGCTGCGGCATATCGCCCAGATGGGATCGCATACCTTTAAGAGACTGAATACGGATCTGTACTTTGATAGCACCGGCATCAACACGCGCATGAGCGTACAACTGCCTGCCAACCCCTTCGGAGACTATCTCAATCTTGGTGTACAGATTCCCCAGTCCGATGCAGGTATTGCACTTGATAAGATCACGGTAGGTCCTCTCGACTTTTCGGGCAGCTTGGTCTTGCCAGTGATGTCCCGATTGGTAGATATGCTGCTCAAGGATGAGAAAGCCAGCGTGCTACTTGCCAGTGTTCGCGGTCTTCGAATCGAGGGTGATACCGCACTCCTCAGTGTGATGCCCCCTCCTGATGTAAAATTGCAACTAAAGCAGGCCGTGAGAACGCTGCAAGCGTATCGATTTTCTGCAGGAGAAGAAGAGCGGGTTTTACACTACTACGATGCATTGGTAGGGATCGGAACTCAGCACGCGCGAAGCAGTGACTCGCTGAGCGTCTATCTCGCACCGCTTATAGCGGAAGCATCTAGCCGCAGTGCGAGCAGCTCTGCGGTCATCGAAAATCGCGCTGTGTTGTGGGCCACGATAATCTATTTCAGCAATGGCGCGTTTGAAACGCTGGTGGGCAAGTTGGTGTCGGCAAAGCGCCCGTTGGTGCGTGCGCCCTCCCAGGTGACACTCGGTGGGCGCGAGGACCTTTTAGCCCATTTCCTCTACTCGGCTGGCATCACCTTGGCCACGCAGCAGGGCATTGGTATTGCAGCGGGTGAGTTCAAGGAGTTACTGGATTCAGGCAATGGTGGTAGTGGTTTCAGTTTTGCCGATCTGGCGGCAGACCGTGCCGGTATAGCATTTGTTACGGCGGCCACTGCCAATGAGGCAGCGGCGCGGCAGCTGCAGGAGAGTCTGGTTGCGAGCAATAGCGAAGCGGGGTTTTTTCCGGATGTCTCTGGTTTGGTCGAGGGCTTGAGCGAAGCGCAATTTCGCCAGCAGTACGGTACTGCACAATCAGAGCGCTATCGCAAACAGGTCGCCCTCATCGACCAGCGTATCGAGCGCCTGCCGGTTTACTAATACAAAGGGAGGCGCTCAGGGTTTGATCCACACCCGATGTCTATTGGTAGGGGCACTTATGAACCGTCCCTG
This sequence comes from Haliea sp., assembly GCA_031414375.1. Lineage (GTDB taxonomy): Bacteria > Pseudomonadota > Gammaproteobacteria > Pseudomonadales > Halieaceae > Marimicrobium. The sequence continues at coordinate 45,655 of JANNVJ010000040.1, forward strand.
CGGGGATAAGGCCTGATCGCTCAGAGGGCTGAGATATTCGCTCTTCAGGCCTTATCCCCGCAGGGACTCCAGCGCAGTGAACTCCACAGTGAGACGTACGTGCGATTCCAGGCGAGTGGCAGTGGGCATGCTCCGCGGCGGATATCCCAGCAGTCAGAGCAAGCGGGGCATGCCCACTGCCACTCGCCGCAACGAAGTCTCCCATCGTGATTCATCGACGCCTAGCTCAGTTGTCATTGGTTTGAATGAAACGCCCCCGACTTTGCCGGGGGATATGTACTGCCGTATCAAGCCCCGCCCTCGGCCAGCCACCGATTAAGTTCGGGCTGCAGGCGCTCGGCAGCGACCTCCTCGTAGCGGCGACTCTGCTCTTCGGTCAATACGCCGCGCCAGCGCTGGCTGGTGCCCTTATGGAAAAAGTTACTGGTGTCCTTCCAGGTGCCGTGGCTGGCTCCCGGCGCCATTACCTGAGCATTGCTCTTCATCTGCGTGAAAGAGACACCGTGCAATAGTTGCGGCCAGATCGTCTCATTGACGGGTATATCCAGATAGGCTGAGACGCGCCGCATCTGTCCATCCACATCCTTGAGCAAGTCATCGAAATGCACAAACAGGATATTGGGTAAGTGGCGGTAGTCCCACCAGGATTGCGCGTGGTGCAGGTGCGACCAGAAGGGATAGCCGTCCTGCTCCCACTCGAAAGAGCCACGACTTAGCCATTCGTCGAATGCGTCGTTGATCGAATCCCCCGGGTAGGGCTGGATTGGTCCTATCCTGTCCGATGCGTTGTTTAGTGCATCGATGAGTTCTGGCTTCATATTGTGCCAATGATTCCACATGGACATAAATACATCGCGGCCGTCGCGACCCACGTAGATGTATTTGACTTCGTCAAAAAACCGAACGCCATCCAATGGACAATGGGTCTTGATATAGCGGCGGTTCTGTAATTCCGCCATTTGCTTTAGCACCGCCTCCAGTGGGGCAAAGTTGGAGTCAAACCAGGGTGTAAGTGCATCCTGCGGCACTGGCGGCTGCGGTTGCTGAAACACCAGCGCGGCACAAATTGCCTGCATCCAGGTGGTGCCCGCCTTGTAGGATGTGGTGATAATAATATCGTCAGCGCGCGGCTCGAAACGGGACCACTTGCCGCTGTTCATGAGTGCGTTCTGGTAGTGGTGCAACTGTTGCGGTCTATTCATCATGGGTTCTCCTGTTGCTGATTTTTTAGCAGGGCCGCCATCGCTGCCCCTCCCACCACTAACAATGCACCGACGCTACTCAGCCAGTCTATGGGCTCAGCGGGAATGTCCGCCAGCTGCCAGTGATTCAAGCCGAATATAAAAAGCAGCGTTAGCAAGGGCGCAATCGTAAGAACAGCGCTGACCCGGGAGGATTGCCAGTAGCTCATGGCCAGACCGAAACTGCCATAGGCAACGATGGTATTGAGCCCACAAAAAACCAGTAGCGTCAGGTCAGTCGGGTTCATGGCGCGGATTTGTTGCGGCTCGGCGAAGGGCCATAACAGGAGGGTGCCACACAGGCAAACCAGAAATATAATGTCCTTGGCGTTGTGCTCCAGCACCAACTGCTTTTGTGCCAGGCCATAAATAGCCCAGGTAACGGCGGCAGCGATTATCAGTCCAATACCTACAAGATACGTGTCACTGGTCAGGACCAGATTATTGAGGCGTTGATGAAAGAACAGGAGCATGCCGAGAATGAGAGTGGCTACACCCAGCCATTGCAGGGCAGAAAATTCTTCTTTAAAGATCACCACGCTGCCAATCAACAGGAGCAGCGGGCCCAATTGAATCAGAATCTGCGCGGCACCGGGGTTGATATGATCCAATCCCCAGATATACAGCAGGTAGTTGATGAGCAGACCCGCGACGGCGACCGCAGTGAGTGGCCAACTATTGGAGACCAATAAGTTCTTCAACTCTGCACCGCGTCGATGTCCGTACCACAGCAGGGCGATGATTGCGGAGATAAAAAAGCGATACCAGGTGTTGGTGAGGGGATCCATGACCTCCAGAATCACTTTGAGTGCCAGGGGCAATAAACCCCACATGACGACAGTCACCAGTGAAAAAGCGAGGCCGAGCTTCCAGTTCGTAGTCAAGACAGGCTTCCGTCCAAGTGCGTCATGGCCTCTTGATCATACGTTCCTGGGCCGTGTCGGCAGCAACCAGCGTGGCAGTGAACGGATAGTCGTCCGTCAGTGCTGCCACCAGTTGACTGGCCGCGTTGACAAAGGTCGGATCGTCAGAGAAGTCCAGGAATTCGATCGCCAAGGATACGTCATCGTTGGAGCGGACCGCCGCAATGCGCACCGCCTTGGGTATGGTGATGACGCCATCACCGGGTTCTGAGTCAAGTGACAGCAGCAGTCGCGAGATATTGATCGCTGCAGGTGTGTCCGCCGCACCATTTTCTACCAGGTCCTGCGGCGTGATTACCGACTTACCCGCGACCGCTTCACCCAAGTCTACTTCACCGATAAAGAATCGGACGGTCTTGCCTGTCTCGTACTGAAACTCGCCGTTGCTACCGGTCGTACCTGACAGCGAGCCGGACGCGTAGCCCACACCCTGGGCTGGGGGAGCGCCAAAACTGCCGCTGTTAGCCACGATGATCTGATTTTCCTCCTTATCCTTCTCGTCTTTATTGGAAGAGCCGCCACCGGAGCTAAAGAAAAATGCACACTCGCTGCCCACCAGCAGCGGTACAGCTAACACAGTAAGGATAGGGATAATTCTGCGAAAGGTCATATCAAACACCTTAGGTTTTCTTTTTGCTGACAATAGCCAACCATGGCTGCGCCGCACGCGGTGCCCCGGTCGGACGATAGTAGTGATCGAGGACTTCAAACCCGGCAGCGTGCAGGTACTCTTGTGACACCTCAAACTCCATAAAGTGGCCGTAGCGCTGGCCAGACCAGCCCTCGCTACTGCCCCTGGGATTTGAGGAAAACAAAATCCCGCCAGGACGCAGGGCGCAGTGTAATTCCTGTAGGACACGTGGCAATTCCTGCGCTGGCACATGGAATAAAGAGGCGTTCGCGAAAATGCCATCGAAGCCGTCGTCATTCAGTGCCAACGATAGAAACTGTTGATGTAGCACCTGACAACCCGTATTGGCGCGCGCCATGGAACAAAATGCCTCACTGCCGTCCAGCCCGACAGGACGGTGACCACGTGACGAAAAGTAACTGAGGTCGCGACCGGGACCGCAGCCAAAGTCGAGAATATCCAATGCCTGTGCCGCCGGAAACTGACGCAAGAACGCCTGATAATTCTGGGTGACATCGTGATCTTTCGTCCCCTGCCAGAAAGATAAGGCATTGGTATCGTAATGATCCAGCGTGATCCTTTCAATCTCTGTCAGTTGCTCTGTTGGTAAAGATTCTGGCATATCGTGCTGTCTCGAGAATCAACCGGTGAATTTGCCGACCAGGTCTTTAGCCTTGCCAGCGGGCGGCGCCAAGGTAAAATCACCCAAGTCTGCGTAGGCTTTAGCGAAAGCGGTGCGTTGTGACAAGCGCGCCACATACTCTGCAAACTGGCTGCTCTGGCATAGGCCGTAGGCTCTGGCCCACAACACATTCTGCCCCATGACGCAGTCTACCGCGCTGAACTGGTCGCCACAGATGTAGTCAGATTTCTCCAGTCGGCTGATCAATTGCGGCTCCACTTCCTGGGTAAATTTATGGTTGTAGCGGGCGATGGTTTTTCCATCGCGGTCTCTGCCCAGCATATGCGTGTGAATACGAATCTGCCACAGCATCATGTCCATCCAGGAGGTGGCGTAGTGCAGCATTTGCAGATAGTCGACTCGCGCCAGCGAAAAGCTATCGGCTGCGGGTGCCAGGCCCTTCTCGGGAAATAGGTCCGCGAGCAGTGACACCATGGCACCGCTCTCCAGCATGATGTGGCGCTCGCCACTGACCAGTGTAATTTCCAGTGCGGGGACGTTGTGGTTCGGGTTCTTTTTCAGGTACTCGGGGCTGTACTGCACACCGTCATACAGGGCTACCACTTCGACGTCGAAGTCGTCCTCCAGTAACTCGTGCAGCAACCACTTGACGCGGGCACTGCGGGTCGCCGGAAAGTGAAACAATTTCAGTCGCGTAAAGTTCATGTGCTCACCTTGGTGTAACGGGTGTGGTTGGCCTGCTATCATACCGTTGTTATCAGGAGTAAAGCACCATGTCACAGTTTGATGACGCTCTCGCCCTGCGCTCGGCCGAGGAAGGGCTCTGGTTAGGCTTTGCCGATCCGCGGTATGAAGCAATGACCGGCATGTACGGTGGCTGGACCGCAGCAGTGCTACTGCGGGCAGTCATGCTGGCGGCAGACCCGTTATATACGCCCTCCGCGCTGACCATCAACTACATCCAGAAGATCGAGCCGGGCAGTGACGTGTTCATCAGGGTCAAGTGCATCGGCGGTAGCCGCTCGATCCAGCATTGGCAGGCGGACGTTCTGCAGGCAGTTGCGGGGCCTGTCCTGGCGCATGCGATGCTGGTGCTTGCATCGCGACGTAAAACTGACGGCCATACTGAGCCGTCAATGCCAGACGTACCCGATCCCAAAACGCTCGAGGATTTTTTTCCACCATTTCCGGGTGGAAAAATTGCCATTCAGAGACCCGTTCATGGTCACCCTCCGTTTGCGCGCAGCGACACCGCGTCTATTATGTGGGTGCGTGAATTCACCGGACGCAAGCTTGACCATATACAACTCGCGTTTCTGTCCGACCTCTATCCGCCGCGACCGTTCTTCTGGAGTGACACTCCTCGCCCCTATGCGACGATGTCGCTATCCGTGTACTTTCATGCGACGCAGGCTGAGATTGAGGCGGTAGGCGACGACTTTATTCTTAACGAGGCCATTGGCACCCGCGGTGAGCAATCGACGTCGGGGCAGCAGGCCCGACTGTGGAGCCGCGACGGCAAGCTGCTGGCGACCACCGAACAACTGGGCTGGTTCAGGTAAGCGGGCGCACCTCAAACAACGTCACCTCGCCGCGACTGCCCAGACGCATCACGGGGCCCCATGTGCCGGTTCCGGGCGAGACGTACAAGTGCGTCATGCCCTCTTTAAAAAGCCCCACGCTCTGTTCAAAGACCCGGCGCACCACCAGGTTAAACGGCACGATTTGCCCGTTGTGGGTATGACCCGAGATCATCAGGTCTACGCCAGCGGCAGCGGCAGCAGGCAGCCCGCGAGGGCGGTGATACAACAATAATACGAAACGGTCTCGATCAACATCGATCTTTGCCAGTTCGCGTTCCACCTGCCCCGGGTGCTCACTGTCGTCGATGCCGACTAATTGCACCGCGCCGTGCGTAGTCGTGCGCGAGCGCAGCACGTTGACACCGAGGCGCTCCAGGCGCAGCAGGATAGCATCCAGATCTTCGTAGCGCTCGTGATTGCCAATGGTGAAATAAATCGGTACGGGGCAATTGCGTAGTGCTGACAATTGTTCTTCCCCAATGCCGGGGGCATCGATGAAGTCGCCCGTGATACACAAAAACTGTGCGTTGGTGCTGTTCACCTGGCGCATAACACGCTTCAGAAATGCAGCGCTGCGCGAGCCAATATGCACGTCGGTGATTTGCACGAAGCGCAGCGTGGAAGTCAGTTTCGAACTCGTCAGCTGCACCTTTACTACTGAAGGTGAGTAGGCATTCAATACACTGAACACCATCAACGAGAAGGCCAGGACAATTAGCCCATAGGCGGCGGTAGCGGGCGCCAACCAGCCGAATGCGACCGGCAGCTCAGCCACCAACAACATACCCAGCAGCAGTGGACTTATCCCCAGCCACAAATCCGCGCCGCGGCGCAGCCAGAAGATAACGCCGAAATTCGCATGACGAAGATAGACCCTGGCGACGATCTGGCTGAAGAACAGGGGTAGGAACACAGTTGCCGTTTGCCAGCCGTCCGTTCCCAACCAATAGCACAGGCGTAATATCGGATAGGCAAAAAGTGGCAGGTGCAAAAGCAGCGCGACCACTAGAAACTGCTGACGTCTTTTCATCTTCCCAGCATACCCCTACCGGACTAGTCTTTTCTATCACCCCATGAATTCCAGAACGTGACCTCGCGCTGCGGCTTACGCTTTGGCCTAGCCCATGGGCCTTCAGGGTAGCCCAGCGGAATCAATGCTATGGTGTCCACGTTATCTGGAATAGCCAGAATATTTTTGATGTCTTGTTCCCGCGCTTTGTGCAGCGTGGTCATGGTTGAGCCAATGCCTTTGGCGCGCGCCGCCAGCATCAGGTTTTGTATCGCAGGATAAATTGATCCGCGGATTCAACTTGCTAGTGCAACCGGTGGGTTGATCCCGAAAAATACCTGATTCGGCGTCTTCATGCCAAGACATTTACGGGGACGGTTATTGAGTTTGTTCATGGCGTTCTGGATCTCCTGTTCGGTGATGGTAGTGA
>JANNVJ010000041.1:0-32833 GCA_031414375.1 Haliea sp.
GATGATCACCCAATACATTGTCGGTTACTACAGTGAGTACCGGCCGCATCGGCACAATGGTGGCTTGCCACCAAACAAGGCAGAGGAAAACTATCAGTTAGCCTCTAAAACTATGGGCAAAAATACTTAGCCACTACACACTACAATACCCAAGGTGGAGGGTGAAGCAGGGTTGGACCTTACATCCAGTATCGCTTTGCACTACGTCTGTGGGGATTGAGCTGTAATGCTTGTCCAGGTGCCACTATGAATTCCAACGCCCCTTCAGAAGCGGTGAAGGACATCCCCACATCGTGGTCGTGTAGTCGCTGCACTACCAGCGGATGCGGATGTCCGAAGCGATTGGCATAGCCGCTACTTATAGCGGCCGCCTTGGGTTGAACTCGCTTGAGCCATGCCAGAGAAGATGAAGTACGGCTACCATGGTGCGCCGCCAGCAGCCAATCACTATTAAGCTCCTTGCCCCAATACTGCACCAACGTTCGCTCCCGATCCTCCTCTATGTCTCCCGGCAGCAACAATCGGTATGCACCCACCTGCACCTGTAACACGCAGGAACTATCGTTAGTTCTATGCGGTATCTCCAGCGCAGGTGAGAGGAACTGAAAAACCTGCCCCCCAGGCCACCGCCAGGATTCGCCCGCGATACAGGCGCGCCCCTCACCGACTCCGGGGCCCTCTCCGCCATAGCGAAATCGGTCCACCTTATAGGCCTGCAGTATTGCCGCAGTGCCAGCGCTGTGATCGAGATCAGGATGGCTTATCACTAACGTATCCAGAGCGACTATCCCCTGGTGCTGCAAGTAAGGCAACACAGCAGTCGATGCCATATTGACTCCGGCTGGATCACCCCCGCCAGTATCATAAACCAGTGCACGATCCCCGGAGCGCACCACTACCGCCGTGCCCTGCCCTACGTCCAGCACCGTGACCAGTGTATCCAGCTCAGCGATTGGCGATGACATCAGTGGCGGCAAAAGCAGTGGCAGAGCCAGCACCAAGGCTAGCAATTTTGCCGTGCCACCGGTTGGCATAATAAGCAACGCGACTGCGAGCAGGGCGAGGAGGACCTGTGACAAATTTGCGCTCAACGGCAGAAACAACCACTTAGTGCCTATATCCACCAGCGTGTAGGCGAGAGGGAGGAGCTGCTGCAAAGGCCAACCTGCCAGGTACCAAAGCCCGGACGCCCAAGGCCAACCGCACAGGAAACACACGACAGCAAGGAGACTGAGCGGAACTACGACAAACCCGACCAGCGGAATCATCACCAGGTTGGCAAGCATGGCGACCACACTTCCCCCTCCGAAGAACAAGGCGCCCAGGGCAAGCATGACGAGCGACATGAAGCCATGGGTACCCAACAGACGCCCGAGCGTACTGACTCCACGCTGCCAGCGCGCAAACCACAACAGGGCCATTACGGCACCGAAGGACAGCCAGAATCCACTCCCCAGCGCCGCTAGCGGGTTGAAGATCAAGACTGCAGTGGCCGCAAGCAAAAGTGTATTGGTCGGGCCACTCTTGCGCCCAACCAGACTGGCAACTACAAAACATCCGAGCATCCACAATGCTCGTTGAACCGGTATTGAAAAGCCCGCCAGGGCACCGTAAAGACATGCGACAAGCAACGCGAGCCCGTGCGGAACCCAGATGCCTGCCAACCCAGACCTGGGCATGACTCTAAGAAATAAGCCGCCCAGGAGGAACCCAGCTCCCGCGACAATGACGATATGAGATCCTGAAATCACCAGTAAGTGATTGATGCCCAACAATTGGCCCAGCTGCCAGAGCGGTGGCTCAATGGCACTATTATCGGCGACGGTCATAGCCTGTAACATCGCTGTAACATCGCGGTCCAGGTCAAGCTCGTCAATCGCGGTGCTGATCTGCTGACGCAAGCGGTGGTGCATGGCATAGGCATCACCTGCGACAGTGATCCGCTTTGTCAGAGCAGACTCCCGGACACTGCCCACTGCGTCAATAGCCTCCTGGGCAAACCACACTTGCATGTTAAAGGAGCCGGGATTGGCGAGTCCCCAGGGTTTTCTCAGCTTTACCTCGAATTGCCACGTGTCACCCGGCAGTACCTGGTACTCCCCGTAGTAAGACAACATAAGTCTTATCGGGCCGGCACATTTCCTTGGCGATAGATCGCTGACAGTAAACTCAAACCGTTGTCGACGATCATCTTCGCGTACCCGCTTTTCACTCGGTAGGGAGGACACCCGACCAGTGGCGATCAAGGGCAGGCCCACACAGGCGTCCTGCAGGCGGTGTTGCATGAGGACGGTGCCGTAGACAAGTCCCAGAGCACAACCACAGGCAACCCCGCACGCAAATCTCGTGAAATTCGACTTCCAGCGAAGTGTCCCCATCGCAATAGCAGCGAAGAGCAGAGACAGCCACCACGGCGGCAGCTCAGGCCAGATACCAGCGAAAATGATGCCTGAGACCGTGCCAATCATCCATGATTGCAAAGGGTCATTCCCGTGAAGTCCAACGACTACTGCGAAACTTTTAAGTATCAACACCGCGGCTAATGACTGATAATATCAAGCCTGCGCACCATCACAGTCGCGATCACCTAGCGGCTACAGGAATGTACGCAGAGGACAGTCAAACACATACTTCCATGGAACGACAGGTCAAATTCGACCACTCCAGATATGCCAAAACAATTCCTCAAAAAGATCGTCCCCAGCCGTGACAGGATTCGGAACATAAAATCCCTGCGTGTACTTGGCGACTGGATTTACGATGGCAACCTTTGGCATATCAATCGCTTTTCGGCATCTATGGCCTTTTTCGTCGGGCTGTTTGTCGCTTTTATCCCAACACCCGGTCAGATACTTATTGCCGCTGTCCTGGCAGTACTATTGCGCTGTAACCTGCCGTTGTCCGTCGGTCTTGTTTTCGTCACCAACCCAATTACGATGCCACCCATCTTCTACCTGGCGTACAAGATTGGTGCCCTTGTTATCGATGTGCCCGTTGCAGACTTTGCCTTTGAACCGGGGTTCGATTGGCTGCGCAATAGTTTGGCAGCGATATGGCAGCCCTTTCTACTAGGGAGCCTGATTTGCGGATTATTTTTTGGCTCTTTGGGCTACCTGATTGTAAACCAACTTTGGCGCTGGCGTGTTGCGCGCCACTGGCATGCCCGCAAGCGCAATCGAGCAGAAAAAAAACTCAACGATCCTGGTTGAGAATCAGGGCTGGCGCCATTCTGGCAGCCCGTCGCGCCGGATAAATAGCGGCAATCACACACATGCCGAGAGCGATCCCACCCACTACGAGCACATCTCGAGCTAAAAGATCAACGGGTAAAAAAGACACCGGGTACACATCTGTGTTGAGGAAGCGCAGTCCCAGCAATCGTTCCAGCCAACTCACGATACCTGGCACTGCCAAGCTACCCAAGGCTCCTAACACACTGCCGAACAAAACGCCGACCACCCCGATCATGCCGCCCTGCAGGACGAAGACCCAGGCGATATCTGCGCCGGTGGCTCCCAAGGTACGCAAAATCGCGATATTGCCCTGTTTATCCAGTACCACCAGCACCAGTGATGAGACCACATTGAAGGCAGCCACTGCGATGATCGAAAACAGCAGTATCGAAATCAGATCTCGGGACAGTTGTATTGCAGAATACAGATTGCCATGGGTCATCATCCAATTGGTACTGTAAAAGCCGGGCGGCAAGCTTTCCTGTAACTGCGACGCTATGCGCTGCACCGCAAAAAGCTGCGACGTTGTGACACGATAGCCGCTGACCTGCCCGTGCAGTCCCGCCAAATCGGACGCAACGGCCAGATGCACCAGAGCCACGGCTTGATCCAGCTCCGTGCCAGTGTGCAGAATCGCGCTTAACTGCACGGTTTTGAAACGTGTTGGCGCCCGTTGACCCTCTCGGTTGGACCCTGGGACAATCAGGTTTAATCGCTCGCCAACCTGCACGCCCAGGTTTTCCGCAATGCCCGATCCCAGAATGAGTCCATCTTCTTGTTCGCAAAAACGTGCAGCATCTGCCCTATCGAGATAGGGCAGAAGAGGCGCGAAGGAGTCTGTCTCATTCGAGTCCAGACCGATTCCGCGTACCGTCTCAATGTCTGTACCACGCGTGATTAGCGCATCGAACTGCGCGAAGGCCGCAACGGCTACCACATCGGGATGGTCTCTTAGCCGCGTAAGGTCGTTGCGCCAGTCGCCAATAAGCGCATCAGAGTACAGGGTGATATGCGGCACCAGAGCGAGGATTCGCTCGCGCATTTCTTTATCGAAGCCATTCATAACCGAGAGTACGATGATCAGCAGACTTATGGCCAGCACCAGTCCCAGCATTGACAGGGAGGATAGAAAGGCAGATAGATGCCCCTGGCCAAACGCAAACGTGTAGCGAACAGCAATCCGCAAGCGCTCGGTACGGGTCACGTAAGCTCCCGCAGCACGCCGTCGCGCAGTTCCAACGTACGGTGCATGTGCGCAGCGATCGCCGGGTCATGTGTAACCACCACAAATGAGGCGAGATCCTGCCCAAGTTCATCAATCAAATCCAGTACCTGTGCCGCAGAATGTGGATCGAGATTTCCAGTGGGTTCATCAAGTAACACACAGTCCGGTCGAGCGACCAGCGCTCGCGCAATGGCTACGCGTTGTCGCTCGCCACCGGATAATTGCGCGGGTCTGTGTTCCAGACGATGTGCCATGCCCACTCGATCCAGCATCTGCTCTGCAGCAAGCCAGGCCGCTTTGCGGACAGTGCCCCCGATGAGAAGCGGCATGGCCACATTTTCCCGCGCATCGAATTCGGGCAACAAGTGATGGAACTGGTAAACGAAGCCCAAGCGCTTGTTGCGCAGCTCACATAAAGCACGCTCATCGAGTTCCGCCAAATTCATGCCGCGCATCATCACCCTGCCACTACTGGGATAATCAAGGCCGCCCAATAGATTTAGCAGTGTGGATTTGCCGGAGCCAGACCCACCGACTACAGCGATCTTCTCCCCTGCAAGTAGTGTTAAATCGACACTGCGCAAAACAGTCACAGACCTGTCACCATCATCATAGACGCGAGACAAGCCCTCGCACTGCAGCACCACACTACTCATAACGTAATACCTCTGCAGGTGCGATTCGGGCAGCTCGCCAGGCCGGATACAAGGTAGCAAGCAGGCTCAGAAAAAAGGATGCAATCACTACGATAGCCACGTCAGAGCTTTGTAATTTGGCAGGCAATTCACTGATAAAATAGACAGATGGATCAAATAGCTTCACGCCCAGTGTGCGCTCTACTGCAGATGAAATTGCGGCGATATTGCTTGCCAGTAACACGCCTAACAGCGCACCGACAGTGATGCCGACCGCAGCAAGTACTAATCCGTGCGCGACGAAAATCGCCATGACGCCTCCGGCCCGGGCCCCCATGGTACGCAGGACGGCAATATCACGACGCTTCTCCGCAACCGACATCACCAAAGTCGACACAATATTGAATGCCGCTACCGCAACGACACTAAGCAGCAGTAGACTCACCATCAGCTTTTCCATTTTGACGGCACGAAACAGGGATCCCTGGGTCTGGCTCCAGTCAGTTACCAAAAGAGTAGCTGGTAATGTCACGGACAGTGCGCGCATGGTTTGCGGGGCCCCGAACAAGTCATTGGTTTTGACCTGCAAACCGTCCACGCTTCCTTTAATCCCTAGTAATCTTTGTCCTGTCGCCAGCGATACATAGGCCTGGTTAGCGTCTGGTTGAGCGCCTATTTGAAACAGGCCGGTTACCAGCAAGCGCTTGCTGCGCGGGAATAGTCCCAGAGGCGTCACGGTCAGGCGAGGTACCGTGACATCGATATAGTCTCCTGGTACGACGCGTAGAATGTTGGCCAGCGACACGCCAAGAACCACGTTGAAGCCATCGCCTTGGAGACTCAAAAGCTCTCCAGCAATCATGGCACCCTCCAGATGCGACACGGAGGTCTCCAATCCTGGCTCAATGGCGGTCAGTATGGCACCACGTTGCATGCGACCATTCGCCAGTATGGCTTTCTCAGTGATGTAGGGTGACACGGCAACCACCCCCGTGCTCCCGTTGATCTGCACCATCAGATCTTCCCAGTGTTCAATGCCACCCGCTCTGCTCTCCACGAAGCCGTGGGGCACCAGAGATAGAATTCGGCCACGAAGTTCACCGGCAAAGCCATTCATGATAGCGAGAACCACAATGAGGCTCGCAACACCCAACACCATGCCGAGCATGGACACTGTGGCAATGACGGAAGTGAACCGGTTGCGTTTTTGACTAAAGCTGTACCGCACACCTATAAACGGTGCGTAATTGGCGATGGTGCTACGAGGAGACTTCAAAGGTTCCACAACCGGTGCTATTTCTCAGCCGGATAGTAGAGTGCAGGGTTTTTCATGCCCACTGCGCCATTGTGCTTTATCTGGCTACAGCGTTGTGGCTTGCCGCCGCCAATAACACAGAGCGAGTCGGCCCCCAATGGCCCCCCGATACTGATAACAAAAAGTTCCATGAGTTTACTCGTCCGATTGGGTGGAGTTCTGAACCTGCGCTGGGCTTAGATAGGCAGCAAACAACGGGGTGTGGCTGTGTAGAAATCTATCGTCCACCCTGCGGATGAAATATACAGCCAATCCCTGTGCCTGTGCTACCACCATGGCCCTTTCCGCTCCCAGTACGGTGAGGGCCGTAGCCCAAGCATCCGCGATCATGCAACTAGGGTGCACCACCGTCACTGAGACCAGGTCGTGCGCCACCGGATAGCCGGTACGCGGGTCGATTATGTGACTATAGCGACGACCATTTGACTCAAAGTAGTTGCGGTAATCACCTGAGGTCGCCACCCCGATATCAATCAGGTTAATGGTGACCGCCACAGCGCGCTCACTGCTGTTGGGTTGTTCAATAGCAATACGCCAGGGATCATCGCGCCCACTGAGCCCTGACAAGCGCATTTCACCGCCAACTTCCACCATATAGCGTGAAATACCCTGTTGCTGTAACCACTGGGCGACTCTGTCTACTGCGTAGCCCTTGGCGAGCGAGGAAAAATCCAGCGACAACTCAGACAGCTTCATGACACCAGGCAGGTCACTATCGACACGGAGATTGTGCTGTCCCACATGAGTACGCGCCTCTGCGATTGCAGCCTCTAGGGGCGGCTTATCGATCATCCCATCAGGACCAAACCCCCAGAGATTCACCAGTGGTGCCACAGTGACATCATAGGCTCCCTCCGTTTTTTCACCCATGGCAAGGGCGGTTGTCAGAACCAGAAAAAAGTCTGCGGAAGACCTGAACCACGTCTGCGTAGCTAGTGCACTAAAACGACTTATCTCAGAATCAGGACGATAGGTCGACATACTGGCATTAACACGCTCCAGCTGCTCCTCAATCCCTTGCCTTATATGTTTAGCGCCTGGTCCAGGAGTCGGCGCGATATAACTGACATGCCAGGTGGTGCCCATAGAGGCGCCATCCAGCTGCGACGGAACCGTCTGCCGATGACACCCAGCGAGACACAGCACCATGAGCAAACAAAAAAGCCACTCACACGAGTGGCTTTTGCGGTGCGTTGCCAATGCCCTAGCCTCCAACGTCGTCAAGCATCATATTCTCAGGCGCAACCGCCAGATCCGTGGCCATCTGAATCACAGCGGCGTAATCAAACCTGCTGCGGATAGACCGCATAGCGAATGCCTGCCATTTGCTCCAAAATACGGTGCACCTGGCAGCTGTACCCATATTCATTGTCATACCACAGGTACAGCACGGCGTGGCGTCCATTAACAATGGTTGCCTTGGCATCAAAAATGCAGGCATGCCGAGAGCCGACAAAATCACTGGAGACGACTTCGGGCGAAGCAGAATAATCAATCTGATTGCGCAGGGGTGAGTGCAGCGCCTGATGACGCATAAACTCGTTGACTTCCTCAATCGTGGTTTCCCGACTCAGGGTCAGGTTGAGAATTGCCATAGAAACATTCGGCGTCGGCACGCGAATAGCGTTGCCGGTGAGCTTTCCAGCGAGCTGCGGCAGGACTTTAGCTACTGCCACAGCGGCGCCGGTTTCGGTTATTACCATGTTTAGCGGCGCGCTGCGCCCACGACGCGATGCCTTGTGATAATTGTCGATAAGATTCTGGTCATTAGTATAAGCGTGTACCGTCTCCACATGACCGGCGACAATTCCAAACTCATCATCCATGGCCTTCAGGGGTGGGGCGATCGCATTAGTCGTGCACGAGGCTGCCGAAATAATGGTATCCGTCGGGTCGATAATATCGCTATTGATCCCGGCTACGACATTTTTGAGGGCGCCCTTTCCGGGAGCCGTGAGAATGACTTTGCTCGCGCCCTTACTTTTCAGGTGTTTGGAAAGGCCGGCCTCGTCGCGCCAGGCACCTGTATTGTCAATGATAATAGCATTGTCGATACCATACGCGGTGTAGTCGATAGTGTCCGGCGCATCGGCATAAATCACCTTGATTTCATTGCCATTGGCAACGAAGGACTGACGCTCTTCATCCATTCGAATGGTGCCGTCGAACGGACCGTGCACCGAGTCCCGGCGCAATAGACTGGCACGTTTTTCAAGGTCGTCGGGCGCCTTGCCCTTGCGCACGACAATGGCACGCAGTCGCAGGCCATCACCACCACCGGTTTTATCAATCAGGATACGGGCCATAAGTCGGCCGATGCGGCCGAATCCATAGAGCACCACGTCCTGTGGTTTATCGAGTGGTTTACCTTTGGACCCGATGAGAGAGCCCAATTCGAGAACGAGATACTGCTCCAGGCTCAGGCCTGCTTCGGTTCCCTTTGCGGAATAGCCTACGGCGAGGCGACCCACATCGATATGGGCGGGGCCCAGATCCAGCTGGCTCAAAAGATTAAAAACGGGAAATGTTTCCTTTTCGGATAGCTCGTTCCCCTCAACCTGGCGTACATATCGGTGGTCCTTCATGATTTCGAATACCGAACGATTGACCAGAGGCTTGCCGTAAATGTAGCACGTGACATTCTTCTCGCGGGACAGCCGACCCACCAGGGGGATCATGCCCTCAGCGAGTGCCTCGCGTTGCTTCCAATCCTTGAAATAGTCGTCAGGACGTGCACGCTTGCGATTGTTCGCCATTGGATACCTATGTTCTGCCCAATTGTGGGGGGGGGCGCGTATTATTGTCCGACGAGAAATAGCACGCAAGCCAGTTTTTGGCAAATTCACCGGCTGCACCGACGCTGTGCTGGCGATTGCTGGCTTCTTCGTTATAATTGCGCTGCGTTGCACCCACCCTGGCTTACCGCACAAGCGACTCACAACCTATGTTCAGCAAGTTGGTCGAAAAAACGCCCTGGCCACGACAGGCAGGCTCGCGCACTGCTATGGGTCCATTCAGTGGCTGCGCCGATGCGCGCTGCATTGCCGAACTTGCGCGTTTGGGCCGCTTACTGGTGGTGGTTACCGCCGATACCAGCTCATCACTCGCATTGGAGCGTGAACTGCCCTTTTTTTTAGAGCACGACTGCGAGATTCTGGTTTTTCCAGATTGGGAAACCCTTCCCTACGACAACTTTTCTCCTCATCAGGACATCATCTCGGAGCGCCTCAACACGCTTTACCGATTGCCCGGCATGACGGAGGGCATACTCATCGTGCCGATGGCGACGCTTATGCACCGCCTGGCGCCAACGGACTACATTGCAGGCTCGAGCCTGGTGTTGCAGGAGGGCCAGACGCTCGATGTAGATCGCTTCAGAATGAACCTGCTGCGCAATGGCTATAACAACATGGAAACGGTGTACGAACACGGTGAATTCGCCGTGCGCGGCTCACTCGTGGATGTATATCCCATGGGCAGCGAACTGCCCTATCGTATCGACTTGCTGGATGACACGGTTGATTCGTTGCGCACATTCGAAACAGAAAGCCAACGCACAATAGCCAGGGTACACGCAATAAATCTGCTACCCGCCAGAGAGTATCCATTAGACCACGCTGCAGTGCGCCGCTTCCAATTGAACTGGTACGATAGCTTTGACGTAGACAACGACCTGTGCCCCACCTATGCAGAGGTCAGCGCCGGACGCAGCCCGGGCGGCTGCGAGTACTACTTACCGCTTTTTTTTGAGCAGTGCGCAACGCTGTTCGATTATCTGCCGGACGATAGCGCAATCATTACGACCGGGGATCATCACAGCGCAGCACAGCATTTTTGGGCAGAGATCAACACGCGTTATGAGGAGTACGGCGTTGATCCGCGCCGACCACTACTAGCGCCGCGACGTTGCTTCACTCCTGTTGATGAACTGTATCAACACTTCAAGGAATTTCCTGTCCTGGAGCTACGCTACCAACCGGACGCTCCTGTACATCAGCAAACCGCTGTACTGCCGCCACCCAACCTGTGCAGCAATCACCACAGCGAGTCTGCGACTGACAATCTGGTGCGCTTTCTCAAGGAACACCGCGGCCCGGTACTACTGTGCGCTGAATCCGCCGGACGGAGGGAGCTATTGCTGGAGTCCTTGCGCCCCTACCAGTTGTCGCCACCGAACTTGAACAGCTGGCAATCTTTTGTCGATTCTGGTTTGAGCTTTGCCATCGCCACTGCGCCCCTTGACCGCGGGCTGTATTTCGGACCAGACCACCCTACCCTGGTCTGCGAGGCACAGTTGTTTGGCAACCGCGTCGCCCAGCGCCGTCGGCGCAAGAGCAATGATGACAGCGCCCAGGCCAACGCCTTCAAAGCCCTCAATGAGCTCCGTGAGGGCGTCCCTGTTGTCCACCTGCAGCACGGTGTCGGTCGCTATCTTGGCCTGCAGAAACTGGTGGTCGACGATCAGGAATTCGAGTTTCTGGCCTTGGAGTATGCGCAGGCAGCCCGTCTCTATGTTCCCGTGGCCTCCCTGCACCTGATCAGCCGCTATGCAGGTAGTGACCCAGAAATGGCTCCCCTGCACAAGCTCGGCTCAGACCAGTGGGAAAAGGCCCGTCGCAAGGCAAGCGAAAAGGCCAACGATATCGCCGCGCAACTATTGGAAGTGTACGCCAGGCGGGAGGCGCGCGAAGGCTTCAGGTTTGAGGCGCAGGACTCCGCCTACGCCCAGTTCTGCGCTGCGTTTCCCTTTGAGGAAACGCCGGATCAGGAAACGACGATACGCGCTGTCCTGGACGACATGCTCAGCCCCCGGGTTATGGACCGCCTGGTCTGCGGCGATGTCGGTTTTGGCAAAACGGAGGTGGCGCTGCGAGCGGCGTTTGTCGCCACCAGCAACCAAAAGCAGGTGGCAGTACTGGTACCGACCACGCTGTTGGCGCAGCAGCACTACAACTCTTTTTGCGACCGTTTTGCTGACCTGCCAGTGACGGTGGAAGTCGTATCGCGCTTCAAATCCACCAAGGAACTCAATGAAGTGACACGCCGGGCGAGTGCAGGCACCGTCGACATTGTCATTGGAACCCACAAGCTACTGCAAAGTGACTTCCGCTTTAACGACCTGGGACTGCTCATCATCGACGAAGAACATCGGTTCGGCGTTAAGCAGAAGGAGGTCATCAAAGCCCTGCGCTCGGAAGTTGATATTCTGACCCTCACCGCCACCCCGATTCCGCGAACCTTGAATATGGCACTGGGAGGCATGCGGGACCTCTCCATTATCGCCACGCCGCCTGCGCGGCGGCTGTCTATCAAAACCTTCGTGCGTGAGCACAATATTGCCCTCATAAAAGAGGCAATTCTGCGCGAGACCTTGCGTGGAGGTCAGGTCTACTTCGTGCACAACGAGGTAAAAACCATTGAGGAGACTGCGCGCAGGTTGCGGGAGCTGTTGCCAGAGATCAGTATTGCTGTTGCACATGGCCAAATGCGTGAAACGCATCTGGAACAGGTGATGTCCAGTTTTTACCACCGCCACCACCATGTACTGCTGTGCACCACCATCATCGAAACCGGTATCGATATTCCTAACGCCAATACCATCATTATTGAGCGCGCGGATAAATTTGGACTGGCACAGCTACACCAGTTGCGCGGCCGGGTGGGCCGCTCGCACCATCAGGCCTATGCGTATCTGCTAACGCCGCCCCGCTCGGCCATTAGTGTCGATGCGGGCAAACGCCTGGAAGCCATCGAGGCGGCAGGCGACCTGGGCGCGGGTTACCTGTTGGCCACCCACGATCTGGAAATCCGTGGCGCTGGCGAACTGCTCGGTGACGAGCAGAGCGGGCAAATACACAGCGTCGGATTCTCGATGTACATGGATATGTTGCACCGAGCGGTAGAGTCACTGCGACGCGGCGAGATACCCGATATTGACGCACCTCTGGATCAAGGGACTGAGGTCAACTTGCACGTACCAGCCCTGATTCCCGATGACTATTTGCCAGACGTCAATAGCCGCCTTATTCTGTACAAGCGTATTGCCGGGGCTGCCAGCAACACAGCACTACGGCAATTACAGGTAGAGATGATAGACCGCTTTGGTTTGTTGCCACCGCAGGTCAACAATCTATTTCAGGTGTCGCGGCTGCGCCTGAGGGCCCAGGAGCTCGGTATTCGCACTATAGAAGCGGGGCCTGAGGGTGGTAGTATCGATTTTAAGGAAACAACATCTGTGAACCCGCTGAGCCTGGTCAAACTGGTCCAGTCAGATCCGCACACATACAAACTGGCCGGGGCTACGCGCTTGCGCTTCGAGCACAGCTCGAGCGACATACATCAGCGCCACCGCTATCTGGAGCAGCTTCTGGATACACTTGCTACTGACCCAAAGAAGAGCACTGCAAATGTTTGACCGCTTTCCTATAGTGTACGCCGTTACTGTTCTGGGCTCTGTGCTGCTCCTACCGCTGACCACGCAGGCCCAGATCGATAACTGGTATCGGGTTGAGTTGATAATTTTTAGCTACCCGGCGGGAGACACTTTAGAACAATGGGAGGCAACGCCTGACCTTGCCTATCCCCAGGCGACGCGCTTCCTGATCCTTCCAGGGGAGCAGCCTGGCGACGCGAGCTCGGCAGAACCCACCACTTCAACACTGACAGAGCCCAGTGGGAGTACTCAGGTTGTCGATACCTCCCTCGCGCCACCCACACAACGCACTCCGTTTGCCACTCTCCCGTCTGTGGAACGGGAATTCACTAGCAAAGCGGACACCATGCAGCGCAGCGGCCGCTACCGCATTCTCTTCCATGAAGCCTGGCTACAACCCATGACGAGTCAAACAGAGGCATTGCCCATAGTACTGGATCGCTCTGGGGATGGTGGACAGTGGCCCGAGCTGCAAGGATCGATCGCTGTGTATGTGTCCGGCGACCTCTACCTGGAAACCAACCTGTGGCTAAACACCCAGGGGGAATACCTGCACAGCGCATGGCGCATGCCTCCTCCACCGTTGGGGCCGCCGTCAATGGGTCGCAAGGTGCCGATACAAACACTGGCAGCAGGTGCGGCCGCACCACCTCTGGGGCAACAACCCGATTCACCATCGGCTGGAGCGGGGCTCACTGCAAGTGGTGTGACGCAGGCACCAGCATACCCCTACCGGCACGCAGTGGTGCTGCAACAGACACATCGCATGCGTAGCGGCGAGGTAAACTACCTAGATCACCCGATGCTGGGTGTGGTAGCGAAAATCACATCCATGAGCGAGGTCGAACGCCAAACCACCGCGGAACCAGAGACCGAGGCTGCGACCCCGCCCGCACCCGCACTGAAAGCTGAACCGCCAACCTAGGCGCCGCGGCGATTTCTCACCAACTCGCTTAGCAACTCCCTGACGACGGCAGATTCCCGGAGCAATATTTCGCGCATCGTAGCAAGCGTCAGTGGCAGTTCACCCAGACCAGCGGCGGGATTTACTACCATGCAGATACATGCATATGGAAGATCGAGCTCTCGAGCCAGCGCAGCCTCGGGCATACCCGTCATCCCAACCACATCGCAACCGTCGCGCGCCATGCGCTGTATCTCCGCCGACGTTTCCAGCCGTGGGCCCTGAGTGACCCCGTGTACCCCCGCTGACTCGTGAGGTACGCCCGCGCGCGTCGCTGCCGCCAGCACTTCCAGGCGCAATGCGCGCTCATAGGGTTCAGTAAAATCGATATGCAGCAGGTGGCCGTCGTGCCCATCGTCAAAGCTGTGTTCACGACCCCAGGTGTAATCAATCAACTGATCCGGTATCAGAAGCCGCCCGGGCCGCATGGCTGCAGTTATGCCGCCGACCGCATTGATGGCGACAATACCGCCCACGCCTAGTGACTTGAGAGCCCACAGGTTGGCGCGATAGTTAATACGATGGGGCGGTATCGCTCCGGGACTACCATGGCGCTGTAGGAAAAAAAGCGTGGAATCACCAAGACGTCCTTCTTGAATGGCCCGCGAGGGCTCCCCAAACGGTGTCTCGACTCGATGATCCCGCAGCACCTTGAGACCGTCCAGTTCATCGACACCTGTTCCCCCGATAATGGCTAGCGTATTCAATCGTTCTGCTCCCGAATAATCTGCAATGCCAACCGCGTTTGGCTGGGCACCAATGTGTCTGTGTTGCATGAATGTGACGTCAACAATTTACGCGATGCACAACCCTCTCGATTTCGAGGTGGTAAGCCTGCTTATGATTGCACTATTTTTAGACGGATTTTTTCTGTCGGACCCTTCGACCGAGTCGGTACAGCTATATAAAAGGCTGCTACGACTTAAGTCAACTCTTGAAAGCCTGCGCAAGCGGTTGATCTACTGTAGAAAGATCTTGGGGATTGGCTGAGAGCAATTTTTTTTACGGCCTGCGTTGACTGATCCGTTTAGTAGACAGTCTTTTCCAGCGTGATATGTTGGTGTACGGATGATTTTATCGGCGACAGGGGAGAGCCAAGATGAAAATGTTAAGCCCGGTGGTGGGCGCGTGGTACAAGGATATGCATACGCTTCAGTTATTCGAGGTGATTGACTGGGATCCGACCGATTTCAGTATTGAAACCCAGTATCTCGATGGCGAGGTGTCTGAGTACGATCTGGATGCGTGGCGCGAAATGCAGCTGGAGGTGGTTGAAGCTCCCGAGGACTGGCGTACGGCGTTTGAACTTGACGATGATGACTTGCTTGACCCGGATCTGCCCATGCACCCGCAGGACTGGGCTAGTCCGGTGAATTCCATTGAACCGGATGCCATGTACGGCGTCGAGGATATTTGAGCGTAGGCGTGCTGACGCCACTCACGCTCCAGCCATAAAGCACACAAGACAGATACATGGTTTCAGGCACAGGGGATGTCATGCATTGCAATTTCACATGCAGGAAGTCCCGAGGTTCGCTAGACAGTTAAAGCACCCTCTGAAGGTCGGGCAATCTCAGAGGCCAACTCCCAGATAGACCAGACGCCTGAATTGAAGTCACGACCCAGCGCCTGATAGCAGATTTTGTTTGGATCAGTGATGGTTAGGGTTCCCGGTCCGTAGGAGCGCAACGGCGCTACAACCTTGAACCAGTCCTGCAGATGCCCGTTCTCTTTCGCAATCAGCACATCTGCGTGCCAGGCGGCATAGTCGCATGGCAGTTCAATCGTTTCTGGAAACCGCCGTTCAGGGGCTGGAATCATTGCATGCTGAGCCCTGAGGGCGCTGTCGAGCGCCGCATCGTTGGCAATCCCCAGCTGTTCGACAAAGAAACGCTGGAGATCGGCCAGGAACCAACCCCAGTTGACTGGCGGTACCATTAGGGCCGGGATGTAGAGGAAGGTGAACCGCAGTGCCGGCCATCTATCCCCATCCTGATCGGCAGCGGCCAACAGGCGACATAACAAATCAATTTCTCGCTGACCTGTCTCCTGATGAGCGTAGCGCAGTGCATGGCGAAGAATTCCATATTTCTCCCCGACCAGGAATGCCCGCCGAATCTTGCCCATTTCCTTATAGTCGTCCTCATTAAAGGTTGCGCAAGATTTAACCATCTCACTCGGAGCGGCCGTTATTCCGTGCTCTGCACGGTAGGCTGGGTCGTTCATGGGACTATTGATGAGAAGTTGCGTGGGATGGACCTTGGGGTATACCTCCCGATCCACACATTCCTGGAGGTCGTTACGAAACGATTCCACCGTTGAGCCGGGCAGGCCCATCATTAGATCAACATAGAGCGGGAGTCTGTTAGCCCGAAACTCGGCCGCGAGGGCTTCGTACTTTTTCAATTTGATGTTCGAACGGTTAATCGTAGTCAAGGTGCCCTCGTCCATCGATTGTAACGATAGCAGACCCATCGCGAGAATTTTTGCCTCTACCAGAATCTCCACGATCGGTTTTAGGTGCTTCACGGAGTTCTTCGCGTAGTTAGTACCGAAATGGCGGGGAAACCCATAGATTCGCTTAAGTTCGGCAGTACGTCGCGCGATCTCTACGTCACGCTCGAAGGTGCCAAAATTAGCGTCTGCCAAGCCGACAGCTGAAATTTTATTGCGAGCGCACCAAGCGAGTTCATCGAATATCCGCTCCAGATTAAATCTTCGGATACTGGAAGCCGTAGCTGATCCCCAGTCACAAAATGTGCAGCCGTAGGGGCATCCCCGATTGGTCTCCAGGATGACGTTGGGGACACCAGCCTCAGCGAACACGTCAAACTCGCCGGTCAGATAGGGTGAAGGGATGTCATCTAGGTCAGTGATACGCGCCCGATCAGCAGTGCGCACCGCTCGCCCGTCTGGCCCACGATAGGAGAGCCCAGCCACCGAATCCAATCGGGAGAGATCGAGCGGATCAGTAGTCAGTAATGCGGCCTCTAATACGTCTAAAATCTCGCAGATGGTGACTTCACCCTCTCCATGCACTGCAATATCCACGTAGGGATGATCGACAAAGTAGCGCTCAACATCGAGTTCGTACTTCGGTACGTCTGGCCCACCATGGATATTCAAAGCGAGCGGGTTCTCTGCCTTCGCCCGTGCAGAATAGGCAAGCATGCGCGGGGAGTTCCAGATGTAGTGCGAATAGAGCATTACAGCACGCCCTTGCGGCACAGCTGCTGTCACATCCGTGAGCCAGTTGGGACGGAAGTCGAACGATTTGTTAAGCCGTCCCCCGTCATGTTGACGCGCCACCGCGAACAGAAAACCCAGCGCCAGGGGTGCAATTGACGAATCGACGTTCACTGGAAATACTGCTACTGCCCCGGGCCTTCTGGGCTGGCGTATTTCAGCTCGTAAGATAGCGTCGAACAAGGCCCGCGAAAGGCGCTCCGCTTCCCGCTTTCCTTTGGCACCGTCCTGAAATATCGTTTCAAAATCCGGATCGTCCGGTTCGAATGACCAGAGAAGACGTGCCGCCAGCAGTCGCTCCAGCAGGGATTCCAGTTCTTCACCGGACAGGCCCTCCTCACCCTGACTTATACGTTGCTCCAATTCGGAGGTGGTGGCCGGTGTGGTAAGGTGCCGCAGCGCTGAGAACTCACGTGCTGTCAGGCACAGATCAACCTCGTCCCAGTGATTGATATGCTCGAAGCCCGACTTTCCTACATGGAACAGAAGTGGAATTCGGGCAGCCAACATACGGTTTGACGACAGCGACTTGGGAAGATGTGGATCGAACGTTGCAGCCTCGAGGATTGGAACGGGCGGGTGCCAGGCGTCCAGCTCCGCGCGGTCAGCTTGCGCAACTGCCCGGAAAATTCGGGTGATATTCCCGAGTTGATCCTTGTCTATGTTGAAATCAAGGTGTATGGAATCGATGAGTTCGATATCAGATTTTTGGTCGGTGGTAGCCAAACCCATTAGCAATTTGATGTGACCGAAGCCAAGCAGTCGACCGTAACCGACTTGATCAGTGAGGCGGACTTTTTTGCTGCCAAAGCCAATGAAGCGGGGCCCTTCTTGCAGTAGGCCAATTACCGTGCGAGCAACTGGACCGGCGGTAAGGCGTGGCAGAACTTTTACTTGCGCTGACAAGGTGTCTTCTCCGGGTGGCGAGGCACATGTCCCATCATGCACCTGTAAGCACGGGAATTAAACATGACGGGCAGCCAAGGTCAACACGCATCGCGCGGTTGTAAAGTGAGTTTGCAAACCCGATACGGCAATATACTCGAATATTTGGCGACACTACGCGTTATTGATGAGCGCCACTTCTCGTTTTCAACCGTTAGTTTGCAATCGCAATTGGGCGCGTGTGTTTTCGACTGGGATATGTAGTTACCCCGCATAGAAAGCCTTGTACAAAAACCCAGCCTGTATATAATAACAGCATCTGTATAAATAAACAGCAGGTGCCTGCCATGGAAAAGCTAACTCAACGGCAACAGCAGGTGTTGGATTTTGTGCGCCAGCACATAGACGATACCGGCTATCCCCCGACCCGGGCCGACATTGCGCGGGAACTAGGCTTCAAATCTGCCAATGCAGCGGAGGAACACCTCAAGGCGCTGGCACGCAAGGGGGCCATTGAAATGATCGCTGGCGCCTCCCGTGGTATCCGGCTGCCTGACAGTGCAGGGATCCCTATTATTGGCCGTGTTGCAGCAGGAAGCCCGATATTGGCCGAGGCGCATATTGAGGACTACTGCAACCTGCCTGCGAGCTTCTTCAAACCCCGTGCCGACTTTTTCCTCACGGTACAGGGAGACAGTATGATGGATGCGGGAATTCTGGATGGTGACCTATTGGCAGTACATAGCACTCCCATCGCAAAAAATGGCGACATTGTGGTCGCAAGGATTGAAGACGAAGTAACGGTTAAACGACTCCACCGAACAGGCCAGAAACACTTGCTGCAACTGCTACCGGAAAATCGTGACTACAAACCGATCAATATTGACTTAAGGGAGCAGGCCTTCACCATCGAAGGTTTGAGTGTGGGTGTGTTGCGTCGGGGCTGTTAAGCGCTAGTGTAAAACGCGCTGCGTGTCATGGGAGGACGTTACCTCAACATCGCCGCGCTCTGAGATTATGGCGGCTGCTTGCATGCCCGCCTGAATCATAGCCTTGGCCACTTCAAGGCCATTGTCCATCATGTAAGCACGCGCTTCGTCTGAGAAACGAATCGTAACCAGTGGTTCCGAGTCGTCTTCTGCTCGCTTAACCACAATTTCGCCGTCTCCACGATCAACAATCTCCAGCAAGGATGCAGACACTCAGTAGACCCCTCTCCATAGGCAGTTCATGGCCAGTTTAGCAGTACCAGCGACTAGCAACCAGCAGCGAGGAGGAGAATCTCCAGAGACTGCTGCCCAAAGCACAAAACCGCATTCTGATCCAGATTCGGGCAGACTGGTGACAATGCGTACTCAACCTTTCTTGGCAGCACGACCCGTGCCGCCCGAGCTGTCGTCCGCTCGCCATTTGCCCTGATGATAGAACGCCTTCCAGCCAGTGGCCTTGCCGTCACTTTCTGTCATCACATACTGCTCTTTAGTCTTGCGACTGAACCGCACCTGCGCAGGATTGCCTTCGCTATCTGCGACGGGCGCGCTGAATAAAAAGCTATATTTAGGGTCTATCTCGGACTGATGCGCTAACAATTCGGTAAGTAGCGGCGCCCTAGTTTCCCGGTTGCGCGGAAATTGGCTCGCGGCCAGGAACAGCCCGGCAGCGCCGTCCCGCAAAATGTAGTGATCTACCACCTTCTGGCATTGCAATTCCGGCATGGGCACCGGTGCCATCTTGGGTGGCGCCGCCTCGCCATTACGCAGCAGCTTACGCGTGTTCTTACAGTCCTGGGCGGTACAGCCGAAGTACTTGCCGAAGCGACCATTCTTGAGCTGCATCTGGGCACTACACTTGTCGCACTCCAGCGTGGGGCCGTCATAGCCCTTGATCTTGAATTTGCCCTCCTCTACCTCAAAACCGGCGCAATCAGGGTTGTTACCGCATACGTGTAGCTTGCGCCGCTCATCGATGAGATAGCTGTCCATGGCTGTATTGCAGAGTGCACAGCGGTGTTTGGAGCGCAGCAAGCGTGATTCTGCTTCATCATCCGCGTCTTCCATAATGGCTTCATCACCGGCAGTCAGGTTGAGCGTATGCTTGCAACGCTCCTTGGGCGGTAGTGCATATCCCGAGCAACCCAGAAATACGCCGGTACTGGCGGTACGCACCTGCATTGGGCGACCACATGTGGCGCATTCAATATCCGTCATGGTTGGCTGGTTGGGCTGCATGCCAAGGGGCTCGTCCTCCCCTGCCTTTTCTAATAGAGTGCTGAATTCAGCGTAAAAATTGTCGAGTAGATCGTGCCATTCCAGCGTGCCCTGGGCGACCTCATCAAGATGCTTTTCCATGGACGCGGTAAACCCATAGTCGAGTAATTCCTTAAAACTGGTTTGCAATCGCTGGGTCACAATATCCCCCATCTTTTCTGCGTAAAAGCGCTTGTTTTCCAGACGCACATATCCCCGTTCCTGAATGGTGGAGATGATGGACGCGTAGGTCGACGGCCGGCCGATACCGCGCTTTTCCAGCTCCCGCACCAGACTAGCCTCCCCATAGCGGGACGAGGGTTTGGTAAAGTGCTGGGCAGGATCGAGTTTGTTCAGTCTGAGAGTCCCGCCTTCACGCACGTCCGGCAGGACATCATCGTCGTTTTTGCGCCCCGCCGGCACCAGTACCCGAGTGTATCCGTCAAAACGAATGATGCGGCCTTTGGCGGAGAGCTCGTAAGCCCCTGCTGCGGTGGTCACCAACGTTGATGTGTATTCTGCATCAGGCATCTGTCCGGCGACAAACTGACGCCAGATCAATTCGTAGAGCCGTTCCGCATCTCTTTCCATGCCATTCAAAGCACTCTGCAACACACTCACGTCAGACGGACGAATAGCTTCGTGTGCCTCCTGCGCGCCCTCCCTTGACGAAAATACTCTGGGTTGCTCAGGCAGATAGCTCGGCGGGAAATTAGCGCCTATATACTCGCGACATGCTGCGACCGCGTCTGCACTCAAATTGGTGGAGTCAGTGCGCATGTAAGTAATGTAACCGGCCTCGTACAGGCGCTGTGCCATCATCATGGTCTTCTTCACACCGAAACCGAGCCGTGTGCTGGCCGCTTGCTGCAGGGTAGAGGTAATAAAGGGGGCAGGCGCCTTGGACCGGGTAGGTTTGTCCTCCCGCTTGCTCACCACATAAGGCAGTTTCTCCAGTTCGGCGGTCGCAGCCCGGGCTATGCTCTCCTTTGCTGGTCGAAACTCCTGACCATTATGCTTGCGCACCTGAAAGCGAATGTGTTCCGCCTTCGTGGTGGCGAGATCAGCGTGAATCTCCCAATACTCTTCAGGCACAAACGCGCGTATTTCGCGCTCGCGCTCGACGATCACTCGGACAGCAACAGACTGCACCCTCCCCGCAGACAGCCCGCGTGCGACCTTGGACCAGAGCAGGGGGGAGACCATAAAACCGACCACTCTGTCCAGAAAACGACGCGCTTGCTGCGCGTTGACCCGGTCCATATCCAGAGTGGTTGGACGCTCAAACGCCTCGGTGATGGCCTTCTTGGTAATTTCGTTGAATACCACCCGCTGGTAGCGGGACGGGTCGCCACCGATCGCTTCTTTCAAGTGCCAGGCGATAGCCTCACCTTCGCGGTCGAGGTCGGTAGCCAGATAGATGGCATCAGAATTGGCGGCCAGCTTGGCCAACTCATGGACGACTTTTTCCTTGCCAGGGAGTATTTGGTAGGTGGCTGCCCAGCCGTGATCAGGATCGATACCCATGCGCCGGACGAGTTGCTGCCGCGCGTTCTTTTTCTTGTACGCGGCTTTCTGCTTGGGGGCCATTTTGCGGGTGCGAGCAGCCTGCGCCGCTCGCTCCTTAGGATCAGCTTTATTGGTGCCATCCCCGGAAGTAGGCAGATCACGAATATGGCCGATGCTGGATTTGACGATGAAGTCAGGCCCCAGGTACTTGTTGATAGTCTTGGCCTTCGCCGGCGACTCCACGATAACCAGTGATTTACCCATAAACTCCTTATGTACATCCAAAAAATCAGGGAGCACCCTGTTAGGCTGCGCAAAAAAGGGGGCATATATAAGTCGCTCTGTCTCTTGGGTCAAGAGAAAAAGCCAACGGTCACTGGATTAGTACGTCACACCAGCGCTCCAAAATCTGCCGAATATGCTCCACTCCGGCCTCTCCGGTGGACTCCGTCCAGTACACGCCACAGCTCGATTGGTCCACGCTGGCTGCGCTGATTTCGGGTGACAATTCCTGCACTGGTGCGGGCACAGGTAGCCGCTTATCCACGCTGCGCCAACCCTCCTGGGTCCGCAGCCAGGCAGCCGACTCTATCGGCTGGGCACGGTGGTTTGGCAGCCGCTTGCCGTAATAGATCACGTCCCGCACGGCGAGTTGCGTGCCACCATAGGCCGGCAAGTTTCTAAATTCGACAAAGAGGCCATGCACCGCAGCATATTCACGCATTCGGGCCACAGCGCGCTGCCGTTTACTGGGGAGAAAATGTCCCAGGGGTGCCAGGGCCAGGGCGATCACAAATATGATAAGGAGGTACGTAAGCATCCATTCACCTGATTTAGGTCAATCCCCGGTACTTCTTGGTTCCAAACCCAACCCAACCCAGTTGATCGACTGACATTCTATGCTATAAAGACCCCTCAGCGTTTTCACAGTGAGGCAGCCATGTCCCAATACACAAAAGTCCTGGTTGGCATAGACCTTAGCGAGGATTCAACGGCCGTGGTGCAGCGCGGACGCGATATCGCCAACCACAGTGGCGCACAGCTGCATCTGATTCATGTAATCGAGCCACTCAGCTTTGCCTACGGCGGCGACATTCCCATGGATTTCTCGGGCATTCAGGAGGAAATTCACCAGCAGGCCACCCAGCAGATGCGCCGCTTCGCCGAAAGCAACAAGGTTGATGTGCCGCACCAGCATATCGTACTCGGCAAACCGGAAGTGGAGATTCACGCCAAAGCAAAAGAGCTGGGATCCGACCTGATCGTTGTAGGCAGCCATGGCCGTCACGGGTTGGCCTTGTTAATGGGCTCCACCGCCAACGGCGTCATGCACGGCGCCCACTGTGATGTGCTCGCGGTACGCGTTGGGAAGTAACACTTGCCCAGACAACACGCCGCTTAAGAGCTTAAAAAGTGCTGCAGTTGATGCGCACCGAACGGCCAGTTTAACTCCCGCCTGTCGGGATGCTGTAGAACGGGTATCGCTACGCCGTAACGTTCAAACAGGGTGTCCGACTCGGTGATGTCCACCACTTCCACGTCGACGTCACGCAGTGATAGCTGCTGGACAGCAATCAGACTCTGTGCCAATTCGCACAAATGACAAGCGCTCGTCCCATAAAGCCGAAACGTTTTCATATTCTCCATCCGCAAGCGCGCTCGTAGGACGCCAAAAATGTGATGGCAGGATACTCGAGAACTCGCTACCGCAGTAACACTTGAACAACGACAGCGGCAGGCTGTAAGATTGCCCTCCAAGTACAACAAAATAGACTGTGTACCGCAGTATCGCACTCGGGATAGAGCGAGCGTGACAAGAACCCCGGAGTAACCGCAGTGGCACTTTTTTCCCAACCGACCGCCCGCGCATTGGCCATACTCGATCTGCTAATGGCCAACCCACACCAGGCCTATGGGCTTACTGAGATGACCCGGCGGTTGAATCTTAACAAAGCAACCTGCCATGCCATCCTTACCACCATGGCCAACTATGGCTTTCTGGTGCAGCACCCAAAGACCAAGGCTTATCGCCTGGGACCTTCCATTATCGCAGCCGGCAACGCCGCCTTTGCCCAGTTCCCTGTACTGGAGTATGCGCGACCGGAACTGGAAGCGCTGCAAAATGATCTTGGCATCGGTTTTGCGGTCACCGGACGATCTAAATTGCACCAGGTATTACTGGCACTGTATGGCCGCGCCACACCGTTGATTGATTCCTTCCAACTGGGTTTGCGCTTGCCCAATACCGCCCCGGTCGCAGCCTGTTTCACGGCTTTTTCGGATGCCAAATACCTTGAAGCCTGGCTGACCAGAGCGCACGATTCCCGGGGCGGCTATAACGAGAAGCTGGACCAAAAGCTGCGAGTATCGCTTATCGCAATTCGCGCACGTGGCTATGAGGTTAGTCTTAAAACAAAGACGGAAGCAGAGTTGCGTTCTGAATTGGGACGAATTCACAACGCCTGGAGCCTCACCGAATTGGAGGATGCCGCGAACAAGTACCAGCACGATCTTTGCGATGAGCACTACCACCTCGACCGAGTCGACCCCAAGGCGCGCTACGAAATCAGTACTATCACGGTACCCGTTTTCGTCTACAAGGAAATTCCAGTCCTGTGCTTTGTGGCGGGCTCGTTCGACAAACCTATAACTGGCGCCCAGATTGAGGAGATTGCCACGCGTATGAAGGAGTCCGCTGATCGTGTCACAGCTTTGGCCAGCGGCAGGGACGTTGTCAACTAAGCGAATAGACCTGGCACAGCGCCGGCCTGGCCCCCCCAGAAATCCAATGCCCCAACACTCCGATTACAATGAAAGAAAAGCCTTCTTTGACCGGGTGCTGACGGTCTATGGGCGCAAACCCGTACTGGAAACCCTGCAAGATACAACGCTGGTATGTCATGCCCTGCACCTTGCGCGCAGCAATCGGGATGAGGGAATTGTCGCGGAAATTAAGCAACTCGCACAAAAATTGGGGCTACCCATCCAACTGCACAGTCGTGAGGAACTGGCGCGAATTTCCAAAAATGGCAGACAGGATCAGGGGGTAGCCGTCGATATCCTATGTCCCAGTTTCCGCAGCCTGGAGGATTATCTCGTCGAGATTACGGACCGCCCGCGCCGCCTACTGGCGCTGGACGGCATCACCAATCCGCAGAATCTGGGCATGATCATTCGCTCCGCCGCGGCTGGAGACATTGATGGCATTATTTTGCCGCGCAAAGGCACTGCGGCCTTGGGTCCGCTGGTGATCAAGGCCAGCGCGGGTACTCTCTATCGCGCGCCACTCCTAATGTGCCAGTCACTGCCGGAGGCACTCAAGCTGTGCCAGGACCAGGGAGCAAGTGTATGCACCCTGGAAGTGAATGCAGGTCGCTCATTGTTTCACTACAAGAACGAAGGTTTTTCAATCTACGTACTAGGCAATGAAACAGAAGGCGTATGTCCGCAGGTTAGGGCACTGGCGGATCACCCGTTGTCCATTCCCATGCGCAATGGCGTGGAGTCTCTAAATGTGGCGGTTACAGCAAGTTTAATCGCCTATGCGGGCTATTTGGACAGGTAAGCCATACCCTCTTCCAAACCTCTCAGGGTTAGCGGGTACATATGCCCGTCCATCAGCTGGTGCGTGATGGCCACGGACTGCGTGTACTGCCAATCATCTTCAGGAACTGGATTCAGCCAGATTACCTTGTCATAGACTTCGCGCAGCCGCCGCAGCCATATTTCACCCGACTCTTCATTCCAGTGCTCCACTGAGCCACCCGGCTGGACTATCTCGTAGGGCGACATAGAGGCGTCCCCGACCACCACAACTTTGTAGTCGTGGCTGTATTTGTGCAGTATATCCAAAACCTGAGTACGCTCATTGTGACGCCGAATATTGTTACTCCATACACTTTCATACAAGAAATTATGGAAGTAGAAATTCTGCATGTGCTTGAACTCGGTGCGTGCCGCGGAGAATAGCTCTTCACAAACTTTCACATGCGGGTCCATGGAACCACCGACGTCAAAGAACAACAACACTTTCACCGCATTGTGCCGCTCTGGCACCATCTTGATATCCAGAAATCCGGCGTTGCGTGCGGTAGAGCTGATGGTATCGTCCAGATCAAGTTCATCGGCCGCGCCGGTGCGAGCAAACTTACGCAGGCGTCGCATGGCGACTTTGATGTTGCGCGTACCCAACTGGACGCTGTCGTCCAGATTTTTGAAATCACGCTTGTCCCAGACTTTGACGGCCTTCTTGTTGCGACCATTGGGGCCGACCCGGATGCCCTCGGGATGATAGCCTTCCTGCCCAAAGGGCGAGGTGCCCCCAGTACCCACCCACTTGTTGCCGCCCTCATGTCGCTCTTTTTGTTCTTCGAGTCGTTTCTTGAATTCCTCTATCAGCTTTTCCAACCCGCCCAGAGATTCGATCTTGGATTTCTCTTCGTCGGTAAGGTTCTTCATAAATTCGGAGCGCAGCCAATCGTCCGGAATTAGCGCCTCGATGATATTGTCTATACCTTCCAATTCCTTGAAGTGCAATCCGAAAGCGCGGTCAAAGCGATCAAAGTATTTTTCATCCTTGACCATGCAGGTACGGCTAAAATAGTAGAAGTCGTCCATGTCGGCGAAGACGATATGCCGCTTGAGACCTTCCATCAGATCAAGCAATTCCCGTGGAGTGACCGGAACACCTGCATCCCTGAGACCTTGAAAGAAATTTATCAGCATGTGCGCTCCGACGCGTGGCTGCCCTTCATCGCTAGCGAGTTTCGCGGCGATGCATGAACGCTAACCGCTCCAGCAGGTGTACGTCCTGTTCGTTCTTCAGTAAAGCACCATACAACGGCGGAATAGCTTTACTGTGGTCCCTGTTTTTTAGAATCTCGTCAGGGATATCATCGGCCATTAGCAATTTCAACCAGTCGATCAACTCGGATGTTGACGGCTTCTTCTTAAGTCCGGGAATCGAGCGCACATCGAAGAAGACCTCCATGGCCTCTTGTACCAGGTCATTGGCGATGTTCGGATAGTGCACGCCAATGATTTCGCGCATAGTGTTGCGGTCGGGGAAGTTGATAAAGTGGAAAAAACAGCGGCGCAGAAAGGCGTCGGGTAATTCCTTTTCATTGTTACTGGTGATGATAATAATCGGCCGTCGCTTGGCCTTAATTGTTTCACCTGTTTCGTAGACAAAAAACTCCATGCGATCCAATTCTACGAGCAGATCGTTGGGAAATTCAATATCGGCCTTATCGACTTCGTCGATCAGCAGAACGACCTGTTCGTCAGAATCAAAAGCCTCCCACACTTTGCCACGCTTGATGTAATTGGCAATATCGTTAACCTTTTTATCCCCGAGCTGCGAATCCCTGAGACGCGATACCGCATCGTACTCATAGAGACCCTGCTGCGCCTTGGTGGTCGATTTAATGTGCCATTGAATCAGGCGTTTACCCAGCCCCAATGCAACTTCTTCGGCCAGCATTGTTTTACCTGTGCCTGGCTCACCCTTGATCAGCAGCGGCCGCTCCAGCGTGACGGCGGCGTTGACCGCCATGCGCAAATCGTCAGTAGCCACGTACCGTTCTGTGCCTTTAAATTTCATAATACCCATCACTCATAATCACGTTTTTAAAGTCATTCAGGTTACAGATTGACGGCCGGCTTATCAATACTGTACCCGACACAAAGGTCCCAAGTGGCGGACACTTGCGAGGTACGAGCGGCACTATTCAGGCTCTTGCGCGCGGCTTTGCTCGACGTTGTACCTGCGGAGTTACATTTGAAGCTGGTTTAACATTACGCCTCTTGGGCGCTTTTTTGCGCCGAAAGATCGTCATACTAAGTAGCAGCGCGATTATTACCGCGCCGCCCGACATGAAAACAAGCGGACGCAAAGCGTGGCGGGCGCCTTCAACACCTGTCGTCATAAACTGAAAGCCTGCCACGATCAATGCTGGGGCCATGGTATGTACTCCCGTTTTGGGATACGCCGGCGTCAGCAGCAAAGCAGCCATCAGTAACACCACCAGAGTTACCCAACCGGCCCGCCAATGGCGGCCAAGCCACCAGGCAAGATACACAATAAACACTGTCGCTGAACCGACATAGATATAAATCGCTGTGAGGTAGGCACTGTTGTTTAACAATTGCTCTCTCCTATTCGACCCAGTGCACGATATGCTCATCGTAACCGTCTGGATGGACATATTCGTCGGAAATGGCGCGGCCACGTATCGAGATACCCTGCCGATGCACCGCATCCCCGCTGCCACTCATCAGTGGGTGCCATGCAGGCAATTGCTGCCCATGCGCGCGCAACCGGTATGCACAGGTGCTTGGCAACCAGTCGAGACGAGTCCAGTCGGCGGTGCGCAAATCGATGCAGTTCGCGACTAACGTCGAGCGGTTGCCGTAATCTGTGCAGCGACAGGTCCGTTCATTCAGAAAGCGACAGCGGACCTTGGTGTAGAAAACCTCGCCGCTGTCTTCATCCTCCAACTTATGCAAACAGCATTTGGCGCACCCGTCACACAGGGCCTCCCATTGTGCGCTGCTGAGTTCCGTGAGCGCTTTCTCGTGCCACCACTCAGCCACGTGCACCCTCCCTCGCTAGCAGTTCGCCGGGCGTGGGCGGCATCTGTAAATAAAAGCCTTGTGTCTCAATGCTGGCTAGAACCACAGCCGCATCGGCCCTCGCCAATTTATACTGCGCTGTAAGCCGCAACAGCATGACGGGTGCTGGCTCCCCAAATTGGGTCAGCAACGCCTCCGGTACATCCTGCAAACCCCGGGCCTTGTCGACATACAGGTACATCTCCTGTTTGCACGAACTCCTGAATATCTGACACAAGACACTCATTCGACTTGTCTCTCGAGCGATTGCCGCAGTGTTTCCAGAATCGCCTCTTTGCGCCACCCCTGCCAATGCGGCGGCGGTTGAACGTGATCTCCACACGCCTCACGCAGTAACAACTCGTAGTCCTTGCTATACACCAATACCTCGGGTGCTACCGTCAGTAGACCTGCAATGTCGCGAACTTTCGCCTTTAGCCTTTTTACCTCATCGCGCTGGATGGCATCAAGGGGAGCAGGTAACGGGAGTGGCAATTCGAGCTCCGGCATCTCACGCTGTGCTGCTAACAAACTGAGCAACTCTTCGCCATGGCGACGCACCACCGGCTCCGGCAATCCGGCATTGTCGCGCAGCTCCTTTATGTTCTGCGGTGCGCGTAGCGCTAACTGCAAACACGCCTGGTCGTCAATAATCCATGAACGCGGTTTGTCCCTGCTTCTGGCGGTGTCCTCTCGCCAACGACACACTGCGACCAGGCAGCCAAGCTGTCTGCTATTCAATTTCCAGGCAGTTTTGATGCGCTTGTGGAAATCATCGACCTCAGTTCCCAGCGCTCGGGTCGCGTCCTGACCGTCCGCCAATACCCACTGCACCTTGTCCTGACGCTCACAGCGCTGATACAGTTCGCGCCACACTGTTAGCAGCCATGTGACGTCCAGCGCCGCGTACTCGCACTGAGACTCAGTGAGTGGCCGCCGCAACCAATCAGAGCAGGTCTCCCCTTTGGGCAGATCAACAGCACAAATTTCCTGCACCAGCGCCCTGTATCCGAGGCCAAATCCGAGATTTAGCAGTGCTGCAGCACGCTGAGTATCAAACAAGGGTTGTGGCAGCACTCCGAGCCAGCGCTGAAACACTTCAAGATCCTCGCTGCCGGCGTGCAGGACCTTAAGCACAGCAGGATTTGCCATGAGTGCCGCCAGGGGCGTCGGGTTCTCGATGCGCAGCGGGTCAATTAACCAGGCCACAGGATGGTCCGATTCCCCCGCGACAAAACACAGTTGCACCAAAGCGACCTCTGGATAAAAGGTATTGCGCCGCATAAATTCGGTATCAACAATTACCACTTCACAGTGGGCGTGCTGCGACAGCAGTTGCACCAGGGCGTCGTCAGATTCAATTAGTTGCCACTGCATGTCCTACTCCACCAGTCGTCGCCCGGACAGGGCGTGCGCAAGCGTGGAGCCATCGACAAATTCCAGTTCACCGCCGAGAGGCACTCCGTGGGCGATGCGCGACACCCTGACACCGACTGGATGCAGCATGGTAGAAAGGTAGTAAGCCGTAGCCTCGCCCTCCACGGTAGGATTGGTGGCCAGAATCACCTCTTCTATTCCCTCGTCGATAACACGTTGCTGAAAGTCTTCCAGTCCGATCTCGGACGGTCCAATCCCGTCGATGGGCGACAGGTGCCCCATCAAGACAAAGTACAGGCCTCGGAAACTCCCGCTCTGCTCTATGGCCAGTACATCCGCGGGCGTCTCTACCACGCAGACCATGCTGGTATCACGCTTGGGATCGGCACATATTTCACACACGTCAAGCTCGGTAAAATTGCGGCAAAGACTGCAATGCCCGACCTTCTCCACGGCTTCGTGCAGTGCAAATGCGAGTGCCAGCGCTCCCTGTCGGTCCCGCTCCAACAAATGCAGCGTCATACGTTGGGCAGACTTGGGGCCAACACTTGGCAGGCAACGCAGGGCGTCAATCAGATTTTGCAGTGAGGGACTAAACTTCATGGTGCAGTCAGATACTATTCAAAATGGCAGCTTGAAACCCGGGGGGAGGTTAAATCCCGAGGCTAATCCGGACATGGCATCGCGATTACGCGCTTCTACCTTACGCACTGCATCATTCACTGCTGCCGCCAGTAAATCCTCCAATACGTCCTTATTTTCTAAAAACACCGAATCGTCTATCGACACGCGCCTGACATCATGGCGACCCGTCATTAGCACCGAGACCAGCCCTGCGCCCGCCTCACCACGCACCTCTGCCCTGGCAATTTCTTCCTGTGCTTTCTGGAGCTGGGCTTGCATATTTTGCGCCTGCTGCATCAGGTCGGAAATATCACCCTTCATTAGTCATTGTCCTTCTCATCAAACATCTGTGGGCAGGATGGATGAATGGTCTAATTCGGCATCAAATCGGGCTATCAAGGCCTGTAGCTGAGGATCTCCCTCAATGGCTATGACCGCTTCAGCCTGGCGTTTCTCAGCCAACCGGATGGAACGCATGGCAGGTGTTTCGCCACGCACTGCACCCGGTTCAATCGACACCGTGACCACGTGCCCGAAATAATTCCCCAGCGCCAGGCCCAATTTATCGCCATGGCTAGCATTGAACAGCACCGCATGCGCATCATCGAGCACAAACTGCAGCTGATCGCCTGCGCATTTGTGCAATTCACAGTGTGCGGCGATGTTATACACAATTCCCTTTAAACCCAATAGTTCCAGCAGATGATGCCAACTCTCTGGGGTCAGTGCATCCAGCGCAAACAGCGCCGAAGACGTCTCGGTGGAGTCGCTAGCAGCAGGCGCCTCATTCGCAGTCGGCTGCGCACCTACCGTTGCGATCGCTTGCGGAAGAATCACCGCTAAATCATGGAACTTTTTTGCGGAAACGCCGCCCTCCCCGGCAGCGACCTGGGGCGACACAACGCTTTGCAGATCTTCCACTCGCAGGCTGTCATCGATGACGGCAGCAGGACGAAAGGCAACCATGCGCAGGAGGATCATTTCAAAACCCCTACGCGGATCGGGTGACAACGCGATATCACGCTTGCCATTCAGGGCCATCTGATAAAATAGTTGCGCGTCCTCTGCAGTGATGGAACGCGCGATCTGCGTGACCCGCTCGGCATCACCCCAGCTATTGTCTATGGCATCGGGGACGATCTGGGCAGTAGCCACGCGGTGAATCAAGGAAAGCAGCTCGTCGAGGCTGCCCTCAAAATCTGGTGCATACTCGGCCATGCGTTGCACGATACTGAGTACCGTGACAGGGTCATCCACGCTGACCGCCTCCAGCAACTCGTAGACATAGCCCAGGTCGACGCTGCCAAGCATGCTGCGCACATCGGCTTCACTGACTTTACCAGAACCAAATGCAATCGCCTGGTCAGTAAGACTCAGGGCGTCGCGCATACTGCCGGTAGCGGCCCGCGCCAGGAGCCACAATGCGGGCTCCTCGAAGCGCACCATCTCCTGCTCCAGCACCATCGCCAGATGTCCGACAATTTGCTCGGGTGGCATATTCTTAAGGTTGAACTGCAGGCAACGGGACAGTACGGTAGCGGGAAGCTTCTGCGGGTCCGTGGTGGCCAGCAAAAACTTTACATGCGGTGGCGGCTCCTCCAGCGTTTTGAGCAGCGCATTGAAGCTGTGGGTAGACAACATATGCACTTCGTCTATCAGGTAAACCTTGTAGCGTGAACGGGTCGGCGCGTACTGCACGTTGTCGAGCAATTCGCGGGTATCCTCCACCTTGGTACGCGAAGCGGCATCGACTTCCAGCAAGTCGACGCTACGACCTTCAGCGATTTCGAGGCACGAAGAACAAGTTCCACATGGCTCTGAACTCACTCCCGCCTCACAGTTGAGACACTTGGCGAGTATGCGGGCTATCGTCGTCTTACCGACTCCCCGGGTACCCGTGAACAGGTAGGCGTGATGCAACCGATCATGGTCCAGCGCGTTGACCAGCGCCCTGAGCACGTGCTCTTGTCCGACCATCTCGCGGAAGCTCTTGGGGCGCCATTTGCGGGCTAGTACCTGGTAGGACATCCCTTAATTTGCCTTACTACGTAAAAGAGGGAACAGGATACACCAGCACCTGATCGACAGAAACAATGGGTGTTAAAAGAAGTTGCAAATGGAGGCAACCCAGACAGCCACACCCCGGCACACGAGTCGGTAACTACCGTTGCTCCCTTCCGGGCCTGGCGGGGTTCACTACCTATCATTGCGAGGGGACCGCCTGGATCACCACAGACTCTGTTGTGCGGATTCTCCCGCCTACAGAGGGTCGGCATTTTGCGCTTATCTAGCCGTCGCTGCAAGCGATCCGCACCAGATTGTAATAGGCGCGGAACCCTTCTGCAGATTCAGGAGCCGTTAAGCGGGATCCAACAACATCACGGGGTCATGACCATATCGGCACATAGGTTGCACTTTATACCGGGCACATAGGTTACACAATTGAGCATTTGGAGGAGGACTCCAAATGCCTTGGAAAGAGTGTAACCGTATGGATGAGCGCCTCAGATTTGTCGCCAAGCTCTTGGA
>JANNVJ010000042.1:0-6314 GCA_031414375.1 Haliea sp.
GTCAATGAAAGTGATCGTTTCGAGAACTCCATGCTTGTACTTTACTTCGTAGTCTTTGAATCCGTCTCCAGTAGTATCTGATTTTTGTGAAAACGGATTACCATGTTCGTAATATACCTCTGTCTCGAATGTGCCATTGAAATCGTCATCAGACGAAGATGACTCAACGATGCCTTTGCGATCAAATGCAAATGTAGTATCGACCTTACCGTCAAAATTTCGATCATGCTCGCTTTCTGAAAGTATGTAGTTTACATAAGTCCATTTCTCATCAAGATTTCCGTCCCCGTTATAATCTATACCGTCGTTAGTTACTGGCGTGTGGTAATAGACTGTCATTACGCCGATACCCAAAAGGAATCCAAGAACCCCAGAGTCGAATCTGCTTTTTTTCCTTATGGAGGCTTGCGACTCTTGTTTTGTTTGTTTTGCATCCCATTCCTGGATAACGGTTTTTGCATCCGGATAGTTAGCCTCTTCAACCATGACTCTCACCACACCTATGGCTGGAAGCTCACCAATACCGCCTTGCAAATACTCACCGTCAATTCTTGCGGACAGGCCGGCCTGATCCAACAAATTTAGAATCATATGGGCTTCTAAGGTATTTGCTGCTTCGTACAATAGTTTCATAAGAATCCAAATATCAGTTAGGGGCACTTTTGTTCTGAAATAAGAGTGCTATATGTCGCTATCTGTCATAAACAAGAATGCCAAAGACCCATGCTGGGAGAAAGCGGACATCATCTGATGCTGCCGGTTAGATCAGATGTCAATCAATGTAGTTTACATCTGTGCCAGCAATTCCCCAAGAAACCGCCAGAAAGGTCCCACAGTATCAATTTGCAAACGCTCCGTCGGCGAGTGGGCGCCGCGAATGGTGGGGCCGAACGACAGGATATCCAGATCGGGTTTCTTGCCTTTCAATATACCGCACTCCAGGCCGGCATGGATCGCCTTGACCGCCGGGGCGGTTCCAAACAGCTGCTCATGCAGCGCGCTGGCCTGGGCCAGCAGCGGGCTGTCCAGATCCGGTTGCCAACCGGGATAGCCCACGACGGTTTTGACCTGAAGTGCAAACGCCCTGGCCAACGCCAGTACCGACTGTTGCAAGGGCAGACTCTGGCCTTCATTGAAAAAGCGGTAGCTGGACTCCAGATAAAATTCGCCCTGCTGCAAGCGTACACGCGCCAGGTTGATACTCAGATCCACCAGCGCCGCACCGAGCTCCAGGTTGTACGCCTGCGCACCGTGGGGAAACGCGCCCAGCAGATCAAGAACCACGGCGCTATCAGACGCACTCAGGACTCGTTCAACCGGCATGGCATGCAATTCAAACTCCAGCTGGCCATCTTCCGTCGGCAGATAGGCCAGGGCCTGCGCCTGCACTTGGGCCAACCGTGCCACCAATTGCTCGCTGACTAAAACAGGACACGCGAAACTCACACTGCCCTCACGCGGAATCACATTGTGCGCCACCCCAACATCGAGAGTAGCGATCTGCACACCCTCCAAACCCTGCAAACACTGGCCCAACAACTTGATGGCATTGCCCAACTGCTGGTGAATCTGTATCCCCGAATGGCCACCCGCCAGACCCTTGATCGACAGCATCCAACCCTGCGCAGCGGCTGGCGGTAATGCAGTGGCAAACGTGCGCGTGCATTCCCACCCCGCGCCCCCGGTGCAGCCGACGTACAATTCCTGCCACTCCTCGGTGTCCAGGTTCAGCATGCGCTTACCGCGCAGCAGGGATGGATCAAGCCGCAGCGCGCCGTGCAGGCCGCTCTCCTCATCCACCGTGAACAGCAGTTCCAGTGGCGGATGCACTACCTCCGGGTCAGTCATCAGCGCCAGCGCCGCCGCGCAGCCTACACCGTTATCCGCACCCAGCGTGGTGCGGTCCGCGCGCAGCCAGCCGTCCTCGACCACAAGACTTAGCGGGTCACGCGTGAAATCGTGGTGTTTGTCGGCGTCTTTTACCGTCACCATGTCCAGATGATTCTGGATGATGACCGGGTCACGATGCGCCATGCTCGCAGTGGCTGCGACCATCACCACGAGGTTGCCCTCGTCATCCATGCGCCACGAGTGGCCGCCCTGCTCCGCCTGCTCGATCACATACTGGCGCACCGCCGCCTCCTGCCTTGAGGGGCGGGGAATCTGCGTTATCGCGTAGAAATGTTGCCACAGGTGGGCGGGGCTAGAGGGGTAATTATCCGGCTTCATTCTGGACTCCAAAGACAAGCGTGGGATTATAGCCCAGCACCTGCGGAGCAGACATCACTCGCGTTTCTCGCAGGACTTACACGGGTAGCGCCTGCGACATTATGTCGCATCCTCGCTATCGGTAACTTGGTTTAAGATGCCCGCGCCCAACCGACACCACGAACCGTCGAGTTCGTATCGTCAGGTTGCACGGCTCGGCAGCATCCATTTTACCTTTCTCTCTGGAATAGCTATGCAAAAAAACACCACTGCCATTGCGGCCCCTGTGAGCGGCCCGCTTTTACTTCTGCTCATACTCTTTACAGTTACACCAGCACAAGCCGCAGAGCCGAACCGCAACGATAGCCCACTGCTGGAAACAGTAGAAATCCGTGGACAACAGCTGCACCTTGACCTGCAAAGGGAGCAGTCCCTCACCCCCGGCGGTGTAACACTGATTGACACTGACGACTTGTACCAGCGCAATATGCCGAACCTGGCCGAGATGCTGCGCTTCGCACCGGGCGTCTGGTCCGACAGTGCCACCGGTGGCAGTGGCGTCTTTATTTCCGTGCGCGGCTCCAACCTTGATGCGACCGACTACGATATGAATGGCATCAAGCTGCTGCAGGACGGCCTGCCAATCACCACCGCCGACGGCAATAACCACAACCGCCTGATCGACCCACTCAGTGCGCGCTTTGCCACAGTCGCCCGTGGCGCCAATGCACTAACGTATGGTGCCAGTACCCTGGGCGGCGCTATCAATTTTAATTCGCGCACCGCGCTCAACAGCGAGCCCGTGCAACTGTATGCCAACGCGGGCAGCCACGGGCGACTCAATGCCCAGGCCACGGCAGCGCAAGTTTTGGACAACGGCCTGGACGGCTTGATCACGGTCGAAAGCAACAACTGGGACGGCTACCGGGATCACAGCAACGAGGAACGCGATGGGGTCTATGCCAATAGCGGGTGGCAGTTGGCAGAGAATGCAGAATCCCGCTTCTATGCGTCCTACCTTAACAGTGACCAGAAGCTGGCGGGGGCACTCACCCAGGCCGAGTTCGAGGCAGACCCGGATCAGGCATCTGCGGCAGCGCTGGGCGGCAATTACCAGAAGAACGTGGACACCTGGCGCGTGGCCAACAAGACCTACTGGTCGTTGAGCGACAACAGTTCGTTGGAGTTCGGTGTATCGTGGGAAGAGCAGTCGCTGTACCACCCGATTGTTGACAAGATCCTGGTGGATTTCGATGGCCCCGGGCCTGCACCACCA
This sequence comes from Haliea sp., assembly GCA_031414375.1. Lineage (GTDB taxonomy): Bacteria > Pseudomonadota > Gammaproteobacteria > Pseudomonadales > Halieaceae > Marimicrobium. The sequence goes on from JANNVJ010000042.1 coordinate 3,485, forward strand.
ACCGAAGTATTCAGCTTGCTGATCGATACCGACCACCGTGATGTCGGCGCGATGAGCCGCTACGAGTTAAACATTGACGAGCACAACCTGCTGTTCGGGTTGAATTATGGCGATGGCACAGTGAGCGGGGGAAATTACCGCAACGACAACGGCAACAAGAATGGCTTGACCACCAAAGTGGATAATACTGCACAGAATCTGGAGGCATTCGCTATGGACCGCTGGAGTCTGGCACCGCAGTGGACGCTGGTGTACGGCGCCCAGGCAGTGTGGGCAGAGCGGGAGGTCAAGAACATCGAGGCGGAGAGCGGCGCAGAGCGCAATCCCAATGCCGACTACAGCAGTATCAATCCGCGCGTGGGCGCACTCTACGATGTGAGCGACAACATTACGCTGTTCGCCAACGCCAGCCGATTGTTCGAACCGCCGACTAATTATGAACTTGAAGATGATGTCAGGGCCAACCAGGATACCCTGGACGCCATGCACGGGAATGTCGTGGAGATTGGTAGTCGCGGGGAACATCCCATGGGGGCAGCGAGTCAATGGCACTGGGATGTGGCGCTCTACTATGCGCAGATCAATGACGAAATTCTTTCGGTTGAAGACCCACTGGCACCTGGCACCAGTCTCTCCACCAATGTGGATAACACGATACACGCTGGTGTCGAGACGCTGCTTGGCGCAAGCCTGGCACTGGACGCCGCCGAGCAGCATCGTGTTGAGCCGACCCTCAGCATCACATTAAACGACTTCAGCTTTGACAATGATGCCTACTATGGCAACAATGAATTGCCTGGGGCACCCGGCTATGCGGTGCGCGGCGAACTGCTCTATCGCAACGTCAGCGGTTTTTATATAGGGCCTACGTTTGATCTCATTGATGATCGCTACGCCGACTTCTCCAACACCTATAAAGTCGATAGCTATTCACTGATGGGCTTGCGTACAGGTTACATCAAAGAGCGCTGGGAGATCTTTGCTGAGGCAACCAATCTAATGGATGAGGAGTATGTCGCACTCGTCAGCGTTCGCGATATCGCGTCGGCAGACGCCGCCGTGCTTTATCCAGGCGCACCGCTGTCGTTTTATGCGGGTGTTCGCTTCCAGCTATGAAAAGGCAGCTATGAAAAGGCAGCAATCCAAGGTAAATCTGCAGGAAAACCCTGCACAGGACGGTGCCAGCGCGCCGCGCTACCGGGCGACATGGCGCTGGCATTTTTTTGCGGGCGTTTTCGTCGTGCCCTTTTTGCTGGTGCTGGCGACGACTGGCCTCATCATGTTGTACTACAGCACCGTGCAAACACCACTGGGCGAGCCGCTTTTTGTCAATACTGTTGCAGGTTCAACCAATTCGCCAACGGCGCAACTAGCCGCTGCAAATGCCGCACTCCCGCACGGCAAAGTCATGCAATATATCCCCGCGCCGACGCCTGACAGGCCCGTACAGTTTGAACTGATCCGAGCCAGCAGCACTTATGTCATCGATGTCGACCCCTATACCAATCAGGTATTGCGGGTGGTGGACAAGGACAGTACGCCCTATGCGCTGGCACGCCGCATACACTCTACCCTGCTATTGGGCGACTTCGGCGATGTGTTGTTAGAAGTTGTTGCTGGGCTGGCGCTGTTGCTGGTGGCGACCGGAACATACATGTGGCTACAACAGCGTAAAAAAACGCCTGTGCCGCAATCTTCCCGGCGTGTGCGCTGGCGCCGCTGGCACCTCAGCACCGGGGTGTATGCCGCGCTCGGATTATGTTTCTTTCTGGTTTCAGGTCTGGCCTGGACCAACCTATGGGGTGGCACGTTCGTGCAGGCGTGGGGCTCATTCCCCGCAGAAAAATGGGGGCCGGTGCTGCTGTCGGATAACGTTCACAGCGCTATGAATCACGGGGCGAGTAAAGAGGTTCCTTGGGGCCTGGAACAGACGCCGCTGCCCGCGTCCGCAAGAGAAGTTGGCGCACACGACACGAACGCCGACGCTACCATCACTCTGGATGTGGTGGACCAGTTAGCGCGCGACATCGGCTTCGGACCGCGCTACCGCATCAACCTGCCGGACGGCGCTGATGGGGTCTACACCATCAGCCGCGATTCCATGAATGGGGAGACCGAGCGCCCGGGTGATGAAAGGACCGTGCATCTCGATCGCCACAGCGGAAAAGTATTGGCCGAAGTGGGCTTCGACGATTACTCCTTGCTCGCCAAAAGTATGGCCGTTGGCATTGCTGTGCATCAGGGCAGCATGGGGTGGTGGAGTATCGCGCTCAATACACTGGTGTGCCTGGCGGTGATCTTCCTGTGCCTGAGCGGTACCCTGCTGTGGTGGCTGCGGCGTCCGGCGCAGTCTAAATGGCTGCCCGTACCACCGCCTGTCGCTGGGCTGCCACTGCGCAGTCTGTTGACGCTACTGTTAGTCCTGTTGGGGATGGCCTTGCCACTGCTGGGTGCGACGCTGATAGTTGCTCTGCTGGTCCATTTTCTAGTGGGGCGTGTGCGTCAAGCTCAGTAGGCTGGCACCACCCGCGCCCACGAACGCAAATATTGGATGCGGCACAGAGCCCAGCGCTTGTCAGGTTCCACCATGTGATTGGCAAGACCAGAGAGACTTTTCGAAAGTCTCGCCAAGCTAAAGAAAACCTTCCCGTTTTTCTCCTCCACTTTGCATCAAATTCCACGACTGAATGTTGTAGTGGCTAAGTATTTTTGCCCATAGTTTTAGAGGCTAACTGATAGTTTTCCTCTGCCTTGTTTGGTGGCAAGCCACCATTGTGCCGATGCGGCCGGTACTCACTGTAGTAACCGACAATGTATTGGGTGATCATCC
>JANNVJ010000043.1:0-88208 GCA_031414375.1 Haliea sp.
CAAAGTGCTGGGATACTCGCCGCGGAGCATGCCCACTGCCACTCGACTGTAGCACACGTACATCACAACGGTTGAGCTCACTCCGCCAGAGTCCCTGCGGGGATAAGGCCTGAATAGCGAATATACCAGCCTTCTGTGCGATCAGGCCTTATCCCCGCAGGGACGGTTCGTGCGTGCCACTACTCAATAGACATCGGGTGTGCATCAAACCGTTCAAGGCTCACGTACGCCAACCCGCCTACAGATCCAGCTTGCGTGGCAAATCTATGTTCGGCTCGCCGCCGATAACCACTTCGCCGCGTGCCAGTTTGGAGTGACGCATACCGTAGGCAAAATACACGACCATGCCGCCCACGAGGTACACCACGAAAAAATGACGCGTGGCCGCGTTGGCCATAAGTGCCATCAACAGAAACACGCACATTGCAGCACCCAACAACGGCACAAATGGGAAGAACGGTGTACGAAATGGGCGCTTCAGGCCAGGCTCGGCAATCCGCATGTACAACACCGTCAGGCAGACAATCGCAAAGGCCGCCAGCGAACCCACATTGGTCAAATCCGCCAGGGAGTCCAGCGACATCAGGCCGGCGAAGCCCGCTGCCACGACGCCAACAATGATGGTGTCGATCCACGGCGTGCGAAAGCGAGGATGTACCCGGGCGAAGGCCGCAGGCAGCAGACCGTCGCGCGCCATGGTGTAAAAGATGCGGGTCTGGCCATATAGCAGTACCAGCATGACCGATGACATGCCGGCGATAGCGCCGACTTTCACCAGAATCGCGAACCACGGTATCCCCATCTCGTTCACCGCCATGGCAATCGGGGCAGGCGTGTCCAACTGGTCGTAGGGTACAACCCCCACCAACACCGCAGAAGTGAGTATGTACAGGATGGTACAAATCACCAGCGAGCCAATGATGCCAATCGGCATATCGCGCGCCGGATTCTTCGACTCGGCACCTGCCGTGGACACGGCCTCGAAGCCGATGTAAGCAAAGAAAATAGTAGCCGCCCCTGCAATCACTCCACCCACGCCATAGCGCGAGTTGTTCTGCCCGGTTATTACATCCTTCATCGCCCGCCAGATATCTTCCCAGAACCCGCGCGCAGTGTCTGCGGAAGGTGCTGGTATCTCATCAGGAATCAGTGGGAACCAGTTGTTGGTATCGACAAAAAAAGCGCCCACCCCAATGAATGCGATCACCACTGCAAGCTTGATGACCACGATCACATTGTTGACATTGGCTGACTCCTGAATGCCACGCACCAGCAGACAGGTCACTCCGAAAATGGCAATCATCGCAGGCAGGTTCACAACGCCCTGCGCCACCACTACACCGCCCTCCTTGACCGCGACGCCCGGCGCTGCGGTAAGCTCTGGAGGCAGCTGCAGCCCCATATCATACAAAAGGCTAACCACATAACTCGACCAACCAACGGCGACGGTTGAGGCGGCAAGCCCGTACTCCAGCACCAACAACAAACCCATGACCCAGGCCACCACTTCACCCATTGATGCATAGGAATAGGAATAGGCTGAACCGGATACCGGCAGCATCGACGCAAGTTCCGAGTAGCACAGCGCGACAAAGGTGCACAGCACCCCGGTTATGATGAAGGAGACCACGATGGCCGGACCCGCAAAATCCGCCGCCGCCCGACCCGTGAGTACAAAGATGCCGGTACCGATGATGCAGCCGATGCCCAGCGAAATCAGGTTGATCGAGGTCAGGCTGCGCTTGAGTTCACTGGAGGCATGCTCGGAGTGCATCTGCTCGACAGATTTGCGTATAAACAGGCGCGCGAGACCGCGCACCGGCTGTCCCGTTGTGCCTTGAGGGATATTGCTGGCCATATTTTTTCCTTATTCGACAACCATCCGCTTGATTATATTTGCTATGGTTAGTTTTACTAGTTCTAAGGATAGCAATAATTACTCAACGTGGGCTGGTTCGTAGCTGCCACAACCCGTATCCTCTCTCGTGCCGTATTCCAACCCACTGGCGCCCATGAACGCACTCTCGTTACAGACTAAAGATTACGCTGCCTGGTTTGCCAGCGCTGCTGTGTTGCTGCTATTACTTTTTCTACACCTGTTACCCGCGCTGCTGGCCGGCCTGCTCGTGTTTACCCTGGTCAACCGGCTTACGCCACTCCTCAAGAACCGCATGCTGTGGGGCGATGGTCCGCGGCTCCTCGCCGTTTCCATTATCGCTGTAGTCGTCATCGGCGTGATTGTACTGCTGGGTGTGTTAGCCACGTCAGTAATGCGCGAGAACTTTGAACGCTTACCCGCATTGATCAATCGCATGGCTGAAATCATCGAACAGTCTCGCAGCCGCATGCCGGGTTGGATATTGGAGTACATACCAACGGACGCCGACCAGGTGCGGCACACTCTCGTTGAGTGGTTGCGTAGCAATGCCTACATATTCCAGGACGCTGGCGCCGACATTGGGCGCGTGTTTATGCATCTAGTGATCGGCATGGTAATCGGCGCTTTGCTGTCGCTCGAACAAGCGGTCGCTGCCGCCTCCAGCGCACCTCTTACCAGGGAAATTGCCCAGCGCAGCCTGCGCCTGAGCACCGCTTTTCGCCAGGTGGTATTCGCCCAGATCTGGATCTCGGGTATTAATTCCACACTGACCGGGCTCTATCTCATCGTCGTGCTGCCGCTCTTTGGCATTGATCTACCCTTCACTAAAACCATGATCGTATTGACGTTTGTGGTTGGACTGTTACCCATCCTGGGCAACCTGATCTCTAATACTGTGATTTTCGTCGTCAGTCTTAGCCACTCTCTGGGCGTCGCCTTCGCGGCGCTGGCCTATCTGGTCGTGGTCCACAAACTGGAATATTTCCTGAATGCCCGGATCATCGGCAGCCAGATTCGCGCCAAGGCCTGGGAAATGTTGCTGGCCATGCTGTTCCTGGAATCCGCATTCGGTATACCGGGCTTGATCGCCGCCCCGATCTACTACGCGTATATGAAATCCGAACTGCGCGATAAGGGCCTGATTTAGGACTTACATAAAAACGACAGGATCACAGGCATGAAAAAGCGACTGGTTTTACTGCTACTACTCGTGGCCGCGACGATCGCCACCTATTTCTGGTCCACGCACTCTCACGAGCCCCCGTTGCGGACATCCGACCAAGCCACGTTACGCGACACGCAAGCGGGGCCGGTGATCGGCAGCAGCGACGCTGCCAACACCTACGCCTGGCTCGGTATTCCATTTGCGGCGCCGCCGCTGGGAGATTTGCGCTGGCGTGCGCCACGTCCCGTTGAGCACTGGCAGGCACTACACGAAACCATTGCTTTTCGCGACCCCTGTGTGCAGCTTTCCGGCCCACTCGATGGCGTGCCCGATGACCTGCCCGATGACAGTGGCGCAGTGGTAGGCAGCGAGGACTGCCTGTACCTCAATATCTGGTCACCACGCGCCCACAGCAATGCGGATACTGAAAAGCTGCCGGTGATGCTCTGGATTCATGGCGGCGGCAACACGATCGGCACCGCCAACACCTACCCTGCCAGCGGGCTGGCCGGTGGCGAGCAGGTCGTCGTGGTTACGATCAATTACCGGCTCGGCTTGCTCGGCTGGATGAGCCACCCGGCGCTGCGCACTGCTGACCGCGATGCGCTGGATGCCAGTGGCAACTACGCCAACCTGGATATGATCGCTGCACTGCACTGGGTACAAGCCAACATTGCAAACTTTGGCGGGGATCCTGGCAATGTCACGATCTTTGGTGAGTCCGCCGGTGGCCGCAATGTCTTCGCATTGATGGCTTCTCCATTGGCTAAGGGCCTCTTCCACCGCGCCATTGCCCAGAGCGGCTCGGTGGCCACTGCACCGCGCTGGCGCGCCGAGAATTTTCACGATGACGCGCAGCAACCGGGGCAGAAGCTAAGCTCCCGTGAGTGGCTAGCCTTGCAGCTGCAAAATGCTGGCCGCGCCAAGGACCGCGATGCCGCCAGGGCGATGCAGCTCTTGATGTCTGACGAGGAAACCCGGGATTTCATGTATGCGCGCAGCACGCAGGAGATTTTTGAGGGTATCACCGGCAGCGCCGGCATGTACGGCGCGCCCCATGGATTCCGCGATGGCGCGGTCTTGCCAGACTCTACCCTGCACGAAGTATTTAACGATCCCACTCGCTACAACAGCGTGCCACTGATCACCGGCACCAATCGCGACGAGATAAAAATATTCCTGGCCCTGGACCCAGACTTCGTTGACAAGCGTTTCGGGTTTCTGCCGCACATCAAGGATGCGCAGGTCTTCAACCGCACCGCCGCCTACGGCAGCGACAACTGGAAGGCGCTGGCAGTGGACGGTGTGGCCGATATCATTAGCGCCGACGGGGGTCAGCCTGTATTCGCCTACCGCTGGGACTGGGATGAGGGCGGCAAGAACTGGCTGATTGATTACAGCCAATTGCTCGGCGCGGCGCACGGCCTGGAGGTAGCGTATATCTTCGGTGACTTCGACAATGGCATCCTGGTACCGGGACTATACAACGACGACAACTCTCCCGGACGCGATTTGCTCTCCACGCAGATGCGCAGCTACTGGTCGGAATTCGCCAGAACCGGCGCACCAGGACGCGGCCGCAATGGCCTCTTGCCGCAGTGGCAGCCGTGGAGCAACAACGGACCGAATCTTATGCTACTGGACACCGCCAGTGGCGGTGGGCTGCGCATGGTGAAAGAGCCAATGACAGTCGCGATGCTCAAACACCGCCTGGCTCAGGAGCCAAACATGCCAGACCTGCGCACGCGCTGCGAACTCTACGTGCGACTATTCCTACACGCCAACAATGGCGACGACGTGTGGGATGAAGCCGACTACCAGACACTGGGCTGCGCTGAGTTCGAGCCCTGGCAGCTGGACGCCGGCTTCTAACACGCTCCTGACTGACGTTCTCCTGATCAGCCCTGTGGTTTGATCAGGTATTTTTCACCGGTCGCCTGTTTGCCATACACCGCAATGGCCTCCAGTGACAGCGCCTGCGCCAGTGATACCTCACGCGTGTAATGACTGGCAAAAGTGGTTTTGATTTGTGCCGCCACTGTGGACCGCATCTGAATAATCTTCTCAAGACCAGCCTTCTGCAGGAAGGGTGTCAACAGGAAGCCACCGAGACTCCATGAGAAGCCGAAATTGCGCGTCAGTGTGGTCGCACTGCGATCAAGTCCGCCGTAGATATACACCTGCTTGAACACATCGCTGCCGTAGCGATTGTACTCCGTCATGTTGCGCACCGCCGCCGCTTCCATGCAGGTCAGAATATGGCTAACCAGCTTGCCGCCGCCGGTTGCATCAAATGCCAACGTCGCGCCAGTTTCCGCCAGGGCATCCGTCAGGTCGTCGTAAAAACTATCACTGCCGGTATTGATAATGTACTTGGCGCCCTGCGCGCGCAGAATAGCCTCCTGTTCCACCTTGCGCACGATATTCACCAGCGGGATACCCTCGTTGATGCAGAGCCGATTGAGCATCTGCCCCAGATTGGAAGCCGCCGCGGTGTGTACCAGCGCCGTGTGGTTTTCCATGCGCATGGTTTCCACCATGGCCAGAGCGGTCAATGGATTCACGAAACAGGAAGCACCCTGGGCCGCCGTCGTGCCCTCCTGGAGCGGTAGGCACATAAAGGCATTCACACAGCGGTACTGCCCATACATATCACCGCCCACAATACCGACCAGTTTTCCCATTAGCGCTTGCGCTGCGTCTGATGCACCGGCGCCAATGACAGTACCCGCAGCCTCGTTGCCAACCGCCAGTGATTGGCCGATGCGAGCGGCAACCAGCTTCATCATATCGGCCGGAATGTCGGCCGTTACCATGGGCCGCGCGGCTGTACCAGATATTCTTGCCGTCGTGAGATCAGCAGGGCCGAACAGCAGGGCCAGGTCGGACGGGTTCAGCGGTGCGGCCTCAATACGCACCAGTACCTCGTCAGGACCCGGCTCAGGGATTGGTACGTCCACCAGAGTGAGTTCGAGGGTGTGGTCCTGTGTAACGGTGGAACGAAGCTGTAATCCGGTTGCTGTCATGGTCTTGTCCTCATAATGGTTGAATCAATATTCAGTTACCTTGGGCGAGTGCTGCACAGGATGCAGAGTCAACACCGGTCTGCGCCGCCAGTTCAGCCAGGGTTGCAGCCATCACCGGTGCCCAGCGGGAATCACTGGACTGTCGCTCCGTCACTGGCCGCAGTAGGCTCTCGCCGGTCCGCGGACAACCCAACTCGCCCAGTACAGAGGCCAGGTTGTTGGTCAACGCACTCTGGCGTGGATTGAACTGCAAACCGCGCCAGTAGTAGTGCGCGGCCGCGTGCAGATTATGGCTGCTATGCGCATGGTTGCCCAGCGCCAGGTAGGGCAGCGCCTCCTGCGGCCACTGTACTCTGGCAGTCTCCCATGCCGGTAGGGCGAGCTCGGCACCGGCTACCGCTTCAAAACTCAGGACAGCGTCCATATAGCGCGCGGCCTGCGCGTCTGCGGGCAGCTCTCCTGGTCGCAGCGTCACCAGCGCCCAGCGCCCGGCCCAGTCCCAGGTGCGCAGGAATTCCGGCGCAGCAACCGGCATCGCCTGCTCTGCACCGCTGTTGAGATAGACCCGATTGGTAGCGGCATCCAGGCCCACCAGCACGGCGTAATGCCAGACGGGGAAATCGCGGGTTTGCAGATTCTGCAATACCAGCACCGGCCTGCCCGCTGCCAGCTCGGCCACAAGCGCCTGCGGTGTACTGTCGACGATGTAGGGAATACGCCCAGCGCGGCGAGTAGCCGCCACCAGCTCGACCTGCAGGCTGCCCTGCCTGCCCGGCAGATACACCTGCGGTGACAACGTGGTCGGCGCGGTAATGACTCCCGCTGCCCCCAGCACCCCGGCCAGCGCAGCAGGGCCACATTCGTATTCCAGCTGCGGATAAAACGGAACATTCGCTAACAGCGCGGACTCCACGGACGTTATCTGCGCCAGGTCCAACGGCGGGTTTACCGCACAACCCACCAGCAGCAGAGCGCCCATGAACAGCCATCTTCTGCACCAGGGGACGGCGGCCTGTGGCGCAAATAACCTGCTCGATAGCAATCAGACTTTCTTGAAAATGTCGATCACCCCAGTCACTTCCAGGATCAGTAGCACGATGAACACCGCGCCGATCAGACCGAGAATACCTCCTGCAGGCACAGTATCCAGGCGGCCCTGCAATTGCGCCAATTCCTGCTCATTCAGTGCGGCGACCCGCACGTGCGCCTGCAGTGGATCGACACCCATATTGACCATAGCCTGCTGCACCTGGGCACGTGCCAGCACCGCCTGGACTGCAGCGACACGCTGTGGCTGTGTCTGCATCGATACTGCCTCGGCCGTATCGATCACGGCCGCCGTTGCGCTGGCAACCAGTCCCGACCAGATAAGGCATACACTAAGAGCAATTGCTATGAGTTTTCTAGACATGACGAAGGATCCTGACCAAGGGTGGAGGGGTTTTATTGCAAGGGAGTATACACCCGAACTAACGTAGGCAGGACGGCTCTGGCCCTCTACCGATGCGCAAGCTCGTCCCTTCCTTTGGCCTACGCCAACAGAGCTGCCAACCCCCGCTCAATACACCACATCGCCGACAGCGCGCCGAGAATATAGACGGGTACCGGCAGCAGACGATCCTGCCACGGTGCGAGGGGCTTTCTGACCACGTACCAGATGGCCAGCACTAAAACAATGAAGGCGATCTGCCCCAGTTCAATCCCGACATTGAAGAACAGCAAGGCCAGCGGCAGATTATCCTGGGGCAATCCGGTTTCTGCGAGCGCGCCGGCAAAGCCCATCCCGTGCAACAGACCGAAGCCACCGGCCAGCCACCAGGGGTTGCGCCACAGGGCGTCGTGTTTTTCTTTTCGTGTCAGCTCCACCGCGAGTATAAAAATACTCAATGCAATCGCAAACTCCACCAGCGCCACCGGATAATCAAAGAAGCCCAGGGTGACAAGTGACAACGTGATGCTGTGCCCAACGGTAAAGGCGGTGATGGTCCACAGCAGGCGAGCTCCCCCGCCCACCAGTAACAGCAAACCAAACACGAACAACAAGTGATCGAGGCCCGTCCAGATGTGCTCAATGCCAAGCCCGGTGTAATCGCCCATCACGTCACCGGCCGTAGATTGTGCAGGCACCACAAATTCGGGATGCTCCGTATCGAGCACCTGCTGGTACCGGCGTCCGTCGAGCAGGTTCACCATAACCATGGCCGACGCCTGGTTGGCAGCGAGCCCGGACACACCCAGAGTCTCGCCCACCAACCCGTCTTCGCCCAACTGTGCGCACTGCAAGGTCCAGTTAGTGACGACACCCGTGTCCTCCAGTTGCGGCTCGCTCGCGTTTTTCACCTCACAGGACTGTGGCCACAGCGGGCGCAGCGGCACCTTGCTGACACCCTGCGCCGGTGTTTTCCACACCATGTTGTACTGTTGCGCGGCGATCTCGTCCACTTGCAACAGGGAAGGCGCGAATCGATGGGCGTGGGCGCCCTGTACCACGCTGAGTCCCAGCACCAGTGCGAACAGGAATCGCCAGCGTGTCATTGTCTAATCTCGTAGTTATTGCGCATCGCAGTGATGCTGTCACGCAGTGCTGTGTCTTTCCTGCGGGATTCCAGATCGCGCACCAACTGCAAGCGAACTTCCTCCAGCGTGGCTTCTCTGGCAGACTCCAGGGCACTGACCCACACATAGTGCAAACCGTAGGTGGAACGCACAGGACCCACCCAGTGACCAGACTGCGGGTCAGCCTGCTGCAGATTCTCGACAAATGCAGTGCCGAAATGACGCGCCAGCTGCTCGGGCGATAGTGCGATGAACTGGTAACCCGGTAAGAAGGGCGAACTGAGCTCCCGTGCCTGCACCGGTGTCAGCTGTTGCTCTGCAATTTTCGCGATCACAGTCTGTGCCTCTGCCTCCCGCTCACGATTGAAATAAATATGCTCTATAGAATACCGTGGGGGTCTGCGCAGTTCCTCGGCCCGCTGCTTGAACTGCTCGACGATGTCAGCCTCGGTGACTGCAGGCGGCGGATTGTTCGCCAACAGTAATTGTTCCATGACCTGCACCATGCGCCGCTTGATGACTTCATCACTGAGATGCAGTCGCAACTCCAGTGCTGCCGTGTAAAGTTCTTCATCGGTTTTGTTAGCCCCCTGTTGGAGAAAGCGCATGTTCAGCAGCAGGCGTTGATACACCACGGAATCGTAAAGGTGCAGTTTTAGCTCTATCGCGCGGGCAAACAACATATCCCGGTCCAGTTCGGCTTGCACCATGCGTGCTTGTTGTTCTGGCGTGGGCAGGCTGCCGACGCTGGCAAGCCACTGCTCACGCAGCGCCTCAACGCGCGCCTCACTGAGCGGACCGAGCACGGGCTTGGGCGCAGGGAACAGCATACCCTGCAGGTAAAACAGCAGGCTGCCCAACACCATAAAATGTATCCATGGCCGATTAAGCCTGGCCAATAATTTCATTCATATGTCTCCGGAATGTATGGCGCAAAAAGGGGCGAAACGCCCTGCGAAACGACGACTAGTCCTCGTAGGTCCCCTGCGTTTTGTTCATCTGCGCCTGTATACCGGCCTGCAAATCCGCCTGGCTCATCATGCCAGCATTCCAGGTGGCAATATAATTGAGGCCATCTGCGACACTGTGGTCGCGGGTATAGAGGAGCATTTCCTTGGTGCCGCGTATCGCCAATGGTGCTTTGGCGGCAATGGCCCTGGCTATCGCCGTCACTTCGCGCAACATGGCCTCCCGGTTTTCAAATACCCTGTTAACAAAGCCTGCATCCCTGGCTTCCTCTGCGCCCATATTGCGACCCGTGTAGGCCAACTCGCGCACTACGCCGTCCGGAATAAGCCTGGGCAGGCGCTGCAGCGTACCGACATCCGCGGTCATCCCAATATCAATTTCGCGGATAGAGAAAAAAGCATCCTGCGTGGCATAGCGCATATCCGCGCAACAAGTCATGTCCACGCCGCCGCCGATGCAGGTGTTGTGGATCGCGGCAAGCACTGGCACCCTGCACTTCTCTATTGCCGTCAGATTGTCCTGCATGCGCAGCACGGTACGCCGGAACTGCTCCGCGCGTCGCGCCGGATCAGCAGCTGTGCTGGTCAAATTGCCAAACACCGACAAATCCAGTCCCGCACAGAAATGTTTGCCGTTGCCCGCCAGTATCACGGCACGCACCGAGGGCTCCTGATCCAGCCACTCGAAGCAGCGCTGCAGTTCTTCCCACATGAGCGCGTTCATGGCATTGGCTTTATCCGGACGATTCAGGCAAACCGTGGCCACCTGCTGTTCAATCGACACGTCCAAGGTCTCAAAACTCGGGGTCATAGTTCACACTCTCGCTTGGTTAATACATGCAGGACTACCACACCGACACGAAGTCAGCGGTAGTCAAGGGAGGAATCGCTTTGGCAGCGCCATCGCGAGTGCCAAGATACAGAAAACCGATAATTTCCTCATTGTCGCCCAGGCCCAGGCCGCTCAAGACGGCCCGGTCATACGCCGCCGCTCCGGTGCGCCACATGCCCGCGAAACCGCAGGCCTCGGCGGCCAGCAGAATCGCCTGAGCCGCACAGCCCGCCGAGAGTCGCTGCTCCAGCGCCGGGACTTTGGGATGCTCTGAGACTTTGACCACGACAACTACTACCAGTGGCGCACGCAAGGGCGCATTGCGCGCTTTGCTGCACGCTGCTTCGTCCGCATCCGGCGTACGCGCCAGCAGGCATTGCGCCAGCAATTCACCCAAGGCCTCCCTGCGCTGTCCCGCAATCGTGATAAAACGCCAGGGGTGCAGCCAGGCATGATCAGGTGCGCGCAGCGCAGCGCGGAATATGTCGTCCAGCTGCGCTGCAGAGGGCGCCGGCGCAAGGAATTTGGAGGCGGAGTTGCGCTGCTGTAAAAATCGAAGGATGTCGCTCATGAAAACGCGCTGGCAGTGAAGGCGAGCGGCAATGATAGCAGCATTTGCTGGCGCTGTAGCACCCTCAATCGGAGCAAGTAAGTAGCCCCCCGGCAAAGCTGGGGCGTTTCATTCAAACCAATGGCAACTCAGCTATCTGTTTATGGATCACGATTGGGGGCTTCGTTGCGGCGAGTGACAGTGGGCATGCTCCGCTTGCTCAAACTGCTGGGATATTCGCCGCGGAGCATGCCCACTGCCACGCGCCTGAAATCACACGTACATCACAATCGTCGAGTTCACTGCGCTGGAGTCCCTGCGGGGATAAGGCCTGAAGAGCGAATATCTCGCCCCTCTGAGCGATCAGTCCGATGGACCCACCAGGATATTAAAAAATCCGCGGTCACCTGCCACCTGTTCCCAGTTGTCACACCACAGCGCCAGTTCCTCTGCACCGGTCGCAATAAGCCGGTGCTCGACCTGATCAATAAACCACAGGGGCTGCCCCAGTGTGGCCAGCAGTTCCACCAACGTCCGAGCGCTGGCGCCCGCTTGGCGCAAAGAGAAGGGGGTCAATTCGATAATAATCCGTGGTGGTTGCGCCAGTGACTGCAACAGGGGCAGCAAGCCGACCATCACCTGAAACTCCGCACCCTGGGTATCGACCTTGAGTAAGTCCAGACGCGTTAAGCGCCCCGCCAGATACTCGCTGCCATGCAACAGCGCAATGCCAACGCTGCTACGCTGCTCATCGCCTACGTACACCTGGTGGTCACCCAGATTGTCAGCGCTGAGATACAGCTGCCCCTCCCCCGCCGCATCGGACAGGGCCGCTTCAACGGTGGTGATGCGATCGTCAAGACCATTGAGCACAGCATTGGCCCGCAGCAGGCGGCAATTATCCGGATCGGGTTCGAAGGCGAATACCGCGCCCTGCGCTCCGACCACGCTGGCTGCCACCACGGAAAAATAACCAACGTTCGCACCGACGTCGACGAACACATCACCGGGGCGCAACAGGCTTAACAGCAGTGCGGTTTCGTAGGGCTCCCAAATGCCCTGCTCGCGCAAGCGCTGCGATACAACGCGGTCCTGCTCGCCGTGGACATACAGTCTCAATGCTTGTGGGCAGTGGGGGATATGCAGCTCAACCGGCGTGGCTGGCTGCACGATCAGATCATCCGGACGCAGCGACACTCAGGCAATTTTCATATCGTCGTAGGGGGAATCCTGATCCAAACGGACGATATGGTCGCCGATCGTCAACTGCTGTGCACCGACTTCAACGTCCTCGTCATGCAATACGCCATGATCAAATTTGTAGACCGGATTGAGGGTGCCGGCGATCATGCCGTCATCATAGGCCTGTTGGCGTTCGCGTACGGCCTCGTTGGCGCGTTCCCAGTGTTGCCACTCCTTGGCGGAATAGCGAGTCTGCAACATACGCCGGGTCGCCACGGGACTCATCAGCGTGGCAGAGGCGTTGTTGCCACCAAAACCCTTGGAATTGATGATGGCGTATTGGTGCTGGGTGGGATCTATCTGCCGGTGGGTGTTGCTGAAGGACAAATTGTCCTGGCGCACATCGGCAGCGATACTGTCGATGGTCGTAATACCCGGCAGGATACCGTGCTGCCAGATACCCAGCGTAGTGCTGATCTGGTCGCCAGCCGCCGACCCGATGGAGTGCCCGAGATAGCACTTGGGCGCTATCACGGGCCAATCCTCTATGCCAAACGCCTGCGCTGTGCGACTGAGGATGGCGGATTCTGTCACGCGGTTCTGCGGCGTGCCGGTGCCATGCGCCAGCACCAGCCCACTGTGGCGCAATGCCTCTTTACCGATGATGGCACGGGCTGCAGCCACCGCCTTGGCCATGGTGATGTAGTTGCCAACACCTGGTCCCGAGATCGACTTTTTATGCCCATCCGCACTGACGAAGACATCGACGGCCGCGCCAAAGACGGTGGCGCCAAGTTCCATGGCCAGTTCGTCATCGAACAGCACCACCATCTGGGCGGACTCGGCGATGGTAAAGCCACAGTTCTCGGCGAAGGGCCGACAGGCACGACGCAAGTCCGGCGTTTGTCCGGCGTGCAGCCCATCCAGCTGCCGCAGTCCTTTTTCGGTGGCCAACGCGCCCATCGCGGCATAGCCCTCCATGATTTCCGGCGTTATGGGCGCTTCAGCTGCGCCGATAAATGCGACTCGCGCGCGGCCGCTGCGAATGTCATCGATACCGTGGCGCAGGTTATACAGAAAAGAGGCGCAGGCACCGAGGCTGGCACCGGTTGAACCGAGACTACCCAACACATAGGCGTTGATGAAATCGGCCGGCATCTCGGCAAAACTGAGTGGGCAGTGCTTGGAGGTGACGCGCTGCCCGTTGTAACGCGACTTGATCATGCCACCCGCCCCGGCGCCATCCAGTTGCCCCATGGCACTGCCGGCATACACGCTGACCTGATCCACCGCCACGCGGCTGCTGACCATCTCCCAGTCAAGACCGAGACTGCCCAGCGCATCGGAGGCCGCGTAGACGGTCATCTGCAAACCGCGCGGATGGTTGCGTGAGGCGTAGAGCTTGCCCGGTTCAAATCCGCTGGGCAGCTGCCCGGCGGCTTTCACCTCAAATTCACGGAGTGTGGGCAGCAGGAAGTCCTGCTCGCCGATGATCTTCACATTCACGTGTGTTACCGAGGTGCCCTGCACCACCCAGTGCGGCGGAATCACGTCGGGCAGGTATTTGCGCTCAAGATCGAAACTCACGGGCTTCCCGTTACTGTGCGCAGGCAGACGCTGATTCCAGCTCACCGCGTTGACATCAAAATGGTTGGCTTCTATACGACGAACGAGGGTGTGATCGAGAATGTGTTGTTCGTGCTGCGCGCCGCCGTCCATGCCCATGAGTGTCGCCAGAGCGTCCAGCGTGCGCGCACGCTGCGCCCCGGACAGGGCGGGGTAGACCATACGGGCATAGGCATGGTGACCAGACGCCCTGCCGGCAGCGTTGACCCCCCCGAAACCCACGATCACCGGTAAACGCTGTTTGGCCATTGTGCCCTGTCTTCCCACTGCCGTAACCAAATAGCAGTGTAAGGTTGCCGTTCGCCATTAACCATGTCGATCAGGACACTTTTTATGGTAATTTGGACGCTCTCTCTCCCAGGCCCTTACACCATGCACACCGTCGCCGCCGTACTGTACCCTCAGGCCCTTGCGAGCAGCGTCACCCTGCCCATGGAAATCCTGCAGGCGGCGAGCCAGATGGCGAGCGTTGGTGAGCGTCGGGCGGGCTCCCGGGTGCGCTTTCTACTCGCCGGGCAGAACACAGCGCCCGTCACCTTGGGCAGTGGTGTCATCCTGCAGCCCGAGTTGGCATTGGCCGACCTCCCACCATTGGATCTGTTGTTACTGCCGGCCATCTGGCGCAACCCCCTGCCAGCGGTCAGGGGCGCGCAGGACTGGCGGGTGCTGCTGCGCGAGCAGGCGGCCAAGGGCACACGCATCTGCAGCGTGGGTACCGCCAGCTACCTGTTAGCAGAGGCCGGATTGCTGGACGGCAGGCCGGCCACCACGCACTGGAACTACTTCGAACAATTCAGCCGACGCTATCCTGCCGTGGACCTGAAAACCCGCCACCTGATTACCCAGAGCGACAACATCTACTGCGTGGGCAGTGTGAATTCCATCGCCGACCTCATGGTACACATTGTAGAGGAATGGTTTGGCAGCCAGATTGCGCGCGCGGTGGAGAATCAGTTTTCACCGGAGATCCGCCGCAGTTTTCGCGCGGCCGCCTACCAGAATGAAGCGGATAGCTCGCACCATGACGAGGTGGTCGCGCAAGCGCAGCAGTGGCTGCAGTCACGACTGTCGTCCCCCGTGTCCATGGCACTGCTGGCCACACAGTTACGCCTGACGCCGCGCACCCTGAACCGACGCTTCAAACGCGCCACTGGCATGACACCCCTGTCCTACCTGCAGAGTCTGCGGATTACAGCGGCCAAGGAGCTACTGCGTCACAGCAACCTCACTGTGGGTGACATCGCCTGGCAACAGGGCATACAGGATGTGAGTTATTTTTCCCAGCTGTTTCGGCACCACAGCGGCATGAGTCCGTTGCAATATCGGGCGGCCGTGCGCGGCAAACTGTTCAACCCGGAGGTACCGCTGCGGCCTTGAGAAAAACGCCAGTGTATGGCTAAATTGGCGCCCTTTTCGGGCTGGCGCAAAACGCCTTTTCGCCCTTCACCCACACCACTGACCGCAACGCAATAGAGGCTCACCATGAGCACAGATTCAGTCGTCATTATCGACGGAGCGCGCACGCCCATGGGGGGCTTGCTGGGCTCCCTGTCCGAGGTTCCAGCACCGGAACTGGCTGCCACGGCCATCGCTGCAACGCTGGCGCGCAGTGGTATCCAAGCTGGCGACATCGACGAAGTGTTCATGGGCTGTGTGCTGCCCGCCGCCCTCAAACAGTGCCCCGCCCGCCAGGCCGCCATCGGTGCCGGAATCCCCACCTCTGCCGGCGCGGTCACCGTCAACAAGGCCTGTGGCAGCGGCATGCAGGCCGCTATCTTTGCCTACGACAGCATTGTGGCGGGCACCAATTCGGCGGTGATCGCCGGCGGCATGGAAAGCATGAGCCGCGCGCCCCATCTGCTGCCCGGCGCGCGCGGCGGTATCGGCTCCGGCCACAAGAGCGTCGGCGATCACCTGTTCATCGACGGCCTCGAGGACGCCTACACCGGTCGCGCCATGGGCAGCTTCGCGCAGGAGACGGCAGACCAGCGCGGCATCACCCGGCAGCAGATGGACGCGTTCGCCATCGAGTCACTGCGGCGCGCCAAACGCGCCATCGACGACGGCGCGCTGCGCGCGGAGATTGCGCCTGTTACGGTAAGCACACGCAAAGGCGAGATCGTGGTGACCGACGATGAACAACCGCACAAGGCGATACTGGATAAAATTCCGACGCTGCGCCCGGTCTTCGCGCCTGAAGGCTCGATCACCGCCGCCAACGCCAGTTCAATCTCCGACGGTGCCAGCGCCCTGCTGCTAATGAGCGCAGTACAGGCGCAGGCCAAGGGCCTCAAACCCATGGCGCGCATGCTGGCCCATGCGCGTCACAGCCAGGCACCTGGTGAGTTCACCATTGCACCCATTGGTGCCATCCGCAAACTGCTGGGCAAGACCGGCTGGACAGTGGGCGATGTAGACCTGTTTGAAATTAATGAAGCGTTCGCCATGGTGACCATGATAGCCATGGAAGATCTGGGCCTGGATCACGCCAAGGTCAACGTCAACGGCGGCGCCTGCGCCCAGGGCCATCCCATTGGCTCCACCGGCTCGCGCATTATCGTTACACTGATGTACGCACTGCGCCAACGTGGCTTGCAACGCGGTGTCGCAGCGCTGTGCATTGGCGGCGGCGAGGCCACAGCCGTCGCCATCGAACTGCTCTAATTGAAAACTGCAGCGCGCGCCTGCGCGTCACGTCCACTGGAGGCAGCAACATGGCACTAAGTAGCGTCCCGGATATTCTCGATGATATCCGCGCAGGCAAAATGGTCATCCTGATGGATGATGAGGACCGGGAGAATGAAGGCGATCTGATTATCGCCGCACAAGCGGTTACGCCTGAGATTATTACCTTTTTTTCCAGCGAGGCCTGCGGCTTGATCTGCATGCCCATTACCGTGGAACGGGCCAGGCAGCTGCAACTTCCGCTGATGGTGCGCGACAACCGCTCGCAGCATGAAACCAACTTCACTGTTTCCATTGACGCCGCCGAACGCAAAGGTCCCGGCATCAGTTCGATACAGCGTGCGCACACTGTGCGCACGGCTGTGGCGGCCAATGCCACACCGGCTGATATCGCCCAACCAGGACACATATTTCCACTAGTCGCCAAGCCCGGCGGGGTGTTGCGTCGGGCCGGACATACCGAAGCTGGTGTCGACCTTGCCCGCATGGCGGGCTTTGAGCCTGCAGCTCTCATTGTTGAAATCATGAATGAAGATGGCACCATGGCGCGCCGCCCGCAACTGGAAGCGTTTGCGCTCAAGCATGATTTGCGCATGGGCACCATCGCGGCCCTGATTGAATACCGCGCGCTGCACGAACAATCGATTGAGTTGCGCGATCGCAAAACGGTATTGACGGAATTCGGCGAGTTCGAATTGCACACCTTCCTGGACCTGATCGACGACACCGTGCACTATGCACTGACGCGCGGCATCATCGACGAGCAGCGGGTAACGCTGGTACGGGTGCAAACTGTCAACGCGCTGCGCGATGTACTGGGCACCCGCATCAAAGGCGGCGACCCCGGCTGGTCCTACCGCCGCGCCATGGAGCGTATTGCCGCAGAAGATAACGGCGCAGTGGTGCTGATCGGACAGCATGTCAGCGCACAGGAACAGCTGGCGGAAGTCCTGCAATTCCCGGAACCAACCAGCGTTGCGGGTACTGGCAGTTTTGCGGGTGTGCAGAATTACCGTGTCATCGGCACCGGCTCACAAATCCTCAAGCGCCTCGGCGTAGGCAAGATGCGCCTGATGTCGGCGCCGGTGCACTTTAATGCACTGTCCGGCTTTAATCTCGAGGTGTCCGACTTCGTGCAACCGCAGGAATAAGGCATGATGTCAGCGCGCAATAGAGCCGGGCAAACGAGCTACCGAACTATGAAAAGTACCCTTGCAGTGTCCCTGGCCACTTTATTGCTGCTGGCCTGCGCGCAGGAGTCGGAGGTAAGCAAGACCATCCCATCAGCTCTCACGGCACCCACCGTGAGCGTGACGCGCATTGTACAGCTGCCGATCGCGGAACAGCTGACCGCCTCCGGCGTCCTGTTACCGCGCGAGGAGGCGGCCGTCGGCCCCGAAGTTGCCGGTTACCAGGTTGCCGAGGTCCTGGTGGAAGAAGGCGCCCAGGTCAGCAAGGGACAGCCACTGGCCCGGATTGACTCAGGCTTGCTGCAGGCCAGGATCGATCAGGCCAAAGCGGCCCTGGCCCAGGCGACAGCGGTAGCCGAGCAGTCACGCGCCGAGGCGGATCGCGTCAAGACGTTTGATGCTAAAAACGTGATGTCGGCTGAACAGATCGCGGCCCGTCGTTTCCAGGCCAGGACAGCGGAAGCCGCGGTTGGAGTCTCCCGCGCACAACTCGACGAGCTCCTTACACAGGAGCAGCGGTTGGTAGTGCGGGCACCTGTGGACGGCGTCGTACTGGAGCGCAGCATTCGTCCCGGGGATGGCGCGAGCCTCTCCCAACCGATGTTTCGAATCGCACGGGATAATCTGGTAGAACTCGATGCCGAGGTGCCAGAGGACGCGCTGGCCAGGATCGCGCCCGGCGACACCGCCACCGTCAGCATCCCTTCCGGGGAAAGTATCCAGGGCACCGTCAGGCTGATTTCCCCGCGCGTTGACCCACAGACAAAACTGGGTCGGGTGCGTGTCAGCCTGGCCCCCAATCCGCAATTGCGGGTGGGCGGCTATGCCCGCGTGGCCTTTAATCGCGCGGCGATACCCGTTCCCGCAGTGGCGGAAAGAGCTGTGCAGTGGGAGGCCGATGGTCCCCGGCTCATCACCATCGATGACACCAATCGCGCACACCCCGTGTCGGTGCGGACCGGCACCCGGGAGGCGGGCTTTGTCGCTCTCGTGCAGGGACCGCCGGTCGGTACGCTGGTCGCGCTGGGCAGTGGCGTGTCACTGCTGGAGGGGGATCTCGTCAATCCCGTGGAGCCCAAGCAAGTGACGCCCGAACAAAATGCAACGCCGCCTACAGCGGATATCACCCGATGAAACTCGGCATTTCCTCCTGGTCCATCCGCCATCCCATTCCGGTGGCTGTACTCTTTATCGCGCTGATGGTGGCCGGCGTCATCGGCTATTCCGCGCTGCCGATAAAACTCTTCCCCGACGTGTCCTTCCCGTTGGTAAAAGTCAATATCACCTTGCCCGGCGCGGCGGCCAGCGAGGTCGAGACACAGATCACCGATGAGGTCGAAGCCGCCGTCTCCAATCTGGCCAACGTCGATCACGTCAACTCGACAGTGACCCAGGGCTTGTCAATGACGTACGTGGACTTCGAAATCGGCGCGGATCCACAAAAGTCCACGGACGAAGTGCGAGCTGCTATCGATCGCATTCGCAGCAACCTGCCACGCGGCGCGGAAGAGCCCATCGTCGAGCGCTTTGAAATTGATTCCATGCCGGTTGTCACCTATGCCGTATCAGGTACAGACCAGTCAGACCTCGAATTGAGCTGGCTGGTAGACGACGTCATCGCCCGGCGTCTGGTCACACAACAGGGCGTGGCACAGGTCAAGCGGGTCGGTGGGATCGACCGCGAGATCAATGTCACGCTGAATCCCGAGCGGCTGGAGGCCCTTGGCCTTACCGCGCCACAGATAAATGATGCCTTGCGCAGCGCCAGCATCGATGTTCCCGGTGGTCGCGCTACCGTGGGTGGAAGAGAGCAGACGGTGCGGGTACTCGGTGCGGCTGACACTATCGAGTCCCTCGGTGACATGGTGTTATCGACCAGCGCGGGGCGTGACATTCGTCTCTCCGACGTGGCCACGGTAGCCAGCGGTGCCGCCGAACGGCGCGGCTTTGCCGATCTCAATGGCCGCTCCGTAGTCGGCTTTCAGGTGATGAAAACACCGAAGGCGTCCGATGTGGCGGTCGCGCGCGAAATTGAGCACGCCACCGCGCAGTTGGCGCTGGAATTCCCCGATTTGCAGTTCCAGCAGGTCTATTCCGTGGCTATCGGTACCCAGGACAGTTTTACCGCAACGCTGCATTCACTGATTGAGGGGATGGTGCTGGCAGCCCTGGTGGTGTTCCTGTTTCTGCGCAGCTGGCGGGCTACCGTGATCACCGCACTGGCCATGCCACTCTCACTCATTCCAGCCTTCGCGGTCATGCATTACATGGGCTTTAGCCTCAACATGATAACGCTGCTCGCGCTGACCCTGGTTATCGGTATTCTCGTGGACGACGCCATCGTTGAAATCGAAAATATCCAGAAGCGGGTTGAGGCCGGGGAAAATCCCTACGACGCCGCGATGGAAGGTGCCGACCAGATCGGGTTCGCCGTGCTGGCCACGACACTGACGATCGTTGTGGTGTTTCTCCCGGTGGCTTTCATGAGTGGCTTCGCGGGACAGTTCTTCAAGGAGTTCGGTTTTACCGTCGCCATCGCCGTGCTGTTCTCGCTGCTGGTGGCACGGATGTTGACGCCGTTGTTGGCCGCCTATTTCATTCTGCCGGCAAAAAATCCCCAACCACCACCACCTTTCGAGGGCTTGTATCGCCGGACACTGGATTTCGCGCTGGCGCACCGCTGGCTGTCACTGGCGACAGGGGCGGGGCTCACCATCGGTTCACTGTTTCTCGCCGCCATGCTGCCGGTTGGCGTAACACCGCCGGAAGACAACGGCATCATCCAGATGAGTGTGGAGGGCGCGCCTGGAGCGACATTGACCGACATGCGTGGCAGCAGCGAATTGCTGACGCGCAAGCTGCTGGCACGACCCGAAGTGGAAACGGTATTTACGCTGGTGGGTTCAGACAGCCTGGACGGCAATCTCCGCTCTGGCAGCGTGACAATATTGCTCTCGCCTGATCGAACCCAAACGACCCAGCATTACCAGGAAGCACTGCTGCCCCTGCTGATGAGTATCCCGGATATCCGGATCGGTTATACGCAAAATGGTGGCGGCGGCAGCACTACCATCCAGATAGTCCTTGCAGGTGATGACATCCCGCAGCTGGAGGCCACCGCCCTGGCACTGGAACGCCAGATGCGCGACGTGCCAGGTTTAAGTAACGTGCACCAACGCACACCGCGACCCGGAGCGGAACTCGTTATCACACCCAAACCCGACGAGGCCGCGCGGCTGGGCGTTAGCGCCGAGGCGCTGGGCGCCATCGCACGTGTCGCCACCCTGGGCGACGTTGATTCGAATACCGCCAAGTTCAATACCGGCGACCAACGTGTCTCAATCCGGGTGCGGCTGCCCGACGAAGCGCGCGCCGATCTGTCCACCCTGGGTAACCTGCGGGTACCCACCGCCTCCGGCAAGTTGATACCCTTATCGGCAGTGGCTACCCTCTCCTTCCAGGCGGGTGTCGCCAGGATAGATCGCTATGATCGGCAACGGCGCGCGATCGTGGAAGCGGAATTCAATGGTATCTCGCTGGGCGACGCGAACAAGGCCATTGCCGCTCTTCCTATCATGCAGGCACTGCCCAAAGGCATCACGCAACCGCCTTACGGTGACAGCGAGCGCTTAAGCGAGTTGTTCACTGGCTTCAGTAACGCCATGCTGGCCGGCGTCGCGCTGATATTTGCAGTGATGGTGCTGCTGTTTCACAGCTTCTTCAAACCCATCACCATTCTGACCGCGCTGCCACTGTCGCTCGCTGGCGCATTCGCGGGGCTGCTGATCGCGCAATACGAACTGGGGCTGTCTGCGCTCATCGGTTTACTGATGCTCATGGGCCTGGCGGCCAAAAACTCCATCCTGCTGGTGGAGTTCGCCATCGAGGCTGAGCGTGCGGGCGCTACCCAGCACGACGCTATCCTGCGCGCCTGCCGCGAGCGCGCCCGCCCCATTGTCATGACCACGGTGGCGATGGCGGCGGGGATGCTACCAACTGCGCTTGCGATCGGCGCAGGCGGCGCATTTCGCTCACCAATGGCCATCGCTGTTATCGGCGGCCTGATCAGTTCCACCCTGCTGTCCCTGGTGTTGGTGCCGGTGGTCTATGAAGTGATCGATGACTTTGAGCTGTGGATAAAACCCAAACTTGCGCGCCTGGTCGGCGCACGCGATCCGGTGCAGGCAACAGTCACAGCCACCAAACCTTCCCAACTCTGAACAACGCGCGCCGCTCCTGTCCTGTCGCCACCTGATGGGATTGTGCCAGCCTCACGCGTTGCGGTAAGGCAGTATCACGTTTTCCGCGTACCAGTTGATCATGCCAATTTTCTGCTCGACGGTTTGGGTGTCCGGCTCCGCATCATAGGGATTGCGAAAGGCGATGATGACCTCCGTTACCCCGGCATCTATCAGATTGTGCAAACCGTCTACTGAATAAGCAGCCTCAGTCATGGCATGGTATTCGAACGGGAGGTGGTCGCGGCCACACTCCTTGCGCAGTGCCTGAATGTCGCCAATCATTTGCTGTAATTCCATCAGCGACGAGCCAGCAGAGATCCAGCCATCGCCCAGTTGCGCAGCACGGCGCAGCGCGGGTTTAGCATGACCGCCAACCAACAGCGGGATGTGGTGATCAGGCACCGGGCACAGTTTGATGGGGTCCAGCTGAAAAATCTCACCGTCGTAACCGAAATACTCCCCGCTCATCAAACCGTTAATGATCTGCATCATTTCGTCCATACGCTTGCCACGATTTTCCCAGGGAATCTGCGCGGCCAGGAAATCTTCCGGCCAGGGACTAATGCCCACACCGAAACCAAAGCGGTCCCCGATCATGACACCGAGGCTGGAGAGCTGCTTGGCAACGATCACAGGCTGGCGAATGGCGAGCTTTATGACTGAGGTGGTGAAGCGCAGCTTCTCGGTTTTAGCGGCCAGGTAGGGAATGGCGATGAAGGGCTCCAGGAAGGGTACACCGTCCAGAAACTCGCGGGTGCCATCGTCGTTGTAGGGGTAAACGTCTGACCCTTCCTTCGGATAGCAAATGCTGTCCGGAAAGGTAAAGGTATCGAACCCCGCGGCTTCTGCGGCTTGGGCCAGCGGCAGGAATTGGTCGGGCGGGGACATCGTGGCGTGGTAGGCAAATTTCACGTTGTGTTCCTTGTTTTGATTAGGCTGTTGCAGTGGTGGATTATACGAGCACTGGCACCGGGCAGATCACTCGGCCTGGTATGTCAATATAGCCCACTGGATACAACTGTCGTTTGTATTTCAGCTATCATCAAGGCGGCGGTGATTCCAGTATCCATTCAACGAGGCATCGGCATGACCACGGAGACGATTTACCGTAGCTGTCCCACCTGCGAAGCCAGCTGCGGACTGGTGCTGGAAGTGGATCGCCAGGCCAGGCAGGTCATTTCTATCAAGGGCGACCCGGACAATCACCGCTCCAGAGGCTATGTGTGCGCCAAGTCACAGGCCTTTCGTTACATCTATGAGGACCCCGAGCGACTCACCAAACCAGTCAAGAAAATCGCGGGCAAGTGGCAGGAAATCAGTTGGGAGGAGGCG
Source organism: Haliea sp. (assembly GCA_031414375.1). GTDB lineage: Bacteria > Pseudomonadota > Gammaproteobacteria > Pseudomonadales > Halieaceae > Marimicrobium. Next base: position 23,233 of record JANNVJ010000043.1, read on the forward strand.
CTGACTGAAACAGCAAGCCGACTCGCTGCTATCCGCGACACCTTTGGCAAAGACGCCATCGCCATGTACTACGGCAACCCAAACGGCCACAACTTCAGCACCCAGATCTATACCCAGCTGTTTATCACCATGCTCAACACGCAGCGCTTCTTCTCCGCCGGCTCAGTCGACCAACAACCGAAAAACCTCGGCTGCGAATTGCTCTATGGCAACGGCTGGGTATTTCCCATTCCCGACATCGACCATACCGATTTCTTCGTGTGTATGGGCGGCAACCCCATGGTGTCGCAGGGCTCACTGATGTCAGCACCCGATATCGAAACCCGCCTGAAGGCCATTCAGCAGCGCGGTGGCAGTGTGGTGGTGATCGACCCACGTCGTACGGAAACGGCAGATGTCGCCAACCAGCACCTCTTCATACGACCGGGCACAGATGCCTTTCTGCTGCTGGCGTTTGTGCATGAGTTATCTGCCACTAACAGAGTCACGCCGGGCAGATTAGCCGACTTCACCGATGGTATCGAAACGCTTGCAGCCCTCAGTGCGCCCTACTCACCGGAGGCTGTGGCCGACATTACCGGCGTGCCTGCGGCGCGCCTACGTCAACTGGTCAATGATTTTTGCAGTGCCAGCGCACCCGTGTTGTACGGCCGCGTTGGTCTGTGTACCCAGCAATTTGGCACGCTGGCGTCGTGGCTGGTGGATGTGGTTAATATCCTGACCGGTCGCCTTGATGCCACGGGCGGTGCCATGTTTCCCCGCCCCGCCACCGCCCATAACGACCCGGCATCCGCGCCGCCGGAACTGGGCTATAACCGCTGGCAGTCCAAAGCGCGTGGCTTTCCGGAATACATGGGCATGCTGCCCGCCTCGTTAATGGCCGAGGAAATGGAGCTGCGCGGTGAACACCAGGTGCACGCCCTGATCACCGTCGCAGGCAACCCGGTGCTGAGTGTGCCCAACGGCAAGCGTATACACGCAGCGATGGACACACTCGATTTTATGGTGGCCTTTGATTTTTACATTAACGAGACCACCAGCCAGGCCGATATCATTATCCCCTCCACCACCCAACTGGAACACAGTAATTACGATTTCCTGTTCAGCGCAACCTGCGTGCGCAACTTCGCGCATTACTCGCCGCAGGTCTTCGCCTCGCAGCCAGAAGCACTCGACCAGTGGCAGATCATCAATGAGGTCACGGCGCGCATGCACGGCATGTCGCGCGCCGACCTGGACGCCATGATGCTCGATGGCATGATCGCGCAACTACAGGCCAACGCCCCGGAACTGGCGCATTTATCGGTGGATGACATCAAGCAAAAAACGGCGGCGCACGAGGGGCCGGAACGCCTGCTCGATATCATGCTGCGGGCGGGACCCTATGGCGATAAGTTTGACGGCGAAGGCCTCACCCTGGCGCAGCTCAAACAGTCTCCACACGGTATCGACCTCGGGCCGCTGCAGCCGCGCCTGCCTGCATTACTGGCAACCAAAAACAAGCGCATCAATATTGCGCCAGACATCATCACCGCTGATCTCGCCCGCTTGCACCTGGCGCTGGAGAAAGGCCCCGGCGATCACATGCTACTGATTGGCCGCCGCCACATTCGGGATATGAACTCCTGGCTACACAACCTGAATAACTTTGCGCGCGGCAAGAACCGCTGCACCCTGCTACTCAATCCGCAGGATGCGCAGCGCATCGGCGTCAGCACGGGCGGCATGGCGAGGATTACATCGAAGGTAGGCGAATTCGAGGCGGAAGTTACAATCACCGACAGCATCATGCCCGGCGTGGTCAGCCTGCCTCACGGTTTTGGACACAATTACAAGGACACGCAGCAAGCCATCGCCAGCGGTAAAACGCCCGGCATTTCCGCCAACGACCTGGTGGACGACAACGAGATGGACGTCCCCTCCGGCACCAGCGTGGTGAACGGTGTGCCGGTGGTCGTGGTGGCTGCCTGGTAGGGGTCAGAGCCCTAGGATTCTAGGATTTCCGAAAATTCGGCGGGCGCTTTTCCATAAATGCGGTAATCGCCTCAATATTTTCCGGCGAGCCGACCTGGCGCTGCATCCCCGCTTGCTCGGCCTTGATAGCGACATCCAATGCAGTCAGGTGATGCAAACGCAGGCTGCGTTTGATTTCTCGCAGGGAGTTTACTGGCCACTGGGCAATTTCCCGCGCCTTGGTGAGTGCATGCTCGAACAGGTCGACGTCGGGTAGTACCGCTGCGGCAATGCCGCAATCGTACGCCTTGTCGGCATCCACCCATTGCGCGGTATAAAACAATTCCGCCGCACGCTGCGCGCCGATATTGGCCTGCAGCATATAGCTGCTGCCCCACTCCGGCACCACACCCAGGCTGGCGAACGGCAGACGCAAGCGTAGGCTCTGGCCGACATACACGATGTCGGCATGAAACAACACCGTGGCACCGCCGCCGATGGCGACACCCTGGGCCGCTGCCACCAATGGCTTATCGAATTCCACCACCGCGCGCGCAGCAGACTCAAAAGGGTGCTCCTCACCTGTCCCGACGTCGCCGAAGCTCGCCAGGTCCACACCGGCGGAAAAATTTTCGCCAGCGCCACACAGCAACACACACACCACGTCGTCATCTACAGCGGCCGCGCGGAACGTGTCGCGCAGGCCCGCCCACATTTCGGTATTGATGGCATTTTTCTTGGCGGGGCGATTCAGCGTCACCACCAGCACACCGTCACGATTGTCGGTGAGTATCAGTTCCGTCATGGTAGTACCCGCTGTAGACTAGGAGTGAAAAGTCACTGCATCAGTGCCAGTAGCACGATCAGTAACACAGGTATTGGCGGGCGCATCCCAATCCGGATAGCCGAAGGACAGGCCGAACAGCAGTTTATTACTGGCATCCAGTCCAAGTTGCTCGCGCACGAAGTCCGCCTGGAAGCTGAGCGCGGTCTGCGGGCAACTGCCCAGGCCGTGTGCAGTCAGCGTCAGCATCAGTGTCTGGGCGTACATGCCCAGGTCCGCCGCTTCGCGTAAGCCGAATGGCTCAGGCAGGAACAGGAAGGCCACATGCGGCGCATCGAAGAAAGTGAAGTTACGCATGAATTGTACATTGCGACCTACTTTGTCTTCCCGTGTCAGTTTCACCGCAGAGTACAGGGATTGCGCCGCACCGTACTGGCGCTCTTTGTACACTCCCTGGTAAACGCCGTCATAGGGAAAATCCATACTCATATTTCCTGCCGCAAAGCGCTGCGGCATCTCGGTGCGCAGCGCTTCCAGTTTTGTACCGGACACCACGTGCGTAATCCACGGCTGGCTGTTGCAATTACTGGGGGCACGCTGCGCCACGGAAAAAATTGTCGCCAGGGTAGCGGCGTCAACCGGCTGCGGCAGGAAGGCGCGTAAAGAATGGCGCGCAGCGACGATCTCGTCAAAAATGGCAGCTCTGTCGGTCATGAACAATCTCCTACTTGCCAGTGAAATTGGCCTTACGCTTTTCCTTGAATGCCTTCATCCCTTCGCGCGCATCCTGCGACGCAAACACCGGAGTGGCCAGTTCATCTGAGAGCAGCATGGCATCCGCTTCCTTCACGTCACACTGAATCTCGCGCAGCGACCGGGTAATCGCGCGCAGTGCCAGCGGACCCGTCTCGCAGATCTGCGCGGCAATCTTCTTCGCCTCCACTAGCGCCTGACCCTTGGGCACCAGGCGATTGACCAGGCCCCAGTCCAACGCTTCACGTGCCGTGACGTGGCGACCCAACAGCAGGATCTCAGCCGCCAGGCAATAGGGAATCTGCCGCGGCAGGCGAACACTCGAGCCCGCCATCGGATAGAGGCCGCGGGCGACTTCAGTGACGCCGAAGGTGGCGTCCTCAGCGGCGACACGGATGTCGGTGCCGGCCAGTATCTCCGTACCACCAGCCAGTGCATAACCCTCTACCGCGAGGATCAAGGGCTTGTTGGGGCGGTTGTCGCGCAGCAGGGCCTGCCAGTGAATATTTGGCACCGTGCCCATCAACTCCATAAACTCATCGGTGGAGCGATGTTCACCGTCAGCACCGGCCTTGAGGTCCATGCCCGCGCAAAAGGTGTCGCCGTTGGCGGTGAGGATGGCGCACATCAATGTGTCGTCCTCGTCCAGCAACCGCCATGCCTTGTACAGGCCCAACAGCATTTCGGGGCTGAAAGCATTCTTCGCCTCGGGGCGATTGAGGGTGACAATCAGTACAGCGCCCTCCTGCTCCACGATGCAGTTTTTGGTGCTGATACTCAGTTCGGTCATGTGTACTACCTTCTGTTTCGATGAATACCTTATTGGGTGCTTGACTCGATTCCTTAGCTCTCGGATACCGTCTGCCAACCGCCAAGTAATTGGGGTCAGAGTAAAAATAGTCTTGCCCATTTTTACTCTGACCCCAATTACTTAGTCAACCGACCTTGTGCTTCCCCGCCAGGGCAATTTCCAGCGCCTTGGGATACGCCGGTTTGCCGCTGGGCGCACGCGGGACCTCGTCGACCACGTGCAATTCGCGCGGCACTTTGTAGCCAGCAATGTGTTTGCGCGCGTGTTCCTGCACGCCATTTAGACTCAATGCAGCGCCACCGCGCACAGCCACCACTGCCGTAACGCGGCTGCCGAAGCGCTCATCCGGTGTGGCGACCACGAGGCAGTCGAAAATATCGGGGTTGGCCTTGAGTGCTTGCTCTACTTCTTCCGGGAAAATCTTCTCGCCGCCGGAGTTGATGCAGTTGGAACCGCGACCGTACACCGTGATGCTGTCGTCGTCCTCACGGCGCGCTTCATCACCTAGCAGCAACCACGGTTTGCCATCCACGGTGACAATCGTTTTAGCAGTCTTGACCGGGTCATTGTAGTAGCCGACAGGAATGTGGCCACTGCGCGCGAAGATACCCATTTCGCCGCGCTCCACGTGGCGATGTGGCTCGCCTTCGACATCGCTGATCACCGACATGAATTCACTCTTGATGACGTTACCCAGGCCCTGGCCTTTCTTACCGCCGCCGTCGAAGCCCATGTTGCCGCTCTCGGAGGAGCCGAAAGAATTGGAGATGAACACATTGGGGAAACTCTGGCGGAACGCCTCCTGCTTGCTTTCGGAGAACACCGCACCGCCGGAGCCGATACTGAACACGGCACTCAGGTCCCAGCGCTGTGCATTGGAGTCCAGTGCATCCAGCAAGGGTACCGCCATGGCATCGCCGACGATGGAGATGGAATTCACCTTCTCTTGCGCGACGATATCCCAAACATCCTCGCCCACCAGGGAGCGGCTTGGATTGAGCACCACCGAGTTGCCCGCCAACAGTTGGATACACGCATACCACCAGCAGGCGCCGTGCATCAGCGGCGCCAGCGCCATACCGACTATCGCGAAGTCGCCCACGCGTCCGGCAATCTGCTGCGGATCACTGATCGCGCCGTCGGGGTGAAACCAGCCACCGCCGCCCATGGCCGCAAAAAATACCGCCTTGTGCGGCCACATCACGCCCTTGGGCATACCGGTGGTGCCGCCGGTATAGAGGATGAACAGGTCATCGTCCGCGCGCTCGGCAAAATCGCGCTTATCGCTCTGTCCCGTCATGCAGGCTTCGTACTCTACGGCGCCAATCAATGCGGGGTCACAACCGGAGTCATCCTTCACGTAGATAAACGTTTTTAGGTCAGGTACGGACTTTCGCACTTCATTGATATGGGGGATGAATTCCTGATTGTGGATACACCCGACCATGTGTGCGTTTTCAAAAATGTACAGCAGCTCATCCTGCACATAACGGTAGTTGACGTTGATAGGTACTGCGCGAATTTTGAAGCAGGCGAGCATACCTTCGAGGTACTCGTTGCAGTTGTACAGATAGAGTCCCACATGGTCCCCGGCTTTTACGCCCTGCGCGGTGAGATAGTGAGCCAGCTTGTTAGCCCGCTGCTCCAGCTCTGCATACGTGGCACGCTGCGCACCACACACCAAGGCGCTGCGTGTCGGTACCTTGTCTGCCACCATCTCATAGAGGTCGGCGATATTATAGTGCTTGGCCATGTCATCTCTCCTGAAATGGGGTCAGAGCCCTTTTTTCCTTAGGAAAAAAGGGCTCTGACCCCATTAAGTTTTGACCCCATTAAGTTTTCTGCGAACCCACGACCCACATCGAAAAAAACTGCGCGCCGCCACCGTAGGCATGTCCCAACGCCAGTTTTGCCCCTTCCACTTGATGTGCCCCGGCGTCACCGCGCACCTGCCGCGCTGCCTCGGCAAAGCGGATCATACCGGACGCACCAATGGGATTGGACGACAGCACACCGCCGGAGCAGTTCCAGGGAATATCACCGCCCTCGTCCAGCGAGGTGGCGCCGGACATGGTCAGTTTCCAGCCCTCCCCTTCCGCAGCGAAGCCGAGGTTTTCCAGCCACATCGGCTCGTACCAACTGAAGGGTACATACACTTCTGCGCAATCAAGATCCTTGCGCGGGTTGGTGATGCCCGCCTGTTTGTAGACATCCGCTGCGCAGTCGCGACCGGCCTGCGGATTGACCTCATTGCGACCGGCGAAAGTGGTCGGCTCCGAGCGCATGGCGCCGCCGCGAATCCAGGCCGGCGGTTTGGGTGACTTCTTCGCCAGCTCCTCATTGGCTATGACCATGGCGCAGGCGCCATCCGAGGAGGGGCACGACTCCAGGAAGCGGATCGGGTCCCACAACATAAATGAGTCCTCCACTTCCTGCATGGTGATGTCCGGCTTCTGCAAATGTGCCAGCGGATTGCGCGCGCCGTGCAGGCGATCCTTCACCGCCACCTTGATGCCCACGTTATACGGCGCCTTGGAACGGCGCATGTACTCGCGGATGATGGGCGCGAAGTAACCGCCCGCGCCCGCGTTGAGGTGGGTGGAAAAAGGCTGGGGATTGGACAGTGCCCACATTGCGTTGGACTCTGACTGCTTCTCAAAGGAGACCGTCAGCACGCGCTTGAACATGCCGCTTTGCACGTGAGACGCCGCCACCAGCGCGGTGGAGCCGCCCACGGAACCGGCGGTGTGCACGCGCAACATGGGTTTGCCGTTACAGCCCAGGGCATCCGTCAGGTAGGCTTCCGGCATGATGACGCCCTCGAACATGTCGGGGGCTTTGCCGATGATCACAGCTTCGATGTCGTCCCAGGTGAGGTCTGCGTCCTGCAGGGCGTTTACCGCCGCCTCGCGCACCAGTCCCGCTATCGACACATCCAGCCGTTTGGTAGTGTATTTGGTCTGGCCAATGCCGACCACCGCTGCCAAATTCGCCATTACGCTTTCTCCAAGACGGTTACCAGGTTGTGCTGCAGGCAGGGGCCTGAGGTCGCGTGTGCGATACCTCGCTGTGCGTCGCCGCTCACAATACGGTTGAACACTTCACCGATGCGGGACAGGCCCGAGGCCATCATCAGGTTCCCTGCCAGCACACCGCCGCTGGGGTTGATGCTGGTGTCCCTACCCAGGCCCAGGGCGCGGGAGAGAATGATTTCCTGGTGACTGAATGGCGCATACAGTTCCGCCACATCCACCTTGCCCGCCTGCATACCAGCGCGCTGTGCGGCGGTGCGCGTGGACACAGAATCGGTGAGGTCGCGCATACCCAGGTTGTGGGTTTCAATGCAGTGGTCGATACCGCTGATGATCACGTAGGGCACGCCCCACTCCTTGGCCTGTTCTACCGTGGCAATGATTACTGCGCTGGCGCCGTCGGATACCGGGCAACAATCGCCCTTACGCAGCGGCGACACGTAGGTGGGCTGAGCCAGTAGTTCGTCGGCAGAAATATCCCCGGACAGCTGGGCGTGCTGATTACCCATGGCATTGCGCCGCGAGCGGGATACCACGTCGGCCATATCACGCTCAGTGATCAGGCCCTGATCCAACATCAGGCGCGCCTGCATCGCCGCCATGGAAATACTGTCGATCCACAGGGGCGCTAGATAATAGGGATCAAGCTGCTGGGACAGAACAATAGGCAACTCCCCGGGGGAGGACTTGGCGAAGCCGTAAATCAGCGCCGAATCAGCCTGCCCCATACGAATCTTGAGGATTGACTCATACAAGGCCCAGGCCGCGTCCATCTCCACATGGGATTCCTTGATCGGCGGCACCGCACCGAGGGCGTCAACCCCGGCCACGAAGGCGAAGGCCGCACCCTGCAGGTAGTCGCAACTGCCGGAGCACACGAAATCCACATCCTGCGCGTTGTTGAGGCCAACCTGCTTGAAGGTGCGTGCCAGCACCGGCATGATCAGTTCCACCTCGTTGACCGCACCCACGTAAGAGACACTGTCAGACTGCTGGTAAGCCACTATTGCAATTTGTTTCATTACTTAGCCCTCCCAGCCGGTGACAGGCAATTTACCTATTATGTCCACGGGCACATCGGGTTCATCGATGGGCTTGAAATAGCGGATGTTGTCCATGGCGTACGTCCATTCCTCTTGGGGTTTCCACACGGCCTGCACGCGCTGGCCGATGTGTACTTCCTCGTTCACACATTCGCTCAACAGGTGGATGAAGGAGATGTTGGCGCCGTCCGGCACCACATTGGCTATGACAAAGGGCGGCTGAATCGGGTTATTGGGGATCGGGATGGACACTATGGTAAAGGACTGCACGGTCGCTTTATGGGATAGCACCACCTCTTCCTCAGTGGGCACACCGCAGGCGGCGCAGGAGCCGCGCGGTGGGACATACACCGCAGCACACTGCGGGCAGCGCTGACCGGTCAAAACCCCTTTCTTGATCTGGGCGAGAAACCGTGACGGGGCACCTCCGGCAGTAAAATTGTATTTGAGGTAGACCGGCGCGTTAATAACGGTGATCACTTCCTGTTCGTCGCTCATATCCTGCTCTCTCCTATACCAGTTTGAAGCAGCGAATATCGGTGATGAAGCCGATAGTTTCATCTGCCCACACCGCCTGCACGCGCGCGCCGGTGGCGATATCACTCTCTTTGGCGGCAGCCACGCAATGGATCATCGGTACATCCGCGCCATCGAGTTTAATCATCGCCCAGGCAAAGGGCACCTGCATGGGGTGTGCTCCGCGGGGTTCCTTGACCCAGGCGAAACTGACGATCACGCCCGCCTGTCCCACCTCGACGAACTCACTGAGCTCCTCGGCGGTCACCGGGTCGTACTCCATGGGCGGCACCACCACCCGGCCATCACTGGCCTTGATGCCGACGATGTTGCGATTCTTCAGTTCCGTCAGGAAGCGACCGACCACCGGTCCGGTGGAGCGAGTGTAGGTAAAGCCAAGCTCAAACGCCTGGTTGAGGATTTCCGGTTGCGACACAGTTACAGCCCTCCGTGGTGGGGTAGGAATTGTAGGGTGCCAGTATCAGTGAGCCACACTCGCCACTCAATGACGCAAAGGATCACGTAGACATGACATTTCAGATCATCGGTGGCGGCTTGATGACAAAAACGGGCAGTATCTGATGACAGTGTACGGTGCGGCGTTCAGTCAACCACTTTGTGGGTCAAGCTCATATAGGCCCGATTGATAAATCCGGTGTTATCGCCTTTTGCCGCATCGTAATCGGCAGTGGGTTTCGCCGCGTACACGTCTTCCAGGGTTGCGCCAGCGTTTATCAACTTCACTATTCGCTCGCGCACCGTAGTGAGCATGTCGATATAGTCCACCAGCGCCTGATAGTCAGCTACCGGTCCATGACCGGGAATGACCACGGTATCTTTATTGATGCGCTTGAGGGTTTCGTTGCAGAAATGAATAACGCCATCCAGCGTGCCGCCATTGTCTGCATCAATAAAGGGATAACCGGAGTTGTTGTAGACATCGCCCAAATGAACCGCATTGGTGCCTCTAAAATAGACCGCTGTGTCGCCGGTGGTGTGCGCAGGACCGAAATGCATTAGCGAAATAGTCTGGCCGTTCACATGAAACTCCATACCTTCTGCGTAAGTAATATCTGGCCAGGCGCTTTCCGGGTACGCTTTCTGGTCATAGGCTGCTATGACCAGATTGATGACGTGGTCCGTCTTCATCATCTGTCTGGAATTTTCCTGGGCGACCAGCCAGGTGCCTTCCGCGCCCAGCGTCTGGTTGCCCTGCGCATGATCAAAGTGCCAGTGCGTATTGACCGCAAAGTCAATATTGTCGCCACCCACGGCGCTGATGGCGCGCTTGATCCTGGGCATCAGCTGGGGAAACTGGTCGTCGACAATAAACACGCCGTCAGCGCCGACACTCACGCCAATATTGCCGCCGGTACCAAACAGCACGTAGAATCCCGGGGCAATTGTTTGCGTCGTAATTTCAGTTTTCGCCAGGTTCCAACCAAAGGCGGTACTGAGTGCCTCCAGATCCATCGGTTCGGGTATTGCCGGCCCTGTGTGTGCCCAGACACCCGTGCTAGCGCTTAAAGCGAAAATCAAACCCAATACTTTGTGCATAAACACTCTCCGTTATACTTATAGCGCCCAGCAAGTGCCACGCTATCACGCAAAGGATCACGTGAACATGGCATTTCAGATTATCGATTATTGGAGGTAAAGCTGTCTGTACCTTTGCGGTAATACAGAAACCTCAAGGGGGTTAACAATAACCATTGCGCCCAGTACCTGACAGCAAGCACCGGCAGCAACCGGGAAAACAATATGCGGTTGGCCAAGTGCTTGCGTCGACGCTCGAAAACGGCCACAGCCTGAGCTTCACTGGTGATCAGGAGCAATGACTTTCTCCTGCTCATCGACGTCGCCAGTTGCGGGCAATCAGCGCTAACGTCGAGCAGCTGGACGACGAAAGAAAATACGTTGAGGATCATCTTGAGACTGCCCTCCTGCTCTCTGTGTGAAAAAAAAGTGTCCCAGTCTGTCAGCGGGTCCAACTGTAACAGCAGTATATAAATGTCCCATATTTTCCTGAGATTGTGCGCTCCGCGTTGAATATCTGTCGCCACGCCCAAGGTGGCCATGAGCAATGTATCTGCGTCACAGATTGTGGGTAGATTGATGCCGTGCACATCAAAGGAATGGCTATTGCGCCATATCGTGTCGTAATCAAACTGCATTCCCGGCAGATTGCGCAGCGCAATATGGATATCCACTTTGCCAGCTTCACCCCTCATTTCCACGGCATGAATGCCCCACAGGCCCTTGCGCACATCAACCAGCTCAGCAGAGCGCAGTGCGAGCCCGACTTTTTGTACTTCAGCTATCGCCGCGTCCAGATCACCAGGATGCACCAGAATGTCCAGGTCCCACATAAACCGGTGGTTGATATCCCCAAAAAAGCGTTGCGACTGGTACAGGCCCTTGAGGGTAAGAAACGGTAGCTCCGCGTCGTCGAAGCGCTGCCGGATGGCGGCGATCAAGCGCAGATTCCTCTGACTGCTTTGTGCCTGCCGGTGATACTGATCTTCCAGTGCTGTTACCGTTTCACTGGGAAAACGCGACAAAATCGGCGTGTCTTTTATCAAGACATAGAAGTAACCGGCAAGCCGATTGCTCTGCAAGAGGGCAACCAGACCATCCATTTGGCCCGCCATTTTATCCAGGATGTTGCGTGCAGCAGCCGTATCGCCGCGCATCAGGCAGCGCATGAGGTCGGTCAACATCCTGACTGGAGGTAGGCTTACGTGTGTATCGTTGCTGCTTTTTTGCCGGTGCATTTAGAACAAGCTCTTTAGCGCGCACTTGGCGGATTAAGGATCAACTCCTGCAGTGTCCGGGCGCCGTCTGGTGTCGCATAGGCGTCCGTTCCCAGGCTGCAACTATAACCGGGCAAAGAGCCACTCAGCCAGTCGAATAGCGCTGTGTCGGTTTTAGCCGTTAGTGTGGGAGAGGGCTTGGCGGGGAGGGTAAAAATAGCTGACAGTTTATCGGGCCCGATGTAACCAAACAGTCCCTGGCGCAACATCGCAGCGGTTGTTTTCCTATCCAGGCGCTGTAACTCCACCCCGCCTGGCTGACCGGTCTGGCGTGGAAACAGCAGCACCGACGCACGTGAATCCCGAGCCGGCTCACAACCCAGAAGGGCACAATACTGTGCCGGAGATATTCCAGTCCTGCCAGGTGTGGCGTTGGCTGATACGATATCGCCGGCCTCGCGACACTCCTGCAACGTGCGACGACTCGTAAATCCTTGAGTCTGCAAAGAGTCGCGTAAGCGCGGAAATAAACCCAGAGTCCCGTCCCGAATCGAAACAATCGTCGGCATGCCCCGCAGACCAACAACCTCACCCGCAGGCATTGCCAGCAAGCGGTCGTTCGTTAGAAAGTCCGCCTCCAGATGAGACAGCAAATAAGTGAGCAAGCTGGTTTTACCCGCTGACCTCGGGCCTGCGATGATCAAGGCACGGCCGGAAATCGAAATCGCCGCGGCATGCAGGAATCGTCCTCCCGCGTGCTGGGCGGCGCCCATTGCCAGTTCACGAATGACCCGCATGATTCCCAGTCGTGCCCCCGGCTCATGCTCCCGACAGATGATCTCTATGCTCCCCTCCCCTACCTCGAAGAACAAGACCCGAGCCTCATCGAAGAAAATCGGGCGTTCAGTGAGGGTATTCCACAGTGGGTATTGAATGACTCGCGTATCCATCATGAACGCGTCGACACTGCGCTGCCCGGGACCTTGACGGAGCAGCGCTGAATAGCGCTGCGGGTCGACCACTACCCGGACGATGACATCTGCAACACCATCTCCCAAGTCGAACCATGGCGTTAAAAACTCTTTCAACCAACTTAAATCGCTATCCTTGTGCGTCTCGATGCCGACGCTGATACCTTCGTAAGTCAAAATCTCAAGTGGCATAGTAACTACTGGGCGGTTTCGCGCGCATCAGGGGAGGAACAGCTTAGGGTATGGCTTTGATTTTGTTCGCAGGCAATGTTTATATAGGTGGCCCCCGAACCCTCGAGAGCTTAGCAGAACCATGTTGGTAAACCAATTCGCGCGCCATTCAGGCGTCGCAATTTCACCATCGCTCATATGTTTGCCGAGCTAGGCGAAGAGCTATTGTATTTGACCGCCAGGCTGCCCGGTCGACTTGTACACGCGCAAGAGATCACCAGCCTGCAGTCTCCGCTCCAGACTCGGGCCAGTTACAAACTCACCTTTTCCGACGGGCTGGTGATCAAAGGTCGCCGCTTCACCAGCCTGCAGCGGTCTGTCCGCGCAACGCGTCTGGCAACACTGCTGGAGCATCTGCCCTTCAATCGGGTTCTCGCCTCTCGGGGGATCGGCAGAATTGAGCAGTGGATAGAAGGTCAGGTCCTACAAACCAACGTGTTGACCGATTCCCTGGCAGAGTGGGCTGGCGATTTATTGGGCAGTGTTCATACGATAGCAGGGTTCAACGCGTTAGATGTGGCCGCCCCACCGGCAAATTCCTGGTACCTGGGTAAAATAAAATTCAATCTCGATGAAATCGTTCACCGACGCGCGATAGATCAGGATACTGCGCGACGGATAGTCGAAATCGCTGCCAGGACACAACCACATTGCATAAATTCCGGCCTGATCCACACGGATTTTTGTGCTGAGAATATGGTCGCCACACCCGAGGGCGGATTGTTCGTCGTGGATAATGAAAATCTCAGGTTAGGATCGCTCGATTACGACGTGGTGAAATGCTGGTGCCGCTGGCCCATGACACACTCAGCGCGGCGCGCCTTTTGTAAAGGCTATCAGCATCACCGTAGTCTGGAAAACGTTTTTGAGCACCTCAGGTTCTGGGCAATCTGCGCTCTAACTCAGTCCGCCCGGGTACGAACAAAACACCAGAGCGTGGCGCAACCACTGCTGGACGCGCTCATACGCGTTTCGCTAGGAGAAAAAGAGCATCTATGGCCTGATTTCACGCCAGACTCGATTCACGTTTAGCACTTGCGGCGCGCCGCCGCGTAGCAGTCTTGATTTTAACATTGACTAACTGACCGGCAGCTGCCAGATTTGCACCACTTTTAACCACGCACAGACTTTTCTCATGCAACTGAGCAGCCTTATCAGTAGCCGCCTGCCGACTTTGGCATCTGCAACATTACCCCTGGCCATCCTGCCTGGTGAAGGGATCGGCCCTGAAATTATAGTGGCCTGCCATCCTATCTTTGATGCCATCGAGAAATACACACCCTACACGTTCGATATTGCGTATGGTGGAACGATCGGCAAGGCCGCTTACGACGAGTGCGGCAGTGCCCTGACGGAAGACGTGGTGGCATTCTGCCGCCATAGCTTCGCGCGCGGCGCGCCCTTGTTTTGCGGTCCCGGCGGTCATCGCTTTGTGTATGAGCTGCGTAAACTATTTGATATTTACTGCAAGTTCGTACCCCTGCGCCCCCTGCCCGCATTGCACGATACGGGTGTGCTGCGCCCCAGTGCCGTGCAAGACACGGATATTCTGCTGGTGCGGGAAAACGCGGGCGGCCTGTACCAAGGTACCTGGCACACTGAACGAAGCGCTTCGTCCGTTCGCGCGCATCAGTCCTTCTCTTACGATGAGCAACAGGTATCGCGCATCATTTCTCTGGCGGTGGCCGCCGCAGAGATGAGACGAGGTTCACTGTGTGTCGTGCACAAACCCGGTGGCACGCCATCGATCAGTGAGCTGTGGGTGCGTGTAGCCAAGCAGTGTACTGCTTCGAGCCAGGTAGACCTGCGCTTCCTGGAAGTTGATACCGCAGCTTACCTGGTAATCGCAGAGTCGCGTACTTTCGATGTCGTGGTCACACCGAATATGTTTGGCGATGTGATAGCAGATGCCGCAGCGGTGCTGTTGGGCTCCAGAGGTATGTCCTACTCATTCAACCTGGGTGACAATGGCATCGCCGTTTACCAGACGGGACACGGGTCGGCCTGCGACCTGGCCGGCACCCGGAAGGCGAACCCCCTGGGCCAGATACAGTCTTTTGCCGCACTGCTACATGAGAGTTTCGGTCTCACCGACCTGTCGCAGTCACTGCTAGATGCCTGCAATGAAGTACTCGCGACAGGTCTGCGCACTGCAGACATCATGGGCCCCGACTCGACCTTGGTGAGCACGACAGAAATGGGCGCGGCCGTCGCTGCAGCATTTTCGCACCATTTGGCTGCGCAGCAGCAACTACTATCCGTTGCGCAAACCAGATAATGTCGATAGCGCTTCTGTTAATCGATCTGCAGTACGATTTTCTTGAACGCCCCGGTCTGCTGCCCTCGCAACAGGACTTATCCGACTCCATCTCGGCCGTTCTCAAACATGCTCGTACCCTGGGCATTCCTGTACTACATGTAAGAACCCGAGTTGATCCTTCGGGACACGATCGTATGCCGCACTGGAAAGAAAATGGCCTCTGGGCTTGCGTCACTGGAACCAGGGGGGCCGAAACCCCACCTGAATTCAGTGCGCAAGGTAATGAAGCGGTTATCTACAAACAATTTTTCAGCGGCTTTGGGAATCCACAACTGGAACAGCTCCTAGCTGCAGGCGGCGTCGAGGAACTCTGGATAGTCGGCCTGTACACTCACAGTTGTGTGCGGGCAACCGCCATGGATGCCTACGAGCGCGGATTTCGCGTCACGCTCATCGCGGACTGCCTCGGCTCCGCCGACGCGCTACACGCCCGCCTGACCCGTGACTATATGGACGGCAGGTCTGCGCTACTGAAGCAATCCGGCGAACTGTTGCAGTTGAGCCCCGCGCCCATGGTGCATTACTGCCCGATGCGACCGTCGATAGCGGTTGCTGTTGTCCCCTACACAAGTAAAAGTGCGATTCGACAGATTACCGCTGGCGCCCAACGTGCAGCCATGGCATGGAGTGGTACATCACTCGCGAGCCGACGCGACGTCATGCGCAAATTTGCCGAGCGACTCGACGCCGCTGCTGAGCAACTCCTGACTGCGATGATCACCGATCTTGGAAAACCCAGGGGCGCCGCGCTGGATGAATTGCAACGGGCTGCGGGGCATATTCAACAGTCGCTGACGCTGGAAAACGAAGAATCGATAGACCCGTCAACGCGCATCGTGTTCGAGCCCCATGGCGTTGTCGCCATCATCACGCCCTGGAATAATCCCGTGGCGATCGCGGTGGGCAAGTTGTCTGCTGCGCTCATACTGGGTAACGGTGTCGTATGGAAGCCCGCTTTCCAGGCCCATAACATCTCCAGGCTACTGTTGGAACTACTGCAAGGGGCGGGCCTGCCCGAGGACCTGGTGCAGATCGTGAATGGTGGGCCGGCAGAAGTTCAATGGCTGGCACAGGATCCGGACATCGCTGCGGTATCGGTGACCGGGCCAGAACAGGCCGGCAGGACAATAGCACCGATCTGCCAGAGTTCAGGTAAGGTCCTGCAGGCTGAGCTGGGTGGTAACAATGCCTTACTGGTGCTGGCCGATGCGGATTTATCGAGTCTTGCTCCTGTCTGGGCCCGGCTTGCCTTCGGCTTTGCCGGCCAACGCTGTACGGCCATCCGCAGGTTTGTCATAGAGCGCTCGATTGCCGGGGAGTTTGAAGCCCTGATGCTGGATGCGATAGGCAAATTGAACCTGATGCATCCTGCACTCGACACCTGCGATGTCGGGCCGGTGATTTCCATGCGTCATCTCGAGCGCATCGACAGCGCCGTTCAATCCGCCGTGGCGCGTGGCGCCCGAATAATCACCGGTGGTAGCGCCGGGGAGCGCGCAGCGGATGCATGCTACTACCTCCCAACCTTGCTCGCCGATCTGGAACAGGACGACGCCATGGTGCAGGAAGAGCTATTCGCGCCGGTCGCCGTTATGCAGCTGGCAGATGACTTTGAGCACGGCCTGACGCTGGTGAACGGCGTGCGTCAGGGACTGCTTGCGGGCATTGCGACTCGGTCGGCGTCGCGGTACCAGGAATTTGTGCAGCAATGCGATGTGGGCATCATCATAGACGGTGGCGGGATGCAGATTCATCCCGCAGCACCTTTTGGCGGCAGGAAAGCCTCGCAGCAGGGTCCACCCGAACACGGCATCTGGGACCGACAGTTTTTCAGCCGGGTAAAGGCCTGCTACCGGAGAGCAGGAACATGATGTCGATCGAGGAGCAGGAGCGCCTGACGCGAGTGGGCCCCGGTACGCCCATGGGCACACTGCTGCGCTGCTACTGGTACCCGATTCTGGCCAGTGTGGAATTGGCACCCGGGCAGGCCCGCGAGGTGAGGCTGCTGGGTGAGGACCTGGCAGTGTTCAGGCAGCCCAACACGCAACTTGGCCTGGTAACCCGGCAGTGCCCGCACCGCGGCAGCTCACTGGGACGCGGCCTGGTCTCAGACCTTGGTGTGATCTGCCCCTATCACGGCTGGACCTTTGGCCCCAGTGGGGCTTGCCAGAGCATTCCCTCTGAGGAGCAAACTCCAAGATTGCTGGCCAGGGCAAACATAAAGGGCTATGCGGTCGCGGAGTTGGGCGGGCTGATATTCGCCTATCTTGGCGCACAGCCCACCCCACTGCTGCCTCGGTACGACCTGTTCGTTTGGGACAATGTGCTGCGCGATATCGGGCGCGCCGAGCTGCCCTGCAACTGGCTGCAGATCATGGAGAACAGCGTGGACCCGGTGCACGTTGAATATTTGCACGGTCAGCATTTATCGGCTCAAAGCAAGGCAGACGGTGGCAACGAGAGCAATGCGTATGGCAGAAAGCACGTCAGGATTGGCTTTGACCTGTTCGAATACGGGATTATCAAACGCCGCATACTGGCAGGTGGCTCCGAGCAAGATGATGACTGGCGCATCGGGCACCCGCTGATTTTTCCAGTCAGCTTGCGGGTCGGAACACAGGGTCAGCACCGGTTTCAAATTCGAGTTCCGGTGGATGACGGGATCACCATGCACTACTGGTACTCCTGTTACGTTCCCCCGGAAGGCAGCACAGCGCCGATGCAGACTGAGGTACCACTTTACGACGTACCCTGGCGGGATTCGAACGGCGATTTTCGCGTGGATTTTGTCGACGGCGGGGACATCATGGTCTGGATATCCCAGGGCAGGATCGCTGATCGCTCCCGGGAGATGCTGGTCAGTGCAGACCGCGGCATCGTCATGCTCAGAAAACTCCTTGCAGACCAGATCGAGACAGTGTCCAGAGGGGAGGATCCTCTGGGAGTCATCCGCGATCCGCAGTTGAATACCATTATCAACTTCGATCAGGAGGTCAATAAACTCGGTGGCAGTCAGGACTTTCTGCGCCGGGCAATGGATTTAAGCCATGTTCGCTTCAGTCCGATCCGGGAGCAGGTACTGGCGATGTTATTCCCCAACTAGCGTGAAGAGCCTGCGAATTTTCTGTTACGTGCAACATCTCAGTGGGGTGGGGCACATGATGCGTATGCAGCAAATCGCTGTTGCACTCAGCGAGCAGCATCATGTTTCGATTTTGGATGGCGGGAGGGAACTGCCCTTCCCTCCTGCGGTACACCGCGTTGCGGTGCCCCGCATCACCAGGCGCGATGGCGAACTCGTGCCACTGGATAGAAATCTTCCGCTGGCGCAACTCATGGCATTGCGGCAGCAGTGTTTGCAGACAATGCTCCGGGAGAGTGTTCCCGACGTTATCCTGGTCGAGCATTTCCCGTTCAGCAAATGGGAGCTGGAATCCGAAATCGAGTCCCTGCTTTTTGTTGCCAAACAGCGCAATCCAGCACTCACAGTGATTGCATCGCTGCGTGATATCTCACCGCCCACTCGCTTTGAGGCTCTGGAGCATTATGAACACAGGGTATTGTCATTGCTAAGCCGGCACTTTGATGGCCTGCTGGTACATGCCGATCCCACACTCTGCACGCTGCAGCAATACTTCCCCGCATGTAGGCGCATAACCATCCCGGTATTTCACACCGGCATCGTCGCCGACACATCGCTGCCCCACAAGCCTGCCAGGCTTCCCGCCCTTGACCTTCCAGGCGAACATGCTGTTGCCAGTATTGGCGGCGGTGCCGACCAAGCCAGGGTGCTGTCCAGGGTGACACAGGCGTGGCGACACCTGTCGAGGGAAAACGCGGTGGGATCACGCTCACTCTTGTTGTTCGGGGGCACGAATGAATCCGACGGAACGCTGCAACGACTGTCCAGCATTGAGGATTCAGTGTTCTATATGGGGTTCTCCCCGGATTTCAGATACTGGTTGCAAGGCGCTTCTCTGTCGGTCAGTTGCGCCGGATACAATACGTGCGCCAATCTGCTGGTGGCACGCACCCCCGCACTGCTGATTCCCAACAAAACTATGTCGGACCAGCAAGAGCGTGCTCACTTACTAGAGAGTCGAGGGGTTGCCCAATGCGTACCGCCGCATGACTCGGGTGAAGACCCGTTGCTCGGGATGATCGCGCAGTGCCTGGGGGGGCCGCGATCAGACCACGATATCAATACCGACGGAGCCCGGCAGAGCGTGCATTGTATCGAGGCGCTGGCTTCAGGCCTGCATACCCAGTAACTGGTAGTTCTGCATACGCTGCTGCAGCCACGTTTTGGCGTGGGCCGGATAGAAGGACAACATTACCAGGTCGTATAGCAACCTGCCGGTCTCTGTCATGGTGATGAATTTCCCGTCGTCGAGTAGCAGGCCCGCGTCTCCCAGTTGTTCAAGGTTAGCGGAGAAATCAGTGCGAAAACCGCTGTGAAAAACCAGCTCGTACTCCGCTGTGTCCAGGCCCTTGCCATCCCCGAGACTGCGCGCAATAAATTGGGTTTTGTGGTCTTCGATAAGCAGGGGGATATACTCTTCTACGGGACTGACGCCCGCTTCCACGCGCTTCATGTAGGTGGCCATCTTGCTGTGATTGCGATACACCGTGTGGCCGATGGAAGAGCGGGCACTCATGCCAACACCGAGCTGATAACCGTTAAGCTCGCGATCGGCGACCGGCAGGCGTTCATGCCGGGCCGCAACGCTATCCAGGCGCTTGAAGGTATGCCACCGGGTTTGTGTAAATCCGTGGAGTGCCGCTGTTTCCCTGATAGTGTCACGCCATGCCATCAGGCGCGGCAGGTCAAAACGCTCGTGGGCCTGCAAGCTGCGCTGCACAGAGGTCATTTCGTTGAGGCGTAAACTGTAGGCAGTAACAGCGTGCACCCCCGCCCCTGCAACACGCTCGAAATCGCGGGCGAAGTCCTCGTGACTCTGGCCGGGCAGACCGTACATCAGGTCGATATTCAGTATCAGCCCGGCATCAATGATCCGTCGACAGGTCTGCAGGGCGAGATCCTCACTGTGCCCCCGCTTGATCTGCTCAAGTACACCATCCTGCAATGATTGAATCCCCATACTGACGCGACCCACGCCACGACGCTGTAAAACCTCCAAATGCTCCACCGACATTGATTCCGGTGATGTCTCTACCGTATGGACTCCAGTTTCGTCATAGGGTGTGCGCTGGGCAATGGTAGAGAGTACATCATCCAACAAATCAGCCGGCAGTGCGGTGGGGGTCCCGCCTCCCATAAAAAACTGATTGACCCGGGTGCCGGGCTTTACCCAATCGAGTTCTTTCTTGAGCGCTTCTACATAGCGTTGCATTTGCGGGCGGTCGACACCGACGCGCTTGGCATAAAAGCAGAAAGAACACGCGTAGTTACAGAAAGGAATGTGAAGGTACAAGCGGATCACCTCCCGGTCGATCCGCTCGCGCTCCATTTCAGGATTCGACTGGAAGATCGGTGCACCGTTAGGATAATCATGCGGTGCTGTATACGCTGCGGTGGGCGTGGACTCCAGCGCCCTGGCGATGCGCGTCAGTTGTAGCTCGGTAATGTTTTGCATAGGGAGGCATCTCTATGGTGTCAACTCAGCCGTTTTGTCGTGGGTTAAGTCTACGTTGAATGTAATCGTATACAAAATATTCTGCGCCCGTCGGGCAGTTCGACATTCTCCAGAGCGCAAACAGGGTGAGCCCATAGGTAGCAATGCCCAACGTCACGCTAAGTAGTAAGCGCCCCAAACCTGCATTGAGTTCCAGAGCATGCGACCCGATCACCAGTGCCGCCATCAGCACAGTGGCCAACAGGGGCCGCACCAGCGTGCCAAGGATTTGCACGACGGAGACCGGTATCGAAAACGTCAGAAAAAAGATGGAAGCCGGAAGAAACAGGATTTCGAAATAGAGCATGGCATGAACAATGGCCTGTAGACCACCACCGAGTCGCCCCGCGATCACAACTGTCGGCACAAACAGGCAGAGCCTGAGCCACCCTATCAATGCAGCCCGAGTCTCGTTGCCGGATGCAATCAAAATATGCATGTTCATCATGTGGTTTATACCGCCAATTGCCCCGGCGACGGCAAGCCACTGCACATAGATGACGGCATCCTGCCATTGCGACCCCAGAACCAGCGGGACAAAATCTTCTGCGACCAACGCCAGTCCGACGCCGACCGGCAACAACAAGGAGGCCGCTATGTTCAATGTCACGGTGAATACTGTAGCCAGCAGCTTGCGATCGCTGTTCATTTTGGCATACCCCGGAAAAAGCCCCTGACTCAACGGCGCGATCAACTCTTTCGTCATAAGACTGGTGTAATCCGATACCAGGTTGAACACTCCGAACTGCGCGGAACCGACCAGTCCGCCGGCAACGATGTTTGCCGCTTTGGTATTCCCGTACCTGGCGATACGAATTGGAATGATCGAACCGGCGAAGCGGATATAGCGACCCAGGCGACGGGAACTGATCCAGGGACGATAGGGATGAATAAAGTAACTGACAGCGACGGTAACTGCCGCACCCAACACGATGCCGATGACCAATGCCCAGTAACTACGCAACCACAGTACCAGGGCTAGCGTAATAACAAACTGCGCCAACCTGCTGTAGACACGCGCGCGAAAATCGATTGAAAAATTTAGCTCTTTGCGGGCCACGGTAGGGCCAATATTGTAAAAGCCACTTATCATTGGCTCCAGCGCCAGGATCCCAAGCACCGGCCCGATCATCGGTTCATCAAAGTAGCTAGCCGCTATCGGCGCCAGGATAAGAATACTGATGCTAATAGCGAGACCCTGCAGCACCTGGATGGTCCAGGCCGCATCAATATCATCTCGTGTTATGTCGGGCTGTCGGATCAGCAACTGCTCGGCGCCCATCTCGGTGAAATTGCTGGCAAAGCCGCATACGAGAATGGCCATACCGACGATGCCGAAGTCAGACGGGGTAAGTAACCGTGCCAGAATCGTGATGTTGACCAGACCGATCAGTCTCAGCATCCAGCGCATTGCAACCGTCCAGGCTGCGCCGCGAAATAGACCCCGATAAATTGATTCAGACATCGGCAAACTTTACCATCGGGGGACAGCGTGGAACCATCTATTAATTGTGCCGCGTGGGAGAGTATCCTGCCGGCGCCGTCGATACCCTGCGTTACTTATACAGGTAATCAGCGGACAGACCCAGCCTCAGGCAGGACTGTGCAGGTGGTGCCGCGCGCAGCACGACGCGATCCGCCAATGCACCGCTGCGCTGTATCAACCGGCGCTGCCAGGGCGCGAGTCGATAGCCGCTGCCCAATTCCAATCTTTCGAGGACAGGCGCAGGGAGAATGGACACCGCCGCTCGCAAGAAAAGCGGCTGCAAGGGTTGCAGCAGCCACGGGAGAGCACGGGTGCGCCGCATAATGTCGAGAAATTCAAAGACGATAGCAGAGGCCTCCAGTTGCGGGAGCATCGCCTCGAACAGGGCCTGCTGCTGCGCCTCATCGGCGGGCGCACCGGGCGCGCCATACAGGCGCGCGCCCGTTTGGGCCTCAGTGTAAAAGCGATCCCGGTCGGCGGCGGACAGAGGCGCGACGAACTGGTGGTAGGCTTGCAGGAACCCGTAGGATGCAGTGACCTGCACCCAGTTCATGAGCTGTGGCTCCAGCGCCTTGTAAACGCGCCCGTCCGGCGTCTCGCCGCGCACCCGCGCGTGCATTTTGGTAATGCCCTGGATCATCGGTTCGGCCACGCTACGCGCGCCGTAGACGGTGACCATGGCTGCCAGGCCGGTGCGCTTCATCCGCGTCAGCGGGTCGACGCGAAACGTCGTGTGATCCCATACGCCAGAGCGTACCCGCGGCTCCGCCAGCTCCAACAACACAGCGGCAATGCCACCAACGTACAGTGCGACCGGGTTCTTGAAGATTCGCCACGACACGGACTCCGGCGCAGCCAGTGCCTGTTCGCCTGCCGGGTGCGTGAAATCGACAGTGGGCAGTGCTGCCTCATTCGACGAATTTTTATCTTTGGCCATTGAGGGTCACCCAAAGTTCAGAAGCGACAGGTTAAAGAAGCGCCAACCGTGGGCCATTTGCCCGGGACCCGCATGATTGTATTGGCGTTCTGCGATAGCGACAACCCGTAGTATGCGTCAGCAATGTTTTTGCCCCTGGTAGTCGCAGTAGGGCGCTATGGCGCGGCTTCCACCTGCACCACACCATAACCGAAATAGTTCGTGATTTCCTTGTCGACTATCTCCGCCACATAGCCATCGGGCCGCACCAGAATATGGTCGCGTTTGGGCCGCATGACCTGCGTCGCGCCACCGTGGCGCATTACCTCGAACAGGCGTCGGCCATCAGCCAGACGTTGATCGGGCATCCGGTCACCCGGAAAAATCTCGCCGGTCGACGCCCCGTGTGCTAGTGAACTATTGCGATAGCCAACGCCCAACTGGTTCGTCAGTTCGCCGCGCTGGAATGAGTTCCTGACATGCAGTGTCTTGGTCATGTCCAGCATGGCCGCAGCAATCGGCAGGCGTTCCGCTTCGTAGGTATCAAGAATTGCCTGATCCCCGGTGCGGATTGCGGCCGCCAATTTCCAGCCGAGGTTCCAGGCATCCTGCAGACCGGTGTTTAGACCCTGCCCACCTGACGGGGGATGGATATGTGCGGCATCACCGCCTAACAACACGCGGCCCACGCGATAGCGATCGACCATGCGCGTCTGATGCTGATAACGCGACTGCCAGCCGACCCGGGTAACGCGCTTTCCAGTCAGCCGTTCGACACCACGCTCGACACCATTGATTGCAATCCCCTCCGGTGCCTGCAATTGAAATAATGTGCCGCCGGGCAGTGGCGCTAATGAGCGCAGCCCGCCTCGGCGCAGCGGCCAGGCATGCCAAAATTCGCGATCCAGACCTTCCACCTCAAGATCGGCAACGATGCTGGTTTTGTCGTCAAGCGTATTGCCATAAAGCGTCACGCCGAGCGCATTTCGCGTCGCGCTACGGCCCCCGTCGCAACCCACTACATAATCTGCCTTGACGTGTTCTTTGGTCGTCAAGGTCACGACAACTTCGTGGTCATTCTGATGCAGGGATTCCAGCCCGAGGCCACGTTCGATGTGGCCGCCCAATGATGCAAGCTGAGCGCGCAGGATTTCCTCCGTTCGCCATTGGGCCACCATCACCAGATTCGGGTGCGGGCGATCCTCGGTAGGCGCGTGATGGGTTCCCAGCGAGCCTGCCTTGAATGTGATCGGGCCCAGATGGATTTTAAGAAATGGATAAAGAGTACTGCTCTCCAAGATGACATCCACAATGCCCATCATGTCCAGAATTTCCAGTGAGCGCGGCTGAATGCCCTTGCCGCGAGATCCGCTGAATGGCTCAGTGGACAAATCAATGAGTCGGACGGGAATGTTGCGCCGCAGCAATTCTATGGCGAGGGTTAAGCCCGTAGCACCTGCGCCAACAATCAAAACCTGAGACATGGATTACCTCGGCAAGCGTATGCTTCGCCCGTCAGCTCGCGCATACTGCCGCGCGCGCGTAGGGTGCGCCTTCCTCACGGGAGAAGATCGCCCATAATACCCAGCGCCACAATTCATCTACCCCCATGAACCAGGAGTCACCCTATGTCAGGGTCCGCCGTTGGCTACTTGAGAATCGCATCTTTAGATAACATCGCATGGATGGACTTCGCCACCAATGTGCTGGGCCTGATGGACGCCCGGCGCGCTGTGCCCACATTCAGAAACGGTACGTCAGGGACGCGCCGTACGTGCGCGTTTTGCCCGGAAACCGGATGATCGTATTGGCATTCTGCGTGACCGCCAACCAGTAGTATTCGTCCGTGAGGTTATTGCCCCAGAAGCTCAGGTCCCAGCGCCCGTCCAGCGTGTGCACGCCGATGGAAGCGTTAAGCACCGAGTAGCTGTCGATCTCGGCGGCCTTCGAGCCCACCAGGTCACCAGTCGACGTCGACTGGTAATGCCCGTTGAGGGTCGCCGCAAAGCCCAGGTTGTCGGCAATTGGTCGGTCATAGAATAGCGTCGCGCTGCCGGAATGCTCCGGGCTGTAGAGGAAGTCGGCGCCGTTGAAGTCCGTCGGCTCTGCCAGGGCATTGATGCCTTCGTAGTTCATCACTTCTGTGTGCAATAGCGTTCCCGCGAGGATTGCGGTGAGATGCGTGGTCATGCGCCAGGTCAGTTGGGTGTCGAGCCCGTACGCCTCGGACTCGGGGATATTGTCCAGCCGTGCCAGCACAGTAAAAATGGGATCGGCGAAAAACACGGCGAGCTGCTTGTCCGTGTAGTCGTAGTAGAACAGGGACGCATTGAACTGCATGCGCTGCTCCAGCAGGGTGGCCTTGACGCCCAGTTCATAGGCCCGCACTTGCTCCTGCTTCACTGACGAGTTCTGCACCGCCAGGTTGGCGGCATTGACCGGGGTGACACCGGATTTGAATCCCTCGGTCACCGAGGCATACAACAGCGTATCGGGGTTGTACTGCCAGTTCAGCGCCAGCCGCCAGGGCACGTTGTCCTCGTCCAGGTGCGACACCACCTCGCCGAACTCACCGGTGTCCTGGTCGAAGGTGATGCAGTCGCCTTGCGCAATGGGATCGCCCAGCAGCCCATAGACGGAATTGAACAGGAAGCGGCTGGTGACGTTGATGCTGGGCAGCATGTTGCCGTTGACGTCCCGGGAGCAGCCGTTGTAATCCTGCTGGTCCTGCGTGTAGCGCAGGCCGGTGGTGAGGGATAGCGCGTCGGTCAGCGTCCAGTCGGCGCTGGCGAACACACTCCACGACTCGGCATCGATCTCGGCGCGGTCCTGGAAGGTGCGAAACGACTGGGTCGCCTCCTGCGCGGTATAGCCGCCCGAATTGAACGGCGTACCCAGCAGACTCAGCGTCGTCGCCCGTATCAATCCGACGTTAGCGTTCTCGCCCAGCAGGGTGCGGTTCGAGTCGTACAACTGGTCATTGGTGTAGTAGGCGCCGGCCAGCCAGCGCACACGGTCCGCCGCGCCTTCCAGACGCAGTTCCTGCGAAAAACTCTCGATCGACCCATCCAGGTCCTGCAGCAGGATCTCAAAAGGCGCGCCGCTGAAATCGGTCAGGCCCTTGCGCTTCATGTCCTGGTAGCCGGTCAGCGATACCAGTTTCAGGTCGTCCGTGAACGCGTAATTCGCATGCAGGGCGTAGGCGTTCAGGTGACTGTCCTCCTCGAGGTCACCCGGCAGGCCTGTGCCAGTGCCGATATCGACACCGCGCGTCGACTGCGGCGCCCAGTCCGCCTGATCGGCGCTGTTCGGCTGGTTGTTCGCCAGGTAGTCAACGAGTCCCGGGGTGTTGTATGGAGCGGCGGGGCCGGACGTGGTCGCCTGACTCAGGGCAATGGCCTGCCCGGCCAGCGAATCCGATGTGATCTTCCAGCCGTTGTAGGACAGGTCCATGTGCAACTGTTCGGAGGGCTGAAACGACAGGATGCCGCGCACACCGTAGCGGTGCACTTCGCCGAGTTCCTCGTCGCGGGTATTGGATTTCTGCCAGCCCTCGTTGCTGTCCTCAGTACGCAATGACAGACGTCCGGCGACGGTGTCGCCCAACGGGCCGCTGACCATGGCCTCACTGTTGTACGTATCATAGTTGCCCGTCTCGCCGCGCAACATGGCGTCGAATTCCTCGGTCGGCTTGTTGGTCACGAAGTTGATAAGGCCGCCCGTAGTGTTGCGCCCGAACAGCGTGCCCTGCGGCCCCTGCAGCACCTCGACGCGCTGCATGTCGAAAATCGGCCCGGAGTTCAGGATGGGATAGGGATAGGCGACGTCGTCGAGATAGACGCCCACCGTTGAGGTCGCCGACATGTTCACAGCATTGAATCCGATGCCGCGCAAGGTGTAGGCGGGCACGCCCTGGTAGCTTTGCGTCAGGGTAAGGCTGGGCACGATGGCTGTGAGATTGCTCACGCTGGTGATCCTCAGCCTATCGAGTTGCTCGCCCGTGAACACCTGGATGTCCATGCCCACTTCGTTGGCCGTCTGTTCGATGCGCTGGGCGGTAACCACGATGTTCTCCAGCACCGGTCCAGAGGCTGCCTGGCGCTGTGTGTCATCCTGTGCCCAGCTTGGCGGTGACTGCGCCAGTGTGAAGGTGGCGCAGGCCATGGTAATCGCCAGCAGCTTACGCGATATCGCAATCGTCTCCATGTCGTCCTCACTCTGTTATTAGTATTATTGAAACCCTGAAGGCGATTGGCCTTGGACCGGACCAGTGTATCCAAAATATCAATAGGGGTCAGAGCCCTTTTTCGGGAAAAAGGGCTCTGACCCCTCCCCTGTTCGTCGCCGACTTGCCCCACCTGATGTCAGTGCAAAGGGTTGCGTTACTTGTACTAGCAGCGGCAGAATGCCGATGCGCGCCTTCCCGTGGGCCTCGAATCGCGCATAATGCCCAGCGGTAAAACCTACCCTCCCCCATGAACCAGGAGTAAACCTATGTCAGTGTCCGCCGTTGGCTACTTGAGAATCGCATCTTTAGATACCACCGCGTGGATGGACTTCGGCACCGGTGTGCTGGGCCTGATGGACGCGCGGCGCGCGGATACCGCCGGTGCACGCTTCCTGCGCATGGACGACCACCCGTTCCGTTTCATGATTGAGCCGGGCGCGGCGGACAAGTTGCTCGCGGTCGGCCTGGAATTTCCCGGCGCGGCGTCGTGGCAGGCCGCGCTTGATGCACTGGCCGCCGCTGGCCACACTGTGACGGTCGGCTCTGCCGCAGAAGCGCAGCGCCGCTGCGTCACGGCCTTCGCCACGGTCATCGATCCCTCGGGGAATACGCTGGAACTGTACTGGGGCCGCCAGCTGGACTACGTACCGCTGGTCTCCCCCGCCGGTGTCAGCGGCTTTGTCACCACCTACCAGCAGACCGGAGACCTGGGCTTTGGCCACTGCGTGCTGCCCGCGCCAGACCTCGATGCGACTACCGCTTTTTACACGCAGTTCCTTGGCACGGCAGTGACCGACATCCTGTACCCGCCGGGAATGGACGGGCTCAAGATCAACTTTATGCACGCCAACAATCCGCGCCAGCACTCCGTGGCTTTGTTCAATGCGCCGCATCCCCTGGGTGTGGTACACATTATGGTTGAGGTGCAAACCCTCGACGAGGTGGGCAGAGCCATCAATCGAGCGCAGCAGGCGGGCGTGCATTTCCTCGCCACGCTGGGCCGCCATGTGAACGACAATATGTGTTCCATTTATATTCTGGCGCCCGGCGGCATCGCGGTGGAATACGGCTATGACGGCATGTTGATCGATTGGGAGACGCACGTGCCCACCGTCAGTGTCGAGGGTGACCTGTGGGGGCATGAGTACAATTTCCCCGGGGTGAATGCCTAGTTATTGTGGCAACGCCGGTCATGG
Source organism: Haliea sp. (assembly GCA_031414375.1). Taxonomy (GTDB): domain Bacteria; phylum Pseudomonadota; class Gammaproteobacteria; order Pseudomonadales; family Halieaceae; genus Marimicrobium. Next base: position 51,862 of record JANNVJ010000043.1, read on the forward strand.
TTCATCTGTCGGGATTGTTTGTCGCGTTACTGGTTCTCTGTGATTGCTTGCCACGGCCAGGACGGCAAGTCCAGCCAGCTCAATAAGAGGTTGCATATATGTCATATTTGGCATATATGTCATATTTGGCATATTTGGCATATTTGGCATAATTTAGGTTTCATGAGCCCTACAAATAAACCCGTGTTTGGCTACATAGACTAGTAAAAACGCCACCCTTTTCGGTAGCCGCCAGACTAGAGGCAGGGTACTTGTTGCGATTACTGCAGCGTGGCGAAAATCTTTCCATGCCGCACTCCCGACCAATCCCATCCATTGGATCTCATTGCCACGAATTGCGCATTATGGACAACGACAAAATCTGGCGAATAATTTACCGCATTGATGCCGATGCCATTGTAATTCCTGAGTTATTTCAGAAGAAAACCAGCAAGACGCCCAAGTCGGTGATTGACCTGTGTAAGTCCAGAATGAGGATGTATGACAATGCGCACCGCGAAACGAAAAAAATTAGAGTCGGCAGGCTGGAAAGTCGGTGGCGCGGATGAGTTCCTGGGACTTACCGCTGACGAAGCCGCGTATATTGAAATGAAACTGGCCCTCGGTACCTCACTGAGAGATCGACGCATTGGGAAAAACTTGAGCCAGGTTGAGTTCGCCAGGATGGTTAAGTCCAGTCAGTCGCGCGTTGCCAAAATGGAAGCAGGAGATCCGAGCGTTTCCATTGATTTGTTAATGAAATCGCTGCTTGCACTTGGCGCGTCCCCTAAAGAACTTGCCAGGGCAATCGCTTCGAGCACCACTCACGCGGCATGAAATTTGGGGTCATAGTGGGCGGGAATTTGTTTGTCGAGAGAATTTCCCCCGCGACCCGCCTGCATGGCGGAGCCGCCAACGGCACTCAAATCCGCAAACATTCATGCAGCCATGTCATCCCGGATCAACAGCAGGAGCGAATCCGGTATCGGCTAGAACGCCTTGGAAAGCCCCGCCTGCTTCAATACAGCATTGGCCGTATGGCGAGACAGGATTTTATTATCGACGGTGAAACTCCTATGTGTGAGGGGGCTATACCAAATATCGTGATCGCCCTTCCCGCGTCGTTTAAAACTGCAACCGGCTTGTTTGAGAAGGGATTTGACTTCCGGGGTAAAGGACTGTGGGGACATTAACAGCCCAAGGCGATACGCTGTTCGCTTTGGATCAACAGTTCGATTGACACCTCGTGCTGAGCGGATGGAGTATTCAGTTCCAGCAGCTCCGGGATCATTACCATCAATTTCTGGCGTACTTCGTCCTGGGTGGCAGCCTCGGTAGCCAGCCCCGGCACATCGTCACTGGTAACTACCCACACAGACGCTTTTTCATCCCAATCGGCATGAATTCGCAATACTCTCGCCTGCTTCATAGGGACACCCAACGGTTAGGAGACTACCCGCCAACCTTACCATGCCGGAGCAAACGGGGACGACTCTCTTTTTGCGTTTCAGATCAGAATTTCCGCCCTGCCAGGTCGGCTTGCTTGCCACGGCCAGGTCGGCAATGCCTCCCACAGCTTGTATGTTACAGGCGCCTTGATCATCCTGATACAAGACGCCTGTAACATACAAGCAAGCGAGGCCTTCACCCACCGTACCTGCCGGGAAAGAGCTATATAGCCGAACGAATCGCCGCTACCGAACCGAGCGATTCCATCGCCGCATGCAGTCGCACCAGTGAGGCCATCACATAATTGACCGGCTGCCAGGCATCTCCCATGGCCAGCGTCACAGTCGCTCCCACCCACACGTAGGCGGCGTGCCACTGATACTGCTGCCACAGTTCCTGCGCGGACGGTGCTGGCGCGCCGAGGGCCAGCAATTGTTCGCGGTAGTAGGCCAGTAAGTCAGCACTACGATAACGCTGGTCCTGCGGCGTCAGCGTACCGGCCAGGAAATAACCCACATCGCGCATGGCCGGGCCGCGGGCTACCATGGCCCAATCGAGGAAGCCCGGTTGATCCACGTCATAGAACAGGTTGGCGTCGTGCACATCGCCGTGAATCAGTGTGGGCGTACCCTGCGACCAGACGCGGTGAATAGCATTGGCGTGGGCCATGTACAACTCACCCATCTCGCGAAACACGGGGGGCATGGTGGCGGCGTGCGTTTGCAGCGCCTGCCCGATGAGCGGTATCGCAATCTCGTGTTGCAGCGGGGGCTGTACCCAGGCAAGGTCGGACGCAAAGCGCGGTGAGTCCCAATACGCGGCATGTAAGTGGGCGAACGCGGCCAGTACCTGACGGATGTAGTCGAGTGAATAGCGCGTGCTGGCATTGCTGAAGGTACAGCCACTGTCCACCAGGTGCTCCAGCAGCATGATGTAGGCCTCTCCCGCGTCGTCGCTGGCGGCAAAGTAACAGCGCGGCAGACGCACTGGAATCTCGGCCGATAACGTTTCGTAAAAGCGCGCCTCTCGCCGCCCCATGCCGCTGGAGGTGACAAAGGCCCGTTGCATTTCATCATTGGGTGGCAGCTTGATAAATAGCCGATGAGGCAGGCCTACTGGAGTTGCGTAGTCCAGTTCCAGCGTGGCGCGGCCAGTGGTGCCGGCGTTGGCGTCCACCACGGCAAACCCGGTGACGGGTGCATCCAGCACGTGAGCCAGCCATTCAGTGGATAAGCTGCTCAAATCTCTCGGTATCTGTAACATCACTACTCCCGGCACCACCATGGTGGCGAAAGCATACCATCATACTGGCGAATAGCCGCCACTGGAGGTCACGATCCGGGTCGTGTCATGGGGACTGTTCAGGCATCGCACAAACCACCATAATGCTGCGGACCTGAACAGCGCAATGGAGAATAAAAATGTCCCATAAATTTCTGCTGACCTGCCTGCTAGCTACCCTTGTCAGTGCCTGCAACAACTCCGATAACGGCCTGGATATAAAATCCGATTACTCGGCAGAAATTCGCCGCACCGACTATGGCATACCGCACATCAAGGCCGATGACTGGGCCGGCCTCGGTTACGGCTTCGGCTATGCCTACGCGCAGGACAATTTTTGCATCACCATGCGTGAGGTGGTATTTGCCACCGGACGCTCCGCCGAATTGATGGGCGAAGCTCAAGGCAGCGTCGACTCCGATCTCCTGTTCCGCTATCTGTATGGCGACAAGGCCAGTTTCAAGAAGAAATTTGTCGATGTGTTGCCCAAGGACACGCTGGATCTGGCCGAGGGTTTTACCCGCGGCATGAACCGCTACCTGCAAGAGACCGGTGTCGAAAACCTGCCCGAGGGCCAGTGGGGCTGTCGCAATGCGCCCTGGGTATACGCCTTCGACAGCGTGGACTACCTCATGTTTCTCGGCTCCATCGCCCTGCAAGGCAGCTCTAACCAGGGCATCCTGCGCCGCGGTCTGCTGTCCGTCGAAGGGCCTTCCCTGTCCGCCTTGGCAAAAGCGCCTTCGCCGAGTGAGCTAGCAACTGCCGCCGTCACCCTGAACGAAACCACAGCGGCACTGCGTAATGGCGACCTGGGCAGTAACGGCCTGGCGCTGGGCCGCGATGCAACTAAAAACGGTCACGGTATGTTGCTGGGCAACCCCCACCAGCCCTGGTTCGGCAATGGCGCCTGGTACGAGGCGCAACTCACTATTCCGGGTGTCTACAACGTGGCTGGCGCCGCACTGCACGGCGTCCCCTTCATCGCCATTGGCTTCACCAAGGATGTCGCCTGGACCCACACAGTGTCCTACGCCAACCGCTTCAGCCTGTACGAGCTGAAACTCAATCCGAACAATCCGTTGCAGTACGACTATGACGGGCAGTGGCGCGATATTGGACAACAAAACGTCGAAGTGCTGGCGAAACAGCCGGATGGCACATTGGCAACACGCAGCTACACGTTCTACACCTCGCACTATGGCCCCATCATCAACCTCAAAAATGAAAGTTCTGTGCTCGATGGCTGGCCCATGTTTAACGGTTCAGTGCTGGCCTTCCGCGACGCCAACCTGGGTACCGGGCTGCGCGGCACCGGACAGTGGACGACAAAGGCGCAGGCCAGCAATCTGCAAGAGTATATCGACGCGCTGGATGTGATCGGCAATCCACTGTTCCATGACCTGGCAGCAGACCGCCACGGCAACGCCTTCTACGGTGAAGTATCGGCAATTCCCTTTGTCACCCAGGAGCAACTCGACAACTGTGTCGAGCCCCCGATCGGTACGCTGTTATCGCAGCTCACCACCGGCGTGCTGGTCTCCCTGAACGGTGCCGATTCAGCCTGCGAGTGGGGCACTGACCCCGCTGCACCGGCAGGCAGCAACCTGTACAGCAGCGCCAAGCTGCCGCAGATTGTCACCACCGACTACGTCGGCAACAGCAACAACAGCTACTGGCTGAGCGACGCCAACCATCCGCTGGAAGGTTTTCCCAGGATCATGGGGCCACTGGGCGCGGAAGGTTTACAACAATTTCCACGTACCAGGCTCGGGCACCTGATGGTCGCCGAGCGTAAGAATGCCACCGACGGCCTTGACGCAGCGCCATTGTTTGACCTGCCATCACTCGAGGCCATGATGTATAGCAATCGCGTGTACGCTGCCGAACTGGTGCTGGACGATATTCTGGAGATTTGTGGGACGCAGGCTGCCAGCGCCGTATTGCCCGCCTGTTCCGCGCTGGCCGCATGGGACAGAAAAGTGAACCTCGATAGCCGTGGGGCGCAGGTGTTCACCGAATTCTGGCAGGTCATCCGCGATGAATTGAACAATCCTTTCCAGGACGTGGTGGAGAGCGATGAGTTCTGGAAAGTGGATTACGACCGGGCGGATCCGCTCAACACGCCGGCTGGCATTGATACCAGCTTGCAGAGCAACCACCTGCGGGTCATCGCTGCACTGTCCACTGCCAGCGACCGGCTGGCAGCTGCTGGCGTAGCACTCGATGCAGCATGGGGAGATATTCAATTTCTGCAACGCAACGCGGAGAACGTCCCCATCCACGGCGGCCCGGGCACGGCGGGTGTGTACGGAGCCATCGGTGTGGGGCTATCTGAGGGTGGCTATATCAACCCTCGCGCCGGAAACTCCTACATCCAGGCCGTCACCTGGGACGACAGTGAGTGTCCGATTGCAGACGTGATACTGGTGCCCTCGCAGTCCACCGACCCGACCTCACCCCATTATGCGGACCAGACCAAGCTGTATTCTGACAAAGAGTGGGTCCGCTTTCCCTTCTGCGAAGCACAGATCAGCGCCCGCCAGGTGGGCGAAACTCTGGTAGTGCAGGAGTAGTTGACCGCGCCAGACGCACGACCCACGGCGGGTCGTGCTGTCCTCAGCGAACCTCTATTGTCACCGGAATCCAGCGATTGAAAATGTAGCGCAAGCTGCCATTGCCCTTCATGGTGCGCAGCGCCGCATTGAGAGATTCTGCCAGGCGCGCGTCATCCTTACGCACCGCCCAAGCCAGCTGTTCGTGCGTGAGGGGCGCGTATAGACTGATCAAGTCACTGTTTTCGGACGTCGTCGCCAACTGCCAACTGGTGGGCGCGTCGTGAACATACAGGTCGATATCGTTCTTGCGCAGCGCGGCGAAGGCCGCACTCGGATTGTCGAAAAATGTGACCTGCGCCTCCTTGAGATCGCTCGCCGCAAATTCCGCCCCGGTCGTTCCAGGCTCCACGCCGACACGCACACCCGGTCTGAAGATGGACCAGGCCTGTGCGAATTTTCCTACGTTTGCCGTTGTCATGATGGCCATTTGCCCTACTTCCATAAAGGAATCGGTAAAGATGACCTGCTCACTGCGCGCTGCCGTGATACTCATACCCGACATGATCACATCAATGTCACCGGCCTGCAGGGCGGGAATTAAATTCGCAAACGGCATGTCTACCAGGGTCATTTCCTGGCCGAGTATGCCGCCCAGCGCTTTGGCGTTGTCGGCTTCTATTCCCGCTAGCCGTCCTTCCTGTTTGAATATCATTGGCGGATAATCGGCCGAGACGCCGACTTTGAGGCCGCCCGCCGCGAGACTAATGACGCTGTAGGTCCACAAAAGAAAAAAGAGAAACGTACGGACCATAGGATTTCCTCAGCGATCGCCAGACCTTATTATCAATAGCGGGCGACAATGTAGCATTGCCCTCTACTCCGAGGGAAGTCATGACACCGGCGCCATCGAGCGCGGCGATTAATTGCCACGTTTGCGCTGCGGCGCTCCTTTTACTTTGGATTTGGTTTTGCCTTTCGTTTTTGCTTTGATTGTTGTCTTGCTCGTTGTTTTGATTATTGCTTTGCGTTTTGCCCGCTGCGTCGATAAGCCGGCCGCCTCTTCCAGTTCACACAGCGACTGCTCCATGTAATCAATCAGGCGTTGTACCTGGGGCATGGTGCGGCGACAAGCGATAATGCCAAAATCCACGTTCTGGTCATACGTCACCAGCGTAATATTCAGCGCCACACCTTCGGTCACGATTGAAGCCGGATAGATGCCGTTCAGTCGCGCGCCATTCCAGTACATCGGCTGGCGTGGGCCGGGCACGTTGGAGATCACTGTACTGTAGGGTGGGAAGCGGCTGGTAAGGCCTAGTGGCATCAACAGCAGGCCAGGCAATTGTACCAGTTGCATCAGCAGCTGCATTTCCCGTGTCGACAGGCCGTGGTACATCGCCTTACCCGCTCGCGTGGACGCCTGGATCGCAGCGAAGCGCTTTGCCGGATCTTTCACGTTAGTGGCAAGATCGGCACTTATTGCGCCAACCGCGTTGGTGGAATCGACGTCACCCGCCGCGCGCAGCGAGACCGGCACCATCGCCTTGAGCGACTGAACAGGAAGTTCACTGTGGTTTTGCAGGTAGTGTCGCAGACCTCCGGCGCACATCGCCAACACCGCGTCGTTGAACGTCCCGTCCAGCGCTTTGCCCACCGCACGAATCCGCTCCAGCGGCCAGGACTGGGCAACAAAGCGCCGCGCGCCATCTACCGGGGTATTGATGGCGCTGCGCGGCACGTTCAGCCAGGGCATCATCAGCGCACCGCCTTTGCCGCGCCAGGCATCGGCGCCGCGCTTCAAGGCAGTGTACATCTGTACGCTACTGTCAAAACTCTCCTTGAGCCGATCTGCCACGTTGCGCAATTCCCCGTCAGCAACAGCATCGCCATGCTGCTGCTTCATCGCCGCGCGGTACCGCTCGCCCGAATTGCGCGATAACGGTGAGCCCTCAATGCGGGCATGCGCATCAGTTGAGTACATGCTTTGTACCAGATGCATCGAGCGCACGCCGTCGATTGCGGCGTGATGAAACTTGGAATAGATCGCACATTGGCGATCCTGCAATCCTTCGATCAAATGCATTTCCCACAACGGACGATTGCGATCAAGCAGTGTGCCATGCAGACGCGAGACCAAAGCAAACAGTTCGCGATAACGACCGGGTTTCGGCAGTGCCGAGTGGCGAATATGGTAATCAACATCAATGGCACTATCACGCTCCCAGTACATGGGGCCGGCGACTCCAAGGAGCCCCATCTTCAGACGGTCGCCAAAGGGCGGCTGGAGCTCGTCGGCAGAGCGCAGGGTTTCCGCAATACCGTGCAAAAAATCCTGCTCGTCCACCCCACGCGGTAACGTAAATAGATTCACACCGCCCACATGCATGGGGGTCTTGCGATTTTCAGCCACAAGAAAAACACTATCCAGAAAACTGAGTTTCTTCATCGCCATACGTCACCGGTTCTCAACATTATTTTGCGCTATGGGAGCACTGGGCGTACAGCGCCTGGCCAGCGGCCTCTCCCATGGCACACTCAGTGTAGCAGACACAGGGAATTCAGTGCCTGTACTTGACGCAACTTACGCTGTTTGCCATGCTGCTGCTGGCCCCCCACATGTGCCAACCTTATAATCTGCAAAGGAGTTCAACCGATGAAAACATTGATTCAAGCAACTCTGGTCTTCCTCCTGTTCGGCCTCACAAGCCAAATGGCGCGGGCCGACACATACGACGATGCCATACAGAGCTTCAAAAATGCCGGAGAGAGCGGTGCGTATTTTGCTAAAAGTGTTGGCTATGCAGTCTTCCCCACCATCGGCAAGGGCGGCATCGGCATTGGCGGCGCCCACGGTAAAGGGAAAGTCTATAAACATGGTGTGCCCATCGGCACCTCCGACATGACCCAGCTCACGGTTGGCTTCCAACTGGGTGCAGAGGCCTTCAGCCAGATTATCTTTTTTGAAAACGAGGCCGCCCTGACCAATTTCATCGCCGGTAATTTTGAATTCAGTGCCGATGCCAGTGCCGTGGCGCTCACCGCAGGTGCGTCCGCCACTGCCAATACCGGTGGTGGGACATCAACTGCGTTGAGTGGTGGCAAGAACGATGCCACCACCAGCTCGCTAGGCTATCGCAAGGGCATGGCAATTTTTACCGTGGCCAAGGGTGGCCTGATGTATCAGGCAACTCTCGGCGGACAAAAGTACAGCTACAAGCCTCTATAGTCCCTAGCGGACGTTTCCAGAAGGCCGCGATCTCCGGGTCGCGGCCTTTTTTTGCATCTGCAATTACCACATCGCCTTACTACCAGTTTTCTCCAAAGGGTCGTATCACCACATCAAACGTCCAGGCGGAGCGGGGTTGGTGGGCCACGTGAAAGCACTCGCTGGCGATATCCTCAGGCCTGGCAAAAAATTCATCAGGGTGATCGGGCAATGCTGTTCGCGTCCACGGCACATCAATGGCTGCGTCGATTGCCACATACGCCACATGCACACCTTTTGGCCCCAGTAAGCGTGCTGCCGACTCCAGTAATATACGCTGCGCCGCCTTGGTGGGTGCGAAGCTGGCGAAGTTGGTTCGCCCGCGATAGGCCGCCGTATTCCCTGTCGCCAGTATGGCGCCCACGCCCGCCTCCACCATGCCGGGCGCGAAGGCTTGGATCAGCTGTAGCAGCGCCATGGTATTGATCTGGAAATTGCGTTGCAAAAGCTCTGGTGACAGCGTCAGAACATCACCAGCACCACCGCCGACAGCATTGTGAATAACCACGCGGGGCGCACCCATCGCAGCAATCTTCGCAAGCGTTAACTGCAACGCCGCGGGATCGGCAACATCACAGATCAGCGCAACGGTTCCTGGGATCTGGGCTGCCAACGCCTGGAGACGCTGCTCGTTGCGGGCAAGCATGATGACGCGATAGCGCTCTGCAAATTTGCGCACCAGCGCCGCACCGGTGCCCGGCCCCACGCCAGTGATGACGCAGATGTCATTGTTCATAGCCGTTCCACCGTGCCTTTGTCCCCGTCCAGTCGTAGTCGCTCCCCGCTCTGGAAAAACCGCGTACCGTCACGGGTATTGACCACACAGGGTAGCCCATATTCACGGGCAATAACGGCCCCGTGGGAGACCGCGCTGCCCAGGTCCGTCACCAGCCCGCCTATCAGGCTGAAATAGGGTGTCCAGCCGATGTCAGTGATCGGTGTCACCAGAATTTCTCCCGGCTGCAAATGGGCGGCTTCGGCCAGCGTATGCGCTACCCGCGCAATGCCCTCTACCACGCCACGGGAAGCTGGCCGACCGTGCAACACGCCATCGGTGAAGGCATGCGTGCGCGCCTCCAGTGGTTGCGGTATTCCCACGGAAATCTCCGGAAACTCAAACTGTTGCTGGTAGACGAGCGCTGCCCTGCGCGCCATCGCGCGCGCTACCGCTGCAGGGGTGGGGCTGGCAACGAAGCTCCCCAAATCGACCATGCTGAAAAAATTCACCAAATCCGCATCGGGTAATGCACCTTCCTCGTGCAGCAGCTTGCCGAGGTGACGAAAGCCGCGTTTGAAACGGTGCGCGGCGTCCACCAGCTGCGACTTGGTGTGCTCGCGGCGGCGGATGGCATCGTGCGCCCGGGGCAAGATCCAGCGCAGACCGCGACTGAGGCCGGAGAAGTCGATGTGCTGCGTGTGCAGTGGTCGGTGCCCGCCTGTCATGCGGCGCGCGCGCACCGCGGCCTGCATACTCTGGATCAGCGGCGCGGGATCATCACTCCAGGACGGGTCGCGCATGCACAATTCTCGATAGCCACGGTGTCCGTGGTCTGACAGGAACGCGGCAAAGGCGGGTGCAACCTCAGGCGCGTTGCTTAGCCAGAACAAGGCATCCGCCACTGCTGCCTGCTGAAAGGACTGCAGTGCCTGCGGATGAGCGACGACAAGATCAATCAGGCAGTCCAATTCCTCCAGCATCACTGCGCTCTCCACCCCGGTGGCGCCAGCCAGCAAGCGCACTGCTTCACCTTGCTCTTCACTGGTACTGTCATTGGAGCGACCGGATACCATGTTCTCCACGATGGAGCACAGAAATCCCGACAGTGCAGACGACTGGATATGCACGGCCATCGCGTGGTCAAAGAAAGCAGATTTCTGCGCCAGTTGTGCCCACATAGCGGCGCTGTCCGGTTTGTGTTCAATAACCAGGTCGTCCAGCTCATGACCGAAACGGGCCACGACCGCAGGTGCGCGCAGACAGTAGTGCAGCAGTTTTATGGTGTTAACCACGCGCCTGAACAAGGGCTGCACAGGGAACGCCTTGAGCTCAGGCACAATACGTCCGCACAACGATTGCGCGGTCTGCTCCACCGTGGAACCCAGCACGGCGGATGACATCACGACATTGCCCGTCAGGTTGAGAAACAAATGGCCGTAGGCCCAGGCGGTAATTTGCCAGTCCTTCTGAATGTGCCCCCTGGCACCCACCGCGACCTGCATATGCTGCAAGCCATAGTCGATGCCCCAGCCGGTAAAGGAGCCGGTTAGAGGGCAGACGGCGCCCGGCATCATTTCGCTGACGTTGCTGATAGTCAGTACGTCGTGCGGGCGCGGCAGGACCGTGTCAAATTCGTTAAGATCGGCTGGTAAGGTGGTGATCGGCCGCGCCTGCAGCCAGTACAACGTGCCGTCCTGATCGATGGCCCACTCGAGATCCAGTGGATGACCTTCCTGGGTCGCCGCAGCACGGGCCTGCGTGGCGATCGTCATAATCTCGTTATCGCTAAGCAGCGCAGCGGTGTCCGTCAACTGCCGCCGCACGATTGCGCCACTGGTATGTACACCGTAATGATCGGGCGTGGCCTCACCGCTGACCAGTGCCTCCCCCAGTCCGGCAACGGCATCAATGACCAGCAAATCGCGCCGGGCACTCACCGGGTCCGCCGTAAACACCACGCCCGCCGCCCGCGCATTCACCATGGCCTGAACGACGATGTTCATCGTCACAGTATTCATCGTCACGGTATTCATCGTAAGCGTGTCGCCACTGGTTTGCTCGCGCTGGTAACTGAGCGCGCGCTCATTCGAGGCAGACGCAACACAGCGGCGGATCGCGTCGCGCAACTGCTGGCCACCCTGCACATTCAGTACCGTATCGTACTGGCCGGCGAACGACGCCTCGGCGCCGTCCTCGCCAAGGGCAGAGGAGCGCACGGCGACCAATGCTTTGCCCAGCTCGCGATAGCGTTGATCCAGTGCGGCAGGAAAGTCGTCTGCACTGGCATTGCGCAGCACGAAAGCGGGCGGCACCGACAGACCCATCGCCACCAGACGCGCCAATCCATAGGCCTTGCCCCCGGCACTGGTGTCAGTAATCTCCGCCAGCGTACATATCTCACAGCTCACAAAAGGTTCTCCCCGACAGGACTAGTTAGGTCGTTAATTTTTTTGCTTGCAACTCAGGCCAGACCCATGGAGGCAGCTTCTGCCGCCAGCACCGCGCTCACAGCGGGATGCGCTTTCACACGCGCGATAAAATCCACGAAGGCGGGCCACCGCGCAGGATCGACCTCATAGCCAGCATAGGCTGCGTTAACAAAGGGACTCATTATGCTCATATCGGCCATCATAAACTCGCCAAAGATAAAGCCTTGGGCGGGCACCTGCGCTTCCAGATAGTCCAGTATGGGCGGGAGTTGCTTGTGCATGATCTTCGCAACCAGCTCTTCATCCGGCTCCTGCTTGAGCACCATAGGGCGCATGAAGCGCTGGAAAAAAATGCCTGCAGCAAGTTCCGCCACGCGCGTGCCGCCAAGTTCTTCCAGCCAGCGCGCCCTGGCCTTGTCCACACTGTTACCCGGGTACAGTGGTGGCTGCGGGTAGGTGTCCTCCAGGTACTCGCAAATAACCGTTGAATCACAGATGGTGAGATCCCCATCCTGCAGGGTCGGTATCTTGCCCAGCGGATTGACTTTCCGATACTCGGCATCCCTGGTAAAAGGAAGTTGCTGAATCTGCTCGTAGGGTAATTCCTTTATCGTCAGTGCGACCAGCACCTTGCGCACAAACGGCGACCCGGACGCTCCGTGTACGATCATCACAGGCTACCCCCGCCGCTGTGGACATCCATCCACTGCGCGACTGCCTGACCGATTTCCACGGGTGAGTCCTCCTGAATAAAATGGGTGCCCTTGACCGTCACTTCGCTCTGGTTGGGCCAGCTGCGGCAATACTCCCGCTGCTTGCCGATCAGGATCGAGCCGGGCTCGGCATTTATAAAAAGCTTGGGCAGCGCTGTGCTGCCCATCAGCCACTGACCGTAAGCGGCCACAAGGGCCACCATCTCGGGCGGTGCACCCGCAATGGGAATCTGGCGCGGCCAGTTGAGCGTGGGCTGGCGGTCATCCGGTGTGGAAAACGCAGCGCGGTAGTGCTGCATTTCGTCCTCGCCCAAAGAGCGCATCACGGAACTGGGCAACACCGCCTCCACAAACATATTGCGTTGCAGCACCAGGTCTTCGCCCTTCGCCGAGCGGAACCCCTGGAAAATGCCGCGCGCACCCTCGGGCCAATCTTCCCAACTGGCCAGGGGACACACTATCCCTTCCATGTAGGCGATACCGCGAACCGCGTCTGGATGTTGCTGCGCCCAATAAAAGCCCAGCGCGCTGCCCCAGTCATGGATCACCAGCGTGACATTGCGGTCGGCACCAATGGCGTGCAAGAGTGCCTCAAGATACTGATAGGCAACCTTGAATGAATAGCGCTCTGGCCCCTCACTGGCCGGCAGTTTTTCCGAGTCGCCCTGGCCAATCAGATCCGGTGCAATGACACGGCCCTTACCCTGCAACTGTGGAATCACGTTGCGCCATAGATAGGATGAGGTCGGGTTGCCGTGCAGCAGTACAATCGGGTCACCCTCCCCTATCTCGACATACGCGATACGTTTACCCAGTACGTGCTGGTATTTTTTTTCGTAAGGCATGCCAGCAGAAATCATCATCATTCCTCAATAGCTTGACGTAGCGGCAGCTTGCGCCACCACACATGCGTTTCACGTTACTTAAATTCGAGCACCTTGTCCCTGAGAGGGCGCAGGCGCAGCTGCAAAAAATCCAGAATGTAATTCTGGTAGAGGCGCCAGGGCAACCGGGTGCCCTGTTTGGGAAACCGCCCCACCGCGCGCAACACATAGCCTGAGGTAAAGTCGAGCATGGGCTCCTCTTCAACTGCCCCTGCCCGCAAGCGGGGAGTCGCCATCCGGGTGCCAGTCCTGCTCATATGGTTCAACACGCGGCAGACATAGTCACCGGTAAGGTCGCTCTTCAAGGTCCAGGACGCATTGGTATACCCAAACACCTGCGCGAGGTTGGGTACATTGCCAAACATCATGCCGCGATACACATACAGGCGGGACGGGTCTATGGCCACGCCGTCGACCGACAGCTGGGCATTGCCCATAAACTTCATGTTCAGCCCGGTGGCCAGTACGATGATGTCTGCCTCCAGCGCGCGTCCGGATTGCAGCTGTATTCCATTGGCGGTAAAGCGTTCTACATGATCGGTGACCACCTCCGCGCGCTGCTCGCGGATGGCGGCAAACAGATCGCCTTCCGGCACCGCGCACAAGCGTTGATCCCAGGGGTTGTAGGACGGCGTGAAGTGGGTTTTAACATCGTAATCATCACCCAGCTCCTGGCGTACCTGATCCAGCAGGTATTTCTTCACCAGGTGCGGCCGCCAGCGCGAGAGCTTGAAAATATAGATCTGGAACATGACGCGCTTCCACCGTGTGAGGCGGTACACCCACGCTCCGGGCAGGAACTTGCCAAGGTGCACAGCCATCGAGTCCTCTTCCGGAACGGATGCGATATACGTTGGCGAGCGCTGCAACATGATGGTCTGGGCCGCCTCCCTGGCCAATTCGGGCACCAGGGTCACTGCGGTCGCGCCGCTGCCGATGACCACCACTTTTTTGCCACGATAGTCCAGGTTTTCGGGCCAGTGCTGGGCGTGGAACAAACTACCCGCAAAATCGGCACTACCGGGAAATTCAGGCGTATACGCGTTGTCATAATCGTAGTAACCACTGCACATCAGCAGGAACAGACAGCGCAGTTCGACCCGTTCCCCGGTATCAGTGCGCTGTGCAGTCACCGTCCACGTAGCGGACTGGGATGACCAACTGGCGCCGAGTACTTGATGGTTATAGCGGATATGCTGGTCCACGCCTGTTTCCGTTGCCGTCTCTTGCAAGTACTTGAGTATTGAGGGGCCGTCAGCCAGTGACTTGCGCTGCAGCCAGGGTTTAAAAGAGTAGCCCAGCGTATACATGTCACTGTCGGAGCGGATGCCGGGATAGCGGAACAAATCCCAGGTGCCACCGAGTACCTCCCGCGACTCCAGCAGGGCGAAACTGCGCTCCGGACACTCGCGTTGCAGGTGGCGCGCACTGCCGATACCGGACAGGCCGGCACCGACGATCAGCACATCGACGTAGTCAGTGTCAGCGGGTGAAGTCAACATGCTTGCAGTCTCAAGTGGGCGTTACGTTTTTCCAGGGCAGTCGCTCAAGGCATGTCCTGATTACACTTCGAAGAACAGGCATAGTGTATGTCATTAACATGCTATTGTATTTCGGTTAGTATTTATAGCCCCGAAATAGGGATCCTGTACAACCCATACAATGAGAATCTCTAGTGACCGATGATGTAAATGTGTCTTATTCATTCGAGATCGGCGCGAGTGCCTGGCCCAATGGGCCCGCGCCAATAACCGACACTGACCAGCACACATTCGCCTATGCCGATTGCGAGCAGATCACCATCAACGACAGTGCGGTGATGATTGTCAATCGCCAAACGCGCAAAAAAATGGTGGTTACGCGGGATGTGGGCAACGCCTTGTCGCACTGTCACAATTTCGAGACGCTATCCAACCATACTACCCATCTGTGCGCGACAATTCCGCTGCTGCGCGATCAACACAAAGACGTGCTGCAGATATTGAAGTCCGCCAGGGACGCGAGCATCCTGGCCAGCAGCGACGCGACGGCGGACCGGCTCAATAGCGCTCCCACTGCTACAAAGATCGCCCCTACGCGGGTATTCATTATTACCTGTGACCGACCGGCTGCGATTGAACGCTTGCTCGATAGCCTGCTCACAGGGTGTGACCTGACGCGCCATGATCAGCTTTTTCTCATTGACGATTCGCGCCACGCGAGCAACGCGCAACAGAATAGGCAGCTCGTCGCCCAGTTCAACCTGACCAGCGCCCAACCGATGCTGTATGTTGGCGCCGAAGCAGCCGCCAGCCTGCTGTCCCAACTGGTTAAGCAGCTGCCGACACAGGAGCGCGGTCTGCATTTTTTGCTCGATCGCAAGCGCTGGGCCGAGCAGCCGACCTACGGATTGTCGCGCAATGTGTGCCTGCTGCTATCGGTAGGCTATCGCGCCCTGGTGTTGGATGACGACATCGTGTGTCGGGCTGTGCAGTCACCGGAGAGTAAACCCGGCGTGACCTTCAGCTACCAGGAAGCCCGAGAGGCATGGTTTTATGCTGCGGAGACAGAGCTCAAAGAAGCCTGCGTATGGTGCGATTTTGATCCGCTGTCCCGCCATGCTGAAGCCCTCGGTCAACCACTCGCTGCCGTTCTGGCAACGATCAATGGCGGCCCCATTCATCCCGCCAGCCTGGACCACAGCAACGGTAAACTGCTGGAGCTGCTAAACGGTGGATCACCCGTGTTGATAACCCAGTGCGGCAGTGCGGGTGACCCCGGTACCGCCGGTTCCCGCTGGATAGTCAATCTGGACCAGGAATCTATCGAACGCCTGCTAGCAAGCAACACCGACGAGCAGGTGCTGGCAGACAGTCACCTGTGTTGGCTGGGGTACTCGTGCACCACGGTCTCGCTGCGTGGCGTGATGTCACAACTGACCGGGCTGGACAACAGCCAACTGCTACCGCCCTTTGCGCCTATCCTGCGCGGCGAGGACGACCTGTTTGCCACCATGACCAGCTACCTGCATCCGGCTTCAGCCGTACTGAATTATAACTGGGCGGTACCCCATCTGCCGGTTGATGCTCGCGCGGCTGCCAGAACCTTACGGCCGTACACGGGAAGCGTTGGGCTCAGTACGCTGGCCGGATACCTGCGTGGCAAGATCGATATTCACAACCTTGCGAGTGTCGAGTCCCGACTGGCCGCCCTGGCTGGCGACATTCGTGCGCTGGGAGAATACCCCGGTGATGCCTTCCTGGCAGACTGTGAGATCCAACTTGCCAATAATTGTGCGGCAGTGATAAGAACGTTGGAAGTGTGCATGTCCAAAGACAAACGCACGAGTCATGCTGGTTGGCAACAGTTTCTAAACAGTTTTATCACTGAGGCCCAGGCAGCACTGATGGCTCCCAGCAAGTTTGAGGGCGGCGCGCTGCCAGATTGGGCGCGCGCGGCGCAGGATGCCGCTGTTGAATTTGGCGAAGCACTGGCGTCCTGGCAAGCCATCCGCGCTCACAGTGTCACCATTGCTGCGCGGATGATTGCGGCTAAGGAATTGCTACCCTGAGCGCGACGGATATAGCACTAAATCTCTTCCAGCACGCTATGCTTCGTCTCCACCAAGAAAGCCAAAGATATGCAGTAGACTGGTAAACAGGTTGAAGATGGTGACGAACAGAGACACCGTTGCAAGGATATAATTGGTTTCCCCGCCGCGCACAATGTTTTGCGTCTCAAAGACAATCATGCCGCTCATCAGGAGCACAAAAAGTCCCGATACCGCCAACGAAAGCGCAGGAAGCTGGAAGAAGAATGCGGCCAGGCCAAGTCCGAATGCGGTAAGCACGCCGATCACCAGGAAGCTGCCCCAGTTGCTTGTGTTCACGGCCGCGGCACTGCGCGCATACCACGACAGACCCACGAAGCTTAGGCCGGTGACACCCATCGTAGTGGCAACCAACTGCGGGCCGTTGGTCATGGTCATGTAGTGTCCGATGATGGGGCCGAGGGTGTAACCCATAAAACCCGTCAGTGCGAATACGGACGCCAGCCCCCACACACTGTTCTGCAATCGATAGGTGAGAAAAAGTAAGCCAAAGTAACCGGCCAGTGTCAGCAACAGCCCGGGGCCAGGTACTTGCAGCGCAGCGGTGGTTCCGGCAACAGCCGCGGAAAAGATCAAGGTGGCAGACAACAGTCTGTAGGTATCGCGCAGTACCTTGTGCACCGCGTCAGGCGCTGCCAGCACTCGGGGGCCGACCAAGACGTCGGTAGCCGCTGTGTGTTTATCTGTTCGGGTGTTCATACTTCAGTTACCTGGTAAGGGCCAGTGGACAGGCTATCGAGCTTCCATCGCGTTGGTCTATTCGAAGAATTCTGGTGGAAACTTCGCTTTTAACGATGTATAAGAACGGGTAACAACCCAGCAAAAAAAGCGGAGGCAAGGCCCGTTAGGCACCCACAGCCCATGCGACATTTAAACTACAACCATCTACTCTACTTTTGGACCGTCGCGCGCCAGGGCAGCATCATCAAGGCGACGCAGGAGCTGCACCTGACGCCCCAGACCATCAGCGGCCAGCTTAAACTACTTGAAGAAGCCATCGGAGAGCCGCTGTTTAATCGCGTGGGTCGCGGCCTCACCCTGACTGAAACCGGGCATGTGGTTTATCAGTACGCCGACGAGATTTTTACCCTGGGTGCAGAGCTCACTGCCCGAGCAAAAAGCGGGCGGGTCGTCGCCCCCGCCGTGCTGGCAGTGGGCGTGGTGAATTCTATTCCCAAGCTGATCACCGCGAGACTCTTACAGCCGGTGTTTGACCATGAGTTCCCGATCAGGCTCGTGTGCCGGGAGGCCACCCTGGAGAAACTACTGGGTGAGCTTGCCGTGCACCAGTTGGACCTGGTGTTGTCAGACCGGCCAATACCTTCGGGCCTTGCCGTGAAGGCCTACAGCCACGCACTGGGTGCAAGTGCGATTGCTCTTTTTTTCAGAAAGGGTCGTACGCGACAGTATGAGAAGAATTTTCCGCAGTCACTGCATGGGGCACCGATACTGCTACCGACGATGGACAATCCGATCAGACGCGCACTGGATGACTGGTTTGACCAAAATGGCTTGTCGCCCATCCTGATCGCAGAGTTTGAGGACAGCGCTTTAATGAAAGCGTTTGGTGAAGCGGGCAATGGACTCTTTCCAGCACCGGTGGCCATCAGTGATGAAGTGGAGCGAATGTACCACGCACGGCGCATTGGCCCGGCGCTACCGGTGCAAGAGAACTATTTCGCGATCTCGCCAGAGCGCAAACTGAAGCACCCTGCCGTGGTAAAAATTATTGCCGAGGCGAGAAATCGACTCCTGCCGAGCTGAGGTCAGCGGCCGAGCAAGGCGATTGCCTCAACACCGCGCTTACATTGGCCACGCCATAAGGCGCAGCTCAATGGCGCAGCCATTGTGCGTCAGACACGAGGCAAATCCCTCCGGCCCGCACGAGTAAGGGGCGCACTCCTTCCAGCAGCGCCTCTACCTTTACCTGATCATCGCAGGCAATAAGAATGAGGCAATTACTGGATTCACCCGAGAGTTCATCGGCCCGGCGCATACCGCGATCACCTGATCCCCTGACTTCGGGAATCAGTGTATACCCAACCAGATCGAACTGTTTGATCAAGGCCGTGAGCTTTGGCACCATGGATGTTTCGATCACGATCTCGATACGCTTGCAGGTTTTCATAGCAACCACCTGATTGCAGCGTGATAGGCCGGAATGCCGATCAACAGGTTGAGGGGAAAGGTTATCGCCAGTGACATGGTCAGATAGGTTGCCGGATTCGCCTCCGGCAGCGCGAGACGCATGGCCGCCGGGACGGCAATATAGGAAGCGCTGGCCGCCAGCACCATGACCAGCAGAGCATTGCCTTCCGGCAAGCCAAGCAGAGTGGCAATGCCCAGGCCCAGGGCCGCGTTCATCACTGGCAGTAGCAAGGCAGCTGTCAACATCACCCTGAATGTTTGCCCACTCGGTCGGCGCTCCCCGGCCTGCTGAAAGTCCCTGAGTCGTTGCGCGGCGACGATACCCATATCCAGAAGAAACAGGCAGAGTAGCCCGAGGAACAGATCCTTCACCAGCGGCTTAATCTGTAACATGCCTTCGGTTCCAGTGACCCAGCCAATCAGCATACTACCCAGAATAAGAAACACGGAACCATTGGACACAGACTCTTTGAGCAACTGCAGCCAGGAAACGGGAATTGTAATGTTGCCCTCGCGTTTGCCGAAGTGGTTATACAACAGTATTCCCACCACAATGGCCGGCGATTCCATCAATGCCATGGCAGCCACCAGATAGCCGCTCCATGCAATGCCCTGAACATCGAGGTAACCAGTGGCGGTAACAAAGGTGACGGCACTGACAGATCCGTAGGTTGCAGCGATCGCTGCCGCATCGGCCATGGGTAAGCGCCGGCGAAGCAAGAAGAAGGTGTAGACCGGGACTACAGCCGACAGCACGATCAGCGCCAGCAGCGTAAGCACGATGCCAGCGTCGAATGTCGATTCTGACAGCGCCACGCCGCCCTTGAAACCGATGGCAAAGAGCAGGTACAGGGAAAGAAACTTGGCAATCTGTGCGGGAATCTGCAGGTCAGACCTTACCGCCACAGCGGCAGCGCCCAGAAAGAAAAACAGCAGTGGCGGCGTGCTCAGGCTCGTCAGGAATAGTGACACTAGCTACTGTGCTCGTTGCGCAATTTTTCTGACTTGCACAGCACGTCATCACGCAAGCCGACTTTGTACGCGCGCAACCGCTCCCTGAGTTGCGCATCACCCGTGGCAATAATCTGCGCCGCAAGAATTGCGGCATTGGTGGCGTTATCAATTGCCACTGTTGCCACCGGTACACCAGCGGGCATCTGGACAATAGACAGCAGCGCATCCAGACCCTGCATACGGGTAGCACTGATGGGCACACCAATCACCGGCAGGACGCTAAGGGCTGCGGCCATACCCGGAAGATGAGCGGCGCCACCGGCACCGGCGATGATCACCTTGAGTCCCCGCTCCTCGGCCGAAGTGGCATACTGATGCAGTTTGTCGGGTGTGCGATGCGCACTGACAATGTCGATCTCGCAGGCGACACCCAGTTTCTCCAGCGTCTGCTGCGCTGCCTGCATGATGGGAAGATCCGAGTCACTCCCCATAATAATTCCTACCAATGCAGTCATACAATGTGCTCGCTGTGTGGGCTGGTCACGTGCGCCAGCACCTGTTGGGCAGTGGCTACCGCAGCAGAGACTGCGGGTGCCACAGCGTTAATATGACCCATCTTCCTACCGGTGGCCCCAACGGTCTTGCCATACCAGTAAACCGTTGCCCCAACATTCGCCAGCCGCTGGGTCACTGGGGTTGCAGGGCTACACCCGTGCATGTCTTGTGTATACAGGATATTACACATCGCAGCCGGACTCTCATGGATGATAGCAGTCAGCGGCAGTCCAAGCACCGCCCGCACGTGCTGCTCAAACTGTGAGACATTGCAGGCATCCTGCGTTAGGTGACCTGAGTTGTGTACACGCGGTGATATCTCATTGATAAGCAACTCGCCCTTTGGAGTGACAAACATTTCTATGGCAAAGACTCCAATACCCTGCAGTAGAGTCACTGCCCGCTCTGCAACGGCAATGGCTGTCGCACCAAGCAACGGGCTGATATCGGCAGGCATAAACACAGTTCGTACTGCATTCAGTTGCGCGTCAAAATCCATACTTACCGGAGGATACGTCTGCATTTCGCCGGATAGTGCGCGCGCCGTGATAATGGAGATTTCCTGGCAACCGGGCAAATAGGGCTCGACTATGCTGGGCACATCCCAGAGCGACTCTGGCGACTCCACTGCCTTCAGTATTTGGACACCGCGGCCATCATAGCCACCACTACGCCGTTTTTGCACCAGTGAATGTCCCAGTACCTCGGTGAGGCTACGGAGCGAATGGGGCCGCCCTGCAATAACCCGGAACGGCAGCGTCGGCAAACCCTGTTCGCACAGCCAGGTCTTTTGCAGCGCCTTATCCTTTAGCAAGCGTATCGTGGTAACTCCCGGACGAACAGCAAGCCGCTTGCTCTGGCTTTCCTCCAGCAGCAACGTGAGTAGATCATCCGCGACCGCCTCCTTGTCAAAGGTAATGATGTCGCAGCAGGCGAGGAACGACGCGAGCTCCGCCCTATTGTCCGTATTGGCAGTGAAAGATCTGTCAGCCCTGCGCAATGCCGGGGCATCTGCACTATCTGCCAGCACGGCTACTTCGAATCCTAGACCCTGTGCAGCCTCACACACATAGAGCGCCAGCTGACCACCGCCGATGATCCCGAGCACCTTGCTCACGAGGATGCATTCCGGCATATCAACATAGCAGCGCCATCTGTGATTTCAGGAAGTACGTGCGCAGTTACCATAACTATTGCCGTGGTTGCCTTATGCGCGGCAAGGATAGCGGCTGAAAGAATTTTGACCATTCGGATTTTCGATGACGATGATCAGCAATAGCCGATGTATCGCCACTGCCAACATTATTTGCATGGCAGTATTAGCGAGGGTCAAGCGAAGGAAGGGGTGGAGTGTGGCCGGTGTGACAATCTACTGCCCCTGTTACGAGGCAGTAGATTGAGGTGTAGCGGATTTACTTCATTGGACGAGCCGTGCCTACCATAACCTCTACGCGACGGTTCAGGGCACGACCTTCGGCAGTCTCATTGCTGGCCACTGGCTGACGCTTGCCCATGCCACTGACATCGATAATGCTGCTACTTACGCCTTCGCCGACCAGGAAATTCCTGACGGCCGTCGCGCGCCGCTCTGATAGACGCATGTTGTACGCATCAGAACCAACACTGTCGGTGTGACCAATCACGTTAATGTCTTTTACTTTCAAGCCCTGGCTCCTGATTTGGGCACCGAGATTTTGCAGTGCTGCCCTGCCCTGTGGCTTGAGAATGGCTTTGTCAAAGTCAAACAACGCCTCTGCGGAGACTGTATGTGTTTCATACTGCAGCGGTTGATCAATTGGTGTCAGCAGGGTAGCGGCAACGTAGCTGGACATGGTGGCTGCAGTCGCCACGTCTGCGCCCTTGACCGCACTGTCGCACCCGGCAGTATCGGTCAGGCTGGCGATCAATGCATCATGCGTGGTGTCCTCACCGACCTTCACCGTGTGCAAGCAGACGTTGTTTGGGTGCTGTGCTTTCAGAGCCGCGATGGCTTCTGCCACTCCGGCAGGATCGTTCCAGTTGAAGTCGCTGACAATGATCACAGCGATCGGACCTGTCTCTTCAACCAACAGGCCTGTGGCAGAGTCGATTGCCGCAGCGATAGGTGTGGTGCTGGCGGCGCACTCTATGGAACCGAGCGCCTTGGCGAAGTCAGCCGTCATGTAGGGTTCCAGGCCGTAGATAGTCGTGGCGACGCCATATCCCGTGCAAGTCCCGGTTGAACCCTTGCCATAGGTTACCAATCCCGCCTCAAATGCCAGCGGTGGAACGGCCCCATTGAAACTGGCCACCAGGTCCTGGGCACTGTAAATTCTTGGCCGCCCCGCATCTTCAGTGGTCATCGACCCTGAGGTGTCCAGCAGTACGACAAATGAATCCACCTTCTTGGTGTACGCATTGGGGTCAAGATGTTCGGTAGTGGTTGCAACAGGCGCATAAGGGGCACTGCCACAGGCAGCCAGCACCGCCAGAGGCAAGGCCAGCAGCAGACTTCGAAGGGATTGCTTGCTCATAGTGTTCTCCTGCACTGAGTGGATTGCGAAGATGATCGGGAGGTGGTCAAGAGGCAGAGTAAAGCATAGATGTTGACTTGTCGCAAAAAATTATTTCCTGCCTGAAAAAAATCGAATGTGTGGTGATTCGCTGCGAAGGCCACTCATGGGCTGCCCGCTCGCTGCTGCCACAACTGCAAGCCCTGCGCATTGAGCTGCATATCAAACGCGAGCAATCGCTGCAACTCGGCGGTAGCAAGTGATGCACCGAATTTGTGCAGTAATGCCACCGTGTAATCGCTCAGCCGTTGCTGCAAGCTGACTACATCGACTGCTTCAGTGGCGGCGAATTCGCAGTACGCCTCAATCTGGTGCGCCAGCATCTGCGCTTTCTCCGGCGTGTAGTCCAACGCTCCATAATGGGTCAGGTACATGCGTTGCGGTGCATAACGGCCTAACAGGTCCAGTGAGGCAATATACGCCGGTGGATCAAACTGGCTCGGAGTGGTGGAGGGCAATAAAAAATCGCCGTGGGGAAAACGACACCAGGGATAGGATACCCCAAACATATCACCACTGAACCAACCGCGACTGGCTTCATCCCAGATACAGAGGTGGTGATCAGCGTGGCCACGGGTGTGGCGAAATTCAAGTGGGCGTCCGCCCAGGGAGACCGTCTCGCCATCTTCCATCTGCCGCATGCGAGCAGGATCTATCGGGACAATCGTGCCGTAAAGCTGTTGCAAGAGTTCTTCCCCATACACTTGCAGCGCACCCGCCACCAGGCGCGTTGGGTCGGCCATGTGACGAGCGCCGCGCGGATGAAGCAGCAACTGTGCATTGGGAAACTCCGTCATCATCAGTCCCGCGCCCCCTGCGTGATCCAGGTGGACATGCGTGGGAATGATATAGCGCACTTGCTGTACGGCAATGCCACGCTCCTGCAACAGTCGCTGCAGCGCGGGCACGCTATGGCTGGTGCCGGTCTCCAGCACAGCACACTCTCCTGCTTCCTCCAGCAGATAATAGCAGGCCATGCCGTGCTCGACATAGGCAGCGTCGATGCAGGTGATGCCAAAACCCAGGGGGGTGTACGTCAACTTTTCCATCGAATCAATCCCGGCGCTGCACGCCATGGTGTGCAGTGGTTAGCCCGCTATTGCGACAGCGCCGCCATCGAGCACAATCGTATGACCAGTGATCCAGGCTGATGCACGTGAGCACAGGTAGATGGCCGTGCCTGCGGCATCCTCGGCATTGCCAAGGCGACCGCGCGGAAAAGCCGCGCCCGCCTCCGCCTCGTAGGCGAGCAAATGGGCCGTCATTTTGCTGGGAAAGAAACCTGGCGCTATGCCGTTGACGTTGATGCCCTGCGGGGCAAGATCTGCACCGAGATGCCGTGTCAGGTGATGCACCGCCGCCTTGCTGGCGGAATAAGCATAGTTAGTCATGTGGGAGTGGGTGATGCCATTGATCGAGCCGATGTTGATAACGCGGGCCGGGTCTTCTTTCGTACCGGCCGCGCGCAGGACAGGCAGCAACTGCTGGGTGAGAAAAAATAGGGCTTTCACATTGAGATCCATCGTTTTGTCCCAGCCACTTTCGGGAAAGGCGTCGATATCGGCACCCCAGGTAGCACCTGCATTGTTGACCAGGATGTGGACCTTGTCCTCGATAGCGCTGACCGCTGCTGCGAAGGCGGTAACGCCCGCCACAGTCGAAAGATCTGAGGGGATCGCAATACACTCTCCCAGCGCTGCAAGCTCTTTCTGCGTGGCGGACAATTCCACTTCCTTGCGTGCAGTGATATAGGTCTTCACTCCATTTTCCACAAAGCCGCGCGCGATCATCGCGCCAATGCCGCGTGAGCCGCCCGTCACCACTGCCACCTTGCCACTTACATCAAAAAGATTTTTCATACCTGCCTCCGTATCCTGACCAGTGAATGACTACTGTCGCCTCATGCAGTGCTGCGTTGCCGATACTCGGTCGGGGCGCAACCACACCAGGCCTTGAACGCATGGGAAAAAGACGCTTGATCAGAATAACCCAGCAGCAGTGCGATTTCTGTCACGGCCAGACGCGGGTCATCCAGATAGCGGCGGGACTGCTCCTCGCGCACGTCCTGCAACATTTTTTTAAAGCTGGAACCCTGTGCACTCAGGCGGCGCTGCAGCGTGCGCCGGGTAATGCCCAGCTCCAGAGCCAGGCTGTCAATGGTGAGTGCACCCGTAGGCAAGGCCCGGCGTATGGCAATTCGGGTATCGCGCAGGAACGGCTCTACCCGCGCTGGCGTGTCGAAGACCGACAGCGGGCCGGCCCAGAAATCACCGCCCCATTCAAATCCCACATCAATCAGGGGGTAGTGCACCACCTCGCGCGAGAAATACAGGCAGCTCACCGCACAGCCGAATTTGAGATTGGCTCCAAACGCCCGTTTCAGGGCACGTGTGTCATCCGGCATAGGGTAGGAAAACTCGGCACCGCGCACCGGCACTGGCAAGGCACAGATGGCATTTACAATCTCGGCGGATGATTTGAGCATTTCATCCACCAGCGGCCGCCAGGCCGCGACTTCTTCATTCAGCGGATGCCACTCGAGTCGAATGAATTCCCCTTGCGGGCGAATCAACACTCGGCCCGTGTCACCGCGCAGGCGAATGGTACTGGGAATGACGTTGAAATATTCCTTCAGATTACGGCAAATCGTTGTCATATAAAGGTGCAGGTTCATGCCGCTGAAGTACATGACATGACCGACATACAGGCCCAGATCCGCGTCACCACTGCGCTCTGCGGCCATGCGGTACAGTGCTAGATAGCGTGCCAACGGAATCCGTTCACCGGGTGCCCGCAACAACTCTTTACTGATGCCGGCGTCACGTAACAGTGCGACGCTGTCCACACCCAGGGCGGCCGCGGCCTGCACCACCGCCTGCGGACACAGCACATAGACGCTGCCACCGGTGTTGGCGGACACTAGGGTTTACTCGCCGCCGCCAGTGCCCGCAGTATCACAGCGCGGGTGGTCGCTGGATCAATAACTGCATCCAGCTCCAGGTAGGAGGCCGCTTCGGACGCCTTACCCACGTCATACATGCGCGCTACCAACTGTTGGAATAGCAGCTCGCGTTGCGCGGGATCTTGCTGCGCCTCCAGCTCCTTTTTGAAGCCCAGTCGCACCGCCCCCTCCAACCCCATGGCACCGACCTCACCGGTGGGCCACGCAGCGGCATACACGGGCGCAACAAAGCTGCCACCGGTCATCGCCATCGCACCCAGGCCATAGGCCTTGCGTAAAAATATCGCGACCATGGGCACGCGCAGTTTGGCGCCTGCCAGGAACAGGGACGACATGCGTCGCACCGCGCCCTGCGCCTCACTGTCAGGGCCGACCATGAAGCCCGGGGTGTCCGTGAGGGACAGTACCGGCAGTGCGAACGCATCACAGATCTGCAGGAAACGCGCGGCCTTTTCCGCTGCGGTCGCATCCACCGCGCCGCCGAGTTGCTGGCAGTCGTTGGCAAGCAGGGCAACGGGCTTACCCTCCAGACGGATAAATCCGGTAATGATGCTACGCCCGTAAATGCGCTGTAACTCCAGGAAGGAACCGCTATCGGCAATCGTTTCGATGATACGCCGCACCGGGTAACCCCAGCGCCGGTCCTCGGGAATGGCATCGCGCAGCGATTCCTGTGGGACCGTTTCCCAGCTGAGTACCTCACCTTGAAAATAGGACAGTAACTGCTTTGCCAATGCTGTTGCATGGGCCTCGTCATCCGCGACAATATCGACCACGCCATTTTTTTCCTGCACATCGATAGGGCCAATAGCAGTGGGCTCGTGTTTACCCAGACCCCCGCCTTCTATCATCGCGGGACCGGCCATGCCAATCCAGGAAGTGCGCGTGGCGATGCAGAAATCGGCACAGCCAAACAATGCAGCATTGCCAGCAAAGCAGTAGCCGTTATTGACCGCGATACGCACCACCTTGCCACTGAGCGCCGCCCAGGTGCTGAACGATTTGATATTCAGACCGGCGATTTGCGTGGTGACATCGGTGTCGCCCGGCCGCCCGCCGCCACCTTCGGTGAACATGATCAATGGTAGCGACAACGCCTGCGCCAACTCACAGATGCGATCCAGTTTGCGGTGGTGAAAAAAGCCCTGCGTGCCCGCCAGTACCGAGTAATCATTGACGATAACACCCGCACGTGCGCGCTGTGGCCCGACCAGATTGGCGTTGATGGTGCAGGTGCCGGTGATGATTCCGTCGGCTGCCGTGCTGGTTTGTAAATCTTCATAAGCGCGACGACTGCGCTGCGCGGCAACTGCCAACTGGCCATACTCCTGGAAAGACCCGTCATCCACCAGATCGGCAACGTTCTCCCGCGCGGTGCGATAGCCCTTGGCATGGCGCTTGTCCCGCGCAGCGGCGCGTGCCTCATCCAGGGTGCGCTCTGTGCGGTCCCGCAATGCCTGCAGCTCGGGCCTGACGTCTTCGTCCATTTCTCACCCGCTAGTTGTGATCGTTCAGTAGATGGTTCGCTCGGGACTTAACTCGGAGCGACTCTGCGACCCCAGTTCATTCCAGCTAACGGCTCCTGCTGAATACTAAACAATCTGTATTCATTACTGCCATCGGCTCCGGTCGGGAAGGCCTTTTCGCCTGCTTCCCCGATACTCGCATGCCAAAAGGCCTTCCCGACCGGAGCCTTGATTCCGATCTCTGCAAGGAGCATTGGTCCGCGTTATAGCACGGAACGAGGGATTGGGTGGCGGGTGTGCAATTCGTTGGCGAGTATCGGGGAAGCCAGCGAATTGCACACCCGTCGCCCAATCCCGCTAGCTGGACGATCCGCCTCAAATCCACATGCCTGTGCGGTGCGGTGCGCCGCTAGCGCCCCTGCCACACCGGTGCGCGCTTTTGCATAAAGGCAACAACGCCCTCCTGGGCATCTGCACTGTTCATGCAGATGTGCTGCAGTTTCGCCTCGCCCGAGATAGTGTCGCTCACGGATTCTTCCAGCGCTGCGTTCACCGCCTGTTTGGCATAACGCAGTGACAAGGGCGCTCTACCGGCGAGCTCCTGCGCCCACGCCAATGTTTCCTCCATGAGGCTGGCGGCCGGCACCACCCGGTTGCACAAACCCCACTGCAGGCATTTGTCGGCACGAATTTTTTCACCGGTGACAATCACCTCATAGGCGCGTTTGCGGCCCAGTGTGCGCACCAGGTGCCAGGTAGCGCCACCGTCTGGGACCAGGCTGATACCGGCAAACGCCTGGAAGATATAGGCGTCATCGGCCATGACAGTAAGATCGCAGACCATACCGAAGGCGCTACCGATGCCGGCACAGGCACCATTGATCGCGCTGATCCACGGCTTGCGGGCCTCATGAATTTCCATCAGCGCAGGTTTGTATTCGCCATTGAGCTGGTCTTCCACGCGGAAGTTCGCTTTATCTTCGGGCATATCGGCAAGATCAGCACCGGCACTGAAGGCACGGCCCGCACCCGTCAGTACGACCACCCGCACACTGTCGTCATCGTTGACCTCACGCACGGCCAGCAACAACTCCCGACGCAGTGGCCCGTGAAAACTGTTGAGTTTGTCCGGGCGATTGAGGCTGACTACCGCAACGGCACCGTGGCGTTCTACCAACACTGTTTCATACTGGCTCATAGTTGCGTTCCTCTACACATTGATCATCATACGATGGCACCGGCAGCACGCAGGCCCACCAGTTCTTGTTCGGCAAAACCCATGGCGGTCAGCACGGCGTTGGTATCCTGCCCGAGATCATGGGCACCGTGCTGCACGGTGGAGGGTGTGCGACTGAAACGCGGGGCCGGGGCCGGCTGTGTAATCCCATCGACCTCAATATACGTGTTGCGGGCGACATTGGCGGGATGTTGCGGCGCATCCATGAAATTCAGCACGGGGGCGAAGCACACGTCTGTGCCCTCCATGATCGCACACCACTGGGCCTGGGTTTTTTGGCGGATGACGGCGGTCAACTTCTCCTTCATTGTCGGCCACAAGGACTGGTCATTCTGCGCTCCGAAATCAGCCTCAGACAAGCCTGCCTGCTGCTTCAACAGGGCATAGAACTGCGGTTCTATAGAACCCAGGGAGATGTACTGACCGTCGGCGCACTCATAGGTGTCGTAGAAGTGTGCACCGCCGTCCAGCATATTCGCTTCGCGTTGGGTGGCGTCCCACAGGCCGATGGCCTCGAACCCGTAGAACATCCACATCAGCTGCGCCGCACCATCGACCATGGCCACATCAATGACCTGCCCCTGGCCGGAATTCGCCGTTTCCAGCAACGCGGCCAATACACCGTTGACCAGCAGCATGCCACCACCACCCATATCCCCCACCAGGTTCAGCGGCGGCACCGGCTTCTCACCGTTGCGGCCCATGGCGTAAAGCGCCCCGGTGATAGAGATATAGTTGATATCGTGCCCGGCGCTCTGCGCCAGTGGTCCTTCCTGCCCCCAGCCCGTCATGCGTGCAAACACCAGTTTGGGATTGCGGGCGAGGCAGACATCCGGACCAATGCCCAGCTTTTCACACACACCAGGACGATAGGGATCGATCAGCACATCGGCGTTTTCCACCATGCGCAGCAGCGTTTCCAGCCCGGCGGGATCCTTGAGATTGATCACTACCGATTTCTTGCCTCTGGCGCTCACGTCTTTCATGACCAGTGCGCTGGTGCCCGAGGCCCGCTCGATACGGATCACCTCCGCGCCCATGTCCGCCAGCATCATGCCGCCCATCGGAGCGGGCCCGATACCGGCAAGTTCTATGACCGTATAACCATGCAACGGGCCCATACGCGCTCTCCTATAAATGACGACTGTGCTGCGCGAGGACCCTGCCCGGCGCAGCTGTGATCAAGACCCTTACTTGGGCTGCATGCGAATGCCGCCGTCCATACGGATACACTCGGCGTTGATGTAGTCATTCTCCACCAACTGCTGCGCCAGTTGGGCGATCTCGTCGGCCCTGCCCAAACGCTTGGGATACAGTACCTGGCTGGCCAGCGGTTGTAGGAACTCGGCAATCTCCGGCGTCATTTCCTCGGCGCCGCCCATCATCAGCGGCGTGGCAATCAGGCCGGGCACAATGGTGTTAACCCGAATACCCAACACCGCGAGGTCCCGCGCGATCGGCAGGGTCATGCCGACGACACCGCCCTTGGACGCCGAGTAGGCGGCCTGGCCAATCTGTCCTTCGTAGGCGGCGATGGAGGCGGTGTTGATAATCACGCCGCGACCACCGTCGTCGTTAAGCACGGCGTTGTCGGCCATTTTCTCGGCGCACAGACGCAGTACGTTGAAGGTGCCCACCAGGTTGATCTGGATAATGCGATTGAATTCGTCCAGCGGGAAGGGACCCTTCTTGCCCATGGTGCGAATGGCATTACCGGTGCCGGCGAAGTTGCAGCAGATGTGGATCGCGCCGAATTCTTTGATGGTCGCAGCGATACCCGCTGCCACCGATTCCTCACTGGTTACGTTGACGTTGCAGAAAATCACCTTGCCGGGAAATTCCGCGACCAGCTTATTGGCCTTCTCCTCGTTCATATCGAAGATCGCAGCCTTGGCGCCATGGGCCACGAAGCGTTTGACGGTGGCGCGGCCGAGGCCAGATGCGCCGCCGGTGATGACTGCTACTTTGTCTTTCAGATCCATGTGATGTCTCCTGAACGGTCGGTTTACGGTGGTTTGCGTTTGTTTGGGTTTGTTTGCGTTAGAGCTTAGAAATTACGGGTATTGAACGGAACATAGTTTTCACCCAGGCAATCCCGGCTGATGATAATTTTCATCACCTCGGAGCTGCCCGCATAGATGGTGGTAATTCTTGCGTCAGTATATTGCCTGCTGATGGGGTACTCATCCATATATCCGGCGCCACCGTGCATTTGCACACCCAGGTCTGCGGCGGCCACTGCCAACTCGCTGGTGACCAGTTTGGCCTTGGCGGCATCCGCCGACGTCAGCTGACCTGCAGCGAACGCCCGCACGCACTGGTCGACATAGCATTGCGCGATATCCAGTTGCATGCGCATGTCGGCCAATTTGAATTGGGTATTCTGGAAGGACGCCAGCGTTTTGCCAAAGGCCTTGCGCTCTTTCACATAATCGGCTGTGAGATCCCAGGATAACTGGGCGCAGGAAATATAGCCGGCAGCACCGATCAGGCGCTCCTCGGCCAGACCCTCCATCAGATAGATGAAGCCCTTGCCGGGCTCTCCCAGTACATTGGCCTTGCGCACCTTGACGTCGTTAAAAAACAGCTCGGCCGTGTCCTGGGCCTTCATGCCCATTTTGGCCAGATTGCGTCCGCGCGCAAACCCTTCCATGCCCCGCTCCACTAAAAAGAGTGTCATGTGGTGGGGGTTATTCTCAGGGTCAGTCTTGGCTGCCACCACGATCAGGTCGGCGTTGATGCCATTGGATATATAGGTTTTGGAGCCGTTCAGCACCCAATGATCGTCCTTCTCCACCGCGCTTGAACGCATGCCGGCCAGGTCGCTACCCGCATCCGGTTCGGTCATGGCAATGGCCAGAATAGTGTCACCCGTCACGCAGCCTGGCAGGAACCGCTGGCACTGCTCCTCACTGCCAAAACGGGTAAGATAGGGGCCCACAAGGCGGCTGTGCAGCGAGTTGTACCAGTCGCCCACCCGAGCGTAGGACGTCTCCTCGATAATGATCTGCTCAAAGCGAAAATCGGTATCGCCCATGCCGCCGTATTTTTCATCCGGCCATACCATGAGGAAGCCCTGCTCCCCGGCCCAGCGAAAGGCTTCGCGATCGACAATTCCAGCCTCACGCCAGGACTCCATATGTGGCACAATCCGGGCAGCGAGAAATTTGCGATAGGCATCGCGAAACATGTGCTGCTCTTCGGTGAATTCTCGTTGCAACATGGTGCCACCCCTGAAAGCCAAACGTTGTGCGGCCAACAGTATGGTGAGCGCCCGATGGGCCAACAATGACCCGCACCGACAAATAAGTTGACTGGAAATTACAGCCCAATTATAGGCGCTGAAACGGGACGCACTATGCAAGAGATTCATGCCGATAGCTGGGTTGTTATGTATTTTGGCCTGATCTTCCTGATCACTGGCACGCAGATACTGGTGGTTTATGTACTCAGTGATGCGGGCAACCCGACACCCGGCCTGGGCCTGTTCGCCGTGTATTTCATGGCCGCGCTGCTGGGCTGGATCGCGTTCATCTTACAGCATTGGTCCAACGTGCCGATGCCCATCGATCTGCCATCAATCGCATCCATCCTCAACAGTTACGTACTGTTCCTGGCGGCAGGACAGCGGGCCGGCGTTAAGCAGGGTCGCTATGTGCTCGGGGTCATCTGCCTCATTGCGTGCCTGAGCGTATTCTTTCTGCGACCGCGCGACATGTTTGCCCTGCAAATATCCATAGCAGCCCTGTTTTTCGCCAGCGCAGGCTTGCTATGCGGCTGGCGCTGCTTGAAAAAAGGCAATGTGGGCGACGGCATCATTGCCACCGCCGCGCTGCTGATGGTTATCGGCGTACCCCTGGCACTGTATCAATGGCTCGGTCAGGGCGATTTCTCACTGGGCCAGGCGGTGGCCTTTGGCGTCTATACCTGCGCCTACGCGCTGGTGGTGATCGGTTTTCTGGCCAGCGTGCTCATCGAATACCAACAGAATCTGTCGCATCAGGCCACCGAAGACCCGCTGACGCGGCTGCTCAATCGGCGCGGGCTGGAAAGTGCGCTACACATCACACTGGCGCAGGCCGCTCGACAGCAATGGCATACCGCAGCCCTCATGGTGGATATCGATCACTTCCAGGAGGTGAACCGCAACTTCGGCAACGATGCGGGCGACCAGGTCATCAAGCAGGTTGCGCAATACCTGCAGCGCGTGAGCCGCGCCAGCGATGTGGTGGCCCGCACGGGGGGTGACGAGTACCTGTTGATTCTGCCCCAAACCGATCTCGCGAGCGCCCGCATACTGGCCGACCGTGTCCGTACGGAGATTAGCGCACGGCCCATCGTGGTACACCAGCAACGTATTCCTATCACTTGCAGCGTGGGCGTGGTCGGCGCTGTTGGGGTAGTAGACCTGGACAAACTGTCGCAGGAGGCTGACCGGGCGATGTACCTGGCCAAGCGCAACGGGCGCAACCAGGTAGCCTCAGTGGAAAACAAGCCCATCCACCTGCGCACACTCGGCAGCAAGGCCTGAACGCCCCATGCGCGACTTGTCCATATCCGTCTATTTTGCTCGCGCTGTACTGAAGAACGCGGTAGCCCAGGGCCTGGACCCTATCAGCCTGCTGCGCAAAAACCGGATATCACCGCGCCTGCTGCTGGAAGACAATGCGCGTATCTCCATCGAGCGCTTCGCCGACCTGCATGTCAGCACCATGCAAGCGATGGGTGACGAGGCGCTCGGCTACGGTGGCCGGCGTCTGCCGGTCGGCTGCTGGTCGATGATGTGCTATGCCGTCATCGGTTGTGAGACCCTCGGGCAGGCACTGAGCCGCTACTGCCGCTTCTACCAATTGTTTGACATGGCCTGGTACCCGGTGCTGGAGGAAGACGGCGAACTGGCGCGCGTACGACTGGTGGCTGCTAACGGCACATCGCCGCCAGTACCCTACCTGCATGAATTGATGCTGTTTAACACCCACCGCTTTGCCAGCTGGCTGGTGCAGGAGCACCTGCCGATCCAACTGGTGCAGTTGAGCTATGCCCCGCTGGCACAAACCATCGACTATCGCCATATGTTCCTGGCCAATCCGGTAACATTCGAACAACCGCAATCACAGTTGGTACTGTCCAGGGGGTTACTGGACAAACGCATCACGCAGAATGAAGCCTCGCTGCGCCACTTTTTGCGCCATCCGGTGCTGATCATGCTCACCCAGGACTACGCCTTCAACAGCTGGACATCGCGCGTGCGTGACATTGTGCGCCGCCAGCTGCGCGATGTGCCGGAACTCAACGATGTGGCCACCACGCTGGAGGTTCATCCGCAAACGCTCAGGCGGCGTCTGGCAGCTGAAGGCACCAGCTTCAAAGACATCAAGAATCAGGTGCGCCGCGATACATCGCTGCACTTTCTGGGCAAACAGGGCCTGAGTATCGAGGAAATTTCACACCGCGCGGGTTTCTCGGAATCCAGCGCCTTCATCCGGGCGTTCAAGGGCTGGACCGGCGTCACACCCTACACCTACCGCAAGGGTCTCTGACCACGCTACGGCAGCGCGGACAATAGAGTGTGTTCTGGAACATACACCAGGCCATCTTTACAAAATAAGCAGAGGTAGCGCGCGACGCCGCGCTGGGCGCGGTTGTGCCGTGTGCTGGACACCTCGTGTACGCGGCAGCCGCACTGGTAGCGGTGACTGCTCTGGCGTCGCTGCGGCACACCGGCCAGATCCAGCGCAAAGGTGACACCGGCATCGGCACCGAACTGCGCCATCAGGCTCTTCCAATGGTGGCCGTGAGGTTTGATACCCCGCCTGGGATACACCTCGTGCACGATGTAGTGCGCCACCTCATGCGGCACCGTATCGCGCAGGTTCTCTTCGAAATATTTGCCGAATATCCATGGGTTGTAGCGGATCAGGCCATGCCTGCCGACCACCTTGAACATACCCGCGGTGCGCCCCGTAAGATCAAACAGCACCGGCACCCGCGCAAAGCGGCGGCCAAACAGTTCCTCCGCCCTATGGATGAACTCCTCGGTTCTCTGTTCTACCTGGCGCTGCTGTGCATCCCCGATGGGCTGGACCACGATGGAAGGTTTCCGTTTCAAGAGTCAATATTCAGTCGCCATGCCCCGGGTTTCGCACGGGGCAAGGACACGACTGCCTGGTTGGGACGGCAAGCATAGCGCCGGCGGAGAGCTGACTCAACATTCCTGATCATTGATACTGCCCAAATAAGCAGGTACGCGTTAGACTTCACGATCCTGCAAACCTGTAGTCTGGTTGTTTAAACATGCTAAGAACAATACGACAATTTTCATTGTGGGGATTCGTTGTGCTGCTGGCTGTTGGCGCCTTTGCCCAGCTGGCACTGGCACGCGGCGAGCCGGTCAGTGCCTTGTGGCTGGTGGTTGCCGCCGTGGCGATATACACCATCGCCTATCGCTTCTATGCGCGCTTTATCGCGCTAAAAATTATGCAACTCGATGATCGTCGGTTGACGCCTGCGGAGCGCCACAACGATGGGCTGGACTATGTGCCAACGCATAAATGGGTGTTGTTTGGCCATCATTTTGCCGCCATCGCAGGAGCAGGCCCTTTGGTGGGGCCGGTGCTGGCGGCGCAAATGGGCTATTTGCCGGGTACCTTGTGGATTCTGTTTGGCGTGGTGTTAGCCGGAGCGGTGCAAGATGCGATGATTCTGTTTGCCTCCACCCGCCGCGATGGTCGTTCACTGGGCGAAATGATGCGGCTGGAAATGGGCAATACCGCCGGACTGATCGGCATGCTCGGTATCCTGGCCATTATTGTCATTTTGCTGGCCGTCCTGGGGATGGTCGTGGTGAAAGCCCTAACCGGTAGTCCGTGGGGGCTGTTCACTATTTTGGCAACTGTGCCGATAGCGGTGTTCATGGGTATTTATTCGCGCTGGTTACGGCCCGGCCATGTGGTTGAAGTGTCGCTGATCGGTTTTGTATTGCTGATGCTGGCACTGGTGTATGGGAACATGGTGGCGCAGCATCCGTATTGGGGACCGCTGCTGTCGCTGGAGGCCGACACCCTCGCGCTGGGCTTGATCGGCTATGGCTTCATCGCCTCGGTACTGCCGGTCTGGTTGCTGCTGGCACCGCGCGACTATCTGTCAACGTTTCTAAAGATTGGGACGATTCTGGCGCTGGCCGTTGCGATCCTGATTGTCGCCCCGCCGCTTAAAATGTTGGCTGTCACACCATTCATTGATGGCAGCGGACCGGTGTTTGCAGGCGCGCTCTTTCCGTTTTTGTTTATCACCATTGCCTGTGGTTCCGTCAGCGGCTTTCACGCCCTGGTGGCGTCGGGCACCACGCCGAAAATGCTCGAACGAGAGTCACACATTCCGGCCATTGGTTACGGCGCCATGTTGATGGAATCGTTCGTGGCCATCATGGCGCTGATTGCCGCCTGTGTGCTCGAGCCGGGGATCTATTTCGCGCTGAACAGCCCGGTTGCAGTGATTGGCAACACCGTGGAAGAAGCAGCTCAGGTCATTTCGTCGTGGGGCTATGCAGTGACACCCGATACTCTCAGCCAAATGGCGAAGGATGTCGGCGAGTCGTCGATTTTGTCGCGC
>JANNVJ010000044.1:0-82655 GCA_031414375.1 Haliea sp.
TCGACCAAAATTGCTGCGCAATTTTTGGGACTCGGACAATCCTCGCAGAAAGCCCCCGAAACGCGGGAAAAGTTTAAGCAGCGGCCTGATTGTTCACAAGGTCTGCCAAACCCCACAATCCC
This sequence comes from Haliea sp., assembly GCA_031414375.1. Classification (GTDB taxonomy): domain Bacteria; phylum Pseudomonadota; class Gammaproteobacteria; order Pseudomonadales; family Halieaceae; genus Marimicrobium. Next base: position 123 of record JANNVJ010000044.1, read on the forward strand.
TCCCAATGAGGCAACAAATATCAGGGGTCAAAGACGTAAGGAGGGCGATGCCGGGCGGGGTACCCGAAAATATCAGGCCACGCTTAGCGCATTCCCCACATTCGGGGCAGTCTGCGAGCACTGTGCGAGTCCATAAAATTGCGCAGCAATTTTTGTCGAGTTGCGCAGCAGCCGAATGTGGGGAATGCGCTGTGGCCTTTTTCGGGTACCCCGCCCGGCATCGACCGGGCTGAGGAGGAGATCTGCCCCTATCCGTAAACCGGAAACCGCTTACAGATATCCAGTACTTTAACCTTCACCGCAGCGATCACAGACTCAGACGTGCCATTCTCAAGCGATTCCAACACATCACACATCCAGCCAGTCAGCTCGATAGTCTCTGCCTCGCCAAAACCGCGCGTGGTGATGGCCGGGGTACCAACGCGCAGGCCGGACGTGATGAACGGGGAGCGGGGATCATTGGGTACAGCGTTCTTGTTGACGGTGATGTTGGCTGCACCGAGGGCAGCATCTGCATCCTTGCCGGTGTAGGGCTTACCGATCAGGTCCACCAGCATCAGGTGATTCTCGGTGCCACCGGAGACGATCTTGATACCGCGTTGGATAAATGCGGCCGCCATCGCCTTGGCATTCCTCACCACCTGCTTCTGGTACTCGACGAACTCCGGGCTCTGGGCCTCTTTGAAACTCACTGCCTTGGCGGCAATCACGTGCATCAGGGGGCCGCCCTGGCCGCCGGGAAACACTGCGGAGTTGAATTTCTTCTCCAGTTCCTCATTGGCTTTGGCCAGGATGATCCCGCCACGAGGACCGCGCAGGGTTTTGTGGGTGGTGGATGTCACCACGTCGGCGTGGGGGACCGGGTTAGGATAGATACCAGCGGCTATCAGGCCGGCCACGTGGGCCATATCGACCATCAGGTAGGCTCCCACTTTGTCCGCAATCGCGCGAAAACGGGCCCAGTCCATAATCTGGGAGTAGGCCGAGAAGCCGGCGACGATCATCTTCGGCTTATGCTCCAACGCCAGAGCTTCCACCTGCTCGTAGTCCACTTCGCCGGTAGCCGCGTTGAGGCCGTACTGCACGGCATGGTAAATCTTGCCAGAGAAGTTGGGCTTGGCGCCGTGGGTTAAGTGTCCGCCATCCGCCAGGCTCATGCCCAGGACGGTGTCGCCCGCATTACACAGTGCCAAATACACGGCCGCATTCGCTTGCGAACCGGAGTGGGGCTGGACGTTAGCGTAGTCAGCACCGAACAGGGCCTTAACTCGCTTGATGGCCAGTTCCTCGACTTTGTCCACGTACTCGCAGCCGCCGTAATACCGCTTGCCAGGGTAGCCTTCGGCGTATTTGTTGGTCAGCGCCGTACCCTGGGCCTGCATGACGCGCGGGCTGGTGTAGTTTTCCGACGCGATCAACTCGATATGCTCTTCCTGGCGACGTTCCTCTTCGCCGATAGCGGCAAAGATCTCGTCGTCGAATCCCTCAATGGTCATGTTGTTGTCAAACATGCTGGCCTCCCGTTTGATGGTCGAGGCGATTACCTTCCGCCTCCTCTGAACGCCGCGCATTCTACCCCAAACATGCTGCCTGTATAAGGACATTGTGCTGTGCCAACGGAACTATTGCAGCGGCACTTCATGCTAGAATTCTGCGCGTTAGAACAACAACCGAGTAGGACCCATGGCGCAATACGTCTACACCATGAATCGGGTTGGCAAGGTCGTGCCGCCCAAGAAAACCATCCTGCAGGATATTTCGCTGTCTTTCTTTCCCGGCGCCAAGATTGGCGTGCTGGGCCTGAATGGATCGGGCAAGTCGACCCTGCTGCGCATCATGGCGGGACTGGACAGTGACATTCTGGGCGAGGCGCGCCCGCAGCCGGGCATCAAGATCGGTTATCTGCCGCAGGAGCCGCATCTGAATGCGGACAAGAATGTGCGTGGCAATGTGGAGGAAGGCGTACGGGAGGCCATCGACGCGCTGGCCGCGCTGGAGAAGGTCTACGCCGACTACGCCGAGCCGGATGCGGACTTTGACGCACTGGCCAAATCACAGGCGCGGCTGGAAGACATCATCCAGGCCACCGACGCACACAATCTCGATCACAAGCTGGAAGTGGCCGCCGACGCCCTGCGTCTGCCGCCGTGGGATGCCGACGTCAGCACCTTGTCGGGCGGCGAGTGCCGCCGGGTGGCCCTGTGCCGCCTGCTACTTTCCAACCCGGACATGTTGCTGCTGGACGAGCCTACCAACCACCTGGACGCGGAGAGTGTCGCGTGGCTGGAGCGCTTCCTGCACGATTTCCCCGGCACCGTAGTGGCGATCACCCACGACCGCTACTTTCTGGACAACGCGGCAGGCTGGATCCTGGAACTGGACCGCGGCCGCGGCATTCCCTACGAGGGCAACTACTCGGACTGGTTGGACGCCAAGGAGCAGCGCCTGAACCAGGAAAAGCGCCAGGAGGCCTCGCACCAGAAAGCCATCAAGTCGGAACTGGAGTGGGTGCGCAGCAACCCCAAAGGACGCCAGGCCAAGAGCAAGGCACGCTTGCAGCGCTTCGAGGATTTGCAGTCGCAGGAATTCCAGAGTCGCAATGAAACCAACGAGATTTATATCCCGCCCGGTCCCCGCCTTGGGGACAGCGTGATCGAAGTGAGCAAGCTGTGCAAAAGTTTCGGCGACCGACTGCTGTTTGATAACGTCAGCTTCACCGTACCCAAAGGCAGTATCGTGGGCATCATCGGCGCTAATGGTATGGGTAAATCCACGCTGTTTAAAATTCTCATGGGGGTCGAGCAAGCCGATGGCGGCAAGGTCAACGTCGGGGAGACCGTGCGCCTGGGCTATGTAGACCAGTCCCGCGATGACCTCGACGGCAGCAAGACGGTGTGGGAAGAACTCTCCGACGGATTGGACATCATCCGCATCGGCAACTACGAGGTGCCCTCACGCTCCTACGTGGGACGCTTCAACTTCAAAGGCTCCGATCAGCAGAAATTCGTCAAGGATTTGTCCGGCGGCGAACGCAACCGCCTGCACCTGGCCAAACTGCTTAAACAAGGTGCCAATGTGTTGCTGCTGGATGAACCGACCAACGACCTGGATGTGGAAACACTGCGTGCGCTGGAAGAAGCGCTGCTGGCTTTCCCAGGCGCCGCCATGGTGATTTCACACGACCGCTGGTTCCTGGACCGCATCGCAACCCATATTCTCGCCTATGAAGATGACGGCGGCGTGGTGTTTCACGAGGGCAACTTCACCGACTACGAGGACGATCGCAAAACGCGCCTCGGGGCCGCCGCCGATCAACCGCACCGGCCGAAATACCGCAAGCTCAAGTAAGGCTGGCGGTGGTCGACGTTATGTCCTTGCATGCACCAGCGATAGCGCCGCTGATCTCGCATTCAAACGTGCGCGGCGTTATAGTTAGCGTAGTCACCAGATCGCAAGAGCATCGTCATGAGTACATACCATTCTGAGAAGCGTCGCTTCACCCGCGTCGAGCTGGCGCTGCCCGTGGAGGTACACCAGGGTGGGAGTATGTGGCAGCAACGTCTCATCGATATTTCTCTTACGGGTGTGGCGACCGATCAACCCGAACAGTGGGATGCCCAGTACAACGAGCCCTTTACCCTGATCATTAATCTTGACGACGACAGCACCCTGGAATTGCACGCCTACCTGCAACATGTGGAAGCCGGTCGGCTCGGGTTTGCCGTGCAGCATGTGGATCGGGAAAATATGGCGCCATTGCTGGAAGTGCTGCAAGCCCATATGGACATCGCGACACTGGAAGAAGAACTCGCCCAGTTGGGCAGTTAGTCGAGCGCTTCCAGCGCGTCGGCCAGTTTCGCCACGGCCGTCACCTGCATCCCCTTGATCTGTCCCTTGGGTGCGTTACCCTTGGGCACGATGGCGCGGGTAAAACCGTGTTTGGCGGCCTCCGCTAAACGCTCCTGGCCGTTGGGCACCGGGCGTATCTCACCGGATAATCCCACCTCTCCAAAAATTACCATGTCACGCGGCAGGATCTTGTCACGGTAACTGGACACGATAGCCAGCAGCAGGGCCAGGTCAGCGCTGGTCTCCAGTACCTTGACCCCGCCCACCACGTTCGCGAAGACATCCTGGTCACCGACCTGCAGGCCACCATGACGGTGCAGCACGGCCAGCAGCATGGCCAGTCGGTTTTGTTCCAGGCCCACCGCCACCCGGCGCGGATTGCCCAGCTGGCTGTCGTCGACCAGTGCCTGGATTTCCACCAGCAGCGGCCGGGTGCCCTCCCACACCACCATCACGGCGCTGCCCGAAGCAGGTTCGCTGCCGCGGTCGAGAAAAATGGCCGAGGGATTCTTGACCTCGCGCATGCCCTGTTCCGTCATGGCGAAAATGCCCAGCTCATTGACGGCGCCGAAGCGGTTTTTTTGCCCGCGCAGGGTGCGAAAACGGGCATCATCGCTGCCTTCAAGCAGAATAGAACAGTCGATCATGTGCTCCAGCACCTTGGGGCCCGCCAGGGAACCGTCCTTGGTGATATGGCCTACCAGTAGCAATACCGTCCCGGTCTGCTTGGCATAGCGGATCAGGTAGGCGGCACATTCGCGCACCTGCGAGACGCTGCCCGGCGCAGAGGCGATGTCATCGGTGTGCACCACCTGAATGGAATCCACCACCAACACTTTCGGTTTTAATTCCTGAGCGGCGGCGACAATGGCCTCCACGTTGGTTTCCGACATCAGGCGCAGTCGGTCCGTGGGCAGTTGCAGGCGCTGGGCGCGCATGGCCACCTGCTGCAGCGATTCCTCGCCAGTGACGTACAGTGCCTCCATAGTGCGCGCCAGGTGGCACATGGTCTGCAACAGCAGGGTGCTCTTGCCCGCGCCGGGGTAACCCCCGATCAGAATGCCCGAACCGGGCACCAACCCTCCGCCTAACACGCGGTCGAATTCTTCTGCGCCAGAGGAAAAGCGCGGCAGGTCGTGCAGGTCGATGTCTTTGAGCACCCGGGCACTGGCCAGCGCCCCGGCGAAGCCGGCCCGTTTGCCGGCCAGCTGCGCACCGGCCCGGCCCGCGCCTTGCTCGGGTCCGAGTCTAACCTGTGACAGCGTATTCCAGGCCCCGCAATCATTGCACTGGCCCTGCCACTTCACATAATCCGAGCCGCAGTCATTGCACACAAAAGCGGTTTTTTGTTTTGCCATGAGTCTTCCAAGCGGGCTAAAAACCCGAGCCTACGGTATCCTACCAAACTTGCGACAATATTCCGGTACCACGATGTCAGATTTCTCCCTCATCCCCGAGCGCCAGCTGCTCTTCTCCCCCCTTTTGGCGGCGACCATCGGCCTGGAGGAGGCCATATTGCTGCAACACCTGCAGCAATTGTTTGAACATCACAGTCCCCAGATTCGCAACAACTATGCCTGGCTCAGCATCGAGCGTGCCTACCTGCTACGCACCCTGCCCTTCTGGAGCGCCGAGGACCTGCATCGCATCAGCCGCAGTCTGGCCGACAAAGGCGTGCTGCTGATCGACTCTCCGCCATTGCACACGGCAGAGCGACTGGTGTTTGCCGTGAACGAACCGGCACCGGCCGCCAGCGTGCCGCCCGCACCGAACCCGCCCCCGCTGGTGCCGGCAAAGCGCAGCGCGGGTCTGCTACCGCTGCACTGGTCGCCCAGTGAAGACCTGCTGCAGTTGATGAATATGAACCACAACATACCGCGCCAGTTCGCGCTGGACCAATTGGAAGATTTCATCTTTTACTGGCGCGAGCGGGGCGAAACCAGCCACGCCTGGGAGAACAAGTTCCGCCAGCATGTCATCGCCATCTGGCGACGCCAGCAACAGCACCAGGCCGAGGCGTTTCGTGTCCCCGAGACTACCGTGCTGGACAACAGCTGGCGCCCCAGCGCAGACGCCATGGATATCATGGAGCGCGGGGACATAGAGCGCGACTTTATTGAGGAGGCCATTCCCGAGTTCATCCTGTACTGGCGCGAGCGCGGCACCAATCCCAAGGAACTCAATTCACGGTTTATACAACATATTCGTATCCAGTGGACCAAATACACCTCCAGCCTGGAACACAGCACCGAGCCCAAACGTATCACCGAGCAATGGCAGCCGAGTGAGGATGTGTACGATATTTTGCGCCTGTCGCACATCGACACGGAATTTGCGCGCACGCTGTTGCCTGAGTTCATCGTATACTGGAAAGACAGCAACCAGGCGCATACGTCCTGGAACAGCAAGTTTATCCAGCATGTGAAGCATCACTGGGCCAAACGTCACCAGATCGAACAAGCGGGACACAGCCATGGCGGACAGCAGGGAACTAGTACAACGGGTCGCACAAGAGATCGCAGCCTCCAGCAAGACCTCACCGACACGTCCTGGGCAGAGTGAGACCGCTCGCAGGCTGGCGACCGAGGCGCATGTCGAAGCGCTGAACCAGATATTCGCGCTGTTCCGCCTTAACTACCACAACCAGTACTACGCCGCCTTCCCGGACGCCGAGCAGCTGCGCCAGATAAAAAAACTGTGGCTGGAGTCGCTCTCGGACTATCCCGTTGAACATATTCTCAAGGGTGCCAGGCACGCGATCGAACACAGTGAATACCTGCCCACACTGAACAGGATGCTGGAGTGCTGCCAGCAGGGACTTGCCGACCTCGGCCTGCCGTCCGCGCACGACGCCTATGTGGAAGCGTGCCGCGCGCCCTCACCGAAGTCCGCACAGGCCTGGAGCCACCCGGCTGTCTACCTGGCCGGGCGCGACAGCGACTGGTACTTCCTGGCCAACAACACCGAGCGCAGCAGCTGGCCGGTATTCAAGGAGCACTACGATCAGTATTGTGCGCGGGTGCTGCGCGGTGAATCCCTAGCGGTACCGGAACCGGCGGCGCTGGAGCAAAAACCTGCTGAGCCCCTTTCGGGTGAGGAGCAATTGGCCCATTTGCATCAGCTACGCAAGCAAACCGGCCTTTAGTCTTTAAAGGTATTGACGAGCTTCACTTCCATCTCGCACAGCCGTTCAAACAACCGCCTCTCGGCGCGGATCGGCCACCAGTCATACAAAAAAATATTCAAAGGATGCCACAAGGCGACCCAGCCGCCGATCACCACACTCTCCTGAACTAGCCAGGCATAATTTTCATTGCTGATCAGTCCGCCCAGATAATCGCTGATAAAAATCGCCGCGGCCAAAAAAACAAATCCGATCACCAGACTGAGGCGGCCTTCCCTGAGCATTTTTTTCAGTCTACGCCGACTTGCCAATGCGCGGCGCTGGAAGCTCGTATGTACCGCATCGCGCAATAAATTCGCATCGTGTGCTGCCGCCGCTTCATGATGCAGGGTAACCACCAGTCCCAGCGGTGCATCCGGCGCAACCTCCTGCGCCCAATCGACAATATAGTCGACCACCTGGGCATCGAGATCGCGTTCATGAAACGGCGCAGGATCCATGGAATTGAACAGCTGCATTGGATTGCCAATGCTGAGTTCCAGAAACACACTGGCTCGTTTTTTAGTCATCACTTCAGATTCCAAAAGTCCCTATAGTCTAAACGGCCTGCTTGCCGATAGTCACGACCGTTCGACCGCAAGGTCCTGATTTGCCTCGTACCACTCGATGGTGCGGCGCAGTCCCTCCCGAAAGTTGACCCCGGCGACAAATCCGAACCGCTCGCGGGCGCGGCTCGCATCGACTCTACGACGCGGCTGCCCATCGGGCTTTGAGGTATCCCAGTGCACAGCACCGTGGAACCCCGTGAATTCGCAAACCATCGCCACCAACTCGCGGATCGGCAGTTCCTCGTCGATCCCAAGGTTGACCGGTTCGGTATCATCGTAGTGCTCTGCGGCCAGCAGAATGCCCTCCGCCGCATCGTCGACGTACAGGAACTCACGACTGGCGGACCCAGTGCCCCACACCTCAATGCAATCTGCACCTGCATCGCGTGCATCAACACACTTCTTGATCAGTGCCGGGATGACGTGGCTGACCGAGGGATTGAACTTGTCCCCGGGTCCGTAGAGGTTGGTCGGCATCAGGTAAATGGCGTGTTGCCCGTACTGGTCACGGTTGGCCTTGAGTTGCGTGAGCTGAGCGAGTTTCGCCACCCCGTAGGGTGCATTGGTCTCCTCCGGGTAACCCTGCCAGAGTGAGTTCTCACGGAAGGGCACCGGCGTGTACTTCGGGTACGAGCAGATTGTTCCGACCACGACGGTGCGAGGTGTCTGGGCGTGCAACGCGGCGTCCAGCACGAACGTGCCCATCAACAGGTTGTCGATGTAAAGGTCGCTAGGGCGCTCGCGGTTGGCCCCGATCCCACCAACACGGGCAGCGAGGTGTATCACCAGATCGGGTTGGAACTTGCTGAACATTGCAGTAACTGCGGCGCGGTCGCGAAGGTCGTAGTCGACCGAAGTCGGCGCGCTGACACGCTTGGGCAGTCGGGCTTCCAGAGCGGCCAGTACGCGCGTCCCCAAGAAGCCGCTCGCGCCTGTGATGAGCACGTGGGTGTTAGTCCAGAAGTCACTCACCGGCTTGCCAACACGCCTGCCGAGCGGCGCATCTGACGACATCCCGGGCAGCGCATACTGGCGTCCTAGCTGTTACGCTCGTCATGCGAGCCGCGCGCGAGATTTTCAAACCGGGTGTAATGGCTGATGAAGGCCAGGCGGCAGATGCCAATAGGACCATTGCGCTGCTTGCCAATAATAATTTCAGCGATACCTTTCTCTTGTGACTCCTCGTGGTAAACCTCATCGCGATAGATAAACATGATGAGATCGGCGTCCTGCTCAATCGCGCCCGATTCGCGCAGGTCCGAGTTCACCGGCCGCTTGTTAGGGCGCTGCTCCAGCGAGCGGTTGAGTTGCGATAACGCCACCATCGGCACCTTGAACTCCTTGGCGATGGCCTTGAGACTGCGTGAAATCTCGGAGATTTCCGCCGTACGGCCTTCCGACGAGCCCGCCACCTGCATCAGCTGCAGGTAGTCCACCATGATCATGCCCAAACCGCCATTCTCGCGGGCTACCCGGCGGGCGCGGCTGCGCACTTCAGTGGGGGTGAGGGCAGGCGTATCGTCAATGAACAGGGGCACATCCTTGAGCTTGTTCACAGCGGCGGTCAACTTGGGCCAATCCTCTTGTTCCAGCTTGCCGTTACGCAGTCGCGTCTGGTCGATGCGGCCGATGGACGACAACATACGGATGATCAGGGAGTCTGCGGGCATCTCCATGCTGAACACCAGAATGGGTTTCTTCTGTGTCAGTACCGCATGTTCCACCAGATTCATGGCAAAACTGGTTTTGCCCATCGAGGGCCGACCGGCCACAATGACGAGGTCCGAAGGCTGTAAGCCCGAGGTCATTTTGTCCAGCTCGATAAAACCGGTACTGAGGCCGGTAATATCACCACCGGATTGAAACAGCTGGTCGATGCGCTCCAATGCGCCCTGCAGCAGCGGGTTGATGTCCTGGGGACCACCGGCTTTCGGGCCCTCCTCGGCGATCTGCATGATCCGGCGCTCGGCCTGATCGATCAGTTCATCGGACCTGCGCCCCTCGGGATTGAATCCGCTTTCGGCAATGTCCTGCGCCGCCTCGATCAGCTTGCGCAAACTGGCGCGTTCGCGCACGACCTGGGCATAGGCGCGGATGTTGGAGGCACTGGGCGTGTTCTGGGCCAGCTCTGCCAAATAAGGCAGTCCGCCGGCAGTATCCAGCTCGCCCTGGGCCTGGAGTTTATCCGCCACGGTAATCACATCCACCGGGGCACCTGCCTCGGCGAGCAATTTAATCTGGCGGAAAATCAAGCGATGGCCGGGGCGATAGAAGTCACTGGCGCCAACGGCTTCGGCGACCGCATCCCAGCTATCCGCAGACAGCAACAAGCCGCCCAACACGGACTGCTCTGCCTCCACGGAATGCGGCTGCATCTTGATCCGCGCGACCTCGACCTCGGCCGGATAGCGCAGTTCAGACACATTGCTGGGATACTCTGGATCAGCCATAACAACGATTATTTTTAAGAGGGAATACAGCCTATAGGAAATAGGCGATCAGCAGAAGTGAAAACACCTACGGGCTGGCCACCGGTGCCGCAGCAATGTGCCGCAGCAACGCCCAGACAACAAAAATGCACCGGTCAGGGTTGGCCGGTGCATTATCGAGTAGCGGTCGCTCCCCGCAGGGGAGCAACCGCTATTGCTTACTCCTGAATGACCGCAACGGTCACTGTCGCGGTCACGTCACCGTGCACCTGGACAGCTACCTCGTACTCACCCAGTTCCCGCAACGCACCACTGGGCAGACGGACTTCAGACTTATCCACCGCACACCCGAGCGCCACGATAGCCTCCGCGATATCGCGGGTACCCACGGAACCGAAGAGCTTGCCTTCCTCGCCCGCATTGGCGGTGATTGAGATCACACCCAGCGCGTTGATCGCATCGGCGCGCACCTGCGCTGCAGCAAGCAGCGCCGCCGCAGCAGCTTCCAGCTCGGCGCGACGTGCTTCGAAGGCTGCGGTGTTAGCGGCCGTGGCGCGCACTGCCTTGCCCTGTGGAATGAGAAAATTGCGGCCGAAACCGGCTTTCACTTCCACTGTCTGACCGAGCCTGCCCAACTTGCTGATGTTCTCCAGCAAAATGACTTCCATGGTACGTTCCTCTGTTCGGGGGAGTATTCTCCCACTACTTCAAATGTCTTTATCGTTGCTGTCGTCGTGCTCGTCGCTCGGACTCACCTGCGTTCCCGGCCCGGTGGACCAGCGCTGGCGAAAATTGAACCAGCTATCGGCGATGGCGAAAAAAACTACCAACAGTTTTACCGGGTCAAAGATCAACCAGGCGATGTAAAACCAGGTCAACCAGCCCTTACCCCGCCCGCGCAACGCGATACGGGTATGGATTAACGCCAGACCCGCGAATGTCAGCGGGATGAGGCAAATCACCATCCATGTGCGGTATTGCACGCCCAGGCCATACAGCACCAGGGCCGCTAGCACCAACACTGAACTCACCGTCGCCGGGTAGTGCAGCGTTTTGAACTCAACTCCGAAGCCGCCCGGGTTATACAGGGCGGCCTGCCAGTAGCGTGCCAGTAGCAGGCACAGCACCGACATCACAGCAGATCCGGCACCGAGCATACCCGCAATCTGCGATGCTCCGGGTTTGGGCAACTCCACCGCTTGCCCACCCTTGGACATCTGTTGTTCCAGGCTACTCAGGAACTCCCCGAAGTAGACCACCATCTGATCCAGGTAAGTGCCGGAAAAGGCCATCATAGCCAGTCCGGTCGCTACCCCCACTCCCACCGCGGCCAGCACTGCCAGAGGCAGACTTACAGTAGCGCGCAGCACCAGTGCCAATACCATGGTGCCCACCAGCAATGCCAGCGGTCCACTATCGCCCAGGGCATACATAAGGGTACCCGATGGCAACAGTGCCCACATAAACACCCAGGCACCCGCTCCCACGCCTCTGCGCAGGGTGACCAGCGCCAGAGCGGCGGCGCTGATCCAGCAAAACAACAAACTGCCAGCACCTGGCACTATCACCAACAGCGCCTGCCAGCGCCCGCGCATGACAAATTCTGCCAAGCCCTTCAAGAATAACCTCGACTGGCCATCACGCGGATCAAGAACTTCTTACAGATGCGAATCCGTGTACGGGATCAGTGACAGAAAGCGCGCGCGCTTGATAGCGGTGCCCAACTGACGCTGATACTTGGCTTTGGTGCCGGTAATCCGGCTCGGTACAATTTTACCAGTCTCGGACACGTACGCCTTCAGCGTTTCGATGTCCTTGTAATCGATTTCCTTGGTGCCTTCGGCGGTAAAGCGACAAAACTTACGGCGACGGAAAAAACGTGCCATGGGGATACTCCTCTAAACCTTGATATTCGTTACGGGACGGGGAAGACTTATTCGTCGTCCGCCTCATCATCATCGGTGAAAGTCCCGACAGAAACTTCCTCGCTTTCGACCACCTCAGCCCTGGCCGCATCGGCCGCCTGACGCTCTTCGTAACGGCTCTTGCGCTCGCGATTCTCTTTCTCCGCCTTCATGATGAAGGACTCTTCAGTCACCGGCTCATCGCGTCGGATCACCAGGTTGCGGATGACGGCATCGTTGTAACGGAACGTGGTGGTCAGCTCGTCCATCGCCTCATTGGAGGCCTCCACGTTCATCAACACGTAATGTGCCTTGTGAATTTTGTTGATCGGGTAGGCCAACTGGCGACGCCCCCAGTCTTCAAGGCGATGCACCTGACCGCCGTCTTTCTGGATAGCTGTGGTATAGCGCTCGATCATGCCGGGCACTTGTTCGGACTGGTCCGGATGGACCATGAATACGATCTCGTAATGTCGCATACGTTGAGCTCCTTACGGGTTAATGCTACCCACAAAATGGTGTAGCAAGGAGGATCGGCCATTTAGAATAGCCGGGCAAATTTTGAGGGAGCGAAGTCTAACCAAGTTGGCAGTGAGTGACAAGGATATATTTGCCAGGCGATTATTTGCCGGAGGCAGCGCGCTGGCGCACGGCCTCAAACAGGACGATACCCGCCGCCACCGAGACATTGAGACTGCTCACCGAGCCGGCCATGGGCAGGTGGATGAGATAGTCGCATTGCTCCCGCGTCAGGCGGCGCATGCCCTTGCCCTCAGACCCCATGACCAGCGCCAGCGACGTCGTTAAGTCGCTGTCATATAAAGAATTTTCTGCGTCACCGTCGGTACCGTAGAGCCACACGCCTCGCTCCTGCAGGGCCTGCAGGGTACGACTGATGTTAGTGACCCTGACGAAAGGCACCATTTCCGCCGCACCGCAGGCTACCTTGCGCACTACCGGGGTCAGGTCCGCCGAATTGTCTTTAGGCACCACTACCGCGTCCACACCCGCCGCATCGGCACTGCGCAGGCAGGCCCCCAGGTTGTGCGGATCGGTGACGCCGTCCAGTACCAGAATCAACACCGGGCCGCCCTTGTTTTCCACTGCCTGCAGCAGATCGGCCTCGCACCACAAATTGGAGGCGGCAGCATCGCTCTGCCCCGCACCTTCCGACAGCTGAGCCACCGCACCCTGATGGCGCGCGTTGACGATTTTGTCCAGCTCGCCGCGCGACTCGCGCACCACAGACACACCCTGGTTTTGCGCCAATGCCAGCAGGGCCGTTACGCGCTTGTCGGCGCGCCCCGCCTGCACCAACAGGCGCTGCACCGATTTCGGATTCTGGCGCAGCAGGCTCTCCACCGCGTGAATACCGTAGATGTACTGCACGCTCAGCGACGTCGCCGCAGGCCGGTCTTGCCCTTGGATTTACGGGCAGAACCGGGTTTTTTATCCTTCTTGGCGCCCTTCTTGGCGTCCTTGTCGGCAGGCTTATCGGCGGATTTGTCAGCCGGTTTTTTTGCTTTGGCCTTACCCGAAGGCTTGGCGTCGATCAGCTCCAGATCGATCTTGCGGTCATCCAGGTCGACCCGCGCCACTTGCACCCGCACCGCTCCCCCGAGTTGAAAACTGCGCCCGGAGCGCTCCCCGGTCAGCCGCTGCCGGGCCTGGTCGAAGTTGTAGTAATCGCCAGGCAGGGCGGTGATGTGGACCAGTCCCTCAATGTACAGATCCTTCAGCTCCACAAATAGGCCGAAACTGGTCACCGCGCTGATGACCCCGTCGAACTCATCCCCGACATGCTCCTGCAGATACTCACACTTGAGCCAGGCGTTAACCTCACGCGTGGCTTCGTCCGCACGTCGCTCGCTCATGGAGCAGTGTTCGCCGTAGGCGACCATGGCGTGCATATCGTAGGGAAATATCTGTTTGGTCGGGATGGTCTGAGCGCCCTCAATTTGCAACACTCCTTTCGCGCTCTTCCCGCTGCGAATGAGATGTCGTATGCCACGGTGCACCAATAGATCGGGGTAGCGCCGGATCGGTGAGGTGAAATGGGCATAGGCCTCGTAGTGCAGACCGAAATGGCCCTTGTTCTCCGGTTGATAGACCGCCTGGCTGAGCGAGCGCAGCAGCATGGTCTGGATCACGTGGGCATCGTCGCGATCGCCGATCTGCAGCAGCAGGTGCTGGTAATCAACGGGGGTGGGTTTGGCACCGCCGCCGAGATCCAGACCCAGTTCTCCGAGAAACTTGCGCAGGCCCTTTAGTTTGTCCTCATTGGGCCCCTCGTGTACCCGATAAAGCATGGGCAAGGTGTTGGCATCGTAAAAGCGCGCCGTGGCAACGTTGGCGCATAGCATGCACTCCTCGATCAACTTGTGCGCGTCGTTGCGCACCACCGGCACGATGGCTTCAATCTTGCGGTGCTCGTCGAAGATGATGCGGGTTTCCACGGTCTCGAAATCGATTGCGCCGCGCTTATCCCTGGCCGCGCGCAACACATGGTAGAGGCTGAGCAGGCGCTTGAGATCAGGCACCCGGTGCTGATCTACCTGCGGGCAACTGCCCTGCTCCAACACCTCACCCACCTGGGTGTAGGTCAAACGCGCGTGGGAGTGGATGACCGCCTCATAGAAGCGGTATTTGGCGAGAACGCCCTTGGCACTCAATTCCATCTCGCACACCATCGCCAGGCGATCCACGGCGGGCTTCAGCGAACACAGGCCATTGGAGAGCGCCTCTGGCAACATGGGCACTACCCGCGCCGGAAAGTAGACCGAGTTACCGCGCAGCGCCGCCTCCGCATCGAGGGCCGAGCCCGGCGCGACATAATGGGAGACATCGGCAATCGCCACCCAAAGACGCCACTCTCCGCCCTTGCGCTCCTCGCAGTACACCGCGTCATCAAAATCCCGCGCATCTTCCCCGTCGATGGTGACAAACGGTAACTTGCGTAAATCGATCCGGTGTTGCTTGTCTGCCTCCAGCGGCTCCGCTTCCAGGCTCGCGGCCTCCGCCAACACGTCCTCCGACCACTCATAGGGAATGCCGTGTGAGCGAATGGCAACATCAATTTCCATACCGGGGTCCAGGTGATCGCCCAGAACCTCGGCGATACGACCCTTGGCACCGAGCTGGCGGGTGGGGTAATCGGTAATCTCCACGGTGACGATCTGGCCCGACCGCACCAGGCCTTTTCCCTTTGGCGGGATCAGTATCTGCTGGGTGAGACGGCCATTGTCGGGAATGACAAATCCAATGCCGCTCTCCTCCTGGTAACGGCCCACTACCGTTTTGTGCTTGCGCTGCAGCACTTCGACCACCTTGCCTTCGAGGCGCCCCCGGCGGTCTTCGCCGGTCACCTGCACCAACACCTCGTCGCCATCGAACACGAAGTGCATCTGCCGTGCGCTGAGGTAGATGTCGTCACCCTCCCCCAGCGGCATGGCAAAGCCATAACCGTCACGGTGACCCTGCACCCGGCAGTGCAGCAGATGCAATTTATCCACCAGCCCGTAAGCGCCACGACGATTGACCATCAACTGGCCGTCACGCTCCATCGCCCGCAGGCGTTTTTGCAGGGCGTCCACCTGCTCGGGCTCTGCGAGGTTCAACGCCTGCGCAATATCAGTGTGATCGAGTGGTTTTTCAGCCTCAGTCAACAGTTCGAGAATAACCTCGCGACTGGGAATCGGGTTTTCGTAGCGTGCCGCTTCACGCGCGGCATGGGGGTCGGCAATCTTGCCTTTTTTGGCCATAGGTCTTGGGTCTTCTGTATGAAAAGTTAGTGGGGGTTTATCGGTATCGGGGGAGTATACGCGAGGATTGACAAAGCCGCGCGGGAAAAGTAAAGTCGCCGCCCTCAGATTCCTCGCCTGCCAATATGTATCGCGACGATCTGCTTCTGCCCAGATGGTGAAATTGGTAGACACGCCAGCTTCAGGTGCTGGTGCTCGCAAGGGCGTGGAGGTTCAAGTCCTCTTCTGGGCACCATTCAAATCCTGATCTAAAATTTCCAGTTTTGTTGCTGCATAAATTCCCGAAGGTTGATGCAGGGAATACCAAAGTGTTCGCAGACATTGGGAATCCTGGCAGCATTCTGTTTACGAGATTCATCTGTTACTACTACCCCGTTCGCCCTGGCCTTGGCGCAAGCGATCACAAAAGGATCAGCCACGGGTGTGCCCTTTAGTCGCTGTTTCTCACCGATCAGGGTTTGAAAATGCCTTATCCTGAATATCTCGGCAACGAACCGAAGTTCCTCGTTAGTCGGAGTGCTGAAGATATGCTTGCGTTGCTTTAGCCAATCGTTAACGTGCCCGGTAGGATTGCCGTTTTGAAGTTCCCGCCAAACTTCTTTTGTAGAGATCAGTTGGTCGGAGGCGATAAGATCATCCAACCCTATCCAAACGGATTTGAAAACTTCAGGGAAGAAATGTTTCAGGTTACTGAGCGAACTGTTATCAAACACATAAATCACGCCATTGCGCCCAACAGAATCCGTTGCTCCAGGCCTTCAAAGTTTTTGGCTTTGATGCCAAGCAACTCGGAGGCTTGTTCCACTGAAAGTTGATTGCGGTAGTGCTGGCTAACGACTTCACTAGCAAATCGTGGGCTGAGATAAGCATTGGCAGAGGCGAACCAGTCACCCCCTTTACTTTTCTTTTGTTGTGCCGCCCATGCCTCCGCTTTGAGCTGGTAATACGCTGAGGTGACACGTTGCTGATCGAGGAACCTGCGCAATATCGCCTCGCGACTAACGCCATAGCGGGAAGCCAGTTGTTCTATTTCCCTGTCTTCCACTCCTTCAATACGATGGGGTAGATGGCCGCTTTGCTGAACAAAGTCACCCGAGGGCATCAGTATTTCGGCGGCCAAAGAGTTGCATAGTCTTTCGGTTTGTTGAATGTCTTGGGGCAGATCGTCAATGTAGGCTGTATCAAACCGGCTCAGACCATTCTGGTTGAGTAACAGGTGGCAGAGTTCATGCAACAAACTAAATACCTGCCGGGTTTTGCTGGTGCTGTTGTTGAGGTAGATCAG
Source organism: Haliea sp. (assembly GCA_031414375.1). Lineage (GTDB taxonomy): Bacteria > Pseudomonadota > Gammaproteobacteria > Pseudomonadales > Halieaceae > Marimicrobium. The sequence continues at coordinate 17,083 of JANNVJ010000044.1, forward strand.
CGGGAACCGATTGTGAGCAAGGCAAAAGCCAGAAATCTCCTTTTGCTTAAATGGCGCTTTAAAAACAAAAATGTCGCAATCCTCAATGGCTTTACGCCAAGCCTTTAAAGCAGTTTCAGGCTGCTTCCAGTCCGATTGGGTTTGCAGGCTAATGCCCAAATAGTCCCGCACCTGTTGCGCAACCCGGGCCACAGGCCGATTCATTTCTACGGTAATCTCCCGCCAAATTTTCTGCCGGGAAGGGGCTCCATCAAAGAGTTCGGCCAACGCCAATTGGTAAGCATGGGCTTTGCGGATATACAGACGGGTATCAGGCAACAGGGCTTCCAGCTCGGCCGTTGGCAAAGTTCTGAATTCGGTCTTGGGAGTTTTCTCCTGGGGTGGTTCTGGCAGAAAAAATACTGCTAATGGTCTTTTGTAAATCTCGTAGGCCAGTTTTTCCAGTTGCGCATAGGTAGGTGCTTTTTCACCCAATTCCCAAGCTTCAATCACTTCCGTCTTGCGTTTGAGGCGCAGAGCTACATCATTGAGACTCAAACCGATAGATTCTCGCGCCCAACGGATGACGCTGGGTTGTATCCCTGCAATGGCGTTAGTTTTCTTCACCGACTACCTATATCCGTCTTGTGCTTTTGAGAGTATATGAGTATTGAATTTACTCAAGTAGATAAACTGAAGGTGTTGCGATTTGATGTTTTTTAATAAGTGTAGGCATTGTACCTGCAGAACAGATGGCGACCTATCCTGATCAAACGGCGCTAAGTGGGGCAAAAGTTGCAATTGACGGCCTGTCTCCCACAGGAGACATTTACTCATGAAATACGAAATCCATACCACCGCCGAATTCAACAACTGGGTCATCAAGCTGATGGAAGGAAGGCAATGTTATGAGTAACAAAAAAACCAAAACCAAACCGTATGACCCAGGGCTCCTGCTGACCGACGATGATCTGATCGCCGATTTTTTGCAGGAGGCCACGGAGGACCCCGATCCCGTCGTGTTTATCGTCGCGCTGGGGCACGCCGCAAAGGCCAAAGGCATCGCCAACATAGCGACAGCGACCGGGCTGGGGCGAACCAGCCTCTACAAAACGTTCAGTGGCGACACAGTGCCAAAGTGGGATACCGTCCAAAAAATACTCAGGGCATTGGACATAAAACTGAAACTGGTCGCGTAGCATTTCGCCAGCCACCGTTGAAGTCGCAGCATCAATGGCACGACCATGGTCATTAACGGCGGGCCTCAAGTGTAGGTCTTGGACAGCCGGGCCACTACCTCCAAGGCGTCTTCGGCGGTGCGGAATTTTCCGGGGAACTCGCCCGCAATGGCCACGGCAATGTCCAGCAGGGGCTTTTGGTCGGCCATGGCCTTGAGTACCGCGTGGGCTACCTGGCCTTCCTCGGTCAGCGACGGCACGTAGTCGGCGCTGCTCTTGCGCAGTTCGGCGGCCGACCTCAACGAGGCCTTGAAGGTGGACTGGTCAAACGCCGCCTTCTTGGCCCCGTCGGCCCCGGTGACCAGGCTCTTCCAGCGATAGACGTAGTCATCCTTGACCAGTTTGACAGTGAGGCGCGTGGCGAGCCTGTCGCCGGGCGCAACTTGCACCGATTGTTCCAGCGGGAAGAAGGCCCGACCGTAGACCATCTCGGGCAACTGCGGGGCATTGGAGTAGCCGATGCCGTCGCCCAGGTCGCTGTCAAACCAGACGTACAAGCCGTGCAGCGTGCCCGCGCGCTCGATATCCCACGTCAACGTGTTGTCCAAACTGGTGATGTCGGCGGTGGCATAGGGCACCTCGCCCCAGCACAGTGGGCTGGCCAGCAGGTTTTCGGGCAGGGCTGGCGCCGCCTTCGCGCGCCACCACATGTTGGTGACGTAGGGCAGGGCCGCTGAAAAATCAAGCCCGTACTCGTTCCATCGCCACGGTTGCTCGAGGTGCAGGTATTCCTCGGGCGCGTGCGCCGGCACCGCGTGCAGTGCGTCGCGCGCGGGAATCATCCGGCCACCTTTCCTGAGGTGGCGCTTGCGGGCATCGGACAGCGAGTCCAGGTTGCCCTTGAAGAAGGGCAGCACGCCGTGCAGGTCTGCGACCACAACGTCCACTTGCTCGGGCAGGTCGATTGCGGTGGACAGGCCCTGGATCCAGGTGATGCGCTCGGTGCCGGGAATTCCCCTGGCACAGGCGCGGGCGACGTCGATGGACTTGTCGGGCTCGACCGCATACACGCGCGCCGCGCCGAACTGGCAGGCCAGGAACGAGAAAATTCCAGTGGCGGCACCAATGTCCAGCACCACGCTGCCCGGCTTGATGGTGCGCCGCAGTGCGTCAGTAAACGCGGCCATGCGGCGTTGGTCGCGGATCATCGCGCCGTAGGCGTCGATCGAATAATCGTTGTAGTCGGGCATGGTGGCCGGAGGGTCAGGAAGCGATGGGCAGGCACGACAAGTGCCGCATGATGGCGTCAACCAGGGCTTGGGATTGGCCGAAGTCGCGAGGATAGTTGAGCCGGTACGCGGGCACGGCGTTGACCACGGCGGCGCAGCGCGCGAAGTGCGCGACATTGTTGTCGCGGTCGGCCAGGTCGAGACGGAACGAGTGACCGATGAGCGCCTGGCAGGCCTGCGCAGGGGGCAGCGCTGAAATCCGCGCGGCTTCGTCGGCGTTGGCAGGGTCGCCCAACACGAATAAGGCGTCCACCGGCACGGCACCCTCGGCGCTTTCATGCAGGTCCAGCGCGACGCGCCGTTTTTCCGAGTAGGAAGCCACCGGCACGGTGTTGGCCGCACCGGGGAACAGCGCGTCCAGGCTGTCCGCATACAGGCGCAGGCTGGGGTAAGTGGGCAGCGCTTCGCAGCGCCCGTCAGCGAGGCGCAGCTGCACGCAGTCATCCGAATGCACGACATGCCCGTGTTGCTGCAGCAGCCCGGCCAGCGTCGACTTGCCCCAGCCGCTGGGTCCGAGGAAAAGCGCGTGGCGCCCGCCGAGCGTCACGGCGCTGGTATGCACCACCAGGTGCCCCTGATGCGCCAGCAACCTCGGCAGCACCTGATCCACCAGCAGGTGCTCAAGCGTGCTGTCGTCGGCGCCGGCATCCGGCGCCACCAGGATGCGGCTGGCATCGGGCTGCAGCAGGAAGTCGGCCAGGTCGGGGAAACGCAGCCAGTAGTCGGCGCCCGGTTGCGCCAGCGACAGCACCACTTCGTCACCGTCGCGCCAGTGGTGGCGCCAGTGCGTGTCCGCAGGGCAGGCCTGCGGCGTGTGGTCGATGCACAGGGGGTCCGGTGTGCCAGCAAGCGCCGTCGGCAATACGGGAAGGGCCAGCGTCGAGCACACGGTCCTTGATCCGTAGCGGTAGTGTTGACTTGCGCTCATCGTCGCGAGGAAGCCCGAATCAGCCGTGCGTGATGTGCCTGCGTGGACGCTTCAGCACATGCTGCCCGTCATGTTTGGAAAAAAGCACATACCGTTTTGAAAGAAGTCTTCATTGGAAACCATCGACCCGGTTTCGGTCAGGCTTGCGACATCTCCGAACAAGGTCAGTCGAGGTGTCTGGTAAGGCTTACGCGCGCAGCCGTCGGTGATAGCGGTTGCCGTTGGAGTGTTATCAGGATTCATCGAGTTCGCCCGAGTTTAGACTTCACAGGTTACATCACCGGCAGCACGCTTTCAATTGGACTTCCCGACTGCGGGGCGGTTGACAAGCTATTTTGGCTCCACAAAAGAAGTCGCAACGCTGCGGCAAGCCCTGCGCCGGATGCGTTCTCCGGTCGCAGGCATGCGGCGTTCAGCCGTTCGGCATCCAACCAGTCTGTAGCCGGCGGTGCCAGCCGACAGGCATCGCCAACCGTTAGATGACGCGCCAGACAGGCTCGGTTGAAGGCCCAGCCGATATGACTCTTGTCGGTCCGCCAGGCCACTTCGGCCGGAAGCAGTGGGCGCATGGCCTGCCGCAGAATCCATTTCGCATGGCCGTCCCGGGTTCGAAGCGCGATCGGCACCCAGGCCTGGAACGTGATCAGCTCGCGGTCGGTGAACGGTGGCCGTGGTTCGACGCCGCATAGGGACGCCACGCGGTTGAAGCGTTCCAGCCCGGCGGTGATATAAGGCGCTGCCATGCTGCTCAGCGCTTCGTGGGTGGGGTGCCATTGGTGACTGTTCCTGACGCTGCTGCGGTAGCGCCGGTAGCGTCCGCGCATGTCCGCCCGCAGTGTCAATTCCGCGCTCGCCAGACTGGCGGCCTGTAGTGTGCGGTATTCGGCGGCCTCCGCCATTCGCTCGCGCAGGGTATGGAGCGCATTCGGCGCAAGGCAGCCGGCCATCACCCGCAGCGCGTGCCAGCTTGGGTTGGCCACGCCAGGCAGGGTCCATTGCGCCAGCGCTGCACCCCAGGCCGCGCCGATGCGGCCCTGCTCGAACAGGCGCTTGGCATGGCGACCGGTGGCGAACAGATTGTCGGCGGGCACGCCGTCCATCAGGCTCACGACGCCCTGCAGCGAGGCCGCGCGATACAACTGCGAGGCCAGGGTGATGCCGCCATCGAAAGGCTCGCTGCAGGCCTCCCACCAGTCCGGTTGCGGTTGCGCCATCGATACCAGATCCACCAGAGTGGCCCGACAGTGCCGCTGCGACAGTACCGCGTGGATGCTGCGGGTTTCGGCGCAGTCCGGGTTGGCCGCGTGGGTGGCGGAAAAGACCGGCAGCGGCGGTTGCCCTGCCGCAGCGCAGGCCGCGCTTGCCAGCGCCACCACGGAAGACGAATCCAGGCCGCCGCTAAGCATCGACCCCACCGGCCGATGGCTGCGCAGGCGGCGCCGGACAGCGCGGTCGAGCTGCTCGCGCTGGGCCTCGACCCACTCCTGTGTGCTACGCGGCAAGCCATTGGGCCGGTCGCCGACGGGTCGCCAGTAGCGCTGCTGGTCGATGCCGCCGGTGCCCTTGATCACCATCCAACTGGCCGGCGGCAACTTCTGCACGGCACGGTAGAACGTCGAGGTCAGGTCGATGCCTTCGGTTTCTTCGAACAGTGCGTCGGCGATACGGCCTTCGTCGATCTGCGTCGGGACATCGCCCTGCGCCAGCACCGCCTCAGTGCTGGAACCAAAGACGAACCGCTGGCCGGGGGCGAAGTGGAACACGAAAGGGCGCACGCCCATAGGATCGCGTGCGCAGTACAGCGTTTGCTGCCGGGGATTCCACAGCATGAAGGCGAAGTCGCCGCGGAGCCGGTCAGCGCACTGCGTACCCCAGCGCTGCCAAGCGGCATGCAACAGCTCGCCGTCGCCCACGCCATCGGCAGGGCGGGTGATGCCCAATTCGCGCAATAGTTGCGGGCGGTCATCCAGACGACTGTCGGAAACCACCACGCAGTCGCTGTCGGGATGCACCCAGGGCTGGCGTTCGGCGAGGGCTTCGGGGGTGGTGGCTAGCAATGCTTGCGCGAACCCGGCGTTGCCATCGCAATGGACGGCCTGACGGTCAGGTCCGCGATGGCGCAGGGTCGCTACCATGCGGGCCAGGCAACTTGCTTGAATGGGTTCCATATCCAACTGGACCAAGCCGGCAATGCCGCTCATGCGTTGCGCCTCATCTTCCACGTTGCCGGCCCGCTGTGTGCTCCAGTTTGCCGCGGCGAGCGGGAGTCTAGCATGACGACAAAGCCATCCGACGAGAACATTTTGTATTGTCCGGATTTTCCCCTGCGGTACACTGCACCGTGTTCGGTGGCATTAGTGGGTGGCGATATGAACCTCAATCAGACCGTAATCTTTTCGCCCGATGTGATTTCACAGGAGGTCTTGGGCGAGACGGTACTACTAGATCTGGATAGCGAGTGCTACTTCGGCCTGGACGCAGTAGGAACCCGCATCTGGCAGTTGATCCGCGATAGCGGCGAGTTGCGCACTATCTACAACACCCTGCTGGAAGAATACGAGGTCGAGGAACCGCGCCTGCGTGCCGATCTGGAAGCCTTGATCACGGAGGCCAGCAAGCGCGGCCTGATCACTCTGCAGGCTGCGCCATGATGCAGGCGGCCACGGAAAGAAAAACACATCTGCGGGCCTGCCATCTGTGCGAGGCCATCTGCGGGCTGGTGATAGAGACGCAGGGCGACAAGATCCTCTCGATCAAAGGCGACAAAAATGACCCATTGAGCCGTGGCCATGTCTGCCCCAAGGCGACGGCACTGCAAGATATCCATGAAGACCCGGACCGCCTGCGACAACCGCTGCGGCGCACCACCAATGCAGCCGGGGAAAGCCAGTGGCAGGAAATCAGTTGGGACGAGGCGCTGGACAGCGCCGCCAGGGGCCTGATCAATGTGCACGAAAAGTACGGGGTACACGCGATTGGCGTCTACCTGGGCAACCCATCCGTGCACAACCACGGCATGATGACGCACCAGGGCAATCTGTTTAAGCAGTTGCGCACCAATAACCGCTTCTCCGCCACCTCGGTGGATCAACTGCCGCACCACCTGGCCTCCATGTGGTTGTTCGGCCACAAGTCCCTGTTCCCCATCCCTGACATTGACCACAGCGATTACATCCTGATGCTGGGCGCCAACCCCATCGCTTCCAATGGCAGCATCTGGACAGTGCCCGATGTAAAAAAACGCATCAAGGCGCTGCAGGCACGCGGCGGTAAATTAGTGCTGCTAGATCCGCGCCATACGGAAACCGCGCAACTGGCCAGTGAACACCATTTTATTAAACCGGGCACCGACGCCCTATTCCTGCTGGCGGTGTTGCACACGATCTTGAGCGAAGGGCTGGACAATACGGCACACTTGCGGGACTTCACCAGCGGGCTGGACGTGGTGCGCGATGCCACGGCGGATTTCACGGCGGAATACGCCGCACGCTACACAGGAATCGATGCAGGCACGATCCGGCGCATTGCCCGCGAGTTCGCCGCTGCCGGGGCGGCCATCTGCTACGGCCGCATGGGTGTTTCCACCCAGGCCTATGGTGCACTTAACCAGTGGCTGATCCAGCTGATCAATATCGCCACCGGCAATCTGGATCTGCCGGGCGGCTCGCTCTTCACTCTGCCCGCAGTAGACCAGGTGAGCACCACCAGCCCCGGCGGTTTTGCCCGCCATCACAGTCGCGTGCGCGGCCTGCCGGAATTTGATCGGGAGTTTCCTGCCTCTGCTCTCGCCGAGGAGATCACCACGCCGGGCGAGAACCAGATTCGCGCGCTGTTCACCGGTGCCGGCAATCCGGTGATGTCCACGCCCAATGGCAGGCAACTGGATGAGGCGCTGGCGCAGCTCGATTTCATGGTCTCGCTGGACCCTTATCTCAATGAAACCACGCGCCACGCAGACATTATCCTGCCGCCCACCTCGCCGCTGGAGCACGACCACTACGATCTTGCCTTTCATGCCAATGCGATACGCAACACAGCGCGTTTCAATGAAGCCGTTTTCGACAAACCGGCAGGCGCGCTGCACGACTGGGAAATCTTCACCGAGTTGGGCAACCGCGTGGCGCAGTTGCTGGGCGGGGAACCGCAGCCGTCCGTTACGCCAGAACAGATCATTGATCTGGGGCTGCAATTTGGCCCGTATGCGCAGCAGGGTATGTCGGTGGCAAAATTACGCGAGCATCCCTCCGGCATCGACCTCGGCCCGCTGCAACCACAATTGCCCGCTCGCCTACAGACCAAAGACAAGATAATTCGCTGTGACACACCACAGCCTCTGGCCGACCTGGCTCGCTTGCGCCGTGAATTTCCAAATGCCATAACACCATTATCCAACCAGCCGCAACTGCGACCGCTGCAATTGATCGGCCGCCGCCATGTGCGCTCCAATAATTCCTGGATGCACAACTACCGACGACTGGTGAAGGGTAAGAATCGCTGCACGCTATTGATGCACCCTGAAGATCTGCGGCAACGTGGCATTGTAGAGGGCAGCAATGTCAGCGTGCGCTCGCGGGTGGGCGCGCTGCAGGTGGTGGTTGAATCCTGCGAGGAGATCATGCCCGGCGTGGTCAGTTTGCCACACGGTTTCGGCCACGATCGCGCAGGGATACGCATGGCTATCGCGCGGCGTCATGCGGGCGTGAGCTGCAATGACATCACCGACGAACTGGCATTGGATGCGCTGTCGGGGAATGCCGCCGTGAATGGCATTTTGGTAGAGGTTTCGCAGGCTTAGTTTCGCAACTCAAAGGAAGAGGAATGACGTATGGGAATAACCGCGATCGTATTCTGGCTGGTATTACTGGGCCTGGTGATCTATGTCATCGCCATCTACAACACCTTGGTGACACTCAAAAATCGTTACCTCAACTCCTTTTCACAAATCGAGGTGCAGCTGAAGCGGCGTTACGACCTCATCCCCAATCTGGTGGAGACCGCCAAAGCCTACATGGCGCATGAACGCGGCACGCTCGAAGCAGTGATCAATGCCCGCAATGACGCAGCGGCGATTCTCAAGGCGATGGGCAACGGCAATGTGGGCAGCCTGGAGTTGGGGCAATTGGCCACGGCTGAAGGCGCACTGCGCGGCGCGCTGGGCAAGCTCAATGTCACTATGGAAGCCTACCCCGACCTCAAAGCCAATGAGAACATGATGCAAGTTTCCGAAGAGCTCACCACGACCGAAAACCGCGTCGCCTTTGCGCGGCAGGGTTTTAATGATGCAGTCATGGCGTACAACACTTACCGGCAGAGCTTTCCACCGTCATTTTTCGCCGTAAAATTTGGCCATCCTGAGGATGCATCACTGCTGAAGTTCGAGGACTCGGCACAAATTCAAGCCGCACCACGGGTTTCGTTTTAGCGCACTGCCCGACAACACGCATGGATTTCTTTGCGCAGCAGGATCTTGCCCGGCGCAATACGCGCCTGCTGGTGCTGTTTTTTTTCGCGGCGGTGCTGCTTCTAGTGACGCTGACCAACGCCGCCGTCGCGGCATTTTTGTTTTTCAGCCAGGACTACACTATCTACAGTGGGTCCCGCGAGGGAATGGCTGGCTTTCTGTCGTACTTCAGCTGGGCGCGCTTCGGGACCATTGGCCTGGCAGTAACGGCAACCGTTGCCGTGGTGGTATTGTTTAAATGGATACAGCTGTCTACCGGCGGCAAAGTGGTTGCCGAAAGTATGGGTGGCATCCGCCTCGTGCCGCAATCGCTGGATGCGGCTGAGCGTCGCTGCCTCAATGTCGTGGAAGAGATGGCGCTGGCCGCCAACATGCCGGTGCCGCCGGTGTATGTGCTGGAGGGCGAACGGGGTATCAATGCCTTCGCCGCCGGCATCACGCCCGCCGATGCTGTAGTGGCCGTCACACGCGGCACCATTGAGCACCTGCAGCGCCATGAATTACAGGGCGTGATCGCGCACGAGTTCAGCCACATACTCAATGGCGATATGCGCCTCAACATACGGTTGGCGGCCATGTTAAAGGGCATCACTTTCATCGGTGATATCGGTCACTTCCTGCTGCGTAGCAACCGGGTTCGCTCCGGTGCCAGTGAGCGCAGCGGCACAGCGGTTGCCGCCCTGCCCCTATTCGGCCTGGCACTGTGGCTACTGGGATGGCTAGGAGGGCTGGCGGCAGGTTTTATCAAGGCGGCGATCTCGCGGCAGAAAGAATATCTGGCCGATGCCAGTGCTGTGCAATACACCCGCAGCGTGGACGGCATCGGCGACGCCCTGAAAGTGATTGGTGGCTACATACCGGGCACCCTGGTACACGCCGCACGCGCCACCGAGATGTCGCATATTTTTTTCGCGCAGATCGAACACCGTCTGTGGCAGGTATTCGCCACCCATCCACCACTGCGCAGCCGCATCGAGCGGGTGGACGCCAACTGGGACGGCCAGTACATCAAGCGCAAGCCCGTGCACTACCCACAGCAACCATCAAGTCCCGGAGCTGGAGCAGCAGGCGTCGGTCGCGCCGCCCTGGTGGCAGCCGCTATGGCCGGGGCACTGATTGATGAGCCTGGTGCGACGGTGGACATCGAGGATGCTGACTTTGAACCGAGCCCCGAGCAGCTGGAACAGGCCACCGCCGCCCGGCAGGACATTCCGCTGGTATTGATACAGCACAGTCACGAGCCGTTGGGCGCCCATGCGCTGATCTACTCGCTACTGCTCAGTGCGGATGAGACGCTGCGCCAGGCACAGCTGGCCTGCATCGCCGCAGCCAACATCAGCGGCCTTGAGACTCTGATCAATACGCTGTACCCCGGCGTGCACGCACTGGGTGCGCCGCGCCGCCTGCCCCTGCTGGAGATGTGCCTGCCTGCACTGAAGTCAATGTCGGCGGATCAATACCGACTTTTCAAGCACACGCTGGTGCAACTGATACAAGCCGATCAACAGACCCAGTTGTACGAGTGGTGCCTGTTCCAGGTGGTACGCCACTACCTGGATCCGGAGTTCATCAAGGTCAAACCCAGCCGCCCGCGTTATCGCACTGTGCAACAAGTGGCCGCCCCGGTACAGATGGTATTGTCGTTACTCGCCCATGAAGGCAGTGGTACAGCACACGACGCATTCCGCCTTGGCGCCAACGAGTTGGGCTTGCGCGACACGACCCTGCTGCCCCGTGAGCAGTGTGACGTGAAGGCTTTCTCCAAAGCGGTCTACACATTGGCCGACACCTACCCGCTGTTAAAACCGCGCCTGCTAAAGGCCATGGCCCTCGCCGCCGGTAGCGATGGCACACTGAGCCCGGTGGAGCGGGAGATTATCGCCAGTATGGCCGCCGTGATGGATTGCCCCGTGCCCAACACCCCGGGCCTGTAGGCACCTGACGGACGCTACACCAGAGATTACCTGCCACGCAAAACAACCAAATTCGTGCAGCTCATCCCCCCAACTTTTACATCCGCGATTTTGTGCTAGCCTCATAGTGACCGCTGACTCGGCACAGAGTCATACGGTTTGAATGCACCTCTCTTGAAACCACAACACGGATGTTATGGCTATGGAACAATCACTTTTGTCGCATCACGGGCAGGATGACAGCATCCCGCCCCCCGAAAAACCCGGCTACCTCTCCCTCTCGCGCACCACTGACCGGGTACTACAGATACTCCTCGGTGGCGACCTGGCCCGCTTGCGCGCGGACTCCGTCGCCGAATCACTGGGCATGAGCAGTACCACCCTGCGGCGTCGCCTGCGTGCGGATCACACCTGCTATCAATTCCTGCTGGATCGGGCGCGGCAGTACCGCTGCGAGCAGGTACTGCGCGCCATGTGGCGGCCTGGAAAATGCCTGGCGGATGAATTGGGCTATCTGGAGGTCAACAGCTTCTACCGCGCCTTTAGGCGCTGGACGGGTCTGAGTTACAGCGAATACAAGATGCGCCACTGTATGTGAGGCTGGCGAGGTTACAGCCAGCCGCGCCACCGGTAGACCCAATAGCCCACGATTTCGTGCAGGGCATCGGTGGTGCGGTACAGATTGCTGACAACGGGCAGCCAATCAGGCAAAACCTGTTTTGCCACCACTTGTTGGTAATCTGTGGGCGCTGGCACGACCTCCAAGCCCTGCGCTGCAAATAATGCTGCTGACCGGCGCATGTGGTAAGCGGAGGTCACCAGCAATATGCGCTGCATGCCCCTGGCCTCAAGCAGCCGTGCCGAATCGACAGCGTTGTCGTGGGTGTCCAGGCTGGCGTTTTCCAGCAACAGATGCTGGGCCGGAACGCCCATGACCGCGAGTATGTCCTTCATCTGCTGCGCTTCAGTGCGCGCCCCTGCAAACCCGCCGCCGGTCAGCAGTATGACCGGCGCCTTGCCCGCCTTGTACAATGCCACGGCATGTACCAGTCGGTCGGCATGCCCGTTCAGATCCGGCAGGGTGCCCATGTGGGTGTCGCCGCGCATGGCGCCACCTAACAGGACAATCGCATCAGCAGGTGCGATGACCGACATCGCCCGGGGCACAAATTCGCGCTCCAGCGTGCCCATGAGAAAATTCGCGAACAGCGCAGTGGAGCACACGTAGAGCCAGCTAAACGCCAGCAACAAGGTATAGAAGCTGCTGCGTGCCCAGCGCAAACGCGACAGGATAAGTGCCAGCATACACAGCAGCAAGCTCATGCTGAGTGGGTACACCAGCAGCGACAGCAGCTTTGACAGTGCGAAGGACATCACGCGTAACCCTTAGGATTGCCGGCTTGCCAGCGCCACGCGTCTTCACACATCTGCTGCAGGCTGCGCGAGGCCTTCCAGCGTAGCATGTCCTGCGCCAGACTTGGGTCAGCCCAGCAGGCAGCAATATCACCGGGGCGGCGCGCCACTATCTCATACGGTACCGGCTGCCCGCTGGCGCGCTCGAAGGCACTGACCATGTCCAGCACCGACACACCGTTGCCAGTACCCAGGTTGATGGTATGCAAGCCGCGCTCCCTGCAGATGTAGTCGAGCGCGACGACATGCCCCTCCACTAGATCCATCACATGGATGTAATCGCGTACGCCAGTGCCATCCGGAGTCGCATAGTCATTCCCAAAAATGAACAGCTTCTCGCGCTGGCCCACGGCCACCTGCGCGACAAACGGCATGAGGTTGTTGGGGAAGCCCTGGGGGTCCTCACCGATGCGTCCACTGGGGTGCGCGCCCACCGGGTTGAAATAGCGCAGGCGGCCAATGCTCCAGTCGGGATTCGCCGCGTGCCAATCCGCCAGAATATCCTCCACCATGTGCTTGGTGCGGCCGTAGGGACTGGTTGGAGCCAGGGCAGAATCCTCGCGGACCGGCACTGTGACAGGATCGCCGTACACCGTGGCCGAGGAGGAGAACACCAGGTTCCTGACGCCGGCGTCGCGCATGGCAGCGAGCAGTATGAGAGAGCCCGTAACATTGTTGTCATAGTACTCAAGCGGTTTATCGACCGACTCGCCCACCGCCTTGAGACCGGCAAAGTGCAACACGGCAATAATGCGATGGGCCCGAAAAATCTGGTCCAGGCAATCCCGATCCCGCACATCACCCTGTATGAAGACCGGTGCTGTGCCGCAGATTTCCAGCAAGCGTTGCAGGGCAACCAAACTGCTATTGCACAAATTGTCGAGGACCACGACGTCGAAACCCGCCTCTATCAGCGCGACGCACGCATGGCTGCCAATATACCCCGCGCCACCTGTCACCAATACGGTACCCGCCATGCCCCTGTTCCCCCCGCAGCGATCTTATCAATCGATTGAGAGTATAGATGATCGCACAGTGTGGAAACCCCAAAGAATTACACTTCGCAAACGCACCCGCCGATACAATGCAAAAGCGTGGAAAACACTTTATCATGCGACTCCGAGCTCACGCAGTAGAGTCAGCCCAATGCATATCCTCGTCACCGGCGCCGCCGGCTTTATCGGCTATCACCTGAGTGAAAAGTTGCTGGCGCGCGGCGATACCGTTACTGGCCTGGACAATCTCAACGACTATTACGCTGTCAGCCTCAAGGAGGCGCGTCTTGCAAGATTGCAGACCCAGGCGGCCTTCCGTTTTATCCGGGCAGATCTAAAGGACCGCACCGCGCTGGAAGCGCTCTTTGCCCAAAACCGCTTTGATGCCGTGATCAACCTCGCTGCGCAGGCCGGTGTGCGCCATTCATTGGAAAATCCCCACGCCTATATCGACAGTAATATTGTGGGGTTCATGAATGTACTGGAATGCTGCCGCCACCACTCCGTCGGCCATCTGGTGTATGCCAGCAGCAGTTCTGTCTATGGCATGAACGGTGCGATGCCCTTTTCCGTGCACGACAATGTAGACCACCCGATCTCACTCTACGCCGCGAGTAAGAAGGCGAATGAGTTGATGGCCCACACCTATTCCCACCTGTACGGCATCCCCACCACAGGACTGCGCTTTTTCACCGTGTACGGCCCCTGGGGTCGGCCCGATATGGCCCTGTTCCTGTTCACCAAGGCCATTCTGGCGGGCGAGCCCATCCGGGTATTTAACAATGGCAATATGCAGCGTGACTTCACCTATGTCGACGATATCGTCGAGGGCATCATTCGAGTTACCGACAGACCCGCCACCGCCAACGCCGACTGGGATCCGGATTTTCCGGACCCCGGCACCAGCAGCGCGCCTTATCGCCTGTACAACATTGGCAACAGCAAACCGGTATTACTGACAGACTTTATCGCGGCGATCGAAAAGGCGCTGGGCAAAACGGCGCAGCAGGAACTGCTGCCCATGCAGCCAGGCGACGTGGCAGCCACCTATGCCGATATTGAGGACCTGATAGAGGCAGTCGACTACCAGCCACAAACCCAGGTACAAGATGGCATCAACAATTTCATCGAGTGGTACCTGCAATACATGCACAAGGAACAACCATGAATGTCGTAATGATCGGTGCCGGCTATGTCGGGCTGGTGTCGGGTGCCTGTTTTGCGGAGTTTGGTGCCAATGTCACCTGCCTCGATGTGGACGAAGGAAAAGTCACGGCACTGCAGCAAGGTAAAATACCGATCTACGAACCGGGCCTGGAAGATCTGGTGCATCGCAATATGCGGGCGGGTCGCCTGCAGTTTTCTACACAATTCCAGGATTGGATTGGTGACGCCGACCTGATCTTCATTGCGGTGGGCACACCCACACGGCGCGGCGATGGCCACGCCGACCTCAAGTACGTCTACGCTGCTGCCACGCAGATAGCAGAACACCTGAAGGGATATACCCTCATCGTGGACAAATCCACCGTGCCGGTGGGCACAGCGCGGGAGGTAAAGCGCGTTATACAACAGGCCAACCCGCAGGCTGACTTCGATGTTGCCTCCAACCCCGAATTTTTGCGCGAAGGCTCGGCGATCAACGATTTCATGCGCCCTGACCGGGTGGTACTGGGTGTGGAAACTGAGCGCGCTGAGACCCTGCTGCGCGAACTGTACCGCCCACTCTACTTGATCGAGGCGCCCATTCTCGTCACCGATCTGGAAAGTGCCGAGATTACCAAGTATGCGGCCAATGCCTTTCTGGCGACCAAAATCAGTTTCATCAACGAAGTGGCAGAGCTGTGCGAAAAAACCGGCGCCGATGTTCACGCAGTGGCAAGAGGTATGGGGCTGGACGCGCGCATCGGTAAAAAGTTTCTGCACCCAGGGCCGGGTTACGGTGGATCCTGCTTTCCCAAAGACACTCAGGCGATGATCCGCATGGCCCAGGACGTCGGCACCTCCAGTCGCATTGTCGAGGCGGTCGTGGCCGTAAATGCTGCGCAAAAAGCCCGCATGGTGGTAAAAATCCGGGATGCACTTGGCGGCAGTGTGGCGAACAAAACAATCGCGGTACTGGGACTGACCTTCAAGCCGGAGACCGACGACATGCGCGAGGCACCCTCGCTTGCAATCCTCCCCGCGCTGGTAGAACAGGGCGCGCAAATAAAAGCCCATGATCCGCACGGCATGGACGAAGCCCGCAAGGAACTGCCGGATACCGTCGAATACACCGACAACATCGATGACGCCGTGCGGGATGCCGATGCCATCGTCTTAATGACCGAGTGGAATCTGTATCGGGGGCTGGATCTGGAGAAACTGCGGTTACTGATGCGCGGTGATGTGTTTGTGGATCTGCGCAATGTGTATGAGCGCGGACTGATGGAGGCGCATGGGTTTAAGTATAGTTGTGTGGGCCGATAACCTACGTCGCTCTCATGCGTGACCATTCGCGTTTTCGGTGCCCAACCTCACCTACAACTCGCTGTGTCATGACACCTTGATTTATGGCCCTTCGTCTTAATACAACGTATAACCTGATTGGCTCGCTAGTTCCTCTCGCGGTTGCCCTGTTCACAATTCCTCTTTACCTTCATCTCATCGGGGAGGCCCGCTACGGTGTTCTTGCCATTCTGTGGCTTTTGCTCGGTTACTTTGGCTTATTTGATTTTGGCTTTGGAAGAGCCACCGCACACGGGATTGCATCAGACTCAACGCATACTGATGCACCGGCCAGGTGGGAGAAAACGTTCTGGACTGCTTTTGTGGTTAATCTCGCACTGGGCATGGTCGGCGCGGTCTTGCTGTTCATGTGCGCCCGCCTTCTGCTTACAGACGTTTTGAGGATCCAGGCAGATCTTCGTCTGGAAGTTGAGTCCGCGATCCCCTGGCTTTGCCTGGCGCTGCCAGTTGCAACCGCCTCCGGCGTGTTAAGCGGCGCGCTCCAGGGGCGAGAAAAGTTTTTGGAACTCAACCTGGTATCCGTCATTGGCACTGTCCTGTTTCAGGTATTGCCATTGGCGGTTGCCGCTATGTGGTCAGTCGAGTTGAATGTTTTGTTACCCGCGGCAATTGGCGCGCGGCTCATAACAGTTGTTGCCCTGATGGTGCAGTGCAGGCGACACATTGTTCCCAGCTATACGCCGACGTTTTCTGCTGACAGAGCCCACCAACTGTTTTCCTTTGGCGGCTGGGTGACAGTGACCTCCCTGGTTAGCCCCATGATGGTAGTTCTGGATCGTTTTATTATTGGTGCGATCGCCGGTACCAAGGCGGTCACTCACTATACCGTGCCTTTTCAGTTGGGCGAGAACAGTACCATTATACCGGGCGCCTTGAGTTCCGCGCTATTTCCCCGGCTGGCCTATAGCTCAACTACAGAACAGCGACAGCTGTCGAACATTGCCGCACAGGTAACTGCATGCGTAATGACACCCTTGTTTGTCGGCGGAATTTTGTTAGTAGAGCCGTTCTTTTCCTGGTGGATTTCGCCAGACTTTTCCAGGGAATCCGCATACCTTGGGCGAATATTGCTACTGGGATTCTGGATAAACTGCTTTGCCAAAATACCTTACGCGCTGCTACAGGCCCGCGGAAGACCCGACCTGGTTGCAAAGACACATCTGGCTGAGGTTTTTCCCTATTTTGCACTGCTCTATCTCGGGATGAGTAGTTTCGGGGTGGCCGGTGCCGCAGGGGCATTTTGCATCCGCGTTCTTGCGGATTACCTTATCCTTGCGTTTCTGGCCGGCACACTTTCTTTTAGTGCGAAAATTCTACCTGTGCCTATCGTGCTGCTTAGCCTTGCTATGGGACTGGCTATACTCCTTCCTGTGACTAATGTCTTATGGTTGCCCAGTGTGGTGCTACTGGTAGCGCTTACGCTCAGCTGGTCTGTAGTTGTGGCGCCGCAGAATCTTAAACAGTATATAGTTGCTACAGTTTCGATCACTTCCAGATTTCTTTTAAAAAGCGCCCACAGCAAAGGCCCTGTCAATGGAAAGTAAGCTCCAGGACTGGGACGAAGGACGCAGTATCACGCATCTCGAAAACGCGGGAGTCGTGGCACTTGAAGATGTGGATTGCCCGCTTGGATGCCCCCGGAAGGATCTATCGGTACTCACGGGGAGAGATCGGCTACACGGCCTCCCCGGAGAGTACAATGTGGTGAAATGCTGCACCTGTGGCCTACTGCGAACCAACCCTCGGCCCCAGCCGGGTTCCATGGGATTTTACTATCCCGACGATTATGGCCCTTACCTTGATACGCAGCTACGCGCGGAAAATGGCGGTTTGGCTGCAGTTTTAAAGCGCTATTTGCGGCCTTTGGTGCGACGGGTACTGGATACGAAAGCACAGGCGTTGCCACGCCTTTCGCCCGGACGTATGCTGGAAGTCGGTTGCGCATCCGGGGCTTTCTTGCATTCCATGGCCGCAAAAGGCTGGGAGGTCGAGGGTATTGAGTTCTCCCTCAGCGCCGCCAACGAGGCGAGGAAGCTCGGCTATACGGTTCACGCAGGGGCGCTGGAGAATGCGCCGGACGACGGGCATAAATTTGATCTCGTTGTAGCCTGGATGGCTCTGGAGCACCTGCATGATCCGGTCAAGGGACTTAGGAAACTCGCTGACCAGTCCATGCCGGATGCCTGGCTGGCGCTTTCTGTGCCAGACGCCGCGGCATTGGAATTCCAGCTTTTCGGGAGTCGTTGGTACGCCTTGCATCTTCCCAATCATCTCTACCACTACACACAAGAGACGCTGGCCAACGTTCTGCACGCCGGAGGCTGGACGATTGACTCAGTGCATCATCAGCGGACCATCGCTAACTTTCTGGGCAGCTGTGCGTACTATTTTGAAGATAGCGGTTCCCCTCGAATTGCCAGTGCGTTTCGCAAGATAACGCATGCCGGCCCGCTCGGAAAATTGTTGCAGCTTCCGGTGGCATGGATTGCGGCCTTGCTAAGGCAAAGCGGGCGCATGACGGTCTGGGCTCGCAGGCAGGCATGATGCTCAAAGGATGCTTCGGTATTTGGGTGATTCGAATTTTGCAAAGCGATTGGCAGCGCATCCGATGAAAATCTCGATAGCCATGACAACCTATAATGGTGATCCATATCTTTCAGAGCAGCTGGCAAGCTTCGCTGCGCAAACACGATTGCCGGATCAACTGGTTGTACACGATGATCGGTCGACAGATCGCAGCGTTGATCTCTTACACGATTTTAGACGCAGAGCCCCTTTTCCCGTCCATATTGTAGAAAACAAGCAGAATATCGGTTTCACCGCAAACTTCGGTGCCGCGTTGAGTCACTGCGACGGCGATCTCATTTTTCTGGCTGACCAAGACGACCAATGGTTCCCAGAAAAGATCGCAGCTATTGCTGCCCATTTCGAATCAAATCCTGCCCTACTTCTGGCTATACATGATGGCGAACTTGCGGACGAAAATCTCAACGTTGTGCGAATAGGGAATCTATCGCAAGTCCGGTCCGGCTATAACAACGATGAGGGGTTCGTTACAGGCGCATTGACGGCTTTGCGTCGGGACCTGCTGAGATATGCGCTCCCAATACCGGCAGGTGTGATCGGGCACGATGGCTGGCTACACTATGTGGCCAGAATGCTTGGTTCGAGAAGCGTGGTTGAAATACCCCTGCAAAAGATTCGACGTCACTCTTCAAATACGTCTCATTGGATCGCCAGTTCACTTTATAATATCAGTCGTGTAAATGTGCTTAGGCAACAAAGTGCAGAAGCTCCTGCCTCATCTTATGCCGACAGATTGATCTATAACCAAGCGCTTTTTTCCAGGCTGGACAAGTCCATTCCGGAGGATGTGATAGATCGCCTAATGGCTGAGCGTGCGGCGATATTGCGTCGCGACGATCTACTATCTCGAAACTGGTTTGGAAGAAAGATACAGGCTGTAAGCATTCTCTTTAGCGGTGACTATCGGTATTTTAACGGCCTCTGGAGCTTTCTCAGGGACATCGTGCGATGAGCCCGCGAGATATGGATTCGACATCCGACAATACTAAAATCATGCTATTTACCAATAGCATAGATAGATCACCCAAAGGCGGCCGAGAGCTTTTGTGCAAGCTGAACTACGATCTATTGAGGGATATATATGGTGACGATGTGGTGCTATGTGAGGTACCAAAGGCAAAGTTGCAAGGAATTAAATCCCTGTTAAATGCTTTCAAAGGACGCATCGACGGCTTGAATGACTCGATCATCGACAATGCACTGCAGACCTTACGGGCAGGAAACATAAGCAAGCTATTTGTAGACGGATCTGGGTTCGGTGGTTTTGTAAAAATCGCTAAATATGAGTTCCCACACATCGAAATCATTACATTCTTTCATAATGTGGAAGCAAGATTCTTTCTCGGATCGCTGCGAAGCACTAAGACAGTTCGAGCGTTAGCGGTTCTCGCTGTCAATTACCTAGCCGAAAGAAAGGCCGTTCGTTACAGTGACGACATTGTATGCCTCAGTAATCGGGACAGCTATTTGTTGAAAAGCATCTATGGTCGCGAAGCAACACATATATCAGCGATGGCAATGCACGATAAAGCGGAAAATGGTTACGATACAGACCCCAGTGATTCATCCGAAACGTATGTTCTATTTGTTGGAGGCGGATTTTACGCCAACCAATCTGGCATACGCTGGTTTGTGAAGAATGTTGTTCCACGAATAGATATCACAACCTACATTGTCGGTCGCGGTTTGGATGATCTCAAAACTCAGTTAGAGCCCAATGAAAAGGTTGTTTTGATTGGCTCCGTAGACAGCTTGGCCGTGTGGTATCGCAATGCACTGCTTGTAGTTGCCCCAATATTCGATGGCTCGGGCATGAAGACAAAGGTTGCCGAGGCCCTGATGTTTGGGAAAAAGATTGTCGGTACGCCAGAAGCCTTCTCAGGATATGAACCAGTGGTGGGACACGCAGGGTGGGAGTGTACGACTGCAGACGAGTTTGTTGCTGCGATCAAAATTGCACAGGATAGTATTACCGATTTGTTTAATCCAGAATTGCGCGCTATCTATGACGACAGATACTCCTACGCGGCGGCACGATCACGTCTGGCGCAACTATTGTGTGCTACATAATTGTTGCACTTACGAGAGCAGATACTCAGTGTTGATGCATTTTACAATCCGCATGAAAAGCCTGTCAGCTGGAATATCTCAGGTTTCCGCCAAGTACGGGTACTGCAGGACGCGAAGTGAAATGGAGAGGGGAATACTTTTTTTATGTTCATTTTTTCATCAAGACAGGCTCGCTAACAGAAAGTTTGGCGCCCCGGTCGAACACCTATTACTCAAATGAAGATATGCATTGCTACGCCTATCTATACCATCGCGGGTGTCCCTCTGGCTCAGTTCAGATTTGCACGAGCGTTGGCCGATAAGGGTTATGACGTGGATTTCTTGACCGGCCATATCGATCCTAATTACGAAGTACCACCAGTAGTAGGCGTCAACGTCATCAATCTTAATCGTAGAAACGTTCGAGGCATGCTGATTCCTCTGTGGAAGTACCTGAGAGTTGCAAAGCCTGTCGTGGTTTTTGCTGCAGAAGATCATTTGGTCGCTATCGTGCTACTCGCGGCCATCACTTCTGGCTCGCAAGCAAAAATCAGTGGTTCTTCCAGAGTTACGCCATTCGACACCTATTCCACAGTGCCTTTCACCAAGCGCTGGTTCCTCAAGCATTTCATGCGCTCGGTCATGTGGCGGGCCGATGCACTGACTTGCGTCTCGAAGGATATGGTTGAGCAATACCGGCAGGTATTCAGATCACCGCCCCACGTTAGCATTTACAACATAGTTGACGACAGCAGTTCACGGCTAAAGATGAGCGAGCCGTTGCATCACGAATGGTTTGTGCAAAAGAACCTACCAGTATTTGTAGCGGCAGGCAGGTTAGCGCCATGGAAGGGTTTTGCAGACCTGATACAGGCGATGAAACTGTTTTCCATTAGAAGGCCGGCGCGGTTGGTGATTCTGGGCGATGGGCCACTGCGCTGTGAGCTTGAAGCCTTGATAGTCGAGCTTGGATTGACGGACTGTATCAGCATGCCCGGCTATGTGGACAATCCGTTTACATTCTATATGCGTGCAGACGCGTTTGTGCTGTCATCGCATGTCGAGGGTCTTCCAAACGTTCTGGTAGAGGCCATGATGTGCGGGTGTACCCCAGTATCGACAGATTGCCCGACAGGTCCGAGGGAAGTGCTGCAGGATGGAAAATATGGATACCTTGTACCTGTGCGTGATCCTGAGGCAATGGCCGCAGCTCTAGAGCGGGCGCTAGATTCTCCGATTCCAACCGAACTTCTCACTGAGGCCGTTCGTCCCTTTGCGGAAACAGCCGTCATTCAAAGACATTTCGAGGTCCTTGGTCTTGAAGCGCTCTAACTACAAGGCGAAGGTGGTACTTTGAAAATTGGGTTGAACGCGACTTGCATCAACGATAGACCGTCAGGCGCACGGCAGAGGTTTATTGGCATCTATGGCCAGGTCATTGCCCGTCTTCCCGATACTGAGTTTGTTGTTTATGAGCCAGAGGATTGCGCTGTGGCTTCCTGTTTCTCTGAGCACCCCAATGTGTCCGTCAGACGGACACCAATACCCAGCGAGGGTCGCGCGCGGAAATTGATGCGCGGCCACAATTACTGGCCAGCAGCCCTTCGTGGTGAAGAATTCGATATCTTCGAAACATTTAATTTTCCTGTAGTAGCGGCACTAACCGGGCGAACCCTGCTCACAATCCACGACATTCGCGCCGTGCGTCCGGGAGTTGGGGCGTTGACACGTGCAGCCTATAAATTGTATGTGAAGCAGTCACTTCGATCAGCCAACCATGTGATAACGGTCTCGCAGACCATGAAGAAAGAGATTATTAGCGCTTTTCCTGGAATCCCGATATCCGTTGTCCACAACGGGTTGCAGGCTGAGCATTTTCAGGTGGTCTCTGAAAAGGCCTTGCAATTGGTCCGTCTAAAATATGATCTTCCACAGGAATTCGTCCTGACGGTGGGTCACTTGGAGAAACGAAAGAATTACCTGTGTCTGGTTGATGCGATAGCTCGCCTTCGTGACCTTGGCCGTTCTTGCTGCCTGGTGATAGTCGGTAATGACGGTGGCTCGCGCAGTGCCATCGAAAATCGAGTTACCTCTTTTGGTCTTAACAGTAGCGTACGAATATTGAGTGGTCTTAGCGATCAGGAGGTTCACTGCCTCTATAAACTCTGCAATCTGTTCGTTTTTCCATCATCCTATGAGGGCTTCGGGATACCTATCCTCGAAGCCATGGCCGCTGGCCGCCCGATGGTTCTTAGTGATATTCCTGTATTCCGGGAAATCACACAGGGTCGGGGTGTCTATTTCCCCCACGATGATATTGAGTCGATGGCGCTCGCGATAGATAAGGTGCTTTGTTCCAGCGGCGAGCGTACTCGCCTGGTCGAATACGGAAAAGAGCGTGTACAGGATTTCAGTTTCGGCAGCCTGGCTGCTCAAATCGAATCTATTTACAGTACTTTAATTTGAAAGCGTGTATGACCATCCTGTTAGAGAACTCTGATCAGTGCAGTGGTTCTAATGAGTAATCTTGATCAAAAAACTGTCGCCAGTTTTGGTGACGAGTGGGCGCGCTTTGATCAGTCGGGTATGAGCGATAGCGAAGCTCAGAAGGTGTTTGAGGAGTATTTTTCGCTGTTCCCATGGGAAGCGCTCCCTCCGGATGCTATTGGTTTTGATATGGGTTGTGGCAGTGGTCGCTGGGCGCGATGGGTCGCACCACGCGTTGGACGCTTGCATTGCATCGATCCCTCCGCAGCCATCGAAGTGGCGCGTGCCAATCTGGCGGAACAGGTGAATACGGCCTTTCACTGCGCATCTGTGGATGAGTCTGGCTTGCACGCTGGCAGTCAGGATTTTGGTTATTCGTTAGGTGTGTTACACCACGTGCCGGATACGGCAGCTGCGATTCGCTCCTGTGTGCTGTTACTAAAACCCGGTGCCCCTTTGCTGCTGTATCTCTACTACGACTTTGATAATCGTCCCTGGTGGTTTCGGGCACTGTGGCGAATGTCCGATTGGGGGCGGCAAGGCATTTACCGTTTGCCTCCAGGCTTTAAGCATGGTGTTACTGACGTGATTGCTGCGCTGGTCTATTGGCCGCTGGCCCAATTCAGTTCGATGATGGAACGCTTCGGGTTGCCGGTGGCCGGGGTGCCGTTGTCGTATTACCGACATCACAGCTTCTACACTATGCGCACTGACGCGCGCGATCGCTTTGGTACACCTCTGGAGCAGCGTTTCAGCCGAGATCAGATCGCGAGAATGATGAAAACAGCGGGCTTGGTGGATGTACGGTTTTCGGATGCAGCCCCTTACTGGTGTGCCGTTGGATTAAGGGCAAGCTGACGACGTTATGTGCGGACTAACAGGTTTCATTTCTCCACCCAATACCCGGGCCGACTTCCTTGAGGCTGTGGTGGGCTCCATGGCAAATTCAATCCGTCACCGCGGCCCGGATGACGATGGTGTCTGGGTGGACGAAGACGCCGGCATCGCACTCGGTCATCGCCGTTTGTCCATTCTCGATCTATCTCCTGCAGGGCATCAGCCTATGGCCTCGGCTAGTGGGCGGTATGTGATAGCGTTCAATGGAGAGATTTATAATCACCTTGAATTGCGGCAAGCGCTTCGCGAGCCTGGCTATGGCTCCGTATGGCGAGGCCACTCCGACACTGAAACTCTGCTTGCAGCCTTTGAGTCCTGGGGGTTAGAGGAGACCCTGCGCAGGGTGGTGGGGATGTTTGCCATTGCGCTGTGGGATCGCGAACTCCGCACGCTCACGCTGGCGCGCGACCGCATGGGCGAAAAGCCGTTGTATTACGGCTGGCAGGGTGACACATTTCTTTTTGGGTCGGAATTGAAAGCCCTCAAGGCACACCCGGCGTTCCATGCCGATATAGACCGAGGCGCGCTGGCTCTGCTGTTGCGCTATAACTATGTGCCTGCGCCGTATTCAATTTATGCAGGTATCCAAAAGCTGCCGGCGGGCACTTATATACAGCTGCGGGCCGGGCAGCGTGATAGTGAGCCCGTTGCCTGGTGGTCGCTTGCTGAGGTTGCCGAACGCGGCATGGCTGTGCCCTTTTCGGGTTCGGATGAAGATGCGCTGGTTGCGCTGGAGCTGCATCTGGGGGCAGCAGTTCGTCGACAAATGCTGTCTGACGTGCCTCTGGGTGCACTGCTTTCCGGGGGCATTGATTCCTCCGTGATTACTGCGCTCATGCAGACCAACAGCCAAAAGCCGGTGCGGACCTTCACCATCGGTTTCGACGAGCGCGAATATGACGAGACCGCCCACGCGCGCGCAGTGGCAAAGTATTTGGGTACGGACCACACCGAACTGCGACTGAGCGGCCACGAGGCCTCGGCATTGGTGCCCCAGATGCCGACTATGTACGACGAGCCGTTTGCGGATTCGTCGCAGTTGCCGACGCACCTGGTTATGAAGTTGGCGCGCCAGCACGTTACCGTGGCGTTGTCTGGTGATGCAGCAGATGAATTGTTTGGTGGCTACAACCGTTATGTCCACGCACCGAAGGTTTGGAAGCGATTGGGCTGGATTCCTCAACCCCTAAGGCGCGCACTGGGTGGTGCCTTAACAGCACTGCCTCGCGATAGCATAAACCGGCTTGCAGGGCCACTGGCCGGTTGGATCGGTGTTGCCCTGCCTGGTGACAAGGCACACAAGCTGGGCCAGCGCTTGCACGGGATTGGTAGCCTGGATGATTTGTGTGTGGCGCTGGTGTCCGAATGGTCACCGGCTGGAAACATGGTGGTGCGTGGGTCGATGCCACCCAATTTGCTTGACGAACGGGGGCGCTGGCCCCGTCTGGCCGATCCCGTGGCGCGCATGATGGCGCTGGATGGGCTGACGTACCTGCCGGACGATATTTTGGTCAAGGTGGATCGTGCGGCAATGGCGGTGTCGCTGGAAACACGGACACCGTTTCTTGACCGGGATGTCATCGAGTTTGCCTGGACACTCCCTATGCATATGAAAATCCGTGACGGACAGGGCAAGTGGCTGCTGCGCCGCCTGCTGGACCGCCACGTGCCGCGCACCCTGGTGGAGCGGCCAAAGATGGGCTTTGGTATTCCCCTGGATGCATGGCTGCGCGGCCCGCTGCGCGATTGGGCGGAAGACCTGCTAGGGGAAGACAGGCTACGCCGGGAGGGTTATCTCAACCCCGCGCCGGTTCGTGCCACCTGGCAGGCACACCTTGCCGGGCAAGCGTCCTATGGCTATCGTTTGTGGTCGGTACTGATGTTCCAAGCCTGGCTGGAGGTTAACCGCTAGCATGCTCCTTTACTGGTTGATGTTCCTACTTCCAGCGGGGTATGCATTGGGCGCCCGTACACGAGCTTCCGAGTATGCTTACGGACGACAGTTGCAGAGGTTTAACGTCGCATGGGCTGCTGTTGGTTTATGTCTTACGCTTTTGATTGGATATCGTTTCGAAGTGGGCGGAGATTGGGGTACCTATCTGCGTCATCTTAGTGCAGCCCGGTATGACACTGTAAGTACGGCAATTGAAAAAGGTGACCCTGCCTATCGCTTACTCAATCTGTTAGCGGTCAACCTGGGCTGGGGCATAGCGGGCGTCAATCTTGTCAGTGCCTTTTTGTTCGCAGCGGGACTGGTGGTTTTTTGTCGCAGCCTGCCGCGCCCCTGGCTAGCACTCGCTGTCGCGATGCCCTATTTGGTGACCGTTGTTGCCATGGGCTACACCCGACAAAGCGTGGCTCTCGGGCTCGCGATGCTGGGTCTGGTTGCGCTAGCACGTAGGGAAAATCGATGGTTTATATTCTGGTTACTATGCGCAGCAACGTTTCACAAGTCGGCGGTGTTGTTGCTTCCTATCGCCGCCCTGGCCGCCACGCGCAATAAGTACTGGACTGCAATGTGGGTGGGCGTTGTCAGCCTGGGTGCTTACTACATATTCCTGGATCCCTCAGTCGATGTACTGTATGCCAATTATGTCGAGGCGCAGTACCAGTCTGAAGGGGCAATTGTTCGCGCAGCAATGAATCTTGTACCAGCATGTCTGTATTTGGCGTTTAGCAGGCGATTCTATATGCCGCCCGCCGAGGCTAACTTGTGGCGCTGGTTTTCCATTATTTCGATTGTCTTGTTTTTGATCGCTATCGCTACGCCAGCGACCACTGCAGTGGATAGGATTGCGCTATATATGTTACCGCTGCAGCTGGTGATTTTCTCATACTTACCCGATGCGTTGGGTACACGGGGTGGCCGCAACACTGGTTTTACCGTACTTGTTTTGGTTTATTATGTCTCTGTACTGTTCGTCTGGTTGAATTTCGCCACACACGCGCGTTACTGGGTTCCCTATCGTTTTATTCCTCTGGAAGCTTGGCTTTGAGTATGCGGACGGTAACCATCTCATCCAATACATCCTGGTACTTGTATAACTTCCGTGCCTCTACAATCCGTAGGCTGCAGAGCGAGGAATATCGGGTTATCTGTCTTTCCCCTGAGGACGACTACAGCCAGAAACTGATTGAAGATTTAGGGTGCGAATGGCTGCCTCTTGTCATGAATAATCAGGGCAGCAATCCCATCAGGGATGCTGGACTGGTCTATCAATTCTGGTGCTATTATCGAAAACTGAAACCGGTAGCCGCTTTACATTTCACTATAAAGAACAACGTGTATGGCACCTGGGCCGCGCGCGTGTTGAAAATCCCCGCCATTAATAATGTTTCCGGGCTGGGTACGGCCTTTATTCGCAGCGGCCTGGTGCCAGCGATCGTGCGGTTGTTGTACAAAACGAGTCAGCCATTTGCTCACCACGTTTTCTGTCAAAATCAGGAAGACTTTGCGCAATTGGTGGGAAGTAAGCTGGTAGCGTCGAAGCAACTGGAACTACTGCCAGGGTCCGGTGTTGATCTGGATCGATTCAATCCGTCTTTGCGAGAGGAACACTCGGGGCCATTTCGATTCCTCTACGCAGGACGAATGCTTGCAGATAAGGGCTTGACCGAACTTATCAGCGCAGTGAGCGCCATAAACGCCAATGGTATTCAATGTAACCTATGGTTGAGTGGGTTTGCCGATGTGGACAACGTATCCTCAATTTCCCGCCAGCAGTTGGAAAAGTGGGCGGAGCAACCAGGCATTGAGTGGCTGGGACCGAGTGATTCGATGCAGCAAATCTATGGCGCTGTTGATTGTGTGGTTCTACCCTCTTACCGGGAAGGTATGCCCCGCAGCTTGCTGGAGGCCGGTGCAATGGGTTTGCCGGTGGTAGCCACGGATGTGCCGGGTTGTCGAAACATCGTGGAAAATCGCTTCAATGGTCTTTTGTGCGAAGCAAGGAATAGTGATTCACTACAGGTAGTCATGCAGAAAATGTTGCTTATGACTGCGACAGAGCGTCTGACTATGGGCCAAAATGGCCGCACCCTGGTTTCACAACATTACAGTGAGCATCTGGTGGTAGATGCCACCCTGCGCGCTGTTGCATCAGCCATAAATGCCAAATAGGTCGATCGCCTCCCTCTGCTCGCAGCGGGTAAGCTATGGTTGCTTAGATGAAATTATTCTGCGCAGGTAGTCAGGAAGTTTAGCGGGGCTATAGACCAACGCATGGGCCAGATGCTGAGCCCTGGCGTAGGCGTCCAGCAAGGTGCAGATAGCGTGCGACTCAAAACGCTTTTGCATCATCTGAGTGAAACTTGCGGTGTCCTCAATGTCAGCGAAGCTGGTTCGCGGCCGATAATTCATCAACTCGCATACCAGCGCGTAAAACAGCGGAAAGCTGCGACCACAGTGCCGCAACACCAATTGCTGATTAACGCCTCCCTGTGCATTTTCCAGTACATCGATCAAGTCACAGGCTTCCCGGATCGGAAATACTCGCCGTGCCAGGTAACCATCATGCACTAACTTACCCAGCACCAGATGAATAAGCTGATACTCCGTGGAGGGGACATAAAAAGTCGCACCGTGGCGTTGGGTTTGGTGGGCGCTGTCAAACAGCGGGCGCAGCCGGTTATTGCGTTGGAATCGCCTCGGTAAAAAGTGGCGATGTAGTTCCACGGTCGCAGCATAGCCAGTTTTTACCAGAGGAGGCAGGTGGTGGTGCGCGGCACTTAGCTTGATGGCACTGGCGGTGTCGCCCAGTTCTATTGGCGCAACCGACGTGTTACTCAAGAAGTGATAGTAGCTGTATCCGCCTGCCAGAAATACGTCACCTGCCGCCTCTATTTCAGCTGGCTGTACGATCAGGTCTATGTCTATCTGCTTGCGAAATCCAAGATTCTCGGTATTTGCAGCCAGAAGTCGTGCGGTCCCCTTCAAAAATAGCGGTGTGATTCCCGCGCGGTTGAGTTCTCTAGTGAATTTGAGTGCCTGCGCACTGATTTCCATATTGCGCAGGGTGTTATCCTTCAGTTCCTTCTTTAGCAGCGTGGCCCTTTCGTCACCAAAGACAACCGTGTCAATATCCAGCTCGTTGCACCGCACCGCCAGTGCAGGGAGCAGATCCTGACTGTACGCCATATCGAACAACTCTGGCAGCAAACTGGCAGTAATGCATTCCCTCAACGCCGTCTGGTCATGGCCGCCCACTACTCGGCAAAGTATTCGAAACACTGAACCACGCGCCGACGGCATTTTTGTCATCTGATTGTTGTCACCGCATTCGTGACATCAACTCTGCGCAGCACCATAGTAGTTGTTGTTATAACCATCCTTACCATAGCCCTCCTGCTTTTTGATATCTATGCCATTGAGCACCACACCGGTTAGCGGGAGATTGTTGTGTTTGATCAGGTTGATATTTTTCAGCGCCAGTTTTTGCGGAGTCAATTCGGCCTTAACCACATACACCAGCGAGTCTGCCAGCGTTGCAAGCATCAGGGCATCACTTACGGCATTTACAGGAGCCGAATCAATAATGATCCGGTCATACTGTTCGCTCAGGTGCTTCACCAATTTTTTGAAACGCGCGGTAGAGAGCATCTCCTGCGGATTGGCGGGAATGATACCTGCCGACAGCACATCAAACCCTGCGTCAATTTTTTGCACGCAGTCTTCTAACGTGTTGCTTTGAGTGAGTACATTGCTCAGTCCCGGCGTACCGCTGGGCAATGCGAATGCCGCCGCAATGGAGGGCCTTCTCAGGTCAGCATCAATCAGCAATACACGTTCCATTTGCGCCAGCGCTACAGCCAGGTTGATGGCCACGGTGCTTTTGCCCTCACCGGGGTTGGTGGATGTTACCAGGGTGATTTTATGCGGCTGTTGTAGTCCCGAAAGAACCAGACCTGTGCGGATAGTGCGCACCGCCTCGGAGAAGCCGGATTGAACGTCCTCCAGATAACCCAGATAGGGCCCGACATGGCCTTTTTCCAGCCCGGTGTGTGGCAGGGCTCCCAACAACGGTGCTTTGAGCTTTTCCAGCACATCCTCGGGTGATCTCAGGGTGTTATCCAACAAATCCCTGAGGATAGCCAGACCGACGCCCAGCAGGGCGCTGAGCAGGAAGGCAATCATCACTATGCGCGGTTTATCAGGCTTTACCGGGCTGATGGGGACGCCCGCCTTTTCCACTACCCGCGCGTGCGCGGCCTGGAAGCCAATTGTCTCGGAGGTCTCTTTCTCCCTGTTGAAAAACATATCGTACAGCCGTTGGTCAGTATCCACCTGCTGCTCCAACTCGCGCAGGCGGAACTCCTTGCGGTTCAGGCCTACCACGTCCCGCTTCACTGCGGCCAGTTGGTCTACCAGGTTTTGCTCATTGCGCTGCGCCACCCGGTACTCTTTCTCAATGCCCGTGGCTACCTGCAGCACCTGCTGTTTGAGCTCGGTCTGCACACTCTCCACGCGGGCGTTGGCGGCCATCATCTTGGGGTGTTCCGGCCCGTAGCGCCGCGCCAGGTTGGTGACTTCCTGTTGCGCCTCGGTTTGCGTCTGCGCCAGACTTTGTACCAAGGGGTGCTGCAACACTGCAGGCATATTCATCAGCTGGTCTACGGAATAATTGGCGGTGCCGCCCAGCTCTCGATAGATATTTTCGGCTTCGACCCTCGCGCGACGCGCATCTCCCAAGCGCGTGGTGAGCTCGTTCAGTTCCTGTGCGCCCAGCGTTTGTCCGCCAGCCACGTCTACGATATCTTCCTTGTCCCTGTATTCCTGCAGCGCCTGTTGTGAATTGCCCAGGTTGGCCTTCAGATCCTCCAGGCGACTGCCCACCCAGTCACCTGCCTCCCGCGTAGACTGTAACTTGGCGTCCATCTGGCTCTGTATGTAAACCTGCGCCAGGGTATTCACCACCTCCGCGGCCAGCTGGCGGTTGGTAGCCTCAAAGCTCACCACAGCCAGTTGCGTATACTCCACCGGCTCAACAGACAGTGGGCCCATAATGCCATCGATCACAGCGGCTT
The DNA here is from genome assembly GCA_031414375.1 of Haliea sp. Classification (GTDB taxonomy): domain Bacteria; phylum Pseudomonadota; class Gammaproteobacteria; order Pseudomonadales; family Halieaceae; genus Marimicrobium. Next base: position 47,789 of record JANNVJ010000044.1, read on the forward strand.
TGCGCCGTTCGTCAACACCTACCACCTGAGCCTGCCGGTTCGGAGCACTGGCAACCAGGCCTGACATCCAGTGACGGATCTTCACCCCCAAACCCGCTTTACCCTCCTTACCCTTCTCTGGCGTAGGAGGCGCAAAATACGGGTTGTTCCACAGGTCCAACTCGTTGGCGACCAACTCGGCGATATCGCGATTCTTGATGATGTCAAACTGGGTTAGCAGGTATTCTGCGGTGACGTACGGCTCGCCATACACCTCCTCAATGGAGACGGTTTTCGCCTCCTGCGATTCGATCATCAGGGTGGTGCTGGCCCGATACACAGGATCGATCCGCATCACCCACAGCGTCGTCAACAGGCTGACCACGAAACACAGTCCCAGAATGCCTCGCCAGCTCTGTAGTACAACACGCCAGAGGCGACGCACATCAATCGCATCTTCGGCGGGCGCATAAAAATCGGCTGGGTGGTTTTGTACCTGCATGGCGTGACCTTGCACTCTTGTTGTGCGTCGAGCTAGAAGAAGCTCTGCTCAATATTAATAACGTCTCCCGGGCGAATACGTGAGCTAAGCGTCGCGCTTCGGCGGGCTTCTCCCTTGCCGTTGGCACTGTCATCAGAAATGATGTAGAACTCGCTCTTGGACGCCCGCGCCGTGAAGCCCCCGGCCATTGATACCGCTTTTTCCACCGTCAGCCCCGGTTTGAAGGGAAACCCACCGGGGCTGGACACCTCTCCGCGCACAAAAAATGGCCGGTATTCCAGGATGGAGACATTCACCCGAGGATTGATCAGGAAACGCCCCCGCAGTCCCTCGGTGATTGTGGTTTCCAGCTGACGCGGCGTCAGCCCCCGCAAGACCAGCTCCCCGAGCAGTGGAAAGGAGATAGCCCCGGTATCATCGAGCACTGCGCTGATACTGAGATCCGGCTCTTCGAATACCGTCACCTGGACATGATCACCGGTGCTGAGAGTATAGGAGGGGTCACCTTCGACCTCCTGGGACATTGCGGGCATCGCCAACAGCAAAAATAGTGTCAACAGTGCGTGGTGGAGGCATACCTTGGAGAGCAAGAGAAATTCCGTAGGCTTCGATTGTCGACCTGCAAGATAGCACAGAGCTTGCATTTAGAGCACGGCTACCACGAGGTGGAGCGGTTCACCGGCACAAACTACGCTGATCGTGAAGCGCTGGCCAGCTCGAACCACTACAGGCTTAGCTCTATCCCGATAGTGAATACATTGTCGGTGTAGCTTAAGTCTTCGACGTTTGAATCTTTATCGTCGTAGCCGTAACCGGCATAAACATTTGCCCAGCGGCGAAACTCGTAGCCGACCCTGAAGGCAACGTTGTAGATGTCGTCCTCCCTGTCATCGAGGGCCTGCTCATAGGTGTCCTTGCCGATGACTACACCCAGCTTCGTGTAGACACGGTCAGACCAATCGTGGGTCCACGCTGCCTCGATGTTCTCGCGCTTGATAAAATCACCCTGCAGGGTGGTCTCTACGGGCGCTCGAGTACTGCGCACCAGAACTGAGTCTTGCACCCGAGGTTGCATCAACAAATCCACGCTCCATCCCAGACCGTTCCAATCCTCGCGCTGCGCGCTGTCGAAGTTCTTATCCACGTAGCCCGCCTTGGCGGTGCTGGTCATGTTTGGCGTAATCTCCCACTGGGCGCCCACTGTCAGGTAGTTTTCCTCACTGCCTAATGGCGGGGCCTCCACGAAAGGAGTGGGGTATTGAATATCCTTGTATTCATACTCGATTAGTACATCGGTGTTAGGCGCAACGGGATAAAAGAATGTGCTGGCCAGTGTGGTCTCGTCCCGGTCGCGCGGCCGCGTGACCTCTTTGAAGTTCTGGTACGCGCGATCCATATAGCCTGCACGCAGCACCAGGCGCCCGACACCCCGGTCGGAGCCAAACTGGACGGAACCCCCGACATCGCCCTGGTCGTACTCGATAGGCTTGGGGATGAATTCGCCGATCAGGCCCTCTGACAAACCCGTACCACGGTCTTCATGCAGGGCCGCCCAGCGCACATAACCCTCTGCTATCAGGCGCTCCGAGAACTCCAGGTGTGCATCGCCGGAAAACGTATTGTCGAAGTAGTCATTGCGGTCATTGGCGCGGTCTACCTCGTACCAGCCGGCCTCGCCCTTGTAACCGAGCTGGTAGAGATTATTTCGATCTTGAAGCAATGCGTTGAGTGCTGGACGCGCTACGTAGATCCAGCTGTCCGTGGTATTGTTTTCCTGCAAATAGATGTTATCGCGGTATTTAATTTCCGCACCGGCGGTGGGTGTAATCGCCACCGGGCCGGCATCAATGACCGCAGGCCCGACCGGATTCGCAGCCGCCAGCGCCGGAGCCGTTTGGCATAGCGCGCAGACCAGTGCCGACAGTAGAAGGGCGGGGCTGGCCGAGTTGCTATTCCTGTGGAGCATGCCAGTTGTCCTTTTCAATGCATGTGACTCAGTCAGTCGCTCTATTGACGCAAGTATTCTAGCGTAATATCAAACAGATGACAGGCTCTGCGGACTAAATTTCTCCCACGGCCTCATCCCGGACGTGGGAATGATTGAGCTGACCAGTGGAACCAGTTTCGCTACCACCTGTATCATGCACGTTTTCACCGTGAGGTAGCTGCCAGGCGATGCCGCAGTCCGCTGTACATCCTTATCACTGGACCAACAGCGCCCTGTTTTACTACTTGCTGGCCGTCCTGGCCTGGGCACCCCTGCCCCTGGCCAGTAATCGCGACTGGTCTACCAAGCTGTTGGCAGGTCTGCTCCTGACGGGATTGCTATGTTCTCTCCTTCTCATGCTGTTGCGCCATCTGCGAGTGACCCCCGCATTGCGCAGGGCATGGCCGGCACTGTTAGCCCTGCTGGCCGTGCAGGCCTGGGTAGGGATTCAACTGCTCCTGGGTATCAGCATAGAGCCAACCTCCACACGTCTGGCGTTGCTATTGGGTGTCGCACTGACGGCGGCATTTTTCCTGGTGCTGGTACTGGTGGACAGCAGGGAGCGCATACTGTCTATCGTCGGCGTGATGATCGCGTGCGGTGTGTTCCAGGCGTTTTTCGCCAGCGCCGCGATGATGAGCGACGTGGAGCAGTTCGCCTTTCTGGATAAAACCTTCGACCGATCAAGCGCCAGCGGCACTTTTATCAATCGCAATCACCTCGCCGGATTCCTGGAAATGAACCTCGCGCTTGGCATCGGTATGCTGCTGGCACAACTGCATCGACACCCGGCCGCAAGCTGGCGTGCGTTCCTGCGGCGCACCGTCGACATCGTCCTGAGCAGCAAATTCAGGCTGCGTCTGTACCTGGCCATTATGGTCGTCGGCCTGGTGCTGACCCGCTCGCGTATGGGGAATACGGCCTTCTTCGCCAGCCTGTTGCTGTGTGGCGTGGTGGGGCTGTCACTGCAACAGCGTCTAACGCGCAATGCTGTCATTTTCTTCGTCAGCCTGCTGCTGATCGATATCGTCATCGTGGGCAATTGGTTCGGTGTGGATGAGGTTGTGGCGCGCCTGCAGAACACCACTCTGGATACCGAGAATCGCGATGAGGTCGCACGCGACACGATTGTGATGTGGCGGGATCACTTCTGGGTCGGCACCGGGGCGGATACGTTTTTCCAGGCCTACGTTTACCGCGGCTACATGAGCGCGGACTCACTCTACTACCGGCATGCCGAAAACGACTATCTGGAGATTGGTGCCGGCTTTGGTTTCATCGGCTTCGCCCTGCTGGGTACCGCAGTACTCACCAGCCTGAGACAGGCGCTGCTGGCCCAGAGGCGGCGCGGGTCGCGCGTGCGACAGGGTCTGGGCTTTGCCAGTATGATGGGTATCACCAGTATCCTGATCCACAGTTTTGCCGATTTTAATCTGCACATCCCCGCCAACAGTCTGTGGTTTGTGGTGCTGCTGGCCTTCGCCTGGGTGGCAGCCTCTAAAGGCGAGGCTCGTGAGCAAGCTTGACCCCTGATTGCAACGAGCACGTTGCATTGCGTAAATACTAAGCCTATATTTATACCTGAATTGAAATTCTATAAAAGGTTGTGTGTCATGCGGTCTGCCCTTCCCTCGCGCGTCCTGTTGTTCCTGTTGCTGGTGACCAGTATGAACGTCTGGTCAGATGATGGACGCATACTCAGCTTTGAGGGCGATGTGCGGGTAAACGGGAAACCCGTCACTGCCGATACCGTGTTAAATCGGGAGGATACGATCACCACCGCACCCGGTGCAGCGGTTAAAATCGTGCTATCCGACAATAGTGTGCTCGACCTCGATGGCGGATCGGAAATCCTGATCAGCGATTACAGTTATAACCCCTCTGAACCGGAGGCAAATACCAGTAAAGTTGACATCCTGGCCGGCACGCTGCGCTACGTCAGTGGCCACATTGCCAAAGATGACCCTAAAAACATCAGCTTTACTGCGGGTAATTCCACCATCGGCGTGCGCGGAACGTTCATCAGCATCTCCGTTGATCCCAAAACTGAGAAGTAAGTAAAAAGTGCGCTTAGGTTCCAAAACCCTACTGCTACTGACGCTACTGGTCGCGTGCGCCTCGAATGTGTGGGCGGCTGATGGCCGCATCCTGAGTTTTGAGGGTGATGTGCGGGTCAATGGAAAACCGGTGACTGCCAACACTGTGTTGCATAGCCAGGACACCATCGCTACAGCAGCGGGTGCCACGGTCAAGATTGTGCTTGCCGACAACAGCGTACTGGACATCGACAGCGGCTCAACAATCAAACTAAGTGATTTCAGCTACAATCCCTCTGCACCAAAAGAGAACAAGAGTGACATCAGCGTGGTCGAGGGTACCCTGCGCTATGTCAGTGGCCTGATAGCTAAAGACGATCCGAACAACATTGGTTTTACGGCGGGTAACTCCACCATCGGTGTACGCGGCAGCTTCACCGGGATAGAGGTCGATGGTGGCAATGTCACTGTTGAGGCAATGATTGGCGAAGCCACCCTCATCCACAAGGGTGACAAAGGCCAGCAGGACACCATTGTAGTGCCTTCCGGAAAAGCGACGCAGACCGACCCGAAAACCGGTAAGACCGTTGTCGCTGCTTCAACCATGACTAACGCGGTGAATGCCGTTGTCCAGGCCATCGCTGCGGTAGCACCTGACGCCAGTAATCGCTTAGCAACAGATGAAGGTTGCAGCCAGGGTGTGAAACCCCTGCGCGATGTTGCCCACCCGCCTACAGACGCGGAAACCGCAGCCGCTATCGAAGCGCAGTTGGCTGCTCTAAGCGAAGGCGAACTGATGATGGTGATGGCGGTGTTAATTAATAACGCCGGGCATTTGTGCATAGACTCCGACGCGGTGGCTGCGACGATCACCAGGATCGCTTCCGTGCGCCCTGAGGCGGTTGCCAGCGTGGTAGTGGTGGCGACGCTGCTCGACCCTCCGAATGCCGTAAAGTTTACTGAATCCGCCAAGCCTGTGACCCCCCCCGGACAAGACCCTAAACCCCCGGTACAACCGGTAGACCCACCCATCAATAACGAATTACCTCCCGGAGGCGGCAAGCCTCCGAGTCCCGAATAACGCTCTAGGCGTGTCAGCGGGCACGGGGCTGAAACAAGAAACCCGCACATGAAGCACTACTTCACTCAAAATCGCTCCAGAATTGAGTTGGGAATCATTTTCACGCTCTTTGCGCTATGGCTGCAGATGTCGGGCGCCGATTCGAGCCGCACCATCATTAACCGCCTGGACTATCTCGCCTACGACATACGCCTGAACCTAACCCTGCCCGATCATCGCAAGCCCGGTTCATCGAGTGTGGTGATCGTCGACATCGACGAGGCCAGCCTGCGGGCAGAGGGGCGCTGGCCGTGGAGCCGGCAGAAAATGGGCGAGCTGGTAACAGCCCTTAAGAAGGCAGGTGTGCATACGATTGGATTCGACGTGGCCTTCGCCGAATCCGAGCGTAATGTGGCACAGGAGTTGATCGAGGCGGCGTCACTCTCAGGCCGACTCGAACACAAGGATTACCTGGAACAGTTGATTCCGGACATGGACCGAGACCTGGCTTTCTCAAAATTGCTGGTGGGTCAGAACATCGTTCTAGGCTTTCTGTTACACGCCAGCGGGGAGGAGTCGGTGGGCGCACTGCCATCGCCCTGGTCGGTTGTCTCGGAGTTACAGCGCGACAAGCTCACCGTACCGATGATGTCCAGCCACACCGGCAATATGCCTCTGCTGCAGAAAGCGGCAACCCATGGTGGCTTTCTCAACACCACCATGGATGCGGACGGTGTGCTCCGCAGCACACCGCTAATTCTGGGGGACGACGATATGATCTACCCCTCGCTGTCCCTGGCGATGGCCCGCCGCTATACCAAATCACTCCGCTTCAAAATTGATACAGCGCATGCCGGGGAAACGGAACGCGTGACCGGACTGTGGCTTGATCGAACTCTGATTCCCACAGACCAGTATGGGCGAGTGCTCATTCCCTATACCGGCAAACGCGGAGGTATCCCTTATGTATCAGCCACCAAGATCGTGCGGTCGCCGTCCGCTGACGAGTTCCCGCAGCTAAAGAACGCGGCAGTATTGGTCGGATCATCGGCGTTGGGACTGTCGGATTTGGTCAGCACCCCGACGGGCCCCACCTTTCCCGGCGTTGAGGTACACGCCACGGTACTGGAGAGAATTCTGTCAGGCAAACCCTTTCCCCGAGTGCCCGACTGGGCCAACGCCGCCAATGCCATCGCGATTGCGGTCGTCGGTGTGCTGCTGACGTTTCTGTGCCCCGCCTTCGGAGCGCTTGCGATCAGCATTTTTGCCGTGTTCTTTATCGCACTGGTAGTGGGTGGCAACGTCTGGCTATGGACGTCAGCGCAGCTGGCCCTGTCGCCGGTGATGCCACTGTTCGTTGTCATCGCGATCATCCTCATGAACGTGCTATTTGGCTATTTCACCGAGGCCAAGCAGAAGAGGCAGGTGCGCAAGGCATTTAGTTCCTACATGGCCCCGGCCCTGGTCGACCAGTTGGTGGCAAACCCTGAAGGGCTGCGTTTAAACGGTGAATCCAGAGAGATGTCGTTCCTGTTTTCCGATATTGAAGGTTTTACGTCCTTCACCGAGACTGCCAGCCCTGAGTTGCTCGTGTCGGTACTGAATGAGTACCTCGACGCCATGTGTCGCGCCGTTATGGAGCACGGCGGCACCATCGACAAGATTGTCGGCGACGCTGTGGTAGGCATTTTCAATGCCCCACTCGATCAACCGGACCATGCGGAGAAAGCCGTACAATGCGCGTTGGCCATGGATCGCATCAGCCGCGACTTTATCGCTAAAATGAACGCGCGCGGTATGAAGTTTGGCGTTACCCGGATCGGCGTCAATACCGGGCGTGCCATCGTGGGGAATTTCGGTGGCAGCGGACGCTTCGACTATACTGCACACGGTGATGCCATTAATACCGCGGCGCGTATGGAAGGAGTCAACAAATATCTTGGCACCCAGATCTGCATCTCCGGAACCACGGTCGCGCAGTGCCCCAAGCATTTTTTCAGGCCGGTCGGCGCCTTGATCCTGAAAGGCAAAACAGAAGGTATAGAGGCTTTCGAACCAATGACGGAAGCCGCGTCACGGACACCTTTGACGACCCGATACCTGGAAGCGTTTGAGCTGCTGACGCGTGCAGATCCTGGAGCGGCAGAACTTTTCACCGCTCTCAAGGCCGACTTCCCCGATGATGCGCTGGTAAACTTGCACTACGAAAGGATTGTGAGCGGCATCCTGTCTTCCACCATCGTGCTTGCGGAGAAATAACATTCAGCGCTTTATTGGAAAATCCCGACTAGCGCTGCAGGAGTTGAATGCGGACCAAGTCATAGCCATCCTGCTGTCAGGCATCATCGCAGGCTTGGTCGTGCTGATTTCCAGCGTGAGTTTTGCTGCCCTGATCTTCAACGGCGCACTGGCACCCTTCATTTCATCCGGTATCACCATCCTCATTTTCACCGCCGTGGTGGGCGGCTCACTGTTCAGCCTGCTGAGCGCCGCACGGCCTGTGGTGGCACTACCCGATGATGACACCGCTCCCATATTGGCATTGATGGTAACCCTGATCATCGCCGGCTTTCCTGAGGGCACCCCCGCAGAAGTCATGTTCGTAACAGCGTTTGGCGCCATGGCCTGTACAGCGCTGCTAACCGGCATCGTGCTGACGGCATTGGGCTACTTCAAACTGGGCTCACTGGTCCGCTACTTGCCCTACTCTGTGATGGGCGGTTACTTTGCCGGTGCCGGATGGTTGCTGATCCAGGGTGCGCTGCGCGTGGTCAGCCCTCTCCCGCTGGCGTCTTCACAGGATTTTCTGGCCCTGCTCAGCGCAGATACGGTGGTGCGCTGGCTGCCCGCATTGGTGGCTGCCGGCTGCATACGCTGGGCCATACGCAGCTGGCACCAGTCACTGGCCATGCCTGCGATCATGTTGCTGCTTATTGTGTTGTTCTATGCGGTGACAGCACTGGCGGGATTGAGTCCGAGTGAGCTGATGACTGACGGCTGGCTGATTGGGCCATTTCCCCCGTCCCGGCCAGACCTGTTTAACCCGGTTCTCTTCCAGCGCTCAGCCGACCTCGACTGGAGTCTGGTAGTGGAGCACCTGAGCAGTATTGGCACTATTATCATGCTCAGTGCCGTTTCATTGATGTTGACGGCCAGTGGTTTGTCACTGCTGCAACGCAACAACTTCGATATCAATCGGGAGTTGATGGTGGCCGGATTTACCAATACTGTTAGCGGCATGAGCGGCGGCTTGATTGCTCTGCCCTCCATGTCACTGACCCAACTTGCCATGACGGTAGGTGCCCCCAAGAGCCGACTGGTAGGGCTGGTGGTGGCCCTGTTTTGCGCCCTCATGCTGTTTTTTGGCCTTTCCCTCATTGCCTGGTTTCCCAAGATCGTCCTGGCTGGTCTGTTGATTTTCCTGGGCGTGTCACTGCTGGAGCGATGGCTGATCGAGGCACGCAAACAGTTGCCGCGACTGGAGTACCTGGTGGTCGTGGTGATCGTACTGGTCGTCGCCACGGTCGGCTTCCTCTCGGGCGTTATGGTGGGACTTTTATGCGCCATCGTGCTCTTCGTTGTCAACTACAGCAGGATCAATGTGGTGCGTTACGCACTGACGGGCAAAGAGCGCGGCAGCAACGTAGAACGCAACAGCGCGGAGGAGAAATTCCTGCGCGAAAAAGGCGGCCAGACGTTAATTCTGAAACTGCAGGGTTACCTGTTTTTTGGCACCGCCGCCGCACTGGCCCGGCGCATTGAGGAACGTCTGGCGGATAAAGAGCAACCTGCCCTGCGCTATGCCGCACTGGATTTTGCCCAGGTAACAGAAATGGATTCTTCCGCTGCACTGAGTTTCATGAAATTGGCGCAGGAAGCTTCCCAATCCAATTTTTTCCTGCTGCTGACCGGCCTTTCTCCGAAGATGCACGAGCGCCTGATGGGTAGCTGGATTGAAAATGAAAGCACCACCTATTTACAGATCTTGCCGGACCTTGATCGCGGCATCGAATGGTGCGAAGAGCGAATTCTGCAAGAACTGTCACTGAGCGAGGCGCATGAGGGCATCATGCAACAACTCGCCAGGTACTTGCCCTCTCCCGATGATCACGTGATCCTCGCAACGTATCTGGAGCATCGCCGCGTTGAGCCCGGCGAGCAGCTGGCCCGGCAGGGGGATGCGTCCGATGAAATGTTCCTACTGCAAAGTTGTACAGCGTCGGTTTACCTGGATACCAGTTCGGGCAGGAAGCACCGTATTCGCCGGGCCGGGGCCGGCACAGTGTTTGGCGAGGTGGGCTTCTACCTGGGCACTCTACGCACTGCCTCGGTCATTGTTGACACTGCAGGCGAGTTGTTTGTATTGAGCCAGACCGCCAACGCCCGGCTGGAGCACGAACACCCCCATATCGCTGCGGCGCTGCACAAGTTCATGATCCGCGTAATAACGCGTCGCCTGCAGTTGACTACCACCACATTGCAGGCTGTTTTGACCTGAGACTACAGAAACGAGGGAGCTTTACCATGGATTGCCCAAAGTGTTGCAAGCTGATGGAGACAGTGGAGTTTGGCACCGATATCAAGGTCATGCGCTGTACCGGATGCAGCGGATTATTCTGCAAGGCACACACCTTACAGCAGCTGCGGGAAGAATGGCTCTCCGATAGCGTGCTGGACACGGGTAGTCCTGCGTTGGGAGCAAAGCACAATGAAAAACGCAATATTGCCTGCCCTGTATGCGGTGCCACGATGGCTCGTGTGAGTGATAGCGAACAGGTGCACATTACACTGGACAGCTGTGCCGACTGCGAGAGTGTATTTTTGGATGCGGGTGAACTAACGGATATGAAATCACTGACGCTGATGGATCACGTGCGCCGTTTGCTGTCTAAGCTTGGCAAATAGCGGTAGCACCGAAACCGTGTTTGCGCAGATCGGCAGTATACCGGGCGATATTGGACTGCGCAGTCGCTTCCAGCCGGTTTCTGAAGAAAGGGGATTGGTACAAACTGGGCCAACCCTGCAACTCACTCAGGAAGCGCAGTTTTCCTTGATAATACTGCTCATCACCAACACTTTCGGCCTCGTTCCTGAGAGCGTCTGAATCTGCCAGGTAGCCATCCCAGGGCAGCCCGAAACCCGAAAGGTCGATGTCCACAACCATCGCAGTCGCCGCATCACGTGCAGCACCGGTGTGTTGAGTGGCAATAATAAACTCGCAGACCCGGTCTATAAACGGCGCCGGCATCGTGGGCCCGGCAAGGTTCCTGAAATAGGCTGCGCTGAGAATCTCGTTGTCTCTGGAGCCGTAGTGGTAAATGATGTCGTGGAACCAGATCGCCATCTCTGTGGCGCTGAACTCCGCAACATGGTCTTTGGCAACATCCAGCTCGCGCAGGCAGTGAGCAAGGTGCTTCAGGTTGTGATAGTAGCGATGCGGTTCCGTATAATGCTGCTGCAGCTTCTGCCACACCGGCCCCGCATCCGCACCGTCACACGCCTGCCACAGGTGGCAAAAACGCTCAGCTAGGGATTTCTCGTCCACGAGTTACTCCAATACCTCTTTTGCGAGTAAGGAACCTGTCACGCCTACGCACCAGAAAGTGGCACGGGCGTGTCGATGCGGATTTTCCTGTGACCTACAAACGACTACACTTTTGGCTGAGCTTAGCACAGGGGAAATTGGCGGGAAGAAATTTTAATGGAATCTGCGTCACAGTTTACACAAAGACGCTGTCACTCACTTGCCATCCTTTGCAGCGAATTTGACCACGAACAGACCATGCCCGCAGAACAGCAGGAAGTAGCACAGCAGGCTCAGGTATTCGGGAGCGCGCTCCAGGGCTAGCCCCATCGCGGCGCAGAGGCTTGCATAGCACAGCAAAAGAAGCAGGGTTTGCCGCTGCCCCAGACCCTTATCGATCAAGGTATAGTGCAAGTGGGAGCGATCGGCCTTCATCAGCTTATGCCCAAGCCTGAAGCGCAGCGCCATAGTGGCCAGCATATCCATCAGCGGCACGGTCACCAACCATAGTGCCGTTACTGGCCGGATCAGCGCAGCATCTCCCTGGGAAAAATACACCAGCGATGCGGTTACTAAAAAGCCAAGGGTCACGCTGCCCGCATCGCCGAGAAACATTTTCGGCAGGACACGGTTATTGGGGCCCAGGTTAAATAGCAGGAACACGCCCAAGGGCACCAAGAGCAACAGCAGGGCGTTAGCCATAGGATGACCGCTGTGCAGGGCCAAAAGGTATAAAACCAACAGCGGCAGGGCGATAGTGCCAGCAGCAAGGCCGTCGATACCGTCAATCATATTGTAGGCGTTACTGAGTCCCGCCACCGCCAGGGCGGTAAGTGGCACAGTCAGCAGCAGTAGTGGGATTGCGCCCATGGCCAGCAGGTTACCCACATTGGTGATCGCTATGTCGCCATAGGTAGCGAGCAGGACACCGCTGGCAAAACCGATGAGCAGTCGCGCACTGGCTCTGATGTGGCGGAAATCATCGAATACACCGACGGCAAATATCGCAGTAGTGATGAGCAGCATCGGGTAGGTATAGGGCGCTATGCCAAGCCCAAAGGTACCAAACAGCAGCGTAATAAATATGGCGATGCCACCTGCAAGTGGCACATCGCCCTGATGCTGCTTGCGCGCATCCGGCTTGTCCACCAGCCTCATGCGGGCACCGAGACTCACCGTGATGCGTGTAATCACCAGGGCGGCAATAAAAACTTGCAGTATCAGCACTTCGCCAGGCCCTTGAGAGACAGTATCAAGCCACGCTACCCTAAATCATGCCCTCAAAATACTGAATCGCTTTCTGCAACCCCTGCTCCAGCTGAACTTTTGGCTCCCAATTCAAACGGGATTTTGCTTCATCTATATTCGGTTGGCGCTGCATGGGGTCGTCACTGGGCAGGGGGCGAAATACGATAGTGGACTTGGAGTTGGTGAGTTGAATAACTTTTTCGGCAAGCTCGCGAATCGTAAATTCATTGGGATTGCCCAGGTTTATCGGTCCGGTAACGTCATCACTCGTATCCATTAACCGGATGAACGCCTCAATCAGATCGTCCACATAACAAAAAGATCGCGTTTGGGAACCGTCGCCAAAAATCGTTATAGACTCGCCACGTAGGGCCTGCATGATGAAGTTCGAAACAACCCTGCCATCGTTGGGGTGCATATTGGGCCCGTAGGTATTGAATATACGGGCCACCTTGATCCTGAGCTGGTGCTGCCGGTAATAGTCGAAGAACAGCGTTTCAGCACAGCGCTTCCCTTCGTCATAGCAGGAACGCTCTCCGATGGGGTTAACATGCCCCCAATAACTCTCATGCTGCGGATGGATTTGCGGATCACCGTACACTTCACTCGTGGAAGCCTGGAATATTTTGGCACCCGTACGCTTGGCCAGGCCCAGCATATTGATCGCACCATGCACACTGGTCTTGGTTGTTTGCACTGGATCGTGTTGATAGTGTATTGGCGACGCCGGACAGGCCAGATTGTAGATTTCATCCACTTCTACATACAACGGGAATGTCACATCGTGCCGTAGCAATTCAAAGTTGGCCTGATCCCTAAGATCGACCACGTTGTCTTTAGTACCGGTGAAAAAATTGTCCACACAAATAACATCATGCCCCTGTTCCACCAGGCGCCGACAGAGATGCGAGCCCAAAAATCCGGCGCCGCCCGTAACCAGTATCCGTTTTCTCAAATGCATAGTGTCGATAGTATCCTTCGCTTTTCGGTCCCTGTGGGGATTGCCAGCCTAACTTTGAATAATCAACGCCGGAGTGTCCAGCATGAGCCGCTGCGCCCTTTTCTCGCCATACTCCCTGACGATATACTCGAATGCCTGACGCAGCACAGGCGGTCTTACCCTGGCATTGTGGCCGTCACTGGCTAGCACCGTAACCATATCACTTTGCAGCAACTGATGGGCGATGATCCGGGATTTCTCACCGAAATGGCCTGTGACGGAACCGGCGGTAACCTGCAGCCAGCAACCCGCATCAATGAAGGGCTGCAGCTGTGAGGTATTTTTCATGATCTGTTTGTTGCGCTCCGGGTGAGCGATCAAGGGGCGGATACCCTGATCCAATAACCACTGCGCCAACATTTCGCCACCCGGAATCAGGTGGCTGTGCGGAAACTCCAACAGCATGACCTGGTAGCCATTCACCACACCATAGAAGGGGATGTCGTCATCAGCCACCTGCTGCATGAGACGGTCGGTCAGCCTGACTTCCCCGGCAAAACCCAGGCGCAGGGGAATGCCATGTTGCTCCAGTGTGCGCTGCAAACTGCTACAGGCCTGGGCAATGGATGTGCGGGTATTCTCCCATCGACCGGGATGGATGTGCGGGGTAACAATCGCCCGGGTGATGCCATCGGCCACCGCAATGCGGCAGAGCTCCAAAGATTGCTCCAACGTATCCGGACCGTCATCTATACCCGGCAGCAGGTGGCAGTGCAGGTCTATCATTCGTTTTACAGTATTGGGTTTGTTCAGTTGTGTCCGTCGAAGTACCGCAGCATGCAGCACAAGCGGGTGGCCGCAAAGGTGCATTGTAGCCCATAATACCCAATCCGCAGCCAGTGCTTTAGCCGGATTCTAAACAGTGCAGCATGCAGCCTCCAACAACATGCCACACCACTATGAGGTGTACGGCATAATTCTAGCCTGCGACACATCGTTACCGGGACTGGACGCCGAGAGAGTCGTGCCGCGCAATAATCCTGACATTCGAATCAGCATCGGATTCATTCCCCAGGAAATACAACACCTCATCGAGCGCCACGCCACCGCGTATTACCTTGAGCCCGGATACGAAGAGGGTGACCCGGAGCACCTGATCGTCAATAGCGTGCCCGGTGAACGGTACTATCAATTTCTGTATGGCGAGGGTGCGGAATTTTTATTGGACACCCATGACTCAAACGTCTGGTGCCAATGGCGGGATACCCTGACACTGGAGGATATTGCGCTGTACCTGCTGGGCCCGATTATTGGCTTTATGCTGCGCCTGCGCGGCACGACGTGCCTGCACGCAAGCGGCGTACTAGTGAACGGCTATGCGTTAGCGATTACCGGATCATCCGGCGCAGGGAAATCCACACTAGCCGCGTCCTTCGCGGCGGCGGGCTACCCCATCCTGACCGATGACGTATTGCCGCTGACCACCATCGACGGCGAGATACAGACTCAGTCCGGCTATAGCAGGCTGCGCCTGTTCCCGAATTCTTTTAAAAACCTGCAGGAGCTACCCGATGAACTGCCCCTGTTAGCGCCGGGCTGGGACAAATGTTTCCTCGACCTTGCCTCAGGCAACTACCAACTACACAAGGCCAGCGCCCCACTGAGAGTCATCTATGTCCTGAATTGGGGCACCAGTGAACAAGAGTCCACCACAATTACTCCGATAGCGAACTCTGCAGCGGTCTCCATGCTGGCAGCCAACACCTACCGCAACGATTTACTGAGTACAAAGATGAGAACGGAGGAGTTTTATTTCCTGAGCACCCTCGCTGCCACGGTGCAGGTGAGGCAATTGTGCCCGGTTGATGACATCGCATCGATACCGCTGGTGCGCGATATGCTGCTGGCTGATTTTGAGCAGGTGACCGGGCTCGCAAAACTGGAGCATGCGGAGCACGCAGAGAGCGGCGCAGTGCGATGAGCGGCTTTATCGCGGTCGTCAATACCGACGGCACCCCGGTCGACCGCACCCTGTTGGAAACATTGACAGCATCGTTGCGCTTTCGCGGCCCCGATCGCCAGCAGGTGTGGACGGATGGGGCGGTAGGACTGGGTCATACACTGTTTCGGACGACTGACGAGGCACGTCATGAGAACCAGCCCGCCAGCCTTGATGGCAAGGTCTGGATCACCGGTTGTATCAGGATCGATGCACGCGAGGATTTGCTGCATAAACTGGGCCTGCAGCGCGACATACGCCTGGCGGACACCCCAGACTCGCATCTGGTGCTGCACGCCTACCGTGCATGGGGCGAGCAATGCCTGGAGCATCTGCTCGGTGATTACTCTTTCGCGCTGTGGGATAGCGAACAAAGAACTCTGTTTTGCGCCAGGGATCGTTTTGGCCTGCGGCAGTTGTGTTATGCGCAAGCGGGGAATACATTCATTGTCAGCAACAGCATTTACAGCGTACGGCAACACCCCGCGGTTTCAGATCGCCTGTGCAAGGCAGCGATTGGCGATTTCTTGCTGTTTGGCGACCATCGCTGGAGTGACCGGTCGCTGACAGCGTTTGCGGACATCAAGACACTGGAACCTGCCCACTGCATGGTATTGAAGCAGAGCAAGGCCACGACACGCCGCTATTGGGATGTTCCCACAGATGTGCCGCTGCTGCGTTACCGCAGGGAGGCCGAGTACGTCGAGCATTTTGCGCAGGTGTTCAAATCTGCCGTGTCGGACAGACTGCGCACAAATGACATTGTGATCGCCCTCAGCGGCGGCATGGACTCCTCCAGTATCGCCGCGGTTATCCGGGATTTACAACGAGAACACAAACTCTCTCGCACTCTGCACGCAATCACCGTATTGTATGACTCCATTCATCCCTGTGACGAACGCTACTATGTCGAGCAGGTCAGTCAGGCACTGCAGCTAGCGCCGCATTACACCGATGCAGGCAGGTATCCGCTGCTGGCACCGTACGTACAAACCACCTGTCCAGTTGAGTCGTATCAGCCGCAGCTGTCGCTGGACACGGACCGGTTTGACCCATCGCGGGGTCGCGTCATGTTAACTGGCGATGGCGGCGACGAGGTACTGGCTTTTTCATCGGTCAGAGAGGCGCTTAAGGATGTCAACGCCGTTAAGGTTTTGGCGATGGTGTACCGTCTCAGCTTGCTTTATCGCACGACGCCGACCTTAGGTTCTGGCTTGATGGTGCTGAAAAAACGTTTGTTTCACAACGCCACGGAAGCTCTCCTGGACTATTCCTACCCAGCATGGATCAACCCCGACTTGGAACAGGAGTTGCATCTTAAGGAGCGCTGGTTGGCCTTCGCACCTGCATGGAATTCCGAATCCGCATTGAACCGGCCGCGCCACCGCAAAATTGCCAAGGCGACGCTGACACCGGACTGGAATACAGATGACGCTTTCATGAATTGCGGTGCCACGCTGATGGAGCAGCGCTGCCCTTTCCTGGATCCCAGGCTAGTGGACCTGATGATGTCGCTTCCTGCTTTACCCTGGTTGTTTAACAAACATCTGTTGCGCCGTTCAATGGCCAATAAACTTTCACTGGAAATTCTGCGCCGCCCTAAAACCCCGTTAGGCTGCCTTTACGAATCATTGCATGATCCGCTTTTATTGGAAAAATTCAAACCGGTTGCCGCAACATCGACTTACATTGACCAGAAGTGGATAGACGGATTGCCCGCTCGTGCCGGCAGTAAAACCGACCCCTACCTGGACCTGCGGCCACTCATTCTCAATTCATGGCTTGCTGCACTGTCTACATAAAAAACTCTATCGCCACCTCATGCTTTCTCGTGAGATCTGCTTATCTTTTTGCCTACGATATCATGTTCATACCCCCCGCGTTTGGTCCCCCATCACCCATCATACTGACCGTATTCGTTTGCGTAAGCTGAATAACGGTACCGAAACTGGAGAGTTTGGGGCTTTGATAGGACTTCCTGTGAGTAGCCTGCTTCACGCTGGGGATATTCTTCTCGTTGTCACTGGTCATCTGCATGTGCCTCCATAAACCACTTTTATTAGAGCAAACATTTCCCGCAAAGGCTAGCTACTGCACTCAATGGAGCAATGGCAGGTAGTACGCATCACCCCTGAAAGGGGTGCCGCAGCACAATCGTCTCCACCCGATCCGGCCCGGTGGAGATGATATCGATCGGCGCGCCGACCACCTCTTCAATCTTTTTGATGTAATCGCGCGCTGCTGCTGGGAGTTCGTCCAGAGTTTTGGCGCCCAGGGTGGACTCGCTCCAGCCGGGGACTTCATCATAGACAGGCACCAGGCCCTCGTAATCATCGGAGTCCATCGGGTTGGGTACCGGCTTGCCCTCCTTACAGGTATAGCCGACACAGATCCGGATCGTTTCCAGGCCGTCCAGCACGTCCAGCTTGGTAAGACACAGACCACTGACAGAGTTGATATTCACAGCGGTGCGCAGGGCCACCGCATCAAACCAACCGCAGCGCCGTGGCCGCCCGGTGGTCGCGCCGAATTCGTGACCTCTTTTAGCCAGGTGCGCGCCGGTCTCATCAAACAATTCAGTGGGAAACGGGCCGGAGCCCACGCGGGTGGTGTAGGCCTTGGTAATACCCAGCACATAATCCAGGTACAGCGGGCCGAAACCGGAACCCGTCGCCGTACCGCCTGCCGTGGTGTTGGAGCTGGTTACATAGGGATAGGTACCATGGTCAATGTCCAGCAGCGAGCCCTGCGCGCCTTCGAACATGATATTCGCGCCGGCCTTGCGGTAATCGTGCAGCATGGCGCTGACGTCGGCCATCATCGGCAGCAACTCCTTGCCCATTTCCAGAGTCTCGGCCAGCACCTTGTTCACGTTCAGCGGCTCTACCTGGTAGTACTTCTCCAGAAAAAAGTTGTGGTACTCCATCACTTCTCGCAACTTACGGGTGAAACGTTTTTCATCCTGTAAATCACCCAGGCGCACACTACGCCGGGCGACCTTGTCCTCATAAGCCGGCCCAATGCCGCGCCCGGTCGTGCCAATTTTGTCGTTGCCGCGCTTGGCTTCACGGGCCTGGTCCAGGGCCACGTGGTAGGGCAGAATCAGCGGGCAGGCGGGCGAGATTTTCAAGCGCGTGCGGACCGGCACGCCTTTGGCTTCCAACTCGGCAATTTCACGCAGCACCGCTTCCGGAGACAACACCACACCGTTACCAATCAGGCAGGCCACATGTTCCCGCAGGATACCCGAGGGGATAAGGTGCAATACTGTTTTTTCGCCATCAATCACCAGCGTGTGACCGGCGTTATGTCCGCCCTGGAAGCGCACCACGACACTGGCCTGATCCGTCAATAGATCGACAATCTTGCCTTTGCCTTCATCGCCCCATTGGGTGCCCAGAACTACCACGTTCTTACTCATTGCTTTGACTCGTATTTTGTATTGGATAGAGAATTACGTGCGGCGGGCATCACCTACACGCTGTCATTGGGACGCAAAGTCTGCACCTGCCACTGGCCCTTCACTGCGACAAGGTGACGATCGCAGCGCGGATCCGGGACGCCTGAGAGACAGTTGATAACCACGGCTCCTGTCGCCCGTAACTCACGTACCTGCACGTCCAGCGCCGGATCGTCCACATCCGGCATACTGATGGCGCCTGGGGCGTTCACCGCAGCCGGTAGCATCGTCATCAGGGCCTTCAGGTCGGTCGCGAATCCGGTCGCCGGCCGGGCCCTGCCGAAGACCGCACCCACATCATTGTAGCGACCACCGTTAGCCAGTGCCTGTCCACAGCCAGCGACATAGGCCGCAAACACCAAGCCAGTGTGGTAGTGGTAGCCACGCAGTTCCGCTAGGTCAAAATAAATATCCAGTTCTGGATGCTGACGGCGTATAGCACACGCCACGTCCTGCAACGCATCCACCCCCGCCAATGCATCCGGCACCGCCTCGGCAAACAACGAGCGGGCATCGCTTAGTACCTGCTCGTCACCGTGTAAATCTACCAGGGCAATGATCAGGGCGGCATTAGCCGGCTGCACACCGGCCAGGGCCAGGCGTAAATCCGGCACCGACTTGCGCTGCAAGGCATCAAACACAGTGTTTTCCTGCTCACCACTGAGACGGGCCGCGGCCAACACCGCCTCGTAGATACCCACGTGTCCAAGATCGAGTGTGATTCCGGTAAGTCCGGCAGTTTCCAGCGTCGCCAGCATCAGGCGTACAATTTCCACATCCGCTCCGAGACTGTCGTCGCCATAAAGCTCTGCGCCGACCTGAATTGGCGAGCGTGAAGCCAGCAGTGACTTCGGACGCGTGTGCAAGGTGGAACCTGCATAACACAGTCGAGTCACACCCTCCTCAGCCAGGCTGTGAGCATCGATACGCGCAACCTGTGGTGTAATATCAGCGCGAATCCCCAGTGTGCGTCCGCTAAGTTGGTCGGTCAGCTTGAAGGTGAGCAAATCCAGATCTTCGCCAAGACCCACCAATAAAGATTCAGTAAATTCCATCAACGGCGGGATGACCAGTCGGTAGCCCCAACTGCGATACAAATCCAGCAGGGTGCGGCGCAAGTCCTCCACAGACTCTGCCTGGAGCGGAAGAATTTCTTCCATCCCATCAGGAAGTTGCCAGTGATCTAAGGTTGTCATTTCATTCACCACACCCTAATGCACCCAATAGAGTATAAACACGCCAAACAACATGCTGCCCAGACCGATATTGCGAATCATACGGTCGTCCATCTTGGCAGAGATAGCCAGCATGGCGCGCCAGTGGTTTGGACTGATAAACGGCAGCATGCCTTCAACGATAAATACCAGCGCAATAGCGATCGGAAGTACCTGCCAGAAGTCCACACACACTCCAGAGACACAAAAAACCGCAGGATCGACGATTGCCTAGAAACGCCGAAACCCACGGTTGAAAAATTCTATCACAGGTGCCTTTGCCAGCACCCGTGATAATTGCAGCCGGACCGCCGCTGCGAAAACCCGCTATTTACCGCCTTTGGAGTCCTTCAAGTAGCGGAAAAATTCGCTGTCAGGCTGCAACAGCATGACATCGCCGTTACCCTGGAATGCATCCTGATAGGCCCTGAGACTGCGGGTAAACGAGTAAAACTCCGGATCCTGGTTAAAGGCCTGCGCGTAGGTTGATGTAGCTGTGGCATCACCCTCACCACGAATCAATTCCGAATCGCGGTAGGCGTTGGCCCGTAGTACAGTGACCTCGCGATCTGCCGCCGCGCGGATACCCTCGGACAACTCCTGGCCTTGCGAGCGATGCTCGCGAGCTTCCTTCTCACGCTCGGCATTCATGCGCCGATAGACCGACTCGGACACGTCCGGTGGCAAATCGATCTGCTTTACGCGCACATCGACCACTTCGACGCCAAGTTCCTCCTGTGCCACGATCGTAAGTGCCTCGGTGAGAGCTTGCATCAATTCGTCACGCTCACCCGATACCACTTCCTGAATAGTGCGCACCGCGACCTCGTTGCGCAATCCATCGTTGATCCGCTGCGCCAACAGCGCCATCGCTCGCGACTCCTCGCCGTTGGTAGCCGTGTAGAACTTGGCGGTATCCGCAATCCTGAACTTCGCGTAGGAATCAACAATCAGCGCCTTTTTTTCCTGGGTGAAATAGCGCTCCGGTGCAGAGTCCACCGTCAGGATGCGACCATCAAACTTCCGCAAACTATTTACGAGTGGGATTTTGACATGCAGGCCCGGAGGAATATTGGGGTTGACCACCTCACCAAATTTCAACAGCACACCGCGCTCAGTTTCCCTGATGACGTAGAGCGAGTTACTCGCCAGCACAACCAGTGCCAGAGCAATAAAAGTGAAAAATACATTGCGTCCACTCATGTTCAGCGCACTCCCCTGCGGCCTGGTGCCGCCGCCGCATCGCTGCGTAATTGCTCAGTGACGGCGTTAGTGATCTCACGAATATTGGAGCTGTCCAAGCGGGCCTCGCCCTGGGTACTGGCGCGCTGACTCTGCTCCGTCATTTTATCCAGAGGCAGGTACATCACATTGTTGCCTCCTTCGACATCAACCATCACCTTATTGGTTTTTGTAAACACCTCTTGCACCGCATCCAGGTACAGGCGCTCGCGGGTCACCGCCGGTGACTTCTGGTACTCGGTTAACAGTCGGTTAAAGCGCTCCGCCTCACCCTGGGCGTTGGCGATAACCTGTTCCTTGTAAGCGTTGGCTTCTTCAATCTGGCGCTGGGCTCCACCGCGTGCCTCGGGAACGACCGCGTTAGCGTAGGCCTGCGCTTCGTTCTGCACCCTCTCCTCGTCCTCACGGGCCTTGATTACATCGTCAAACGCGGACTGCACCTGGCTAGGTGGTTTGGACTCGTCAACCGTGACCTTGCTGACCAGAATACCGGTTTGATAGAGGTCGAGGTACTCCTGCAGGCGTTGCTGCACATCGATACCGATCTGCGCGCGCCCCTCAGTGAGCACCATATCCATACCAATGCCACCTACCACATGGCGCAGCGCACTCTGCGCGGCGTGCTGCAGCGAGCGCTCGGGATCGCGCACCTTCAGTACAAAATTAACGGGGTCGTTGATCACGTACTGTACCGAGAGTTTCACATCGACGATATTTTCGTCCTGGGTAAGCATCGTCTCGTGGAAGCTGGCAGAGCGGACCTTGGTAATATTCAGCTGACTGACCTCATCGATCAGCGGCGGATTCCAATGCAGGCCCGGCTGCACCGTGTCGTAGTACCGACCAAAACGCAGCACTACACCACGCTCCTGTTCATCGACCTGATAGACCCCCAGCAAGCCCCAGAGGGCCACGCCAACAACGGCCAGCACGCCCAGCGCAGCTGCGGAAAAACCAGGTGTGGCACTACCAGCACCGGAGCCACTGCCACCGAATAGCCCACCTAATTTGGCCTGCAATTTTTTTAACGCTTCATCCAGATCGGGCGGGCCCTGATTGCCACCGCCCCAGGGATCCTTGGGCTTATTGTTACCGCCACCCGGTTCATTCCAGGCCATAACCAACTCCTATTTAGAATAATCAAACAGTCTATCAAATTTTTGCTTGCGGGTACGCAACCCTGTCTGTGCACGCCACTAAAACAGCGGCTCGGCCCCTTTCTTCATCAAGCGATTCCAGTCCGCGCGCGGCAGTCGCACGCTCAGGTGGACCACGCCGTCATCGTCGTAGTTTTCCGCCTCAACAGCACCGAGGCTGTAGAACGCCGCACGCAGGCTGCCCTGATTGGGGTCAAGATGCAATTGTTCGGCCACCATATCCTGGCCCACCAGTTCAGCTACAGCCTGCAACAGCAGGTCGATACCGGCGCCTGTTGTGGCACTTAGCCAGACACGCACGGGGACACCGTCCACGTTGCGCTCCAACCGTGGCGACTGCTCGAGTAAATCCAGCTTATTGAACACCTGCAATTGCGGAATTTTCTCAGCCCCGATCTCGCTCAGCACCTCCTGCACCTGATACATGTTGTTGTCGCGTTCCTCACTAGCGGCATCGACCACATGCAGCAGCAGATCAGCATTCAGGGTTTCTTCCAACGTTGCTTTGAACGCTTCCACCAACTTATGCGGCAGATGGGCAATAAATCCCACAGTATCGGCCAAAATAACCGGACCGACGTTTTCCAACTCCACACGGCGCAAGGTGGGGTCCAGGGTTGCGAACAGCTGGTCTGCCACATAAACGGTGGATTGGGTAACCCGATTGAACAGGGTAGATTTGCCCGCATTGGTATACCCGACCAAAGACACCGAGGGGATGTCTGCCCTGGTGCGTGCGCGCCGCCCCTGCTCACGCTGTATGCGCACTTTTTCCAGCCTGGCGGTGAGGGATTTGATGCGCACCCGCAACAGGCGGCGGTCGGTCTCCAGCTGGGTTTCACCCGGGCCACGTAAGCCAATACCCCCTTTTTGTCGCTCCAGGTGGGTCCAGCCCCGCACCAGGCGGGTGGACACATGCTGCAACTGTGCCAGCTCGACCTGCAACTTGCCCTCATGCGTGCGAGCTCGCTGGGCAAAGATATCGAGGATCAGGCCCGTACGGTCCAACACCCGGCACTGCAGCTCAGCCTCCAGATTGCGCTCCTGGCTGGGCCGCAGTACGTGGTTGAATATGACAATTTCTGCGCCGTGCTCACGCACTTCGCTGGCAATTTCTTCCAGCTTTCCGCTGCCCACAAACGTGCGCGGGTCCGGAGTAGCTCTAGTACCCATAACATAGGCCACCGGGTCACCCCCGGCGGACAACACTAGCTCCTCAAACTCGCGAGGGTCTTCGCGCTGTGCTTCACTGGCAAGATTCAGGTGAACGAGCACAGCCCGCTCCCCCGCATCGGGGCGATCAAAAAACAAGACTACCTCTTCAGGTTGGGATTAACCGGGGACGGATACCTCTTGGCATCCGTCGGGGCAAAATATTTAACTAACGTCTTCTTCTTCATCGTCCGGGTTTTGCAACGGTACGCGCACCACGCGGGACGGGACGACGGTGGAAATCGCATGCTTGTAGACCATCTGGCTGACGGTATTCTTAAGCAATACGACAAATTGATCGAAGGATTCAATCTGGCCCTGCAGTTTGATCCCATTAACCAGATAAATGGAAACAGGTACGCGTTCCTTACGCAGAATGTTCAAATAAGGGTCTTGTAGCGTGTGCCCTTTCGACATGACTCTCTCCTAATGAGGCTCAACTAGAGCCGAAAAATTATAAAAAAATAACCTCTTATCACTGTGCAGAAACCATTCTCTAGCGGTTTTCAAAGCGAATATCGGGTCTTCGGACTAACCAGCCACAGTATAATGCATTTACAACAGACTTATAGTGGGGACCCGGCCAAGATAGTTCAAGGCCAGCGCCAAGGGTTTCTCTCCGAGCAAGTTCAGCCGTTCGTCAGACAGGCTATTTGCAGGCAAGTTCCCGTCACGATCGGTGTAGATCCACTCAAGATGTCGCCATTTTCGCAACCAGGTGAGTTGGCGCTTGGCCAGCTGCCTCGTCGCGGCGACGGCATTTTTCACAGCATCGTCCAGACTGCACTCACCCTCGAGATGTTGCCATAACTGTCGATACCCGACCGCACGAATCGCGGGCAGGCCGGCATGCAAATCCGGGCGCTGCCACAGCCGCCGTACTTCATCCAGCAATCCTGCCTCCATCATCAACTCGAAACGCCGGGCGATTCGTTCATGCAGCAATGATCGCTCGAAAGGACAGAGCGCCAATTGCACTACGCGGCAGTGGTCATGGACCACAGGCCCGGCACGCTGGTGCCACTCGGTCAACGTAACACCGCTGGCTTGATACACCTCAAGAGCGCGACTCAGACGCTGTGAATGATGGGGATGTATACGCGCTGCGGCATGCGGGTCGACCTGCGCCAATTGCTGGTGAACATGAGGCCAGCCCTGCGCCGCCGCCGCCGCGGCAATCTGCGCGCGTATGGCAGGATCCGCTGGCGGCATCTCGGCTAGTCCGTCAAGAAAAGCCTTGAAATACAACATCGTACCGCCCACTAGCAGCGGGGTCTTGCCGCGCGCAATGATATCCGCCACCACCCGGTTGGCATCCGCCACGAAGTCCGCCGCAGAGTAGGCCTGTGCCGGATCGCGAATATCGACCAGGTGGTGGGGGTACTCGGGCTTGGCAGTGCCGATATCCATGCCGCGATACACCAGTACTGAATCGACACTCACCAGTTCGCCATCAAGCTGCTGGGCGAGCTCTATCGCCAGATCGGTCTTGCCCGAGGCGGTGGGACCCATCAGGCAAATCAACAGGGGCTTTGCGGAATTCACCAGTGCCTCAACGGCCGCGCAAAAATAGCGTGTCCAGTTCGTGCAGGCCCAGTTGAATCCAGGTGGGCCGACCGTGATTACACTGGCCGGATCGCTCAGTTTCTTCCATATCCCGCAGCAGCGCGTTCATCTCGGGAATGGTGAGGCGCCGGTTGGCGCGCACCGAGCCGTGGCAGGCCATGGTGGACAGTATCTCATCCAGGTGCGTCTCGATGCGCTCGGAACTGCCAAATTCAATCAGGTCTGCTAACACGTCCCGCAACAGCTGCTCCACATTCGAGTCACGCAGGGCCACAGGAATCTGGCGAATAACCAGACTCTCCTCCCCGCCCGCCTCGACCGCCATGCCCAGCCGCTCGAACAAAGTGCTGTGCTGGACGGCTATCTGCACTTCCCGCTGGCTGACAGCCACTGCCTGCGGCACCAGCAAAGGCTGGCTGCGAATTCCTGTCGCATCGCGCGCGGCCTTGAGCCGCTCATAGGTGATGCGTTCATGCGCGGCATGCATGTCGACGATGACCAGACCCTGCGCGTTCTCTGCCAGAATATACACACCTTGCAATTGCGCCAGTGCGTAACCCAGCGGCGGCACTTCCTCGGGCGCTGCCTCGC
The DNA here is from genome assembly GCA_031414375.1 of Haliea sp. Classification (GTDB taxonomy): domain Bacteria; phylum Pseudomonadota; class Gammaproteobacteria; order Pseudomonadales; family Halieaceae; genus Marimicrobium. The sequence goes on from JANNVJ010000044.1 coordinate 73,506, forward strand.
CTGGCAGGCCGTGTAACCGGGCATAACCGCGCATTTGCTCACCCACCTGCGCGGTGCCCGCAAAATAGTGGCCAACGGAGCGACCGCCCACACCGGGACGCACCCCGACCGAGGCACCCCAGGCCAGCGCACTCTGGCTGCGGATCTCCCCGGTCGCCGTATCTATCGTCATACCCTCTTCGGTCGCCAGAGACGGCGTGAACTGCGGCTCCCGCCCTGCCTCCTGACCCGGACGCACCTCCGCCAGGGCGCGGTGCAGACTGGAGAAGATAAAGCTGTGCACCGCCCGACCATCGCGAAAACGGACCTCATGCTTGGTGGGGTGTACGTTGACATCCACTTGGCCCGGATCCAACTCCAGATACAGTACGAACGCCGGATGACGCCCGTGATACAAGACATCGCGATAAGCCTGCTTCACCGCATGGGCAACCAGGCGGTCGCGAATAACCCGACCGTTGACAAAAAAGTACTGCAAATCGGCCTGGCTGCGAGAGAACGTGGGCAGCCCCACCCAGCCTGACAGGCGGTAGGGAGGTGCTTCTGACTCAATCGCTATGGCCTGTTCCATAAAAGCAGGCCCGCAGACCGCCGCTACCCGGCGCTGACGTTCGGGCTGTGCCGAGGCCGCTTTCAGGCTGTGCACCACCTTGCCGTTATGGCGCAGGGTAAACGCCACATCGAAACGCGACAGGGCCAGGCGCTTCACAATTTCTTCAAGGTGGTTGAACTCGGTCTTCTCTGTGCGCAGGAACTTGCGCCGTGCCGGGGTGTTGAAAAACAGATCACGCACTTCCACAGTGGTACCACGGGGGTGCGGCGCTGGCTTGAGCTGCACCTCCATCTCACGACCTTCGCAGGAGGCACTACTGCCCTCACTACTGCGTTCGTCAGCATTGCTGGTCAGCGTCAGGCGCGAGACCGAGCCGATGCTGGCCAGCGCTTCCCCGCGAAAACCTAGACTCCCTACCCGTTCCAGGTCTTCCAGAGAGGCTATTTTACTGGTGGCATGGCGGGCCAGGGCGAGGCACAACTCCTCGGCGGGAATGCCACTGCCATTGTCGCGCACCCGAATCAGCTTGGTGCCGCCGGACTCCACATCTATTTCGACCCGGGTCGCACCTGCATCGAGGCTATTTTCCAATACTTCCTTGACGACTGAAGCGGGGCGCTCGACCACTTCCCCAGCGGCGATCTGGTTAGCCAGCCTGGAGCTAAGCAAGCGAATTCGAGACATGGAAACGGTGATATCAACTCTTTGGAATAGTCAGCTTTTGTCCCACCACAATCTTCGAGCCGTCGATACGATTGTGGCTTTTAAGATCGGACAGGGGAACACTAAAACGATCAGCGATCCCCGACAGTGTATCACCGCTGGCGATGACGTACTGCTGCCCGCCACGCTGAAGGCCGCGCGGAAGGCTGCCAGGAACTGCCGACTGGCCGCGAGGCGCGACGCCCTGCTGCTTCTGCCACGCCAGGAGTGTCCCCGATGGAGGATGGGCTTTGAACCATTCCCGGATACCCCGGTGCAGGGCGGCGGCCATTTTCTTCTGGTAGTTGCTGGTCGCCAGCAGACTGGATTCCTGCGGATTGGAGATAAAACCGGTCTCTACCAGAATTGAGGGGATATCTGGCGACTTCAGTACCGCAAACCCGGCCTGCTCCACGTTCGTCTTGTGCAGGTTGGTGATGCTATCGACGTTGCGCAACACCCTGTCGCCCAATTTCAAGCTGGTGTCCAGCGTCGAGGTCATGGACAGATCCGCCAGCACGCCGGCCAGCACATCGTCCTTATCCGACAGGCTGACGCCCCCGACCAAATCCGCCGCATTCTCACGCTCCGCCAGGTACAGGGCCGCTGTACTGGTAGCGCCATTGGTCGACAAGGCATAGACCGAGGCTCCGTGCGCCTCCTTGCGATCGAAGGCATCGGCGTGGATCGAGACAAACAGATCGGCCTGGCGCTGGCGCGCCAAATCCCGGCGGCCCTTGAGACTGATGTAGTAATCGCCGCTGCGGATCATGGTCGATTGGAAACCCGGGTCGGCCCGAAACAACGCATTCAACTCTCTGGCGATAGCCAGTACCACATCCTTCTCCCGCACTCGGCCGGGACCCAGAGCACCTGGATCATCCCCACCGTGACCCGCATCGATCGCGATAATCAGGTTGCGTTTGCCGGCTGGCGCCACAGTTTTTTTGACCTCTGCGGCCTTGACCTTTTGATCGTATAAATCGACGACCAGACGGTCTCCGGCCTGCGCATTGGCCGTCAGGGCAAAACTGCGGGGATCAAGCGGTGCCCTGATCTCCATGACCACCCTCAGATTGTCACCTTCGAGCACGCCGGAACGGACCGACGCCACCGGCGTGTTTGCCAGCTTTAGCCTGGCCAGATCGGTGCGTAACTTGGTATTTTGTATGTCCAACACAATTCTGTTGGGATTGGACAGCATAACGAGCGAATGCTCGGCCGGTCCGGTGAGGTCAAACACAATACGGGTGTGATCCGGCGCACGCCACAGGCGCACGTCGTGCACCTCGGCGGCCCACACAGAGGCTGGCCCCCAAAAACTCAGGACCACCAGGATCCACGCCCTGCCCATAACACACCTGCCCATTGTCTATTATCGTCTCAAGGCGCGGGGTTCTGTGCCCCGGCTCTAGCCAGCATGCGCGCCAGCACCCGCCTGCCCTGTTCGGTCGCGGCAACATACGCCAAACAACGCCCTGCGCCTTCGCGTCGCATATTAATGACTATATCTCCCACGGGCAAAGCGCCCAAGCCCCGCTCAGGCCATTCCACCAGACAAACCGACAAATCACCAAAATAATCCCGGATACCCATGAATTCCAGCTCTTCAGGATCACCCAGACGATACAAATCGAAATGAAACACAGGTAGATCCCCTAGCTGATAGGGCTCCACCAGTGTGTAGGTGGGGCTCTTGACTGCTCCTGCATGCCCCAGCGACTGGATAAACCCGCGACTGAACGTGGTTTTGCCCATACCGAGATCGCCCTGCAGGAAAACCACCAGACCTGGCTCGCACGCACTACCTAAGCTTGCCCCCAGGGACACCATTGCGGTCTCGTCGGGTGCCGTCACGGTGTAGTGCATATCCGTCATCCCAGTAGAGCGCGCAGGTGCGGTATCAAGTCACTCGCCGCCAGGCCACGCTGGCCCTCCCCGGCCGCAATATCCGCCGCCGCTCCGTGCAGGCACACCCCCAGGGCGGCCGCCTCGATAGATGGCAGGTGTTGGGCTAATAACGCGCCGATCACGCCGCTGAGCACATCGCCCATACCGCCACTGGCCATACCGGGGTTGCCGTAGTCACTGAGCAAAATATCATCACCCCCCGTAACGAGGCTGCCATTCCCTTTCAGGACAATCACGCCACCATAACGTTGCTGCAAAGCACTCACGGCCGCAAAGCGGTCAGCCTGCACCTCGGCAGTGGTGCAACAGAGCAACCGGGCGGCTTCTCCGGGGTGGGGTGTCAACACCCGCTGAGTGCCAGCGCTAGCGTCAACGATCCTGCCGGCCGCCAGTAGATTGAGAGCATCAGCATCCAGCACCAACGGTTTGCCGCACGCCAACACCAGTTGCAGCAACTCGATGGACCAAGGGGACTGTCCTAGGCCGGGCCCGATCACCACCACATCTGCACCCGCCAGCATCGGGGTCATTGCGCCGCCTGAACTCACGCCCAGAGGCATCACCTCAGGCGTGCGGGCCACCAATGCTGCTACATGCTTCGGACGGGTTGCCACCTGCACCAATCCAGCACCACAGCGCAGCGCAGCTTCCGCGGCCAGGGCCACTGCGCCGGCCATCCCGTAGTCGCCGCCCACGATCAGGACAGTGCCGTAGAGCCCTTTGTGCGCGGTCGCGGGTCGCGGTGGCAGACGCTCCAGCAGCGGCTCCAGTTCGAGTCGGGAGCAGTCAGCGAGAATCGCTGCGTAAACCTCTGGCGGAACGCCAAGATCGGAGAGTTGCACAACACCGGTATAATCGGGTGCCTGCTGCGTAAACAGACCGCGCTTCAAGCCAATAAATGTGACTGTCAGATCAGCCCGCACTGCCACGCCCAGCACCCGGCCGGTGTCAGAACACAGTCCCGACGGGATATCGACGGCCAACACCGGGACACCACAGGCATTGATCGCGCTGATGGCTGTGACATAGTCACCGCGCACCTCCCCGGTGAGACCAGTACCCAGCATGGCATCCACAATCACCCCGGCAGACTCCAGCACAGCATCGCCAAAGGGCACTATCGTTACTCCATTGGCCAGCGCCTGCTGCCGTGCCAACAATGCATCCCCACTAATTTTCCTGGCGTCGCCCAATTGCACTACCGTAACGGCGATACCGCGCTTGTGCGCCAGGTCTGCAATCAGAAAGCCATCGCCACCGTTGTTGCCGGTGCCGCACAGGACCTGCAAACACTCCGGCGCAGGCCAGGTTTCAAGCAGGTACCTGAAGGCGGCTTCGGCAGCCCGCGACATTAGAGTGATACCCGGAATGTGATGCTCGTGGATGGCACAGTGATCCAGGGCGCGGGTCTGTGCTGCGGTGTACAGGTTTTCGGTGCCTAGCATTTCTATCACTCTATCTTCTGGTCAGTTGGTCGGCCCACTATTCTTTTTACTGTTCATCACTAGCGGCGAGGGTCACACTCTCCCGCCACCAGCACCAAGTGGCGAAAAGAAGTACGCACAAAATCAAGTTCTGTCAGAATTATACCCACATGTCATCCAACGGTCGTTCCAATTTGCACGCACAACTCACACCGCCGGAGCTGGACGCGCTGCTGCAAAAAATACGGGATTGGGCCACCGAACTCGGCTTTGCGCAGCTGGGTATCACGGGCGTCGACCTCGGCGAACATGAAGCCTACCTGCAACAATGGTTGAATGCGGGTTATCACGGCAGTATGGCGTATATGGCGCGCCACGGCAGCAAGCGCACGCGGCCACAGGAACTGGTGCCGGGCACCTTGCGTGTTATTTCGCTGCGTATGGACTATCTGGACCGAGACACACAAGCGCTGGAGATTTTGGCAGCGCCCGAGAAAGCGTATATCTCGCGCTACACCCTGGGGCGGGACTATCACAAGCTGATACGCAAACGTCTGTCCCAGTTGGCGGAGCGCATCGAAGCGGAAATCGGTGGCGGCCAGTACCGCGCCTTCGTCGACAGTGCCCCGGTGTTGGAACGGGCGTTGGCAGAGCGCGCGGGACTGGGTTGGATCGCAAAAAACACCATGCTAATCAACACCGAGGCTGGTTCCTGGTTTTTCCTCGGAGAGATTTTCACCAATCTGCCACTGCCGGTAGATGAACCCCACACCAGCAAGCACTGCGGCACCTGCACCGCCTGCCTGGACATTTGTCCGACGGCGGCCTTCACTGGCCCATTCCAGCTGGATGCCCGCAAATGTATTTCCTATCTCACCATCGAGCATCACGGCAGTATCGATCCCGCGCTGCGGCCCTTGATGGGCAATCGCATTTTCGGATGCGATGACTGCCAGCTGTGCTGCCCCTGGAACAAGTTCGCGCAGCCGACCGACGAGAGCGACTTCCGGCCCCGGCATGGACTGGCAGATGTGGAACTGGTGGAGTTGCTGCTGTGGGATGAGGACATGTTCCTGGCGAAAACTGAAGGCTCCGCCATCCGCCGCATCGGTTACGAGCGCTGGCTGCGCAACCTGGCAGTGGCGCTGGGCAATGCCCCGCGCTCAGACGCAGTGGTCAACGCCCTGCTACACAGGCAGCACTACCCGTCGCAACTGGTACAGGAACACGTGGCCTGGGCGTTGCAGCAACACGGAGCTATGCCAGTTTGAGAAAGTGCTCGCGGTAATAGCGCAGTTCATTGACGGACTCGCGAATGTCATCCAGTGCCAGGTGTGTCCCGGTCTTGAGAAAGCCTGCCTCCAGCTCTGGCCGCCAGCGCTGCATCAGTATTTTCAGCGTACTCACGTCCAGGTTGCGATAATGAAAATAGACCTCCAGCTGCGGCAGGTGACGCACCATAAAGCGTCGGTCCTGACAAATGGTATTGCCGCACATGGGCGAGGCTCCCGCCGGTACCCACTGCGCCAGGAAAGCGAGCGTCTCCTGCGCGGCGCGCGCCTCGTCATACTCGCTGGCCTTCACGCGTTCCACCAGGCCGGAGCGATTGTGATGCGTGGTATTCCACTCGTCCATGGCGGCAAGCCTGGCGTCACTCTGGTGCACGGCGATCACCGGCCCTTCGGCTAGGGTATTGAGTTCGGTGTCGGTGACAATGGAGGCAATTTCAATCACCACATCGTGCTGTGGATCCAGGCCGGTCATCTCCATATCGACCCAAATAAGATTGCTGGCGTTTTGCATGCGTTGTTTGCTCTGGACTGTTGCGAGAGCGGGCAGTGTAACAAATTGCCTCGACAGACCAAGCCTATCACCCAATAATGACGGCATGAGTAAACGTAAACTCAGCCGGCAACAGGCTTGGCGCATCGAGAAAATTCAGGGAGAGCGCGCCAAGCGGGCGGCGCGACGCGATAACGATGCGCAGGAGGCACTCACTGGCGGCGAACTCGGCCCGGAGCAGGAAGGACTGGTCGTTGCGCACTACGGTACTCAAGTGGCAGTGGAGTCCGCGCCTGGCCACAGCCAACGCTGCCATCTGCGCGCCAATCTGGAGGCGCTGGTCACCGGCGATCGAGTCGTGTGGTGCGAAGGTGATCCCATGGGTGTAGTCGTAGCGCAACGCGATCGCCACAGCGTACTGTCGCGTCCCGACCCCTATGGCAAGCTAAAACCTGTCGCCGCCAACATCGACCAGATCCTGCTGGTCATCGCGCCCTTGCCGGAACCCCACGCCAATCTGATCGATCGCTACCTGGTGGCGGCGGAGGTGGTGGGCATTGAACCGGTCATCCTGCTCAACAAAATGGATCTGCTTGCTCTAGACCCTACCCTGCGGACAGCGATGGACGAACTGCTGGCGATTTACCCCACCCTGGGGTATCGGGTACTGCGCACTTCGATCACGGACAGCGGGTTGGAGGAGTTGCACGGCGCACTGCGTGCACGAACCAGTGTGTTTGTGGGACAGTCCGGCGTGGGCAAGTCATCATTGGTAAATGTGCTGCTGCCCGATGCGGACATACGGGTCGGTGCGCTGTCGGAAAATACACAGAAAGGCACACATACCACCACCACCGCCCAGTTGCTGCACCTGAACTGCGGTGGCACCCTGATCGATTCCCCGGGCATACGCGAGTTCGGCTTGTGGCATATGAGCAAAGCGCAAGTGGAACAGGGTTTTCGCGAGTTCCGGCCATTACTGGGGACTTGCAAGTTTCGCGATTGCCAGCATGAGCACGAGCCGGGGTGTGCCATTCTGACAGGCGCTGAGTCCGGTGCGATCAGTGCACGGCGGCTGGATAGTTATCGGCGGATTGTGGCTAGTTTGGAAGATTCCTGAGTTCGGTGGTTTGTGCCTACTCTCCGGCTCGATCTCTTGGAAGGGTGGGTGAACGGCCGCAAGCTTGCCTGCACTTTCGGGCTGCTGCGCAACTCGACCATTTTTCGCTGCGCGAAAAATTGGGACTCGGACAGTGCTCGCAGAAAGCCCCCGAAAGTGCAGGCAAGCTTAATCCGCGGCCCGATTGTTCACCCACCCTTCCAAGAGATCGAGCCTCACATCACGCTACGCATGAGAACTGATGGCACTAATGACATGGGATGGAAGCAGGCCGGTGTCGGTGCAGGGGGATCGAGTTGTAGGCCATGCTTAACGAAATTCATCCAATCCGGGGCTTTCTGCGAGCACTGTCCGAGTCCAGATTTTTGCGCAGCAGCCGGATTGGATGAATTTCGTTATGGCCGTGCTCGATCCCCCTGCACCGGCACCGGCCGGCACTACTGGCACGACCCAAGTTTTTGCCCCATTCGCGTGCCAGATCCCGACTGAAACGATTCATCCCAGGCCACAACTCCTTCAGGAAACAACAAAATCACCGTAGAACCCAGCATAAAACGCCCCATCTCTGCACCCTGGGCAAGCTCCACTGGCTCGAGTAGATTCACGTAATCCACAGTCACCGGGTGTCGCGGCGGCGGCGCCACACGTCCCGACCAAACGGTTTCAATCCCGGCGACCACCATGGCACCCACCAATATCATCGCCATCGGACCGCGTGCAGTCTCGAAATAACAGACCAGGCGTTCATTGCGGGCGAACAGCCGGTCGACATTGTCAGCAGTAACGCCATTGACCGAAAACAATTGGCCGGGAATATAGCAGGTCGCCGTCAATCGACCGGCCACTGGCATGTGCACCCGGTGATAATCCTTTGGTGACAGGTAAATGGTGGCGAACTGCCCACCGTTAAACTGCGCCGCGCGCGCGGCATCGCCACCCAATAATTCCTCGGCGGAGAAATAGCGGCCCTTGGCCTGCAACAGCAGGCCGTTGGAAATCTCGCCCAACTGACTGATCGCGCCGTCGGCGGGACAGAGGATATCCGCAACCGCCAGAGGCCGTGCTCCATCGCGCAGCGGACGCGTGAAAAAATCATTGAAGCACGCGTAGCGCGTACAGTCAGGCTCGGCCGCTTCGGTCATATCGACATCGAAGAACTGGATAAACTGCCGAATGACCCAGTTCTTCAACCAGACGGGATGGCGCAGCTCGGCCAGGGCGCCAGTACAGCGGGACAACAAATGCTGCGGCACGAGGGTCTGAAACAAGATGAAAAGTCTATCCATAGGCACCTAGTGTAACCTTGTCACTGCAATCAGGTAAGCGGCTCGACGATCCGGGTACCCTCGGCATTCCTGGGGAGACGAATGAGATCCGCGCTCGGCAGCGCCCTCACCCTGCTCATCAATTGCGCGATTAAGCAGCATTTGTACATAATCCGATAACCGAGACCTCAATAACCTTGAAGCATTTTTCCTGTGAACTTACGGTTGCCAGCCCATACACAACCTGAGTACACTCGAAAGAATTAAAAGAAGAAGAAACTATGAATAAAGACGCTATCGAGAGTGGCATACAGTGAATAGAGCTGACGCTGGGGGGCCCGGCGCGGGGGGGGGGGGGGGGGGGGGGGGGGGGCGGGGGGGGGGGGGGGGGGG
>JANNVJ010000045.1:0-25662 GCA_031414375.1 Haliea sp.
GCATGATCGCGCTGACAGAATTCATACATAGAATAGTCGTAGGAGTAATCGGGCACGGGTAGCTCGAACAGGCTGTCGAGTAGCGCCCCCAAATCGCCCATGGCCGCCACAGACTGCCCGTTTAGCCACGATGGAGGCCACCTGTCGGCAAGCTCTATCTGTGCCCACAGGATGTGCCTACAGCACGCTAGAGACGATTCCAGCCAGACCCGGGTCGCCTCGCTGAGGGAGTCTGGTGGCTCAACGGGTGCGTCCAAAATCAATACTGCGGGGATACCCAGCAAATCCACAACCCGCGATAGATCTACGGTACAACCGGTCAACCCGACGACGACAACCACTCGTGGTTTGCAGCGCAGGAGCGCCTGCGCGAACAAACGGTTGAGCGCATGTTGTGCGTAGCCTCCGCTGTACGGATAGCAATGGATAGCCACATCGATTGTTTCACCCTTTGTGGTGCAGGCTGTGCGCCAGGCGGCCAGACCATCCTTTGGAAACTCCTCCACAAATCGGAATGACAGATCGTAGACATTCCAATCCGCTAGAACCTCACGATTCCAGTCAGCGGGAGCCACAACCAGTACCTCATGGCTTGTCATACAGTGTTATACTCAGGATGTGCTAGCGGCATGACCCTATCTTCAGGGTGCCGAGCAGGCAGACGCGAAAAAGCAATCATCGGAGTGACAATGGTCTGTCTGGAACAAGGCAAACCTATTTGGCTACTGCGTTAGTTTGATACTGTTCCTGTAACTGCTGCAACAGCTTTTCATCCACCACGATGTTGCCGGCTGAGCGGATCGCAATTAATTTATCCTGCCACAGCTGCTTACCCATTTCTGCCTGCAACTCTTCAATTATCTTGGGCTTGACCTTGTCAAAGGGAATCTGCGTGGGTGCCTTGCGCGCATCAAAGCGGATCACGTGGTAGCCAAATTGTGTTTTGACCGGTTCGCTGATGTCACCTGGCTTTTGCATCGCGAATGCCGCCTCCTCAAATGGCTTCACCATTTGCCCCCGCTTGAAGAAGCCCAGCGTGCCAGCATTGCGCGTCACCGACGTGTCTGCGGAAAACTGCTTCGCCAGCTCAGCGAAATCCTCACCCTTTAGAGCGCGCTCTCGCAGCTCCAACGCCAGGGCTCTGGCAGCCTCATCGCTGCGCTTCTCGTCTACTTTAATCAGAATGTGTGAGGCCTGCACCATCTCGTCCGTCATATACTTCTCCTTCTGGACTTGATAGCTCTCCTTGGCGGTTGTGTCCCAATTCACGTCTTTCAGGCTTTCCCGCACATATTTTTCCTTGAGGTCCTTGATGATACGCCGCTGATACATGATGTGTGCGTTCCACTCGGCCTGCTCGCGATCGAATTCGGGCATGCGTTCGGCCTCGGCGGCCAGCACCTGCAGCGTGTATAGCATCTCTGCCATTTCGCGATAGATCCCCGGACGATTCAGCACGGCGGCCTTCTCTGCGGGTTCCGGGGGGGTGTTTTCCTGAATATAGCGCTCCATATCAAGGTAGCTGACAGTGACATCACCCGCCTGGAAAACAATACTGTCCTGCTCCGTAGCAAGCGCTCCCGGTAACTGTAGAGCTGCGAGCAGAGCTATGAGTCCAATTTTCTTCATACAAAAATTCCAAAAAAAAGCGCCAAACAGAAGTTTGGCGCCATGGAACATCTTTCAGATTACAGAGTCAACAAAAGATTACCGACTCCAGTACTAGGGTGTTCCTGATTTACCAGCACCCCGGATAAGCTGGCTGGTAGTTGTGGGACCAGACCCGGTACCGAAAGCCGCCTGAGAATAATTCAGGTAGTAGGTTTTGCCCCGAGTCAGTTTACACGTGGTGACATAAGCGGGCGTATTCTCCTGAGACCAGCTCAATTTCAGATCGACGCCACTAACATCACACGCATTTCTCACATCGCCGCCGATGGTGTAATTGCGCACTATCGGTGCCGCACCCGGACACTCTGAGAACCACATGCGGCGTGAAAGGTTCGCGGATGCAGTTGTAGCTAGCCCCGAGAAATAACCCTTGTAGGTTGTCGATAAGGATGTGGTGAACTTGGACGCAGCGCCTACTTTACCGGTCGTGAGTACTATCTTGTTAGGTAGAGCCGTCCAAGGTATTGTCTCAAATACCAGTGGGGCGCCGATATCTCCGCATTCGCCGGGCGGTGGCGGTGGCGGTATGATGGGGCAGGCAGGGTCTAGCGGTGTTGCAACGCAGTTGACGGGGGTAAAGCCGCCCTCAGCACCTGGCCCGGGGATGGTATCAATGTTGGTGGTACCCTCCACGCCTGGGAGAGAGGTCATCGAAATATCGAACACCTTTTTCGGCAGAATCGCCGGAATTGTACCCGCTGCTGCTGCCGGCACTGTGGTAAGCGTTACATCGCCATTTGCGGCAGCTGAGATAGAAAAGCGGTCGAATTGCACGCCATTTATTGTTACAGCGGCAAATGTCGCGGGAGCAAGAGAAGCCGCCAGCGACAGGGTTAACAGACGTAATATTTGAGTTTTCATGATCACTTGCTCCTAACACTCTGGTAACTCTCAGATATAACTTAATCATATCTTGTTTGTTCAACTACATTCTATAAAAGAATTTTACGATTTGAAACGTATCAACCTCTTATTATTGGCAAAATTCACCCAAAACTGTGAGCCGGTGCACATTCTATATCCACTCAGGGTTCCATTAAAGCAAAAAAAACGCGACTTTCGCCGCGTTTTTTGTCTCTTTCCGTAAGTTTTGTTTGGAACGGACCACCTTTGTTCAAAGATGGCCGTTCCCTACAAAGTTACTTCAGAGTTCAGAAGAACTAATGATGTCACGATCACCTTTGTGAAGATCAGTACCCTGGTAGTTAGACAACACACCGGCGACGTCGCCATTGACGTATTGTTGTACCGCGAAACCAACTACCGGCAGACCGAAGAAAACGTGGTCTAATGTTACCAACTCACGGCCTTCACCAGTGAAGTCGATACGTGCCCAACCGTTCGCAAAGCCCTCTTCCAGGTTAAAATTCACGCCGGTCCGCGCAGAAGCGTCCAGCACATTGGACTCGTTGAAGGACAGGACATTGGCCTCATAACAGAATGCGAAGGTCGGAACTTCGGCATCCGGCGGCTGAGGAGAGAAGTCATTGGGATCTACCGGATTAACAGGGGTACCTTCTTCACGATTCCAGTACTCCAGACCAAACTCCTCACACGCGGTAGAGGTTTCTGTATCCCAAGTTTCGGTGAAGGGCGCGATAACAGGAGAGGTGTTCACGTAAAAACGCTTCGTCGGGAACGTTACAACCCAGTCTGTACCAGCATTAATTGCAGGTTCCAACACATAGTCATTAGCAATTGAACCCTGCATCATGGTCGCACTGACGGCATCCGCGCTACTACCGGCAACGCCGCTGACAACACCGCCTTCGTCGAATACATCATAGTCTAAACTGGCATCGCTCACAATCGACGGGGCTAGGTCACCGGGGCTAGTGTGAACAAAACCATCGCCATCAGGGTCAATCCAGTCATCAATGGCGATTGCATCGTAGCTAGCATCGGTACCATTGGCTACATTGATCAACACGCCATAGCCGTACAAGCCGCCTGATACAGTAGAAATACCGTTAGTGGGGTCATCATTCCAAGAACCGCCGGAAGCCCATGCAGTGTCGAGAAACTGGCAATTTGCTGGAACGCCGGAGGGCTGGTTGTGCAGTATGGCATCTTGGTACGCGGACCCAGTAACGGTACCCATCTCGATCAATTCTATATAGCCTTCCCGTGTACGCTCAATGCCGTTTACTGAGTCGTTAGCATACTGGAATTTGCGGAACGGCACTTTTACACTGTTGGAAATAGCCAAAGGAACGGTACAGGAATTATCGAACGATTGAATGGCTGCGCCACCGGCTGCATCGGTCGTAATCACTGCCGACCAATGATCTTGGGGAGACAGATAGAGGTTAAAGTCCAGGACTTCCTGGCTGTTCATGGATTCGAGGATACGAACCTTGACAGCTTTGAAATCATCAGTTGTGTTTACCAAGTTTACGTATGTGTCCTGACCCCCTTCAACACTGTAAAAGGGATACACCAGCACCTGACCAGTTCCGTCGCCGTTAACGTGAACAGCTTGCGCTGCGTTAACACCGGCCAGTGCAGCGAGGACTGCCACGGGAAGTATTTTCTTCATGTTTATTACTCCTAGGTTCAACAAAATATCGATGTTGCAAGTTTATAAATGCTGCATTTAGTAAGGCGTAAGTATGCCCCCAAACCTTACCCCTGTCTACCGTCCGCCTTCTAAAACGTTGGCAGGGAGGTGTCTAACACATACGTACGAGGCGAAAATTAGCACAGAGCCTAGTATGCGTCAACTTTATAAATGCCAAATATTCATGGTCTTTGTACAGCAACACAAAGCCCTGCCCTACGGGATATAACCCTATGCAAATCAAGCGCTAACATAATCTAAGCAACCGCCAAAATATCATTGAATGAGACCCATGTGGGTTACTTCGCCGGCACGTGCAGCCACCAGTCACCATCTACCTTCACCCACTTGTAATCCAGGGCGCGTTCATTGGTCATATTCATATGCTTTACCTCGTACTTGACCATGACACTGACCTCGCAAACATCCTCGCTACAGTGCACGGTATCCACCGTCGCGCTGGTCCAGCGGCCGCTACCCTGAACAAAGGTGTAATACTGCTTCCAGGTTGAAAATTGCCGGTAACTGGGTGAGCTCAATGCCCAGGCGCCCTCAATATTATCCGCCCGCAGATTATCGGCCCAGAGCTGCGCCCGCTGGCGAACCACTTCGTCTGCTGGCAAACCTGGCTTCAGGCCAAACTCGGCGCACCCGGTGGCAAGGGCACCCATAGCCAGAGCCATGCTGGCCAGCAGATTGAAGGTTTTGCTGTTCATTGTCATTTAACACGTCTCCCTTATTCGGACTTCGGTTTCCCTTCAACTTCTTTATCGGTTAGAAATGAGGAGGATTTGGATACATCAATCAGTTCAAGCCCCTGCATTTGCGAGCGCATCTGACGGCTTACGTCGCGCAAATCCGAGTCACTATAGATCACCCGGGGCGTTATAACGACCAGCAACTCAGTCCGGGCGTTGTCCTGTGCCTTGTTACCAAACAGTCCGCCTATCACCGGCAGACTATGCAATATGGGTATACCGCTACTGCCGTCACTCTTGTTCTCGCGGATCAAGCCACCCAGCACGACCGACTCGGAAGATCTGACCGCCACCTGGCTGGTGATCTTGCGCTGCAGAAAACTGCGATTGTTCTCCTGCCCAGGATTAACGGCACCCACATCGGTAACCGACTGGGCGACATCCATGGTGACCATGCCACCGGCATTCACCGATGGCGTGACTGTCAGCTGCACTCCGGTGTCTTTGTACTGGATCGACTGCGTGGTATTCCCGCCATCCGTGGTCGTGGTGCCCGTCGTAACAGGCACCTGTTCGCCCACTTGAATTTCAGCTGTCTGATTGTCCAGGACCATCACGGATGGCGAGGAGATGACATTTAACAAATTTTCTTCCGCCAGGGCACTCAGCACTGCTCTGATGTCACCACTACTATCGGTAACGCTGTAGGAAAACCCGGACGCTTTTGGCAGGAGTGGTATCTGATCGACCAACCTCGCGAGCCCGTCATACCCATTGCCCAGGTTGGTATTGAATGCCCATTCCAGACCATATTCCAGTTTATCGGTAAGAGTAACCTCAATGATACTGGCTTCAATAATTACCTGGGTTGCCGCGATATCCAGGCGCTCCAGGGCAGCCTCGATCTTGCGAAACTCCTTGCCAGTGGCGTAGATAAGTAGCGCATTGTTTTGCTCGTCCGCCACCACACGCATACCATTCACGGTGACGCTTTTATCCGCAGGCGCAGCCGTGCTTTTAGGGGGTTTTCTGGCCGACGTGGACGTAGAACTTGAGTTGGAGCTGGAACTTAGGCCATCATTACCCACAGCGGACGAGATTTTTTCAGGTGTCAAACCCGGCGCTACACCCGCCTTGCCAGACTTGCTCGCACCGCCCGAGTCGGTAAATACAGCCGTCAGCATTTCGGCCAAATGGCTAGCACTGGTATTCTGCACAGGATAGACATAAAGACGCTGCTCAAAGTTCGCATCGGGCGCCAGGTCGAGGCGTTCAATCCAGACCTTGATGCGCTCCAGATACTGTGCCCGTGGTGTTACTACCATTATGCTGTTGAGTCGTGCGACCGGAATAATGCGGACCATACTGCCAATACCGGCAACACCCTCCGCCACGCCATCACCACCACCGTCCTTACCCATGAGGGCGGAAAGCGCCGTTTCAATCTCTTCCATGGGACTGTTCTCAATGGGGAAAATTCCCACCGACATGCCTTTAAGCAGGTCCACATCGAAGGTCGTAATGATCTCCTGCCAACCCTCCAACTGGGCACGCGAGCCGGCCAGCATCAACATATTGCGCAAATCATCGATACGAACAAAGGACCCTTCTTCCGCCACTGGGCGCAATATCTCGGCCATGTTCGAGGCGCTGATGTACTGCAAAGGCACCACAATTGTGCTGTAGCCCACGACGCCGGACGTCGAGGCCGCTACGCTGGGTTTCAGCCTGCTCATTTGTCCGGACGCACTGATAAAGAAGCGGCCATTATTGTCACGCACCATCAGCGCCTTGTTGGCCTGCAGCAGTGACTCCAGCATGCCCAACAATTGATCGCGGGGTACTGGCGTACGCGTGCGTACGGTCACCTCACCGTTAATCGGGTGCTCGACGACGTAATCCAGCTCGAGGATATCGCCCATGATGGCATGCACTACCTCGGTCAGTGGTGCCTGCTCGAAATTGAGGCTCACTGCTTCGCCAAAAAATTGCACGGGTTGCTGTGGCGGCGGCATCCGCATCACTTCATCAGTACCCCGGAACAGCGTGGGTACACTCGCAGTATGAGGCGGGAGCACCTCTGCCGCCTGATTTGGAACAGCACCGCTGGACGCACCTGCCAGATTCACCGGGTCATCGGTCGCTACGCCGTCTACGGTCAAGCCCTCAGTGGCTAATTCTGTAGCGGCGCCAGATGCGTCGGCATTTGGCGGCTTGGATTCCATCGTGGTGCAACTCGACAGCGCCAGAGTGGCTGTCACCAGTGCCATCAAAGGCAGCTTAATAAAATATCGCAATGCTATTCGCCTGTTTTGTCTTGGTTATTGGTTTTGTCTTGGTTATTGGTTTCTTTGGGCTTGGGAGCTTTTTCGCGCTTTTCCTTGGGAGCCGGGGCCACCAGTGCGTGCTCCAATGGCACATCCCGAGTGTCGCCATCATACGTAAAAATAGCAGCGTTGCCATTGAGCGAAGTAAACGTCCAGCCCGCTATCGACTCGTCAGGCTGGAGCCTGTGACGCTCATTCTTGTAGGAAACGATGACACCGGGTACATCGCCTGCCGAATACACACCCAGCAAGGTAACTCCGTTGATGTCTGAATTGCGCGGCTTCTTCTTCTCATCGGCATCCCCTGTGTCAGCGGCGGGCGTATAAGCCTCTCGACCCCGCCAAAATACAGGTCGGGACACGATATCCTGCGACAACTCCTCATCCAGCGCTGCGCCAAAGCGGAGATCGTCGACTTGCAGGGAAGCCGCAGGAGGGAGTATCGGCTGGGGATCCTTCACCAGCAACAGTCTGGCGCCACTCCACACTAACTGCAGCAGGATGACCGCAGTCAGTCCCAGCGCAATTTTTCGCAGCTGCAGCTCCGTAGTCGTTTTCATCGACGACGGACCACCGTGATCGCCATTTCGAGGCCGACATAGCGCATCATTTCTGCAACCTTAACGAGAACAATTGCAATCGCGCGGTCAACTTCCGTGGGTCACCAGCAGTTACAGCCTCGGCCTGACGCCCGCGTCCACCACCACGAATGCGCTCCGGATTGACTTTCAGGGTTTCGACGAATACCAGTGGCCGCAGCTCTTCAAGACCTGATAACGCGGTGTCCAATGCCTCAATATTCCCTTCTGCCGAAATATCGAGGCTTAAGCGATCGAACCCCTCAGACTTGCGCGCGGGCAAAATCTGGCTGCCTGAAATTGATAACCCCGCACCGATCATCAGCTCACGGATTTCCTGTTGCATGGCAGCAGCGGTTGCTGCACTGTCCCGATCCGCACCATAGGCCAGCTCCCGCAACCTGCTGCTGGCCTCGCTACTAGCAACCTCCAGTTGCGTGGCACTTTGCATGATACCCAACATCCGCGCTGTTCTGGGTTCGATGCTTTCGATTTCTTCCACAAAGCCCTGGCGTAAGAACCAGAGATTCAGCACCCAATACAAAACCACCAAGAGTAGAATTCCCAGCGAACTACCCACGACGATAGTGGACCGGTCGGCCCTCATATTTATCTTCACGGGCTATCTTCCTCGCTGGCCAGTGTCAGCTTAAGTACAAAGTGCTCTAGCCCAGGAGCCACCTTCCTTATTGCCACTGGCGCTTCCACGCGCGCATAGGCAGACTGGTCCAGCAAATGTTGCATCACTGCAGACGCATCGCTGGATTCTCCTTCAATTTTAATCGCAGACCCTTGAATTTCTGCCATGCCCAGCCACGTATCATTATCAAGAAGTGCCGAAAGCCTTTGCAGTTCGCGGCGCGGCGCCGGATAGGCAGCAAGTAGGCCGTTGATCTCGGCAATGATCGATTTTGATGACGCCAGCGAAGTGCGCAAGGCTACGGCATCACCCGCGGACTGCTCTACCGCCTGCTGTGAGGCGCGTACCTTACGCAACTCCAGATACTTTGTCCCTGCGGCCAACGCCACTACCAGCACAACCGCCGACAGGCAATAGGCCATGATCGCAGCCATACGCGCCAGACGGCGGCGGTTGCGCTGCAGACGGGGGCCTTCACCAAACCCCGACACCAGCACCATACGGTCTGCCGCCTGCGCCCAGACTTCGTAAGCCCCGCCGTCCTGATGCTCAACGTTGGCAGCAACATAGGCCATGGCGGCGCTTTTCGAGCTGATGACTAACTGCAACAGAATATGCTCTGGCCCGCGCTCGACAAGCGACCAACCGTAACAGGTATCAGCTTTCGGAAAAGGGCTGCTGGACATGACTTCCAAGGCTAGCATGGCGGCAAGATCGGCCTCCGCTGCCGCCGGCACTGTCAGTTTCTTACACAACGTAAGGTGGTCAGGCAGAACAACCGCCCGGGTTGCTACGTCACCGGCGGTTGCCGGAGTCGCAACCCATTTTCCGGCCTTCAAATAACGCACCTCTCCCGATGCCTGTCGGGCCGCGACTACCTCATCTATCGCGCCCCGCACAACAGAGGCGTCGCCCCACAAAAAATCCTGCCATCCGGCGCGAAAATAATAGAGTCCCCGGCGAATATCGAACCCGAACAGGCTCCACGGCTGGCTAGCTTCCAGCATGGCTATTCTCCCGTGCAATCAATCCGTCGCCATTGCTGGCCGGCAGTACCCGCAGCGCTTCAGTGCGGAAAAAACTCCACGGCAGGCCGTCAGTGCCGGCGTGTTCGCGATCCACCCAACGGCGACGATTGAAAGTAGATCCATCGAGTTTCACCATGGCGTCGACTCGATAGGCTGACAGCTGCGACGCTTCCTGAAAACTGAGGTCCAGACCCTCTGGTGCGACCAACCCATCGACCTGATCACTCAGCCTCGAGTCAGCCAGCTCTTGCGCGGACTCGGCATCCATCCCTCCCAGAACACGCAGCACAGCGACGGGCGCCGCAACCCAATCGACCCCGGACTGCCCGACCTGGCTGACATAGACGGCGTCTGCCACGGTTTGATAAATGTGCCTGTCAATTCCTGACACCAGTAGCAAATCCTCGATTGCTTCGAAACGTGCATGACGGGCAGTATCCGAGGCTGCTGACCCGGTGTTCACTGACGCAGCGCCATTATCATTGTCACTGCCGGGCCCGGACTCCTCGGCTTCGTCTGTCACGCCCTCGCCGAGCGGGTCGGCGGAGCGCCACTCTACCACATTGACGGCGAGCTGATGGGCCACCACTGCGTCGAGCTCATCAACCGCGGAAAAAAGCATAAAGAGTAGTTCTTCCGCAGCGGTATTGATATCGATCAACCCGCTCACTGGGGTGAAATTTACCGTCACATCGAGGTTCCCCACACTGAAATCCTGGCTCTGCAGCGCAGCCTGGGGAAGTTCTCCCTCCGGCGTGGGTTGCATGAGTTGCGCCAGCGCTAACTGAATGGCACCATCCGCAGCCGCCTCCACCCGTGCCCGCGTCGCATGCAGCTGGGTCAGCTTGATATCCACCCGGGCCTGCATCACGATACCGGCGACCAGCAGCGACATGGCCGCCAGAAACCACACCAAAATCGCCAGCGCAACGCCGTTCTGGGAATGGTGCGCCCCGCGCATGCCTGGCATTTTGTTTGGCATCGATATCACGATAATTCCATCCACTTCGTCATTGCAGATTCATCTCTGCACCGCTCAGGCGAATCACCAGCTCCGGCCAGTATTTTTCTGCGGCCCTGATATTGATACGCACCGCCACCGGGTTACGCTGGGCACCGGCCCACAGGTCAAGCCAATCCAGACCATAAGCAGCGAGATAACCAATCTGCAACTCCTCCACGGATTCCAGCAACACACGCGGCTCCAGTTCATCCCAGTTTACTGCCAGGACATCGCTCTGATAGGGGTGCCACCTGAGCTCCAGCCTGTTCTCGATGAGCGCAAGCTGCATGACAAATGCACCGCCCATGTCTGCCCCTGCCACCAGCGGCGCCACCCACATCACGTGTGTGGTGTCGCCAGCAAAATACGTGCCGTAGCTAGCCACATCCAAAAAGTCTTCGGGGGTGCTTCCCACCCGCACCACCGGCATTGCTGCGCCAATCGTATTGCGCAGAAACTCACTTATCACCCGAATCTCATCAACGCGGTTTGTCACCTGCGCTATCGTAGTCTTGGTGTTTCCCAGTGTGCGCAGCGCGCTTATCGTTGCGACCATGATCATCGACAACAGCGTCAGCGCGACCAGCACCTCGAGCAGGGTAAAACCCCTGACCCTGCTCACTCCTGCTCCTCTTTGCCTGCAACAACTGACGCCAACGCTATGCTGCGGTCGCGGCCTCCATCGCGCCACGTTACTACCACGCTGATCTGCTGCAGCAAGCCTTCGAGCAGCGGTGAATCCTCCGCCAACACGAGCGGCTCAGTAGCGACCTCCCAGGCAAAGCCACCTGGTGTTTCTCCCGTCTCGTTCATACCGGTCAGCGGCACCACCGCGTAGTTCGCCAACAGCGAACGGGCCAGTTCAACCGCGTATGTCATTTTTTCATCGACCGCCACAGAGCGGGTCGCGCCACCGGCAGCCTGGTACAGCGCACCGAGAGACATGCCCAGTATCGCGACCGCAACAACCATTTCCAGCAGACTGAAACCGCGCGATCTGGCCGAAAAACTACGAGATACAATCACGTTGCACTTTTGCGCCGGCCAGTGTCGAAGCGGCGAGTATAACTGAAAGGTCGACCGGCCCAGGCAGCCAAGCCACAACTGTAAGCGTAAAAAAATGTAAAGTTGACCCGCTGCTGGAAGCGTAAGCACTCCCGATGCAACGGTAAATTGACGGTCAGGCCACCTCGAACAGGCCAGCGGCGCCCATACCACCACCGATGCACATGGTTACTACCACGTACTTGGCGCCGCGCCGTTTACCCTCCAGCAGAGCATGACCCACCATGCGAGCACCGCTCATACCAAAGGGGTGGCCGATGGCAATAGATCCGCCATTGACGTTCAGCTTGCTATTATCGATGCCCAACTGGTCACGACTGTATATCACCTGGCAGGCAAAGGCCTCGTTCAGCTCCCACAGGTCAATATCGCTCACACGAAGACCGTGCCGCTGCAACAACTTCGGTACGGCAAATACCGGGCCGATACCCATCTCATCGGATTTGCAGCCGGCCACGGCCAGACCGCGGTAGATGCCCAGCGGGGCCAAACCCTTTTGCGCAGCCAGCCGCGCTTCCATCAACACGCATGCAGACGCACCGTCGGACAACTGCGAGGAATTGCCTGCAGTGATAAACTTTCCTTCCTTCACCCACTGCCCATCCTTAAATACAGGCTCCAGGGCCATCAGACTTTCCAGCGTCGTGGAGGGGCGATTGCAGTCGTCCCTGTCCACGAGAGCGTCTACGTAGGTGGTTTCCTTGGTCTCTTTGTTGAAATCTGCCCGCCGGGTTTTCATCGGCACAATTTCTGCGTCAAACAGGCCCGACTCCTGGGCCGCTGCGGTGCGCTGCTGGCTCTGCAGGGAGTAGATGTCCTGTTCGTGGCGGCTGATATTGTAGCGCTCGGACACCACCTCCGCCGTCTCCAACATCGGCACGTAGGCTGTTGGGTCCAGGGCAGTCACCGCCGCAGACACGTTGCGATACGCGTTCTTGTGCTTGGTTTGCACCAGGGAGATGGACTCGACGCCACCGGCCACGGCGATATCGTACTCATTACACATAATGCTCTTGGCAGCGGTGGCGATGGACATCAGGCCAGAGGAACACTGGCGCTCGATGGCCATCCCCGCAACCGTGTCCGGCAGGCCACCAGCAATCGCACAAAGACGACCTATATTGTAGCCCTGCGTACCCTGTTGGGCGGCTGCACCAAAAATGCAATCATCCACTTCAGCAGGATCAATGCCGGCACGCGCAATCGCCGCGCGAACCACATGACCGCCCATGGCGGGTGCTTCAGTGTCGTTGAAACCACCGCGGAATGATTTGGCCAATCCCGTTCTTGCTGTAGATACGATGACTGCTTCTCGCATAAGTTTACTCCCCTAAGATGATGCGTTTATGTTTGTGTAGTCACTGGAATCTGCGCCTGCTAACTCAGGACCGCTGACTGGAACAAGAGACAATTTCCCCGGTCATATAGCTGGAATAATCCGATGCCAGGAACATCATCACATTGGCAACTTCCCAGGCTTCTGCCGCGCGCCCGTAGGCCTCTTTCGACTCCAGCTCCGCCAACAGTTCTTCGGAGGCAGATTTGCGCAGCATCGGGTGCAACACGATAGACGGCGACACAGCATTGATGCGCACATTGAACTCGGCCGCTTCCATGGCGGCGCAGCGGGTCAGCGCCATGACTCCCGCCTTGGCCGCTGCGTAATGCGCCTGCTCTTTCTGTGCGCGCCAGCCCAACACCGAGGCATTGTTGACGATCACGCCGCCCTGCCCGCGCGCCTTCATGACCTGCATCATGTAGCGCGTCATGCGCATGGTGCCGTTGAGCGTGACGTCAATCACGCGATGCCACTCCTCGTCTTCCATCTCAAGCAAGAGTTTCGAGGTACCCAGCCCAGCGTTGTTGATCAGGATATCGACACCACCCATGGTCTGCTCTGCAAAATCCACCAAAGCACGCACGTCCACCTCGACCGCTACGTTGCCCACCTTGCCGTGTACGTGCGCCACACCCGATGTTTCCTTGAGCTTGTCGACAGCGGCTGCAAGGCGACCTTCATGAATGTCACTCAGCACAATGGCGCGAGCGCCCTCCTCCACGGCCCGGGTGGCGGCGGCAAATCCGATGCCAGCGCCAGCTGCCGCAGTGACCAGGACTGATTTGCCCTTGAGCAGGCCGTGGCCGGGCACATATTCAGGTGATTTCAAATTCATAGTAAGTCCCTCAAGACTGGTTACTTGGCCGCGCCCCGCGGTTCCTTGGGCATACCCAGACCCCGCTCGGCAATAATATTGCGCTGGATCTGATTGGTGCCACCGTAAATGGTGTCGGCCCGCACGAACAGGTACATGGACTGCAAGCGACTCAGCGCGTAGGGTGCGCCCTCCAGAATCTCCCCCTCGGGACCCAACACATCCATGGCCAGTTCGCCGAGACTGCGGTGCCAGGTGGCCCAGAACAGCTTGTAGATCAGGGCCTCCTTGTGCAATGCACCATCGCTGCCACTTTGTCCGGATAACATGCGCATGGAGTTATAGCGCATAATTTTCAATTCGGCATGCGCGCGGGCGATGCGCTGGCGGATGATCGGATCCTGTGCGGCACCATTGCGCCTGGCCTGACGCACCACCTCATCCAGTTCGTTCTGGAACTGCATCTGCTGGCCGAGCGTGGACACCCCGCGCTCAAAACCCAGCAGGCCCATGGCAACCTTCCAGCCCTCACCCGGTGCGCCGACGATATCACCCGCATCACAGCAGGCATCATCGAAGAATACCTCGTTGAATTCCGACGTACCGGTGATCTGCACAATCGGTCGAACGTCGATACCGGGCTGGTCCATGGCAAGCAGGAAAAATCCCAGGCCTTTGTGTGCCATCGAATCAGGATCAGTGCGGGCTAGCACAAAGCAGTAATCAGATTCATGCGCCAGCGATGTCCACACCTTCTGGCCGTTGATGATCCACTTGCCCTGCGCATCGTCAAAACGTGCTTTCGTCTTCACGTTGGCCAGGTCAGAGCCGGCACTGGGTTCGGAATAGCCCTGGCACCACAGTTGCGTCCCGGCCACGATGCCCGGCAGATATTTCTTCTTCTGTTCCTGCGTACCGAAGGCGATTAGTGTCGGACCGGTCAGCCCTTCGCCAATATGCCCTACGCGTCCAGGCGCACCGGCTCGCGCGTACTCCTCGAAAAAAATCACCTGCTGCTCTATGGTACAACCGCGCCCACCAAATTCCTGCGGCCAGCCGACACAGGTCCAGCCACCCTCGGCCAGTTTCTGTTCCCAGCCTTTTCGCTCCTGCGGAAACGTATGTTCGTCGCCTGGTCCGCCGCGGTACTTCAGTTTCTCAAAGTCGCCGGTGAGGTTGTCACGCAACCAGCTGGCGACCTCCTGCCGAAATTGCTCGTCATCGCGACTAAAACTCAATTTCACGGTCTTTCTCCCTCAATCCAACAGCGCGATGGCTAAGCGCTCGCGGTGTTGCGTGCCATTACCCAAAAGGTGCTCAGAGGATTTGGCGCGTTTAAAATACAGGTGCACGTCGTACTCCCAGGTGAAGCCGACACCCCCGAACAGTTGCAGCGCATCGCCGGCGACCGCGAAGTAGGCATCGGAACAATAGGACTTGGCAACACTGGCTGCCTCGCTGAGTTCTCCCGCGAGCGGGCCACCGGACAGCGCATCCTGGGCGACGCACGCTGCATAATAGATGGCAGAGCGCGCAACCTCCGTCTTGAGCATCATGTCAGCGGCCTTGTGTTTCACCGCCTGGTAACTGGCAATGGTGCGATTGAACTGCACCCGTTCGCCGGTGTAAGCCACCGTCATGTCCAGTAACTGCTGGCAGCCTCCGACTTGCTCCGCCGCCAGCGCGATGGTTGCCAGGTCAATCACTTTTGATAACGCTCCCCAGCCTTGCCCGCTCTTTCCCATCAGCGCTTGCGCGCCCACGCTGACATTCTCCAGTTGCACAGCGGCCTGCTTGCGTGTCTGGTCCATGGTTGGCAGCCACTGGCGACTCACGCCCTGCGTCGATGCAGGGAGCAGAAACAGGCTGATACCCTGCGCGCCGCTGGTGCGCACTGCGCGAGCCGCCACGATCAGCAGGTCTGCCGTGTGCCCGTCTATCACATAGCGATAATCGCCATTGAGTACATAGCCTGCGCCTTCCTGGCGCCAGGTGGCGGTGATTGTGTCGGCATCCCAACGATTGGAGCCGCCGTTGAAAGCAACTGTCGCGGTCAGCTCACCCGCACAGAGTTGTCCCAGCCAGTGCGCCTGCTGTTCCTTGCTGCCTGCTAAACGCAGCGCATTTCCCGCAAGGCAGACGGTGGAAAAGAACGGCGCGCACAGTAGATAACGCCCCATCTGCTCCAGCATGGCAGCCAGTTCCACGTAACCCAGACCCATGCCGCCACAGTCTTCGGGAATATGAATTGCCTGCCAGACCATTTCAGCAGAGATACGGTGCCACAGTTCGTCCTCATAGCCCTGCTCGGTGGCCATGGCGCGGCGCACGGCCTCGCTGGAGGACACTTCAGCAAGAAATGCCGCCGCCGTAGCGCGGATCATTTCCTGTTCTTCTGTAAATGCAAATTCCATAGCTTCTCCGACCTGCCGTGGACCTCAGGTACCCCAGACCTTTTGTGCAGGGATTTCGCTGGCGAGCAATAGCTTCATTGCTTCAGCAATTTCAGCGGGGGCCCAGGGGGCGCCGCGATCAACACCCTGCGTGGTACGCCAGCCGTCGCAGATACAGATACGACCGCCTTCAGCCTCAAATACCCGGCCGCTAACGTGCGCCGCGCCTGCGCTGGCCAACCAGGCCAACAGGTTGGAGACATTTTCCGGTGCGAAATGGTCAAAACTGCCATCCTCTGGCCTGGCCATGCGCGCTGCCATCTCTGGCACGGCGCTGGTCATACCAGTGCGGGCCGAGGGCGCGACCGCGTTAGCCGTGATGTTGTAGCGCGCCAGTTCCGCCGCCTGGTTGAGCGTCAATGCTGCGATACCCGCCTTGGCCGCTGCGTAGTTGGACTGTCCGATGGAACCCTGCAGACCCGCACCCGACGTGGTGTTAATGATGCGCGCGTCCACGGGCTTGCCTTCCTTGGATTGTCCGCGCCAGTAGTGCACAGCGTGCGAGCTGATGCAAAAGTGACCCTTCAGATGCACAGACATTATGGCATCCCACTCCTGCTCGGTCGTGGAGGCGAACATGCGGTCGCGATTGACTCCTGCATTATTCAGGACGACGTGCAGGGCGCCAAAGCTATCGATGGCCTGCTTGACGGCGTTGAGGCTATCGTCGTAATTCGTAATGTCCGAGCTGTTGACCACGGCCTTACCGCCGGTGGTGATGATCTCCTCTACTACTGCCTGCGCGGCCGCCTTGTTGATGTCATTGACGACCACGGCACAGCCTTCCGCTGCAAAGACTCTTGCATGGGCTGCGCCTAAACCGCCACCGGCGCCGGTGATGATGGCTACTCGGTCTTTTAGGATTCCACTCATTACTTTTTCCTCTATTCAATACGTGTTGCTTCGTTGGCGCGCCGCGTGACAGCAGTAGCTGACCCGGACACGCCGTGAATACGTCCATGTAGGCTCGCTGCAGCCATCCATGGCTGCAGACGGTCCGGGTCAGCTACTGCTGTCACCCTGCGCTTAGATCGATCACTTACGCCTAAACGTAGTCTGATTTTCAATACGTTGCTTTCTCTTTCCAATGTTCAGTTAGTGCTCAATCTGTCCGGGAGATTGGAACTTATCCTCCTTGGACCGTCTGTGGCCATGGATGGCAGCAGCGAGCCTACATGGATGTATTTACGGCGTGTCCAAGGAGGATAAGTTCCAACCTTGCGGACATCGCTTCCACCAAACTACAACCGTTCTATGATAGTCACATTCGCCTGACCACCGCCCTCACACATGGTTTGCAATCCGTACCTGCCACCCGTGCGCTCCAACTCATGCAACAGCGTCGTCATTAATTTCGTACCTGAAGCGCCCAAGGGGTGTCCCAGTGCAATTGCACCACCGTTCACATTGGTTTTCTCCAGCGGATATCCCGTTTCAATCAGCCAGGCCATAGGCACAGAGGCGAACGCTTCATTAATTTCCACCAGGTCGATGTCCTGTAGTTTCATTCCCGACTTCTTCATTGCGTATGCAGTAGCCGGGATCGGCGCGGTCAGCATCCAGATCGGGTCGGCCGCGCGCACACTCATGTGCACAATGCGTGCACGCGGCGTGAGGCTGTAGCGCTTGAGCGCGGCTTCTGAAACAACCAAAACGGCAGAAGAACCGTCGCAGGTCTGGCTGGACACCGCTGCGGTGATGGTGCCGCCTTGCAGCAGCGGCTCCAGTTCCGCCATTTTTTCCATTGAGGTATTGCGCGGGGTCTCGTCCATAGTTACACCATTGAGCGGGGCGATTTCACGGTCGAAGCGCCCTTCTTTGATCGCTGCCAATGCCAGCGTGTGCGAGCGCAGGGCGAACTCCTCCATCTGCACGCGGGAAATCTTCCACTTGTCCGCGATCATCTGCGCGGAAGTAAATTGTGAGGGCGGAATCGCACCGTAGCGGGCAACCCAGCCCTGGCTACCGGAGAACGGGTCACTGAAACCCATGGGCTGAGCGGCAATCATGGCGGAGGAAATGGGAATTTGGGTCATGGTCTGCACGCCGCCCGCGATGACCACATCGTTGACGCCAGACATGATGGCCTGCGCCGCAAAGTGCACCGCTTGTTGTGACGAACCACACTGGCGGTCGATGGTGGTGCCGGGCACCACATCGGACAGTCCGGCGGCGAGCCAGCAGGTGCGGGCGATATCGCCGGCCAGCGGACCGATGGTATCAACGCAGCCGAACATTACGTCGTCGTATTCATCGTCGGGAATGCCGTTGCGCTCGACCAGTGTTTTCAGTACATGCGCGCCCAGGTCAGCGCCATGCACATCGGACAGCCCTCCCTTGCGGCGACCGGTGGGGGAGCGTACTGCGTCTACTATGTATGCGTGTGCCATGTTGCTGTCCTCTTTAGGAGAAAGTCGCGCCAGCACCCAGTGCCGCGCCCGCGGCGAAAATATGTTCGCCGACCCGTGTTTTATGAAAGCCCGCGTCACCCCAGGTATTGGCCAGGGCCCAGGCTTTCTTCATGAAAATATGCAGATCCACTTCCCAGGTGTAACCCATAGCGCCGTGGACCTGATGACTGTTTTTGGCGGCCAGATTGGCCGCCTCGCAGGCGACCAGTTTGGCGTGTGACACGGCGTGGGCCGCAACAGCTTGGCCATGTGCAATCGCGTAGGCAGCGCGATGGGTCGGCGCCTTCGCGTACTCCAATCGCACGGCGACATTGGCCATGTGGTGTTTTACCGCCTGGAAGCTGCCGATAGGCTTGCCGAACTGCTGGCGCTCGCTGGTGTATTTTACCGACAGATCGATCATGCGCTGCGCCAGTCCCAGAGCCTGGGCTGCACAGCCCAGTGCACCTCGGTTCAGGGCATCAGCACACAGGGACGTTGCCTGCGCACCGGAGGCGACCGTCGTTGCGCCCGGCAGAATTTCAACGGCGAACAGTTTACGTGAGGGATCGATGGATTCGTTATGCTGCAGGCATACCTGATCGGGCGTCACTGCCACCACGGTGTCGCCGTGTTGCAGTAGGAGTAGGTTTGCCACGTGCGCATCCTCCACCAGCAGATTTTTTTCCAAGCCCACCACAACTTTCGCCTCGCCGGCGGCGATCTGCGGCAGCCACTGTGCGGCCAATTCACCGCCGATATCTCGCAGCATCGGCACCGCCACCAGCACCGTGTGCACCAACGGTTCGGGCAAGGCCACGTAACCGCATTCCTGTGCGAGTAGCACGAAATCCAGCTCGGTCATGCCGAGGCCGCCGAATTCTTCCGCGACGGTCACGCCGGTCAGTCCCAATTCTGCGAGTTGACACCACAGGGCTGTGTCGCGGCCGCTATCGGTGTCCCAACTGGCACGAATACGCTGGGGCGTGACTTCATTTACCAGGAAATCCCGCACGGACTCCTGGAACAACAACTGGTCTGCAGTAAAGGTAAAATCCATGAGCTACCTCGGCATGCCCAGCATGCGTTCCGCGATGATATTGCGCTGGACCTCGTTAGTCCCGGCGTAGATCGGTCCCGACTGGGCGAACAACCAGCCATCCAGCCAGGTGCCCACGCCCTGCGCCCCCGGTGCGTGCGGCAGCAGCTCCGCGCGGGCACCGAGAATACTCATTGCGGTGGCGTGCATGTTCTGGTCCAGCTCCGACCAGAAGATTTTATTGGTGGAGGACTCCGCGCCAATCTTGCCGCCCTTGTTCAGGCGACACGCGGTCTGGTAGGTGGTGAGACAGTAACTCTGTGCATCCAGATAGGCACGCAGCACCGCGTCTTT
Organism: Haliea sp.; assembly: GCA_031414375.1. Lineage (GTDB taxonomy): Bacteria > Pseudomonadota > Gammaproteobacteria > Pseudomonadales > Halieaceae > Marimicrobium. The sequence continues at coordinate 19,960 of JANNVJ010000045.1, forward strand.
TACCGCCGGATCGCAATCTGCAGACGCGCGATTGGCGGTGTACAACTCAACCAGACGGCGCGCCGTCTCCTGGAAGCGCGCCGGTGAGCGCAGCATCAGGCCGCGTTCGAAGCCCGCCGTCGCCATAGCCACATTCCAGCCGGCACCCTCGTCACCGAGGCGATTCTCAACAGCGACCTCGACATTGTCGAAAAAGATCTCTGCAAAACCGGGCAGACCATCCAGCTGTGGTATCGGGCGAACGGTGATGCCAGGACTGCGCAGTGGCACCAGAATAAAGGTGAGACCGCGATGGCGTTCCGATTGTGGGTCCGTGCGAAACATACCGAAACACCAATCCGCCCAGACCGCTCGCGTAGACCAGGTCTTTTGGCCATTGATAATGTACTTGTCTCCTTCCAGCTTCGCGCTGGAACGGATCGCTGCCATATCGGAACCGGCGTTGGGCTCCGACCAGCCCTGCGCCCAGACTTCCTCTCCATTAGCCATTTTTGGCAGGATGCGCGCTTTCTGTTCTTCGGTACCGTACTCCATCAGCGTGGGACCGAGCAGGAAGATACCGTTCTGGTTCACGCGCAGTGGCGCGCGCGCCTGGTAATACTCTTCCTCGAAGATCAGCCACTCAATCAGGTCGCAGCCGCGACCGCCCAGCGCTTCCGGCCAGGTGACCATGCCCCAGCGCCCCTTGTTAAGTGTCGCTTCCCACTGCCGGTGTTGTGCGAAACCCTCGGCGGTATCGAACGACTGCAGCGGCGCGGCAGGTACATTGGCCGCTAGCCAGCCGCGCACTTCCGTACGAAACGCCTTTTGTTGATCGGTATACGTTAAGTCCATTTCCGTTTCCTAAAAGGGCTCTGACCCCTGCTAAAACTTCGCGTCGCGCTTCTGAACGAATGCATCGCGGGTTTCCTGCGAGTCGCCCATAGTGTAGGCCTGCAGGGTAAAACCCTGCTCCCAGCGATACTTGTCTTCCAGGTTGCCGTCCTCGATACCGTTCAGTGCTTCCTTGGCGAGCCTTACCATGGCCGGGGATTTCGCTGCAATTTTGCCAGCGATGTCGCGTGCGGTGGGCAGCAGCTCCGCCAGCGGCACCACTTTCTCCACGGCTCCCAGACGATACGCTTCCTGCGCGTCGATAAACTCACCGGTAAAGTACATGTAGCGCACCTTCTGCACAGGGAACATACGCTGCAAGTGCGCGCCGCCCCCCATGGCGCCGCGATCGATCTCGGGCACCCCGAAGCGCGCGCAGTCGGAGCAGATGATAATGTCGGCAGCGCCCGCCATACCGATACCGCCACCGAGTACAAAACTGTGCAGGGCCACGATTACCGGTTTGAGATTGCGGTGGATCGCCCGAAACGTCTCGTAGTTGCCCTTGTTCACATCCACGATCCTTGCAGGATGCGCTGCCAACTCCTTGATATCCACACCGGCGCAGAAACCTTTGCCCGCCGCGCCAATAATAATCACGCGCACCTCGTCGTTGCTACCCAATGCGTCAATCTCCGCGGCAATGGCAAACCAGCCTGCGCTGTCAAAGGCGTTGACCGGCGGATGATCGAGAATCATCTCGGCAATACCGTCTGCGATAGTGGTTTTGAATAACGTTGACATGGTCCGGCTCCTAGGAATTTTCTGTGACGCGCAGCGACAGCAGGGTGAGGCGCTGCTCGGCCTCTGTGACAATGCTTCTAATCAAATTTTCACAGGACAGCAGCTCGTTAATCACACCCGCCACCTGACCCGAGGGCAACACACCGTGCGCCGGATCACCGTCTACCATAGCCTTTTGGATAATCATCGGCGCGTTGGCGGACATGATGGCCTGCGCAGCGGTCATCTCATCGTCTCGGCTCATGGCGATTGCAGACTTCAACAAGCTGAAAAGGCTCGCGCCGGTGTGCTGGCGAAAGGCGAGACCATTGCGTACGGCAATAAACAGCTTGCGCAGCGTGCCGGCTTTTTCCAGCTCAGTGAGCAGCTCATTCATGATCATGCGTTGCGGCAAACCGTCCATGGCTCTGGAGACAATGATGTCGCCGGGATTTTTACAATCGATGTACCGTTGCAATGTCGCCTTTGGCACCGGGCTCTCTTCGGTCATCAGGAAACGGGTGCCCATGGCGATGCCATCGGCGCCCCAGGACAGGGCCGCCAGCAGCCCGCGACCATCCTTGAAGCCGCCAGCGGCAACGACCGGCACCTTATCACTCACCGCATCGACCACCTGAGGAATCAGCAGTGTGGTGGGAATCGCGCCGGTATGGCCGCCGCCCTCGCCGCCCTGCACGGTGACCGCATCCGCCCCGAGTTCCACCGCCTTGATAGCGTGCTTGGGCAGACCCACAGTGGGCATACAGACCACGCCCGCATCCTTTAATTTTTTAATGAACTCGGGGCCGGGCGAGCGCGAATAACTCACTGCGCGCACACCGTGACGAATGACCAGATCCACAATCTGCGCCGCGTTGGGTTGGTACATGTGGAAATTCACGCCGAACGGTTTATCGGTGAGTGCCTTCACGCGCAGGATATCGCGCTCCATCTCCTGCGCCGGAATCGTGGCACCCGCGAGGAAACCAAACGCGCCTGCATTACAACTGCCGGCCACGAGCTTAGGGTCGGCGACCCAGCCCATGGCGGTCTGCACGATCGGATACCGGCAACCGAGCAGTTCTGTCAAACGCGTTTCAAGCATGCCTCTGGCCTCGTGTCAGCAACGGTTGCCCGGGGGATTGTCCTTGATTTGCTGCGCGCGCTGGTTGTGCGGATCCAGCGCGGCGATGATAAGCAGTTGTTCCTGTGTTGGCGCCTGGGTCGTTGGCACTTTATCGGGAACGCACACCGGGTAGCCGGTATTTTCCTGCACCTGCTCAACCGTTACTCCAGGGTGCAATGACACCAGCCGGACTTGGTGCTGCGGCCCGCCAAAATCCATCACACAGAGGTTGGTTATCACCAGACGAATATCGATATCATCCAGACGGTGCCCTTTAGGCAGGCGCGCCGGGTTGTAGCCGATGGATGACACAAAGTCACACTCCCCGGCCATGAATACCCGAGTGTTGTGCTCGGGCACAAAAAAACTGTTGGGGTGAGAAATCGAATTCCCGGGAAAACCGCGCGCTCCCAGCATCATACTCTTGGGCTTCTCGTAAGTGCCGCCAAGCGCCGAGGTGTTGGACTGGCCGTATTTATCAATCTGGGTCGGGCCGAGCATGGCATGGCGCTTACGGCTCCACACATTGTCGAAGATGCGCGAAAAGCCCATCCAGCTCTCGGTGGCGGGCACAAAACCAGCGGCGCGCTTACCCAGCGGATTGGGTTCGCTCAGCATCCAGGCTTCCGAGTCCGTCATCATCAGGTCGGGGTTGGTGGTTTTCATGGCGAGGCTCGCCGCCAGACGCGGAATCACGCCGATGCCGGTGCCCAGCACTTCGCCTTCATCGGCGAAGGCTTTGCTTGCCGCCACGATGCACAGTTCGGCCAGAGTGTATTCAGTTGCTGCTGTCATTGTGTCTCTCTCCTGGCCGATCAATAGGTGGGCAGTTCAAGCGTGCGAATGGCGCTCAGGCCGCCGACATTTTTCTGGTACTCCTCCTCGGAAGTACCAAGGAATGTGTCGAAGTAGCCTTGAATGCCAGACTCCTCTTTCGCAGAGGCGGCGTAGGCCTTGAAGTGCGGCACATCGAATCCGTAAAGCGGGCTGCACGACGTGGGGTGCGCACCTCCGGGAATCGGTATCACGCCGGTGGTCATGGAACGCTCCCAATGCACCAGGCGCGCCTGCGCGGGATCGTGAAAGAACTCGGTCGCCACCAACTCGTCACAGGACACGAACGTCTTGTTCGCCGCACGCGCAAACCAGTCATCCATATAGTGGTCGGAGCCGGCAATCTGGCACACACCGCGCACATCCGCGCGATCCACGTGAATGAGAGACACATCGAGCTTGAGTGCCGGCATGGCGACCCACTCCTTGTCGTCGTAGGGGCTATCAATCACCTTGATAGCGGGATTTTTGTTGATAACATCGGTACCCAGGCCAACCTCGGTGGGGATAAAGGGAATGCCCCAACTGGCAGCGCGCAGGCCCAATAACATCATGCCCTCGTCGATCTCCATCACCTCGATAGCACCCGCTTGCCGCGCCTGCCGGAAGTAGGGCTCCAGCGGAATAAAATCCAGCGACACAAAGGCGAACACCACTTTCTTCACCTTGCCGGCGGCACACAGCATACCCACATCCGCGCCACCGTAAGAGACCACCGTCAGGTCTTTCACGTCTGAGCGCAAAATCTCCCGCACCAGTGCCATCGGCTTGCGCCGCGGACCCCAGCCACCGATACCGATGGTCATGCCATCGTGCAGTTGCGCAACGACCTGTGTCGCTGTCATTTGCTTGTTCATCTGCCCTATCCTTTTCTAACTGACGATCCGCGCCATGCGGTAATCGTGTTTAACAAAATTGACACCCAGGGTGCTCTGCGTGCCGCGCACACCCTCGATAACGCTAATACGTTTATGCACAAACTCCGCCAGGTGCTCGGCGTTGCGCACCATGGTGATGGCCAGGATATCGGCGCGCCCCAGCATCACGCCGACAAACCCCAGTTCGGTAATATCGGCCAACTGCTGCGCTACCACTCTGGTCTGTCCGCTGCGTTCGACTTCTATCCAGATGTAGGCCAGCGCCGCATCCTTGAAACGGTCGATATTAGTCACCGCCGTAATACGAATCAGTTTTTCTTCTTCCATGCGCTTGACCCGGGCGCGCACGGTGCCCTCGGTCACGCCCAACTGTTCGGCGATCTCACGGTTGCTAACGCGGGCATCGCGCGACAGCCGCTCCACGATGGCGAGGTCGGCCTTGTCCAGGTTACGCCGCATGGAAGGGCACCCAGTCCGGTTGATTCTTCAGTACATCCAGCGCCAGCGCCGGGGTCAGGCGGCGCACACCGGGTATGGCACCCAGCTTGTCCGAAATCAATTCGCTCAGCGCCGCCTGGTCGCGAGCCACTACCAATATCTCGATATCCTGGGCACCGACCACCACGCTCACCGAAAACACCTCGGGGATGGCCGCCATCTCGCGGGCCACTGCTTCCGGGGAGCGCCCTTCCACCTGCACGCCAATGGCCAGCAACATGCCGTAGCCCGCCGCTTCGATATCGGTGACCGCCACCACGCGCATGGTGTCGGACTCTTCCATGCGCCGCACCCGCGCACGCACGGTGTTTTCCGCAATATCCAGTGCGCGAGCGATCGCGCGGTACGGCATGCGCCCGTCCTTGCGCAGCAGGTCGATGATGGCCTGGTCGGTGTCGTCCAGATCGATCGGCCCGGAGCGTGCGCGCGGCGACAGATCGTTCATGGTGTTGCCAGTGCGGAGCGCGTTGCCAAGGCCGCTTTATCGACCTTGCCGCCCGCGTTCATCGGCAGTTCATCCAGAAAAATAACGGAGCGCGGCACTTTGTAATTGGCCATTTTGTCTTTGGCCCACGCAATGACCGCCGCCTCGTCCAGATCGGCCTGCGCGTCCTTTACGGCATCCCTTACCGCGTCTTTTACAAGATAGGCCCTGGCCACCTCACCCATGCGCGCGTCAGGTATACCGATCACCGCTGCCCGCGCGACACCCGGCATACCACAAAGAATGATCTCAATTTCAGCGGGATAGCAATTGAAACCACCCACAAT
>JANNVJ010000046.1:0-10446 GCA_031414375.1 Haliea sp.
CTCCAGAGGTCTTGGCCTCTGCACGGTACTCGAACCTGAATGTGGGTGAACTGGTTTCAAATCGACACCAACTAAAATCGCCCTGTAGCCCGCGCCAATGCTGGATCTTGGCCCGTAAATTTACAATTTAACCGGACACTATTGAAAGCTGATAATGTAATGGGTACCTCTATAAATCCCCCAATCCCGCTATGCTCCTGCCATGCAAACCAGCCTGTTTGACCTTGAGAACCGCTACGCCAGTTTGAGCGAAGCGGGCGACCCACTGGAACGGCTCAACGCTGTCATTGACTGGGAGATATTCCGTCCTATTCTTGTCCGCATCGACAGCAAGGAGCGCAAGACTGCAGCCGGGCGCAAGCCCGCCTGCCGTGTGCTCATGTTCAAGCTGCTCATATTGCAGCGGCTGCACAACCTGTCTGACGAACGGCTGCATACCAGGTCAGTGACCGGCTCTCCTTCATGCGCTTTCTCGGGCTTGAGCTGTCCGGGCAACGTGCCCGATGCGTGTACCGTCTGGGCGTTTCGAGAGGCCCTCAAGGAACATCATCTGGTCGAGCCTTTGTTTGAACGCCTGAACCAGGCGCTGGCCGATCTCGGTGTCGAACTTAAAAGCGGGCAGATCATCGACGCCACCTTTGTCCCCGTACCGATTCAGCGCAACGGACGCGAGAACAACGCGATCATCAAAGCGGATGCTGTGCCCATTGAGTGGGGCAAGACCTCGGCCAAACTGGCGCAGAAGGACACCGACGCACGCTGGACGAAAAAAGGTGGGCAAAACCACTACGGCTACAAGAACCACATCAACATCGACCGTGACACCAAGCTCATCGCCGCTGCGGTGTGCACCTCTGCCTGCGTGCATGACAGCCGGGTGTTCGATGTTGTCGTGCGTGATATCGACACCGGTGGCAAAACCGGACAGCGCATACCGCTCGGACGGGCAGGAGCGCAGCCTCAAAGACAACCAACATGAGAGCCGGATTCACGAGCGGGCTTACCGCAACGCGCCGCTGACGAAGGAACAGGCACTGAGCAACACGGAAAAGTCGCGGGTACGGGCCCGCGTCGAGCATGTCTTGGGGCACATGGAAAACAGCATGGGCGGCATCTTCGTGCGTAGTATTGGTGCGGCGCGTGCCCAAGTGGGCGTGGGGCTAATGAATCTGACCTACAACCTCGCCCGGATCGAGATGCTGATCCGGCTCAAGGTGTTTGACTTCGACAGGATAGCTGCGCCAGGAATGCGGGTAGCAGGATGAAATCGGGGGGGAATCACCCGCATCAGCGACACGGAGTGAGAAAACAGGCCGATTCCAGTCCGAAATCTCATTCAGCCCGGAAATGTCGAAAAATGAAATTCAACGATACAACACTGGCATTCAAACACGATTTCGCACTACTGTCCGGACATTTCCGTGAACAAATTCGATTGGTTATGCATGGTCGAATTCTCCGGTGTTATTTCTATATTTGCAAGTAGTTGATTGAGCGGAGTTTTTTCGAAAAGGGTCAGACTCAAGATTTGTAGAATTGTGTAGAGCGAGGCATCTGAACTCAGGAGTTTCTTTACGATGGCGACGAGCACATACACGGCGATGGCAATCCACACCTGCGACTTGACCGCGTTTTCCGACGTGCCGAAAAACGACTTGACACGCAGGTGCTGCTTGATCCACATGAAGAACAACTCCACCTGCCAGCGGCAGCGATACAGGTTAGCGATGGTCAACGCGCGCAGGTCGAAATTGTTGGTGAGAAACACGAGCAGGTTGTCGTGAGTGGCATCGTAGAATTTCACCCGCCGCAGGTGCACCGGATAATCCAGTTGGGAGCGTACACCGCTCAGCATGAATGTCTGGTCGCACCGCAGGCCGGTACTCTTGTCGACGGGATGCGAGTAGACGCGGCGAAATTGCAGATTGGACTTGGCGCGTGTGACGAAGACGGCCTGGGCTTGGTGCAGAACATACAGTCGCGCGAAGTCGAGGTAGCCGCGATCCATGATGTAGAAACTGCCGGCCTCGAAGGCGATCTGATCGAAGATGTTCACGTCGTGCAGCTTGCCATCCGAGATGTGGATGAAGCTGGGAATGTTGCCGCGCAAATCGAGCAGCGTATGAAGCTTGACGGCAGCCTTGGTTTTGCGGAATCGCGCCCATGGGAACACGCTCAGACACAGGTCGATGGTGCTCGAATCCAGCGCGTAGGCGGTATTGTCCAGCTCCACCGCAAAGCTGTCGTGCGCATAGAGACTGCGTGCGGTGTGAATCAGGCTCAGGGCGAAGTCCTGGTAGATGCGCCAGTCGCGCTTCTGGTTGGCATCGGCCAATGTGCTGCGCGCAATACCACCGCGAATCCCCAAGTGATAGAGCTTGGTCGAGTTGGCCCGCAGGCAGGTTTCGATATCCCGCAGGCTCTCGCGGTACGTCAACTGCGCGAATGCCATGCTCAGGAACTGATCGAGATGCGAGAAACTGAGTGTTGGATACCGACTGGGGTACTTGGCAACGCAGCGCCGGAACGTGTGCAGTGGCACATGATCCATCAATTGGGCGAACACCAGCTTTCCCGCATGCATGCATACATCCTCTCCCGGATAAATTCGGCAGCATTACGCAAGTTGAAATCGGTAACAGCCATGAACGCCATATTTATTTGCCGCAGTCAGTTACATCCGGACCGACGTAGAATCTCCGGACAGTAGTGACACGATTTATAGAAGTGCCCTTCTATTGTTGTTTCAAATGCTTAGGGTTAAGTAGGTGCCATTCTACTATGACCCCAATTTCAGGGATACGATACCCTCATGGTTGGATTCCCAGGCGGAGTGGAACATTCCATGCAGAACGATGAACAAAGGACAGCGGCCCTTCCGCCCGCTCTCTGGCAACTGGCGTTCCGGCCGGGCTTCCTGCTGGCAGCGTGTTTCGCAGTGCTGGGCATGGCCCGGTGGCTGCACTGGATGTGGTTGCCACAGTACTGGGATTTCACTTTGCTGCCCGGCTGGTGGCACGCGCATGAGATGGTGTTCGGCTTTGCCCTGCCGGTGGTCGCTGGCTTCCTGCTGACCGCAGTCGCCACCTGGACCGGCTTGCCTGGCACCACTGGCTTTCGCCTGCAGCTGCTGTTCGGCCTGTGGTTGGCGGCCCGCTGCATACTGTGGCTGTTGCCTGGGCAACTGGTATTCGCGTGGCTGGCAGAGATGCTGTTTCTCGCCCTGCTGCTCTACGAGCTCACCCAACGGGTGTGGGCGGTGCGCCAATGGCGCAACATGCTGTTCCCGCCAGTATTGCTCGCGCTGGCCCTGCTCAGTAGCGCCAGCTACTGGAGCGCGGGCGATCCGGTGCTCAGCACCCGTCTGCACTACGGCGCGGTATGGATGATCACCGTGTTAATTGTGATCGTCGGTGGCCGGGTCATACCCCTGTTTACCGGCAACCGCCTGGGGCTGAAGTTTGCCCCTCTTCCATGGTGGTTCGAATCCCTGGCCATCGGCAGCACTGCCCTCGTCGGGCTGGCAGTAGCTCTGTGGCCTGCACAGCAGACCCATCCAGGACTCACACTACTGTGCATGGCCGCAGGGGTCATCCACAGCGTGCGCCTGGCCCATTGGCAGGGTTGGAAAACGTGGGGCGTGCCCTTGCTGTGGTCTATGCACCTGAGCTATCTGTGCATCCCGCTGGCGCTGTTCGGCCTGGCCCTCATCGGTGGTGACCCGGCCGCCAGTAAAAACGTGATTCACCTGCTGGCGATCGGCAGCATCGGCGGCATGATTCTCGCGATGATGTCACGTGTCTCACTGGGACACACGGGTCGGCCACTGGACGTTCCCTCCTACCTGTCAGTAGCCTTTGCCCTCGTGTTCGCGGCAGCTATCCTGCGCGCTTTCCTGCCACTGCTGGGCATTGCGTTAACGCTCTGGGCCTGGCGCCTCTCCGCCGTGTTGTGGATGTTCGCGTTCGCGCTTTTCCTCGTGCGCTACGTTCCTGTGCTCACCAGGCCCAGGGTGGACGGCAAGCCAGGCTGACATGTAGGTAGTTTACTCGCGCCAATACGCAGCCTCCGGCCTCCCAAAGAATAAGCCGCCTTAATCAAAATTCAATAATCGAGGCCAGCATCGTTATACTCAAAATCAGCGAGATGACGGCGAATATCTTTTTCAAAAACACGTCAGGCAAACTGTGCGCGTAACGAGCGCCATAGGGAGCCGTAATAGAGCTGGCGAGCGCTATGGCCAAAAATGCCGGTACATAGATGAAGCCAAGGGTATAGGGATTGCCCGCTGTTTTGGACCAGCCGCTGATCAAGTAGCCAACCGTACCCGCGATAGCAATGGGAAATCCAATTGCGGCTGAGGTGCCAATGGCCTTTTTCATGTCCAGATTCCGAAAGCCCAGATAGGCAACGGTGAGAAAACCGCCGCCAACCGCAGCAAGCGCTGATATCGATCCGATACCAGCGCCTGCCGCCATCAATCCACGCATGGTCGTCGGTTTTTGGCTGGGCGCCGGTTTCCAATTAAGGAACATTTGTACCGCGACCAGTGCCATGAACAGCGCAAAAAAGACGGCAATGTAGACTGAGTTAACATTGGCGGCGAGCTGGGTAACGAAAAAGGCGCCAACAATAATGCCGGGTGCCATACCCGCAACGATCCGCCACTCTACAGCGCCGCGAGCAGCATGTGCACGGATGCTTGCGGTTGAAGAAATGATCATGCAAGTCAACGACGTTCCCAGTGCCAGGTGAACGACTTTATCCGCGTTCATGCCCTGGTAAGTAAAAATGAATGTCAGCAACGGAACCAGTATTCCACCGCCACCAACCCCGAGTAAGCCCGCCATAAAACCCACGAAGGCACCCAACACGATGTACAACCCTAACCATTCCATAGCCGACATTTCAATTTACCCCGTTAATTGGCTTGTGCAGCAACCAGGCGGTCTCTGTGGACGCAACTTTTCCCTTCAGCCCGCCCGCAACATTCTTGCTTTCAACAGATCTAAACTGGTAAGCAGCACCATAATGTTGCCTCACCTCGTCCTCTTTCACTGAAAACGGTGGGCCCTCCAGCAACAGTTGGTTGTATTCAAGGCAGATCAGCAACTGCGGCGCTGCTTCGGTTATAGTCATCAGGTGAGCCGTATATAGCTCGCGCATGCGGGCCGGCAGGGCCACTAAAGCAGCGCGATCGTATATCGCGTTTACGAACCCAAGACGTTCAGCATTGACATCAAAGATATCGCCCACGAATATGTCGATATCTTTAGCGCTGTATCGAACCAATTTCCCAACATGGCAGATTTCGGGCTCCACGCCGAGTTCTGCAAACAAATCGTTAATGGCGAGTTCGCTCAATTCTGCGCCAACCACGCGATACCCACTGGCAAGCAACCAGGCAGCATCATGCGTCTTGCCACACAGCGGCAAGAACACACGACTGCCCGGTGCCAGGTTCAATTTCCCAAAGTGCTCTGTTAAAAACGGGTTTGTTTCCCGTTCATGAAAAGCAATTTCGCCCCGTTGCCATTTTTGATGCCAAAAATTTGCGTCCATATCGACTCCTTAGAAGTTTAAGAAACATGCCACCAACCGATTGCATTACGTGTTGTGCCTTGTTGTGTTCTGAGTCAAGATAGAAGCTCAAGTTAACTTGAAGTCAAGCATTTTTTACGACAGGTGACACATGGACATAGCTGAGGTCACAAAGGCGTCTGGATTACCCGCCTCAACGTTACGATTTTATGAGGAAAAGGGAATAATCCAGTCAAACGGCCGCAACGGTTTGCGCCGACTATTCAGCGCTAACGTGATAGAGCGACTGGCGCTGATCTCCTTGGGGCGAAAAGTCGGTTTCTCGCTGGATGAGATTAGTGCAATGTTTACGCCCGAAGGGCCTGACATTAATCGAGCTCTGCTGTTGGTCAAGGCCGACGAATTGGACAGAAAAATTCGGGAATTGACCGCCATGCGCAATGGACTGCATCACGCCGCTGCCTGCAAAGCGCCCAGTCATTTTGAGTGTCCCAAATTTCTTCGTCTGCTCCGTGTTGCTGGTAGGAATCGGGTTAGACAACCCAATAAATTGAAGGAAGACAAAGTTAAGCGAGTGGTACGAAAAAACTAAGACAGTTGAAACTAAATGTTTGTAGAGACACTAACGCTTTGGCCAGTGAGCAACAGTAACTTGTTCCGCTGCGTCTAATTACTAACTGCTTATCGTGATAGTAATTGGCATGTGATCACTAGTAGACAACCAATCTCCAATGCTCCCAATTTCAATATCGCTTGAGTCTAACAAATCTTTTGAAACAAACGCATAGTCGATGTGATATGACTTATTTTTGTTCCTATGTAAGTAAAAGGTTGGCTTCGATTCGCTGCCTTGATCTTCGTTTTCTCGATGGTGATAGAGGCTATATAGATCAAGCTCCGCAAGCTCACCGATGACACCCGAATGGCTCCACCATCTATCCGATTTATCCCAGATTGCATTACTGTTGAAGTCACCCGCTATAATAGTGCTTGGCTTGGACAGCTGTTCGTCATGTATTTGTAAATACTTCCAGAACTGCCCCATATAGCCAAACACCCCTGGATCAGCTCCTTTGGTCCATACACCGAGAATCGTGTACTTGTCATTTAGTTTGAATGGAAGAAACAGTTTCAGGTCAGGGGTCGACCACGCATGCGACTCATGCGAACGCTTGAAGCCGTTAATTTTAAACTCTCCGCACCAACTCAAACTCGACACATGATTCCCATTCTTTGGAAATATGCCGATACCCTTGTTCTTGCTATTGCCTAACCAAAGATATTCACCAGCCCAATCTCGATAGTCCCCGGAAGACGATTCCGGATTTTCACATTCCTGGATGATTAACAGGTCTGCGCCTAAAGAATCAGCCTCTTCAAGCTTCTTCCTTAATGCACCATTGCAGTTCCACGTGACTATCTTCATAGGGAGTTAAAGTATAAATTCAATACTTCGCCATATTTTCCTATTTCAGATAATTCTTGTAGATCCTGCCATCTTTCATAATAACAAGCAGGTTTTTCTCCGGATTCTCTATCAGTTTGAGGTTGGCTATCGGATCGCCGTCGATTAGCAGGAGATCGGCGAGCGCGCTTTCCTCAACGACGCCAAGCTTGCCAGGGTACGGATTGCGCTCACCGGAGAGGTACAGCAATTGCGCGTTGTTACTGGTTGCCATAACGAGCGTTTCGGCCGGAGTATACCAGCGCAGCAGCGTGGTCAACAGCTCTCCCTGGCGCTCCGCCAGCCGCGGGGAAAACAGAATGTCGGTGCCGAACGCGGTCTTGATCTTGTACTTCTTCGCCAGCTCGAAGGTTTTGTCGGTACCGGCAAACACCTCCACCGCCTTGGCCCGCTCCAATGAACCGGGTGGAAATGCCTCGGCCATTTCGTCCGGAAACGCCTGGGTGCTCAACCAGACACCCTTCTCGGCGATCAGTTTGGCGGTTGCTTCGTCCATCAGGTGGCCGTGTTCGATGCACTTCACACCGGCGGCAATCGCGCGCCGGATCGAGACCGGGGTGTAAGCGTGCACCGTCACGTAGGTGCCCCAGTTTTCGGCAGCTTCAACAGCGGCGCGCAACTCTTCCTCGGTAAAGGTAGAGGCGTCGAGCGGGCTGTGGGGTGATGCCACCCCGCCGCCGGCCGTCAACTTGATTTGTGATGCGCCCAGCATCAGCTGCTCGCGCGTACGCACCCGAACTTCATCCGGACTATCCGCGATCATCGCCGCCCCCAGCTGCTCCCCGCGCGACAGCGGCGCCCCGACCACACGCGGCACTTCGAACGCCTGGCGGAAATCGCCATGACCACTGGTAACGGTAATGATGGCGCCGGATGGGAAAATGCGCGGCCCCACGACAGTGCGATCGTCAATGGCGCGCTTGAGCCCAAAGACTGGCCCGCCCATATCGCGGACCGTGGTAAACCCGCGCATCAGCGTCGCGGTCGCCTCCGTGCCCGCTGTAAGATTGAGGTAGCCTATATCGTCACTGAGTAGCGAGGCCGGCGTGGGCCGCACCAGCATCGCATGCCAGTGCATGTCGATAAGGCCGGGCATCAGCGTACGCCCGCCACCGTCGATGACTAGGCTGCCGGCTCCAGCGTCGATTGGACTTGCGGCAATACGCTCGATTACGTTGCCGCGCACCAGTACACTTTTTGGCGGCGAAAGTGCGCCGTTCTTGCCGTCAAAAATTCGCACATTCTGGAATAGCGTGACAGGTCCACCGGGAGGACTGGCAGGATTCGCTGGCGGTACTTCTTGCGCCAGACCTACACGGCAAACCACGAACAGGACAACAGCCAACACCCACGCCCCACACTGACGGCGCAATTTAATCATGGCACTTCCTCGAGAATTGTAAAACAACATCCTGTGCGGCCCGGGCAACACCGCCCATCTGCGTGCTACTCGGCGCAATGGGCGCATCGGGACTGCTGAACTCGAAATTCTGCAATAGCAGGGACAGCAGCACCTTGCACATGTTGTGGGAAAATTTCTGCGCCGGACAGGCGTGCGATCCGTGCCCGAAGGTGCTGATAGTTTCCTTGCCCTGCGCAATGAGCCTCGGATCAATGCGTCTGCCCTGATAATGATCCGGGTCAAACCTGTCCAACTCAGGTGTTTGCGTATTGATAACCGACAGCATGGTGGTGATATACACCCCAGGTTGTATCGTGTAAACAGTATTGCCGCAGTCAAACTGAATTTCCTTCATCACCTTGCGCAAAGTGATGGAGCGCTGCGCAAGGCGTACGCTTTCCATGAGCAACTGCTCGCAGAAATGCATGCTGTCCAATGCTTCCTGCGACTCGTGGAAGTTTTCACCAAATTTGTCCCTCGTCGCAGCAATTTCCGCTTCCAGCCGTTGCTGTGTGTCCGGGTGTTGCTTGAGGTTGATCAGCGACCAGCACAGCGCCGCATACAAGTTGGACAGAAATCCCTGGTTGGCATTGATGATGTTGTGCGTGACCTTCCGCAGCGTGACTTGCGGGTCGTCTGACTTGAAACGGCGATAGAGGAAAGTCAAATTGTCATCGGGCCATGTATCAGAAGACTCACGCTGCGCCATGATGGCGCCCAGCAGCGCCATAATTTGCGCGACGGCTTGTTTTTCTTTCGCCTTGCCTGAGGTCAGCGTTTCCAGCGTCTGTTGCGGGCTGACAAATGCGTTCTCCTGCGACAATACATCAAAATGCTGTTTGAATTGTTGCCAGACGCCATCCTGTGAAGCCTCTTCGCCGATCCAGATCTTGAACCCGACGCGCTGCTGCAGTGTTCGTATTGCATCAAATACGTTGATCTCGCCGCTATCGTCCCAGCTCGAAATCACCCGCGCTATGATGTTCGAAAAATCTTTGACATAGGCAGCAACCCTGTCGGGCAGCAGCAGATCGTAAAACAGGTCGATATCCGCGTCCATAAAAATGTCCAGCGGCGTCTTGAAACCCAGCATATCGAAGGTGGCCATGCCGAAGCTGGCCTCATCCTCGGCTGCCGCGTAGAGGCTTTTCAGACCCTGCGGTGAGAAGACACAGAACAGCTTGTAGCCGAAGACATCCACAAGATAGGTATCGCCGTACTGCTCCCGCATTTGCGCGAGGAAGCGAGTTGGATTTTGTGCGAACTGCAGGCCAGCGCCGATATGCGTCAACTCATCGTGCACCAGCGCTGGCTTGGGGCTCACCAGATACCGTTGGTTATTATTAATGCTCATCGCGTGGTATCTGCCTCTAATTGCGCGCTCGCAAAGGTGTCTTATTGCTGGTCGTCTACGTCCGGCATTGGATAAATCCTCTGCAGCACTTCCGGGAACGCACCCTTGGCGATACATTCGTCCACGGCGGCAACCGCACTTCTCACAAAGATCGGACGGCCGACTTCCTCCCACCAACGCGAACCGCCTGGCGTCGCCACCAGACCGCTGAAGAAAGCGAGGTAGACATAATACGTTTCATCTTCAAGTTGGCCGTTATCGAAGTGGGCAAATACACCCTGGAAGCACAAGGCCTGGTTCGCCATTTGCACGCCAAAGTGACTGGCTTCTTTAAACGGCATATCGGGGTAATGGCGCAGGCCAATTGCTCAGGCATTCGCAACTTCAGGATCAAAAAATGCAGCTTGAATTGCTCGGTAATCGCGCGTGATCTCCACCGTGCTGGCGGTTTGCGCCTGCCTGGTGTTGGCTTGCACCTGTCGTGCCAGGTAAAACAGTGTCACGATGGTGGCGACGGCCGCGATCAGTTCGCCGATACTCACAAAATCCTGAATATTCATTGCTGCCTCGCTGGTTGCCAGAAGTGCCAACTCGAGAATTTATTAGAGTCTATTGCGAGATCGAATCAGTATTTCAGTCGCCAGGATTCATACCCACCATCCATGCTATAGACCTCCTTATATC
>JANNVJ010000047.1:0-7368 GCA_031414375.1 Haliea sp.
TTCAGTTTTTACTCTGACCCCAAACTCTTTCAGTTTTTACTCTGACCCCAAACTCTGACCCCAAACTCCCAAACTCCCGGAGGTCGAGAGCATGTCCTCACCCAAAAAGAATACGCTCAATGTAATCGTCGGGCTGCGCTACCACGACGCGCCAGCGGCGATCGACTGGCTGTGCCGCGCTCTGGGCTTCGAGCGGCACCTGGTGGTGCCCGGCGAGGAGCAAGGTAACATCGCCCACGCCCAGCTGCGCTTCGGCAACGGTATGATCATGCTGGGGACAGCGCACCGCCACGGCGGCGGCTTCGACGAGTTGATGACCACGCCGCGTGATATCGGCGGCCGCAACACCCAGAGCGCGTACCTGGTCGTTGAGGATGTTGACGCGCACTATGATCGAGCTGTAGCCGCCGGTGCCGAGATCGTGATGCCGCTGCAGGAGCAGGACTACGGTGGCCGCGGCTACAGCTGCCGTGACCTCGAAGGCCATGTCTGGAGTTTCGGGGACTACGACCCGCTGGCGAGTTGAGACACCGGCCGCAGCGCATAGTGACTTTGAGTCATTTCCGCCTGCCACACCTCATAGCGGCCACTATCCAAATCGTCGTAGGCCTGGCGGATGGAATCGTTGACCTGCGGGTAAGCCACCTGGTCCCAGGGACACTCTCCACGTGTGAAGAAACGGCACTCCATGGACTCATCACCCGGCAAACAGAAATCCGTTTCCACCGTCGCGCGAAAACCCATGTAGAGCTGGTTAATAAAGGTGATGCTGCCGGTCATGTATAACTGCAACCGCTCAGGCGGCAGTAAAATTCCCGCCTCCTCATGCAACTCCCGCGCCGCGCCTTCAGCCAACGTCTCGCCCTGCTCCAGAAACCCGCCAGGGATGGCCCACCTACCACGTTGCGGCTGCAAGCCGCGCCGCACCCACACCAGGCTATCACCATTGGATATAAACGCGGTAACAACGACTCTGGGATAAACATGGTGCGGAGTGTGGCAGCGCTGGCAAAACCAATGATTACGCTGTTCGCCGCCCACCACATGCCGCAACAGGGGGCCACCGCACTCGGGGCAGTAATTGATGTCGGGCAAACGTGCGCTCCTTATAAAAGAACGATAGCACTTTGCCTTGGCAAAAGCATTGGCGCTATGCTGGCCGCCCAACCCTGCGTACGAGACCCGTATGACCGAGCCCCAACTGCAAGTACAACTGCTACTCACCGGCAACGAGATCATGAGTGGCGACACGGTGGACTCCAACTCCGCCATGATTGCGCAGCGCCTGGCCGAGGTAGGCATAGGTGTGTACCGCAAGGTCACCGTAGGTGATGACATGCAACTGCTCAAAGAGGAATTGGCCACCATGGCCAGCTCAGCAGACCTGGTCATCGTCAACGGCGGACTGGGCCCGACCATAGACGACCTCACCGCGGAGCTGGTAGCCGCGGTCGCCGGTGTGGCACTGGTGGAAAGCCCGCAAGCAATGGCGCACCTGCAACAGTGGTGCGCTAAACGCAACCTGCAACTCAACGCCGCCAACCTGAAACAGGCCATGCTGCCCGCTGGTGCAACCATCGTGGATAATCCCATCGGCAGCGCCGTGGGCTTCGAGATACTGCTGGGCACGTGTCGCGTTATCTGCACACCCGGCGTGCCGGGAGAGCTGGCCGCAATGCTGGGCGGTATTGTGGAGGATCTGGCGATACGACTTAAGCGCCCATCGGGGCGTAGTATTTTGCGCCTGCAGACCTTCGGCCTCGGCGAGTCCACGGCCCAGCAAATGATCAGCGATGCTATCACCGACTGGCCGCAGGAGGTGGAGCTGGGTTTTCGCGCGGGCGCACCGCAGATGGAAATAAAACTGGGCATCACTAGCGCAGCAGCGAGCGCTGCGCAGGGGCACTGCCGCAAACAACTGGAACAATTATTCGGCGATCACATTATTGGCGAAGGCAATATCACATTGGCCGAGCGCGTTCTGCAGTTGTTGCGTGCGCGCGGCGCCACCCTGACGACGGCCGAGTCCTGCACCGGCGGGCTGATCGCCTCCATGCTGACCCGCATACCTGGCTCTTCCGACGGATTTCACGCCGGCTTCGTAACCTATTCCAACGCCGTCAAGCAATCTGTGCTCGGCGTGTCCGCACAGACCTTGGCGCAGCACGGCGCAGTGAGTGAGGAGGTGGTGCGTGCAATGGCGCTGGGCGCTATCAATCGCAGCGGCGCGGATTACGCCATCGCTGTGTCCGGCATCGCCGGGCCGGATGGCGGCACGGCAGAAAAACCCGTCGGCACCGTGTGGTTAGCCTGGGGCGACCGCCAGCGCATGCGCACGCGCTGCCTGTGCTGGCCGGTGGAGCGCACACTGTTCCAGACTATGATTGCCGCTGGCGCACTCGACGTGATGCGCCGCATCCTGCTGGAGATTGAGGAAGAGCCGCGCTATTTCCACCAGCGCCGTGTGCGCCAGGTCAGCCCTGTGTAGTGCGTGATTCAATATCGACTTCAATGACCACATCGTCTTCATCAACGGCCTTGCGGTGCCACACCAGGGAATGGAAGCGGGTGGTTGCACCCACCTGATCCTTGCCGCTGAGTACCAGTGTCTGGCCATCGAGTTCCGCGTGGCGCAGTTGCTGCGTACCGACCATATTGGGGTTGAGGCTCTGCGTGACGGAGTGGATTACGTCTCCCTCCAGCACGCGGTACCGACCGGCGTACTGAAAATAGGAGGAAAACGCCTGCGCCCTGACGCCTTCCCCCAGTGTACGAAAACTCACATCAGCAGGTAGCAGCGCCCGGCCCGTACGGCAGATGGACGCACTCATCCAGCCATCGTCCGTATAGAGCAACAGGCCCTGCGGATCCTCACCGTAGGGATAGGTGAATTCCTCGCGATCTGCATAGCCAATGGTCCAGGACTCCAGTTCCCAGGTACCGCTCAGTTGCTCCTTGCTAATCATGGCTGCATCTCACTCCACACACATTGTCAGGGCTGTAACTGCTCAATCTGCCAGTCACCTGCGGCATTTTGTTGGTACAGAAAACGGTCATGCAGGCGGTGCTCACCGCCCTGCCAAAACTCTATGCGTTGCGGCACCACTCGATAACCACCCCAGAAATCCGGCATGGGAATCTCACCATCGCCGAATTTCTTGCGGATTATCTGCGCCTGCTGTTCCAGCAGTGCGCGGGTGCTTATCGGCCTGCTTTGGTGGGACGCCCAGGCCGCAATCTGACTCTCCCGCGGTCGCGTAATAAAATAACTCGCTGATTCGGCGTAGCTCATTTTCTGCGCAGTGCCAGCAACAATAACCTGCCGGTCCAGCGCATTCCAGGGAAACAACAACGACACCGCAGGCGTGTGCTCAATGGCACGCCCCTTGTCGCTGCCATGATTGGTGTAGAACACAAATCCGCCAGCAGAGATGCCCTTCAGCAATACGATGCGCTGCCAGGGCGCACCATTTTCGTCTACCGTCGCCAGCACCATGGCCGTGGGGTCGTCCAGCCCAGCTTGCACTGCCTGCTCCAGCCACCGTTCAAATTGGCGCACAGGACAGTCATCAAGCATCTGCCGGGTGAGACCACCGGCCGTATATTCGCGTCGGAATTCCTCGTATCGCACTGTCGTATCCTGCTACGCTAATGACACGCTATAGTAGCTGTCGGACAAAGTAGAGGCAAAGCCCCAACGAATGGACGGACCACCCATCATCCGCGACGCTGATCACGCCGATCTAGACATGCTGGTCCATACCCTCAGCGACAGTTTTGCCCGTGACCCCATGCTCAACTGGGTATTTCCGCAAACGCAGTTGTATCCCTTTTTTTTTCGCATGCTGGTCAAGGATGTCTACCTGCCGCGCGGCATCGTACACATTGACGAGCAGGAGCGCGCTGCCGCCCTGTGGCTGCCGCCGGAACAACGCTACCAGATAGCCCCGCGCCTGAGCCTGCTCAGATTCGGGCTCAAGCTGATCCAGCACGATGGCCTGCGTCCCCTCTGGCGCATGCGCCAGCAAGGCTCAGTATTTGCCAGGCATTTACCCAGCGAGCCTCACTACTATCTGCAGTTCATCGGGTGTCGTCACAGTGAACAGGGGCGGGGCGTCGGCGCTGCCCTGCTCAAGCAGGGCACAAACATCTGCGACGAGCGCGGTATGCCGGCCTATCTGGAATGCTCCAACGAGCGCAATCTTCCCCTGTACCAACGCCACGGGTTCGAAGTCAGGGCGGCGCAGGCGGTAGCAAAAAACGGTCCCACGGCCTGGTTTATGTGGCGCGAGGCGCAGTGAATTATCGGGCACAGAACTATTTAGTTACCGTTCTGCGCACCCGGCACGTAGGGTGGGTAGAGGCCTCGCTTGCTCAGAAGGCTGAGATATTCGCCGCGAGACCTCTACCCACCCTACCTGCCTCCCGACTTGCTGACTCGCTCGAATTACTCGATGTGAGATCAGGTCGGTAACGCCTCCCACAGCGAATATCCCAGCCTTCTGAGCAGTGGGGGGCGTTACCGACCTGACCGTGGCAAGTAATATAAGCAATAACAGACAAGCAGCGACGATAACGGGCGTCCGCATTTTCTAGTCGCGTGTACTGGGGTACACCGGTGCCCGCTGCATCATTGCGGGAATCTGCGGGAAGGGAAAGAACTCCTGCCAGTCCGCACCGAACTCCTCGCTAATTCCGCGCCCGTAAGCAGCTTTGTAGCAGCGATCCATAGACGCCACCAACGCCTCGGGCGTAGCAAGGCCTAGCAGCACCGCAGCTTCCATCATGCCCTCCGCGCGCAGCCGCTGGCTGGGCGGTACATCGTCACCGCCGGCCAGGGCGGCAAACATGCTCTGCCAGCGCTGTTCCAACTCAGTCTGTAACACCTGCATCGCTCACCACTCCGTTTCCTGATGACTCAATGGCAGCTGCCAAACATCTGCAGCCTGGCGACGAGTATGCGGGGCAAAACAAAACGGTTAAAGTCTGCCACTGGCAAATAAATGGAATCCCGCCTGTGAAAAATTTGCGCCAACGACTACTTACGCTAAGCCTGTTGCTTCTGGCTTTGGCCTCTTGTGCCACGAGCGATCAGCACGGCACAGCAGCAGCCGGTGCCAATGCGACACTTGCCGCAGCAAACAACGCGCCTGCGGCTACGACAACACCCATCATTGATTACCGGGAGCGCTTCCTCCCGATCGTGGCCCGCCACGGCATGGTGGCGGGCCCTGAGCAACTGGCCGCTGAAGTGGGCGCGCAAATGCTGCGCCAGGGCGGCAATGCGGTGGATGCCGCGGTCGCTACAGGATTCGCGCTGGCGGTGACTTACCCTAGGGCAGGGAATCTGGCGGGCGGCGGCTTCATGCTCATTCATCTGGCTGATGAAAATCGACAAACGCTCATCGACTACCGTGAAACCGCTCCGGCCGGCGCCAGTAGAGACATGTTCCTGGACGCGCAGGGCAATCTTGACCACGACAAGGAGTACTTCAGTCTGCAGGCGGCGGGCGTGCCAGGTACCGTGGCAGGCCTGCTCTACGCGCTGGAAAAATACGGCACGCTCAGCCGCGAGCAAGTGCTGGCACCCGCCATCGCTCTGGCCGCCGAAGGCCTGACCGTGTCCTTTGGACTGAACTATGAGATCAACGCCGGTGCCGAGCAGTTGCGCAAGAATCCCGCCGCCGAGCGCCTGTTTTTCCACGCCGACGGCTCGCCCTATGACATGGGGGATATCTGGCGCCAACCTGATCTGGCCTGGACGCTGGGCCAAATCAGCGCCAAAGGTAAAGCCGGTTTTTATAGCGGCGAGGTGGCACAGCGCATCACGGCAGAAATGACAGCGGAGGGCGGCCTGATCACGCCTGAGGACCTCGCCAACTACCAAGTCGTGGAGCGACAGCCGGTGCGCGGCACCTTCCGGGACTTCGAGGTTGTTTCTACCCCACCGCCCTCCTCCGGCGGTGTACACATCGTGCAGATGCTCAATATTCTGGAGGGCTACGACATGCGGGCGATGGGCCATAACTCCGCTGCCTATCTGCACTACCTGACCGAGAGTATGAAGCTGGCCTATGCCGACCGCAGCCTGTATCTAGGCGACCCGGACTTCGTTTCGGTGCCGGTGGCACAACTCACCGACAAGGCCTACGCCGCGCGGCAGCGGCAACTGATCGACAGCACGCGCGCCACACCCTCGGTGGACATCACACCGGGGAAACTACTTGATGGAGAGAGCACCGAAACGACGCATTACAGTGTGGCCGATCGCTTCGGTAACGTGGTCAGCAATACCTACACGCTGAACTTCAGTTTCGGCTCCAACATCGTGGTGCCCGGCACCGGTATGCTGCTCAATAACGAAATGGCGGATTTCGCGACCAGCCCTGGCAAAGGCAACGCCTTCGGCCTGGTGCAGGGAGAGGCCAATAAAATCGAACCGGGCAAACGCCCGCTGTCATCCATGAGCCCGACCATTGTGTTTCGCGATGGTAAACCCTGGCTGGCCACCGGCAGCCCGGGCGGCAGCGTGATTATCAGCACCGTATTACAGATGGCGCTCAACGCGATGGAGTTCGATATGAACGTGGCCACCGCCGCAGCGGCACCCAGGGTCCACCACCAATGGATGCCGGACGAGCTGCAGATGGAAGAGGGCTTTAGCGTGGATACCGTCAGACTGCTGCAGGGTATGGGTCATCCAGTGAATATCAGTGATCGCACCACCGGCTGCACCAGTTCCATTATGCTCGAAGACGGCTGGCTGTTGGGCGCTGCGGACCCCCGGCGTTACGGCGGCTGGGTGGCGGGCTACTAGGGAGCGACGGCCTGCGCTGGGCCGCACCCTCCAGAGGGCCCAAGTGCTACCTACAATAGCAGCGTTGCGACCTGCTGTTTGTGGCGCAAATGCGCCTTCAATCGAAGCGGTCCGTCACCGCACCTTTTGACGCAGTCGAGACCAGCTTCACGTACTTCGCCATCACGCCGCGCGTGTAACGTGGCGCGGGCTGTTTCCAGACGGCGCGACGCTGCGCCATTTCTGCGTCTGACACGTGGACCTGGAGTAACTGTTTGTGCGCATCGATGGTGATCGTGTCGCCTTCGCGCACCAGCGCGATCGGCCCGCCGACAAAGGCTTCGGGCGCCACGTGTCCGACCACCATGCCCCAAGTGGCACCGGAGAACCGACCGTCGGTCAACAGCCCGACCGATTCACCCAGGCCCTGTCCGATGAGCGCCGAGGTGGGTGAAAGCATCTCCTGCATGCCCGGGCCACCCTTCGGTCCTTCGTAGCGGATTACCACCACGTCGCCAGCCTTCACCTTGCCGAGGATGATCGCTTCCATCGTCTGTGACTCGGAATCGAAC